>JANYKW010000152.1 GCA_025358025.1 Bacteroidia bacterium | reverse complement strand
AAACTGCTTATCTGCTTTAAACAAGTTGATTCTCTTTCACAATTTTTTTCAATGGCATCGGAGGGGTTGTCACTGCTTGTTGCATAAACCGATAAAACAACTTCCCTCTGTATGTTGAAAGTTTCCGATTGAATCGAAAAGCAAATTCATCAAGATAATACGACAGATGTTTCGGCGAAACGTTTCCCTGATGTGTTCCATTAAGCCATCGCTTTACAAGCGAATCAACCATGTGCACATGGGGTAATAATTCATGTGCTTCTTGCCCACTGCCAGAAATGATTTTTGCTTCATGCTTAAATTTCTTTGATTGAGATAAAGTACTATAGCCACTCCAGCCATCGGTGATAATTGTACTGCCTGGTTCAATATTATCTTCAATAAACCTCAGCAGATTATCCCCAGATGCGTCAGATATAATGCTGAATCGGACACGACCTATTTGTTTCCCTTTACATTCAGCAGCTACAACCACTAAGGTTTTAGTCTCTGCACCCCTTCCTTGTTTGCCTTTGCCGATTTCTTTGCCTCCAATATAGGTCTCATCAACCTCAACTGACCCTACAAGTTTGTCTCTATCTGGTCGTACCATTGCTCTGCGAAGTTTGTGTAGCCAAACCCATGCTGTTTCATATGAACCAAATCCCATGAAATCTTTCAGGTTATAAGCACTTGCTCCAGTTTTTTGTGCTACAACCCACCAGATAATGTGAAACCAAAGCAATAATGGTTTTCTCGTCCCTTGAAATATTGTACCTCCCGTAATTGATGTTTGATTTTAACAGGAAGAACAATGAATCAACTTTTTCTCGGTTAGCCAGTATTTATTACTGTTGCATTTTAGACAAGTATATCCATTTGGCCATCTCAATTCAAATATGTAGTTCCAGCAATCCTCTTCAGATTTGAATTGACTGAGGAATTCTTGGAAATCTTTTGGATAGTGTTCTACAATGGCCATAGGCAAAGCTAAATAATTTCTTTACTTGTGCGAAGCAGATAAGCAGTTTATTTTAATCGTCACGTAACAATTTTATCATGAAAAAACTTTTATTTATTTCTGCTATTGTATTGTGTTCAGTAGCTTTGCGTGCACAACCCGGCACCATCAGCCTTAACCTTGATGCCGGTTACAACTTCGGGGCCAATGTTAATCTCGATGCTGGCAAGATTCATTTTCCGGGAGCTTTTCAATATGGTGGTGGCTTTGAATTCTTCACCATGTGGGATCAATCAGTAGAATTAAAATATCTAAGGAGTGCTTCAACTGCAGAAATCACCGGTAAGTTAAACGCAAATACTGCCACTGACGTTTCCATGAATTACATTATGCTGGGTTGGAATAAATATTTTGGTCCGGATCCGGAAGCGAAGATTATGCCCTATGGCGGACTGGGATTGGGTATGAATGTTGTTGGATATAATAATGACAATGCAACCAAATTTGCCTGGGATGCCAAACTTGGTGTCAGAATCAAGACCAGCTCAGCCGCTTCATTGAAATTACAGGCTTATTTACAGCACTCAATCGCTGCAGTCGGTACGGATATATGGTATGGCTGGTATGGTGCCTATCCGGTTACGGATTATGCTGCTCTCTGGCAGTTTGGCTTAGGCGGTGTTCTTTGTTTTGATTTCAAGAAAAAATAATCATTGGCCGGGGATTGTTGTGAATCATACAACAATTTTACGATAACAAACTCATGGCTGGACCTATGCAGTAGGACAGCGATGAGTTTTGTTTTTTTATGAAATTGAATCCAAAGAACTGATGATAGTTTGTATAAATTAGCATTTGAATTAGAAACTGTTTAAACACCTTTTCGCGGATGCGATGGATATATGCCGAAGAATTTACATTTGCCAATGGGTTCATACCTTGCCGGGAATCAATTTTAGGTGAAAAAATCGGCAGGTCCGGATAAAAAATCATTTGAGAAACAAGAAACTTATAATGATAACAATTAAGGAAGCAATTACAAGGAAAGAGATGAAGAGATTTATTCTGTTTCCTTTCGAACTTTACAAAAAAGATAAAAACTGGGTTCCACCTTTGATCTTCGACGAGTGGAATACCTTTAGCCGTAAAAAAAATCCATCGTTTGAACATTGTGACGCAGCCTATTTGCTGGCATATAAAGACAATAAAGTAGCAGGGCGGATAGCTGCCATTGTTAATCATAAGGCCAACGAACGGTGGAACGATAAACGAACACGATTTGGCTGGATTGCTTATATTGATGACCCGGATGTATCTAAAGCATTGCTGGATGCGGCTGAAGAATGGGGAAGTGCCCGTGGAATGAAGGGAATTCATGGTCCGCTGGGCTTCTCGGATCTTGACCCGGAGGGGATGTTGGTGGAAGGGTTTGAGAATGAACCGGCTATAACAAGCGCGTATAATTATCCATACTTTCCTGTTCACATGGAAAAACATGGATTCACTAAATCCGTCGACTGGGTACAGAACAAAATAGATACCACCCGGCCGGTTCCGGAAAAGATTGCCCGCATCAATAAGCTTATTGCCAATAAGTACAATGTAAGAACATTCATTCCAAAAACCAAAAAGGAAGCTATTCCGCTGATACCAAAATTCTTTCATACCTTAAATATTGCATTTAAAAACCTCTACGGTTTTACTGAATTGACTGAAAAGCAAATTAAGTACTACACCGAATCCTATTTTGGTTTTGCCCGCCCCGAGCTTTTATGCTTTATCCTGGATGAAAAAGACAATGTCGTTGGTTTTGGTATAATTTTCCCTTCACTTTCAAAAGCATTTAAAAAAGCAAATGGAAGATTATTTCCTTTCGGATTTATCCATATCCTGAAAGCGCTTAGGAATTATGATACGATTGATTTGTATTTCAATGGAGTTCATCCCGATTGGCAAAATAAAGGAATTCATTCGCTATACTACGCCGCCCAGACTGAAATCGCTCTTGAACGAAAAGTTAATTTTGGCATTACAACGGGGCAATTGGAAACAAATATCAATGCAGTCGGCATATGGGATAACTACGAAAGAGAGGCTTATTTACGGACTCGTTGCTACATAAGAAACTAGACTACAAGTGTTCCAAAATCAATCAGAATTTAGTAATTTCATGAACTGAACGCAAAATGATTTTTTAGAAGATCTACCAATGACTGAAATATTTATCCTCTTTAATTTTAATCTATCATTAAAAAAAGTATGAAAAATCAATCCTCAAACAATTCAGTTTACGACACCACCATCCGGCTGTTCATTCTTATTCTGATTGTTGCCTGGTGTCTGTTGATCTTGTATCCTTTTGTCAGCATCATGTTATGGAGCATGATACTCTCTCTGGCGCTTTTCCCGCTACATAAAAAACTATCCAATATGATGGGTGGGAGTCCGAAACTGGCCTCTTTTATTATCGTTTTTTCCTTCCTGGCCATTTTAATAGTCCCTGTCGGATTTCTGATTGGGAACCTCGTAGAGGAGGTAAAAGCACTAAAGGTTAGCTTTTTAGATGGGACTCTCTCTATACCTCCACCTACCGAAAAGGTAAAGGAATGGCCGATCATTGGAAATAAAGTCTTTGATTTTTGGCAAAATGCCTCAGGTGATTTACAGCAACTCGTTGTCAAATACCAGGAACAGCTATTGGTTGTTGGCAGCAAAGTAGGAAAAGGGATTTTGAGCGCTGCAGGTGGAGTAATCCAGATCCTGGTATCGCTTATCATCGCCGGTATCCTTCTGGTTTTTGGTGAGGCAGGAGAAGAAATCCGTAAATTTTTCAGAAAATTAGCGGGCGAAAAAGGGGATGAGTATGCCGACATGACCGTGAAAACAGTCGGCAGTGTTGTAAAGGGCATCCTTGGCGTAGCACTCATTCTTGCCTTGTTGAACGGCATCCTGTTTATGCTGGCAGGGGTACCTTATGCAGGAATTTGGACCTTACTGGTTTTTGTTCTGGGAGTTCTTCAATTGCCTTTATTCTTTATTACGTTCCCCATCATTGCTTATATGTTTGCAACCAAAGAGTTTGGGCCGGCGGCTATTTGGACTGTTCTTCTCTTGGTGGCCGGACTCTCGGACAATATCCTGAAACCCATTTTATTGGGCAAAGGCGCACCGGTTCCCATGCTGGTAATATTTATCGGCGTCATTGGCGGATTTATCCTCTCCGGCTTTATCGGGCTATTTACAGGAGCGATTGTGATGTCGATTGGTTATAAATTATTTATAAGTTGGATTAATTCGACCGTTGCAGTTGAAGAAACCGGAATCCCTCCGGAAAAGGTAAAGTAGTATGGCAATGACCATTCTTCTTACCTTAATTTTAGGCGTGATTGCCGGATTGATGACCGGAAATGCTTGCAGTAAACAGCATCGATGCCTCGGTTTGGAAGGTCTTAAGGCAATCAACCAAAGACTTAAAGAGGGAGGAAAAACATTTCATCTTTCCGGGGTAAAGGGCCCAATTATGGATGAACGGACTGTGTGCTCAGAATATGAGACAATTAAATTTTGCAAATCACGTTGAAACACCACTACAATAAAACCCTTGTCTGGATCGATCGGAATCGTTTTCAACTTCTTCTGTTGTCAACAATTCTTTTGTTGGTATTGCCTGCATTTGCAGGAAAAGGAGTGCTTTATCAGCTCATTTTTGTAATCACCCTGAGTTTCCTGTTTGTACAAAGCATGTTGGTGGCTAAATTCAGAAAGTCAAGCAAACGATTGGTACGGATCCTTGTATTGCTGATGATTATTGTCATATGGTTAAAACCCCTGGGTATTGAATCTATCTACATCGATTTTTTGAAACTCTTCTTTATCGCATTCTTTTTTGCAGTTGTGATATCACATCTTACCAGATTCATATCCAGATCGGATTCAGTCAATGTTAATGTTTTAATCACCTCCATAAATATCTACACGCTGGCCGGAATAGTTGGTGCCAGTCTGACTATGGTTTGCTTCCGAATTTTTCCCGATGCCTATAACTTTCCAAATTACATGGCCGACCCTAATTTCTCCCATTTTCTCTATTACACTTTTATTACCATGTCAACCGTTGGCTATGGCGATATTACTCCTCGAATTCCTGAAACGCAGACACTCGCTTACCTGATATCAATAACCGGTCAGTTGTATGTAGCGATAATCATCGCTTTCCTCATAGGCAAATTTTTGATGCAAGGGGATCAAAAGAAAAATGATAAACCAAGTGTCAGGAGCGAATAGTTGCGGTGGTTTACTTTTGCGGGGGTGCAGGATAAAACTCCTGAACCGGGAAAAACGAGGAATGGGATTAAATCCATCTCGCTCAATCTAAAATACTCATTGATAACAATTGTTTATAGTTGGACTTGACTGTAATTTAAATTCCAGGGAAAACACTAAATTGCATGATGAAAAATACATTTACCTATAAATTCTAAAACAAAAAAAATGAAAACAAACAATTTATTTAAAACATTTGTACCTATAACTTTACTGGTTATTTTCTTGATTTCATCTGGTTCTGCTCTCGCTCAGGTTCCAACAACAAAAGCGTTGCCTGATACTTCAAAGATGACTTATAACCAGATCTCCAACGGACTGAAATTGGTCGTGTTTCCTGCAAAGGGACAGAGTCAGAAACAACAAAAGAAAGATGAATTTGATTGCTACATGTGGGGCATGGAACAATCGGGTATCGATCCTTTGAACCTCCCGAAAACAGAGGCAGCCGTACAATCAGGTCCCACCGGTGGGGCAGTTAAGGGAGCAGCAAGAGGCGCAGTGGCAGGTGCAGCCGTCGGTGCCATTGCAGGTGATGCCGGTAAAGGGGCAGCCATCGGTGCTACAGCTGGCGGAATGAAAGGTGTTGGCAGGGGAAGACAGCAACAAGCACAGCAAAACGAGCAGGCTCAGGCTAGTGCAGCCGCAACAGACCAGGCAAAAGTTGACAGCTATAAGAAAGCCTTTTCTGCTTGTATCGAAGGCAAAGGGTACACGGTAAAATAGTTGAGAGTTGAGAGTTAATTGATCAGCGCGTTGTTTTTTGTAAAGGAAAATATTTTCCTGACTACAGAATATGCCGTCATGACAGGTGAACAATTTCTCTTTAAATCGCCAAAAAAGTCTCAAAAAAATTATTACCTTGAACAACTGGCTTTTAAACAACCAGATAAAATAAAAACAATAATTTATTTCACTTTTAAAAACAGAACACTATAAAATCAATTCGTTATTGGCATTAGGCTTCATAGCATTAATGATCGCTTGTTCACCGGCAACCAAACTCGAGAAAAGCTGGCTGGATCCATCCGTAACACCGGCAACTTTAAAACCTTTTAAGAAAGTACTGGTCGTTGCCAAACTGAAGGACGAATCGTCCAGGCGAATTGCGGAAGACAAAATTGTTAAACAGATAAAAGCTCCAATTGGCATTCAATCCTACAGTTATCTTACTGCGGACGCAACGGAAGAACAGTTGTCTGCAAAACTGAAGAGCGATGGATTTGACGGCGTAATCATGATGCAACTGAAAGAAGTTGAAAAGAGTACCTCCTATACTCCTGGAACAACCTATGCAGGAGGATGGTACGGCGGCTATCGCGGAGGTTATTTCGGAGGCTACGGAGGTGTTTATGGTACGCCCGGTTACTACTCGGAAGACAAGACCTACCTGGTTGAAACGAGTGTCTTCTCCCTGACTGACAACAAGTTAATTTGGGCCGGCACTACCTCCTCACTGAATCCTACAAAAATTGACAAAACCATTGATGAGGTGATTTTAACCATTAAAACTGAACTCCAGTCCAAAGGTCTGATGAGTAAAACAACCAAATAATTTTTTTTTTTTGCTTAAAGACTGTTGAAAAGTAAACTCTTAACCCGGACTACTTACCTACAGTCTTTAAGCAAATTATCTAATAGACCAACTAACCCAGTTGTGATGAAAAACCTATTTTACACATTTCTCCTGGTCACCATCTCTCTTAGCCAGGCTTACAGTCAGGTATATACCAACAAGGTGGTAGGAAAGAAAAATGAAGCATTAAAAGACAGCCTTCAAACCAAGGGATACCCCTATTCTTTGCCAATATGGGGTGCCAAAGCCTTAGAAAAAGGATATGATCTTCCCTATTCTGCCGGAGTGAGCGTAAATTACCTGACACAGAAATCAGCTTTGTTGATCGACAACCTTTCTGTCGGGTTCAACAATGGCCCCATGTACAACCTGGATGAAATTATTCGATTTGATGAATCCGAAGCATGGGCTGCTGCCTTTACAGTCCGGCCGGATATTTGGGTCCTGCCATTTCTGAACGTTTACGGACTCATGGGGAAAGCCCAAACATCCACCGCGATAAGCGCAGGAGTATACATCCCGGATGCAAACAATGAATGGCACGAAGTAACCTCTTTTAGCACAAAGGCCGAATTTAGTGCTACCATGATGGGAATTGGAATGACCCCAACCATAGGCATTGGCGGGGGCTGGCTGGCCCTCGACATGAATTGCGCCTGGACCGATGTGGATGCCCTTGAAAAACCAGTCTTTACATTTGTCTTTGGACCCCGCATGGGTAAGAGCTTCAAGCTTAAAAAACCCCAGCAGAATATCGCGTTTTGGGTTGGCGGGTTCAGGGTAAAATTCTCGTCAGAAACCAAGGGTTCCATCAATCTTTCTGAGATTGTGCCACCGAATTAGCTACAGGTAAAAGTGGACAATGGTATTAAAAAAGTAGGAGAATCTCAGGTTACAGTCGATAGCTGGTGGAATAGTCTGACATCTTCCCAGCAAAACAATCCGGTTAATCAAGCAAAATACGCGACTGCAAACCGGGCTCTCGACAGTGCCGGAAATCCGTTCAACAGCATGGATGCAGCGCTCAACGATGGGAAATCAGCAAGTGTTCAATATTCTCTCGAGAAACAACTGAAAGATAAATGGAACTTTGTCGTTGGATCTCAATACCAATACAACAAACATTGGATGATTCGGGCAGAATATGGCTTCCTCGGATCCCGGAACCAATTTTTAACGAGTCTGCAATACCGGTTCGGTCTATAAAAAGCTGAAAATGAGAAAAATTTTATTGGCTTTTACACTTCTTATCTTTTCCTATACCGCAAATTCACAGGTGATTATCTCCATTTTACTCGGAGATAAGCTTAATTCAGGCAAAATCGAATTCGGGATGGATGGCGGACTCAACCTCGCAACGATCAGCGGTCTGGATCAGGGTAAGTATGCAAACTATTTCAATCTTGGATTCTATTTCGACTTCAAACTGAAGAACCCATCCTGGCTCTTCCACACCGGTGTGATCGTAAAATCCTCCTTGGGAATAGCTAATCTGCCCGTGTACACGCTGGACAATGACACCCTGGATAAAGCATTCGCAGGTGGAGACGTGGACAGGAAGCTCGCCTATTTCAATGTACCCTTGATGATGAAATACAAGTTTAATAAACGCTTCTTTGCTGAAGCAGGTCCGATGCTCGGTCTTAGAACCAAGTGCTTTGACACTTTCAACAAAAAAATTGTCGATTCGGACGACCTGACTTATAAACTTGAAAATTCAGATAATTACCACCGGATCGATGCGGGGATGATGGCAGGAATCGGATACCGTCTGCTTGGAGGAAATGGCATGAACCTGGGCATACGTTATTACATGGGACTGATGAACATCTCAACCGACGATCTGTTACCCAAACAATATAACAGATCAATTTATTTCGTTGTAGGTATACCCATCGGAGCAGGCAAGGCCGCAAAGAAGTAAACAGCTTACTTCTTTATCAGCCCATCCTTCTTCAGCTGAGACAGGATGGTTCCGGAATAATCCTGAAACCATGACTCGAAACTATTTGGACTATAGGTAGTTGAACTAATTGACCATAATAATTTGTCTGAGGCAGTATCATAAAAATTGGTCACCATATAATACGTTTTATCGACAGAATAAAAGCCCGGTGTACTGGTGTACGGAGTCATGTAGTTGTAATATCCAAAATAGCTCCCGTAAGCCATATTTGTACCGGTCGGTGCATAGGCAGTTCCCGAATTATAGCTTTCGGTCTTTTGCACGTCCACCACAGCAACGGTCATGATGGCATCACAACCGGCTTTCTTGATTGCAGCGGTGTTTTGTTCAACCGACAGGCGGGATGGTTCATTTCCGGTTTGGGGGAAGAGAACGTGGCTTTTTACCACGGTTTTGCCGCGGGATTTGAATAATTTTTCCAGCCGGTTTTCTGTAGTCACTTTGACCGTATTATCCGGCACCATCGCGAAAACAAAGATCGAGGTATATGAAGCTTTTGGCGTAACCTCCTTGTTCACATAGGATTTCGTGACATTTAGCGAAGGATTGCATGCCGAAATGATGACAGATAGTATCAACAAAAAATAAATTGATCTTTTCATAAATAATGCTTGATAATTAAATTAAGACGGCATGATAGGCATTTTAGGCAAAAAGAATACACTTTTGTCAGCAATTAGATAAAATGCTGCTTCATTGGCTGAGTAAGTACAAATGATTCTGTAAAAACCTGAAAGTCATGAAAAAACATTTTTTTCTCCTGCTTCTTCTATCGCTGTTTCTTTCACCTGATCTCTTTAGCCAGGATGATTCGGCCGACAGCAAATTTGCCGTTGTCGACACGTTAAAGGGTGATTTCGGACTGTTCACAAACGATGAGATTTTGCGGTTATCGCTGCGTTTCAACATGACCGAGTACACGCGCAAACGATCGAAGGAAGATTATCTGAAGGCTACGTTAACTTACCATATCAACGACAAAGACTCCGTCAACAAGGAGATCAAATTAAAATCCAGGGGCGAATTCCGCAATGGTTTCTGTGACTTTCCCCCAATCAAACTGAATTTTAAAAATGCAGGATTCAAAAAAGACGACCTGAAGGAAATAGAAGCCATCAAGCTGGTAACCCACTGCAAATACGGCAATGAAGAGAATCTAGTGAAAGAGTATTTAATATACAAACTATACAACGTCCTGACAGACTATAGCTTCAGGGTCAGACTCCTGAAGATCGATTATATCAATACTTACAAAGTCAAAAAACCGGTTCAGTCCTATGGATTTCTGATTGAACCACTCGGCCTTTTGGCAGATAGAACCAAGTCTGTAGAGGTACCTTCCACCAAACTGGGACAAAAGAACATGTTACCGGAGGCAATGAACAGAATGGCTGTCTTCAATTATATGATCGGGAATACAGACTGGTCGGTTCCCAACCAGCACAACTGTAAGATTGTGTCGCTGCTTAAATCTGACAGACCTGACCTGGGAATGGTAATACCCTATGACTTTGATTATTCAGGCCTCGTGAATGCTGATTATGCCATTCCTTCAGACAAATTGAGCATCAAATCAGTTACCGAAAGACTTTACATTGGTTTGTGCCGGAGCGATGAGGAAATTCTGAAGGCTTTAAAAGAGTTCGTTGATAAAAAGGAGCAATTTTACAAGGTTATCAACGGTTGCACCTATATATCAGAACGGACAAAGAAGGAGATGATCAATTACCTTGACCAATTTTATCGTGAGATTGACAAGAACAATACCATCATTTACAATTTCAGGAAAAATTGCGTAGAATGAGACGCAAGACACGAGAAACGAGATATGAGAAAATCAAAATCGCTCATATATTATATCTCATATCTTATATCTCCTATCTCATGTCTTATTTTGTTGCCAGTGAATACCAAACACTGTTGTCCTGGTAATCTTCAATCAGATTGGCCTGATCCGAATAATTAAAGTGACCCATTAAGGCAGAAATATCCTTTCTTAAGGTGGCAAGACTGTTCTCAATCAAATCGGAGCGGAATCCTTTTTCACCCAGATCCAGTACCATTTCCATAGAAATGATCCGGGATAAGGCCTGGCCCAATTCAACCATCTTACGCTGAGGTAATTCCATATTCAGATTAAAATCAAGCAGATCCTTCAGATATCCGGTTGCCTTCTGAGATAAATCATTGTTAATAAGAAATTTATAAAGATTTGATTCTTTAGCTTGTTTCATTTGCTTTACTACCGCGTCCGAAATCTGGGAATACAACATGTCGTTGGATCCTTCGAAAATCTGAAACGGGCGACTGTCAGTAATTCCTCTGCCGCCGATGTGGCT
Source organism: Bacteroidia bacterium (assembly GCA_025358025.1). Lineage (GTDB taxonomy): Bacteria > Bacteroidota > Bacteroidia > Bacteroidales > Prolixibacteraceae > CAINVV01. The sequence goes on along the minus strand of JANYKW010000152.1, from coordinate 23,843 downwards.
CAGCCTGTAAGCCTTTGCCCCCACCAGCTGTACCAGCGACTGTGCGGCACTCTGCATGAGATCGGTAACATAACTTTTCACGGAGTTGGCCTCGACCGCGCACATGGAAAGATCGTGCTCAATCCCGGCCTTACCACTGCTGTTGGCGCACATTGCCGAGGCGATGGTAAAAGAGGATTGGAGTTCTGAAATCCGATGTTGAACCTGATCGTATTCAACCAGCCTCTTTCCCGAGACAGACCGGTCTCTGGTATGTGAAAGCGCTTCATCCAGCATGCGCTGAATGAATCCAAGCGCCATACCAGGAAACTGCAGTCTGCTGCGGTGCAACAGATCCAGAAGCAGCTTAATCCCCGTAGAATGAGGTTGTAAACGATAAAGATGAGGTACTTCAACATCAATCCGGTTGCGCCCGTAAGGAATCTGGTAAAGCCCGAGATTATCAAAAAACTCTTCAACGATGATGTGCTGGCCATCCTGGTTCACATCGCATATAAAAAAATCGATGTCACGTTTTAAATCTCCGCTCTTCATCTGCTCACGAGCAGTTAAGAGCCAGAAATCAGCCCATCCGGTCAATCCGGCCCAGTGCTTCGTTCCCCTGATATTGTAACTCTCCCCATCCGAAGTAAAGGAAGTTTGCATATTCAGTGCATCGCTGCCATGACCGGGTTCCGTAATCATTAATCCACCCATATTTTGAGAGCTCAGAAAACGATCAAATACCGCTAGCCTGGCTTCTGCAGTGCCGTATTTGGCCAGAGGCTGAAGGAAAAGAGCAGAATTTATACCCAAAGTGAGCGATAGAGCCAGAGATTCGTAAGAGGCAGCCGAAAGCATGGCCAGAATCTCCTCTACCTTGCCACCCCTTCCGCCATACTGCTCCGGAATATTAACAGACAAGGGATTGCCCGACATTACTTCTCTCATCACAAATGGTGGCATTCCCCTGTTGGTACTCAGTTTATCAATATCTGCCCGTACCCGATAGGCATGCCGGCTCCGGTCACGAAAATCTTCTAGAAAAATATCAAAGGGTATTTTTTGTGGCGATGGATTGTTGATGCTCATTGTTGAATTTTAAAAATTAAAACACCAATATCAAATGATAAAGGTGCATAGCTATGATAAGGGGATCTGATCCTTTGAATCAAGATTTTGCTGAAATCGGATCAACTCTATGGTGTTGAACGTCAAATTCGCCGATATGTTGCAAAAAAATGGTTAATTATATAGAAAATTCCTAACCATTATCTTAAATTATGTCAGAAAGTCAAACAAAAAAATGAGATATAAGACGAAGAGATTTTGGTTATCTCATGCCTCATATCTCATGTCTCATATCTCATATCTTCCTAATCCACCGTCCACGTATTACCGCTCGACAAGAGCTGATCTACAGAAGAAATTTTAGATTTAGCTTTTGCCTCAGCAATCTGGGCTTCCATCGCTTCATTGTAGACTTTGGAAGGAACCGCGCGAATAACCCCCATGGCTACAGGAAAGTCGGGCAATTTCATATTAATCAGTGATTGTTGCAAGAATCCGTCCTGATCAGCAGCGTCGTGAACAAGTACCTCATCCATACTAATTCCACCTTCTCCCACCTTTACAACTTTAAGTTTGCCCTTTTCAAGCACAATTCCCTTGTCGCGGTTGTTGCCAAAAATCATCGGTTCACCATGTTTCAGAAAGATCTGATGCTCCTCCCTGGTTTTGGGGTCAGAGATCGCTTCGTGCACTCCATCGTTGAAAATCACGCAGTTCTGAAGCACCTCAACCACCGAAGTTCCTTTAAACCGGGCTGCCTCTTCAAAGATCTCCTGCGAATGCTTCAGATTGTTGTCGACACACCGCGCAAAAAAGGTACCACCCGCTCCAAGAACCAGCTGTCCGGGTACGAAAGGATCTTCAATGGTTCCCATCGGGGAAGTCTTGGTCACAAAACCACGATCGGTGGTAGGCGAATATTGTCCCTTGGTTAATCCGTATATCTTATTGTTAAATAGGACGATATTGAAATCAATGTTTCTGCGTATGGCATGGATAAAGTGATTTCCGCCAATAGCCAGCGCATCACCGTCACCGGTAATCTCCCATACGGTCAGTTTGGGATTGGCGCATTTAACACCAGATGCAATGGCTGCAGCGCGTCCATGTATCGTGTGAAATCCATAGGTGCTCATATAATAGGGGAAGCGGGAAGAACACCCGATTCCGGAGATAACGGCAAAATCTTCGTGACGCACACCCAAATTAGCCATCGCCTTCTGGATGGCATTTAAAACGGCATGGTCACCACAGCCAGGACACCATCTTACTTCGTTCTCGCTCTTGAAATCCTTGAGCGTATAATTTAAAGTTTCCAACATGATTATTCCGCTATGAGTTTAATAAAATGATCCGAAAGTTCTTGTATGGTGAAGGGAAGTCCCTGAATTTTATTGAATTGATGATATTTAAATTCAGGCAATTTATCGCGCAGATAGCCAATAAACTGACCCAGATTTAATTCGCACACCACAATTTTCCTGAAGTTTGTAAAAACTGAAGCTGTATTGGAAGGAAGTGGTTTGATGTAGTTAAATTGTGCCAGACTGATTTTTGTCCCGGCCAGCTGCAACTCCCGCACAGCGGTGTCGAGGTGGCCCAGTGTGCCTCCCCATCCGACCACCAGCAAATCGCCGGAGTTCTCTCCTACCACTTCTATTTCAGGTATCATATCGGCCACTGCCTCCACCTTGTCTCTTCTGATTTCGCACATCAGCTGGTGATTGGCAGGATCATGGCTTACATTTCCTGCAGCATCCTTTTCAAGACCGCCAATCCTGTGCTGAAATCCATCCATCCCCGGGAATGCCCATTCGCGTGCCAAAGTCTTTGGATCGCGTTGATAGGGTTTGAATTTGGAGGCATCCCTGGCAATTCTGGGAGTTATTGATGGAAGCTCAGCCAGCAAAGGAACCTTCCATGGCTCTGTTCCGTTGCCAAGAAAGCCATCCGTCAGCAAAACCACGGGAACCATGCGTTCCAATGCTATTTTTGCCGACATATAGGCATAATGAAAACAGTCGGAAGGTGTCGATGCGGCAACCACGACAACCGGGCTCTCCCCGTTTCTGCCATACAAAGTCTGGAGCAGATCGGATTGTTCTGTTTTGGTAGGAAGCCCCGTCGACGGACCACCACGCTGTACATTGACAACTACCAGGGGTAATTCGGCGATCACACCCAAACCAAGTGCCTCTGATTTCAAGGCAAAACCCGGACCGGAGGTGGAAGTAACAGCCAGATCGCCGGCAAATGCAGCCCCAATGGAGGTACAGATTCCGGCAATTTCATCTTCTGCCTGAAAACTTTTAACACCCAGGTCTTTTCTTTCCGAAAGAGCCTGCAATACCTCTGTGGCAGGTGTAATGGGATAAGAACCAATGAAAAGTTCCAATCCGGCCTTTTCGGCAGCAGCCAATAAACCCCAGGCTGTAGCATAATTTCCATTGATATTCCTGTATAAACCCTTTTCGATGGGGGCAGGATGAACCACATATCTCGGGGTCATGTGCTGCAGGTTCCAGGCATAATTGTATCCTGCATGCAAAACCCTCAGATTGGATTCAAGCACCTGCTCCTTCCTGCCAAATTTTTTTGTCAGATAGGTTTCGATATAATCCAGCGGACGGCTAAATACCCAGCAGATCAAACCCAGGGCAAACATGTTCTTGCTGCGGAGGATACTCTTGTTGTCAATTTCGAGATCTTTCAAAGCCTCTCTGGTAAGCTGGGTAACAGGAACAGGGACTTTGTTAAAATCGATCAGGTTGAGTTCGGTGAAAGGATCGTCGGTCGCGAACTTCGCCTTTTCAAAATTCTTTTGGTTGAAACTGTCGGAATCATAAAAGATGGTACCTCCCGGCATCATGAATTTGGCATTGGCCTTCACCGCTGCAGGATTCATAGCAACCAGAACATGGGCCAAATCACCCGGTGTGCTCACCTTTTTGTTTCCAAACTGAATCTGAAACCCGGATACACCGGCTACTGTTCCCTGAGGCGCGCGGATCTCGGAAGGATAATCAGGAAAGGTTGAAATATCATTCCCGAGGAGGGAGGATGTATCAGAAAAGAGTGTTCCGGTAAGTTGCATGCCATCACCCGAGTCTCCCGAAAACCGGATCGACACCTCTTCAAGTTCAATTACTTTTGTTTCAATGGACATATCGTTCAATTAATTATTTGCTATTTTTGATGCACAAATTTAAACTTTTTTAGAAAATGGCCATCATAAAAACTTTGCAGGGGAAAACTCCTCTCATGGGAAAGAATTGTTTCCTGGCCGAGAATGCTGTATTGATTGGCAATACGGTTCTTGGTGATAATTGCAGCGTTTGGTTCGGGGCTGTATTACGCGGTGACGTGAATTATATCCGGATTGGCAACAATGTAAATATCCAGGACAACGCCATCATTCACGGCACTTTTGAGAAATCAGCCACCAATATTGGAAACAATGTATCCATAGCACATGGTGCCATTGTTCATGGCTGTACCATACACGATAACGTACTTATCGGCATGAATGCCGTGGTACTGGATGATGCAGTCGTGCATAGCAATTCGATTGTTGCTGCCGGAGCTGTAGTAACTAAAGGAACGATCGTTGACACAGGTTCAGTTTTCGGCGGATCACCGGCAAAAAAAATCAAGGAAGTCAGTCCCGAATTAATCGAGGGCGAGATCAACCGCATTTCAAATAATTACAACAAATATGCATCCTGGTACAAGGAAGATGAAAGTGAGCTATAAGACAGGAGCCATGAGAACTTTTGATTTTCTCAACACCTAAGTCTCATATCTCATATCTCATATCTCATGTCTCATATCTCATATCTCATATCTCATGTCTCATGTCTTATGTCTTATGTCTCATGTCTTATGTCTTATGTCTCATGTCTTATGTCTTATGTCTCTTTTTTACCTATTTTGCACCACAAACTACTAAAATCAAATTTTTATGTCCAAATCCACCCCTGCAGGAACAAAATCGACGGGTTCCAATCTAATTCCGATGGTCATCATCGCGGTACTCTTTTTTATTTTCGGGTTTGTCACCTGGCTCAACGGTATCCTGATTCCCTATCTGAAGATCGCTTGCCAGCTAACCAATTTCCAGGCCATGTTTGTAGCATTTGCCTTTTATATCGCCTATTTCGTGATGGGACTCCCCTCCTCCTGGGTGTTGAAGAAAACAGGATTCAAAAATGGGATGATGGTTGGCCTCTGGGTCATGGCCCTCGGAACCTTGCTGTTTATTCCCGCTGCAGCCACCCGCACGTACGGGATGTTTCTGACAGGTTTGTTCGTTCTGGGTACAGGATTAACCATCCTGCAGACTGCCGTTAATCCGTATGTGACCATTTTAGGTCCCAGGGAAAGTGCAGCCCAAAGAATCAGTATTATGGGTATTTGCAATAAAATGGCAGGTGCCATTGCTCCGCTTATTTTAGCCTATTACATCCTGAATGATGGTGACTCATTTGTAGCAAGTCTGGCACAAATGGATGAATCTGCGAAAATTATTGCCCTGAATGAACTGGCAAACAGGGTAATTGGCCCTTACAGCGTCATGACCGTCATCTTTTTCCTTCTTGGTATTGGCGTTAGATATTCTCCCCTACCAGAAATTGAGGCCGAAAGCGAAGACGAAATGGAAGTGAACGGTTCAGTGGCGAAAACCAGTATCTGGCAATTTCCGCACCTGATTTTAGGCGTACTAACGCTTTTCTTTTATGTCGGAGCGGAGGTTATTGCAGGTGACACCATCATCCGGTACGGTATGTCGCTTGGTATTGAAATTTCCAGTGCAAAAGTATTTACATCCTATACCCTGGTATCGATGACGCTTGCCTATATCCTGGGAATTATCCTGATTCCAAAGGTGATTTCCCAACGATTTGCGCTGCAGTGGTCCGGAATTCTTGGGATAATTTTTCTGATGTTTGCAGTATGCACAACAGGAATTACCTCAGTATTCTTTATTGCCATCCTTGGATTTGCCAATGCACTGGTATGGCCCGCCATTTGGCCCCTTGCCATTCATAATTTGGGCCGTTTCATCAAAACAGGTTCCGCCATGCTGATCATGGCCATCCTGGGTGGTGCACTGCTTCCACTGCTTTGGGGTAAATTGTCCGATCTTTATGGTTCGCAGCTGGCCTACCTGGTGATGCTGCCCAGTTACATCCTCTTCATCTATTATTCAATCTGGGGATACAAGAAAAAAAACTGGTAGGCTAAAGGCTAACGGCTAATTGCTAATAGCTTTTAGCCGTTAGCTGTTAGCTGTTAGCCCATCACTAATAAATTATACCTCTCTTATGAAGCTTACTCTCATTATTCTCGCTGCCGGAATGGGCAGCCGCTACGGAGGTTTAAAACAACTGGACGAAGTTGGTCCAAACGGTGAAGCAATCATCGATTATTCCCTCTACGACGCCATCCGCGCCGGTTTTGGGAAGGTAGTATTTGTAATCCGTCACGATTTCGAAGCAGCTTTCAAAGCACGGTTTGATCCCAAACTGGCAGGCCGGATAGCCGTAGAATATGTTTACCAGTCGCCCGATATACTGCCCGAAGGTTTTACCCTCTCCCCCGACCGGCAAAAACCCTGGGGTACTGCCCACGCCCTTTGGATGGCAGATGGCGTTGCCAACGAACCAATGGCAGTGATCAATGCCGACGATTTTTACGGGACAAAGGCGTACCAGGCCATGGCAGGTTTTCTTGCGTCATCAACCGATCCCCGCGAGTATGCCATGATTGGATACAACGTGGAAAATACCCTTTCCGACCACGGATCAGTCTCCAGGGGAGTTTGTTCAACCGATACAAACGAATATCTGACCAATGTAGTCGAACGTACGAAAATCATTGGTGAGCCCGATGGAATCTTCTTTTACGAAGAAGATGGCCGTCACAGGCTGGATCCCAAAAGTCCGGTTTCGATGAATTTCTGGGGACTAAAACCCAATGTTTTTGGTTACATCAAAGAAGGATTTATCCGTTTTCTGACCCACCACGGCTCCGAACTGAAATCAGAATACTATATACCTCTGCTAATCAACGACAACATCCTGAACGGCAACATCAGGACCAAGGTGATAGAATGTGATTCTCCCTGGTTTGGAGTCACTTACATCGAAGACAAACCCATCGTGAAAGGGAGGATAGCCCGTCTGATTGAGGATGAGGTGTACCCGGTGCATTTGTGGTAGAAAGGACGGAGAGACGGAGAGACAGAGAGACGGAGAGACGGAGGGACGGAGGGACGGATAAGATAAATTACTGGCCATTACATTGGTATACAATATATTATACTGCCCTTGCAGGGCGCAGGTCAAAGTGGGTGTTTTCCTACACAGGGCGTTGCCCTGTGTAGGAAAACACCGAAAAGCACCGTTCGCGGTAGAATGCAGTGAAATGGAAATCTGTTTTTTCGAACGGAAGACAAAAATTAAATAATCATCACATCAATCAAATGAACGACCAAAAGATCTTCCATTTTTTAAACGCCTTCGGAAGAACCGAAGAGATCGCTGAATGGAAACCATTTGGCCATGGTCATATCAACGATACTTTCCTCCTTCGTACCAACGGAAATGTGGCTCCAGATTTCATCCTGCAACGCAAGAACCACCTGGTATTCAAAGACGTACCCGGAATGCTGAACAACATCGTAAGCGTAACGGATCATATCCGTAAAAAACTGGTTGCCGGAGGTGAAACAGAACCAGACAGGAAGGTGATGAATTATCTCGCAGCCACCGACGGGAATCACCATGTGCAGGATGAAGATGGCAATTTCTGGACGCTCTTTCTCTATATCCGCGATTCACACGGGATCGAGGAGGTAACAGATTCCGACCAGGCTTACAGCGCAGGAAAAGCATTCGGGCAGTTTCAGCTTCAAATTTCTGACATGGATGGCACGGCCCTGGTAGAGACTATTCCAGGTTTCCACAATGGGAAACTCCGGTTTCAGCAGTTTCTGGATGCCATTTCGAACGACAAAGCCGGTCGTTGCAGTGCAATGACGCAGGAAACAGACCAGCTGCTGCAAAGGGCGGACGAGATGCTGCAGCTTCAAAATTGGCTGGATGAAGGAAAACTGCCCCTTCGCATCACACACAACGATACCAAAATCAACAACATCCTGTACGACAAGGCTGGCCATATCCTCTGCATCATCGATCTGGATACCGTCATGCCCGGCACCATCCTTTTTGATTTCGGGGATGCCATCCGGACCCTTGGCAACAGTGCTGCGGAAGACGAAGCAGATACACGCAAAATCTATTTCCAAACCGATTATTTTGTTGCCTTTACCAGTGGTTATCTCTCTGAAAGCAATAAATTTCTTACCCGGCTTGAAAAAGAAAGTCTGGTCTACTCCTGCCGGTACATGGTTTGGGAACAAACCATCCGCTTCCTGACTGATTATCTGAACGGCGATACCTATTATAAAATATCCTATCCCGAACACAACCGTGTCAGAACCCTGTCTCAATTGGGTTATCTGAAGGTTTTGGAAACAAATGCTGCCGCCATGGAAAAATGTGTCGCACAATATTTGGTGTTGTAGAGACAACATGCCAGGCGACTTTGCGCGGTTTACCCCAATTTAATGTGTTTTGACCGCACATCGCTGCCCAGAAACAAGTTGGCCAGCAGATCGAAATTACCCGCCGATTCGGTCGTAAAGTAATCCCTGCGCCCCGTTTTCGAGCAGCGGGCGTCCATATCGGGATGCCTGACGAAATAATCCTGCAGCCTCTCTGCTACCACAGGTCCCTGATCCAGCAAAACCACACCTTCAGGCAGATATTTCATGATCACCCGGGATAACAGGGGATAATGGGTGCATCCCAGAATAACAGTATCGATCATTGGATCCCTTGAAAACAGTCGGGCGAGATTCTGTTGCACGAAGAGGGCGGCACCGGGGCTCTCTATCAGATTGTTTTCCACGATGGGCACCCACATGGGACAAGCCTCCTGAACAACTTGAATCGGGCTGTGCGGCGATATTTTGGCTATCTCAAGCGGATAGGATTCCGAAAGTATGGTACCGGTTGTTCCAAGCACCCCCACATGACCGGTTTTTGTCATTTCAGGTATCATCTCCACGCTCGGCCGGATTACACCAAGCACGCGCCGGTTGGGATAATGGACCGGCAAATCCAGCTGTTGAATATTTCTCAGTGCTTTCGCGGATGCGGTATTGCACGCAAGAACCACCAACTGACAGCCACTTTCGAAGAGATACCTGACTGCCTGCCAGGTATATTCGTAAACTACCTCAAACGAACGGGTGCCATAGGGATTTCTGGCATTGTCGCCCAGGTAGATATAGTCGTACTGAGGCAGTTTCTTCAATAATTCACTGAAAATAGTAAGTCCGCCGTAACCTGAATCGAAAACGCCGATGGGCTGATATTCTTCCGACATAGAAATAAAATTTACATTCGAAGGTACCGGTTTTTTGGAAACATCAGTCAACCTGGCCTAAAAAATACGACCTTACCACTGACAAACACAAATTAACTCCAGCCTTACCACAGATTACACAAATCTCACAGACGCATAAAAAAAGGGCACTTCGCGGGTGCCCCTGTATCTTCAAAGATAGAATCTTTCTATTTTAATCCAAGCTTTGTTTTAACCAATGGCATCAAATCTGTAGATTGTGCGGCATTGTAATATAAAACGCTGTTAATTTCAAATACATAAAGCATTCCCTGCTCTTTTGCGACTTCACCGATGGCTTTACGCGCTTTCTCTACAACAGGCTGATACTGCTTGCTCTCTTCCTTCTGAAGATTTTCCTGAGCTTGCTGCTGGAAAGTTGTTATCCGCTCCTGTAAACTTTGAATATCCGCCTCTTTGGCCTGACGAATGGCATCGGTCACATTGGGTTGTTTAACCAAAGCAACGTATTCCTGTCCTTTTGTTTGATACTCTTTTTGCATCACACTCAATTGAGACTCAAGGTCAGTTTGCATTTTTGCCATTGCTTTCTGGGCAACTTCGCGTTCCGGCATCGTTGTAATCAAACCTTGAAAATCAATGTGACCAAATTTCATGGTTTGTGCGGAAGCAGAAACTCCAACAAATAAAAGAAGAGAAAAAGTTATAACACTTAAGAAATGTCTCATGTCAATCAGAATTTAATTTTTATGTCGCAAATTTATAACATTAATTTTTATATCCAAGTTTTTGCAATACCTGATCGCTCAGATCAAATTTTGGATTGGTATAGATCATGGTCATACTCCCCGCCTTGTCAAAAATAATGGAATAGGCTCCTTGCTCCGCAATTCCCTGGATGGTGCTAAAAACCTCATCCTGAATTGGTTTAATCAAAGCTTCTTTCTTCTTTGCAAGATCACCTTCCGGACCAAAATACTGACGTTGAAGCTTCTTGTACTCTTTTTCCTTGTTGACAATCTGCTCTTCCCGCTTCTTCTTCAAATCCTGCGAAAGCAGAACTACTTCTGCCTGGTAATCCTTGTAGATCAGATCAAGTTCATTATGAAGCGTTTCCAGCTCCTTCTGATACTTCTCAGACATTTTATCCAGTTGCTCCTGGGCCGCAACATAGGCAGGCAATTTACTTAAAATTACATCGGTATCCACATAGGCATACTTCTGTGCAAAACCCGATGCGATGCACAACAGGGTAAAGATTCCAATAAAAATAAATTTTTTCATCTCTTTATTTTTTTATGCGAATATACTTCATTACAATCTGAAGATTCTCAAATATCCATCAGAAATTATGAATATTATATCAAAATTCAGGCCAAACTTTTAGAATTGTTGCCCCATAATAAAATGGAACTGACTACCCCCTGATCCCTTGGTATAACCTTCGTCGAAACCATAGCCCCAGTCAAATCCCATCAAACCAAACATTGGCAGGAATATCCTGATACCCAATCCGGCAGATCTTTTTATGCTGAAAGGATTGTAATCCGTTATATCATACCAGGCATTACCGGCTTCGAGAAATCCCAATCCGTAAATTGTGGCAGACTGCGACAAAGTGATCGGATATCGAAGTTCGACGGTCATCTTTTCATAAATAAAACCACCTCGTGGCGGAGTAAGTGAGTTATTTTCATATCCCCTTAATCCAATATATTCACTGCCGTAGGAACTGTATCCCGACATACCATCACCTCCCAATTTATACGATTCAAAAGGAGAGCGAAGATACTTGTTGTAATAACCCAGTAGTCCGGTCTCAAATTTTGTCCTCAAAATCAGTTTTGGATCAGATTTGGCTTGTAAAGGGGTAAAGATATCTGCCTTAAAAGACCACTTATGGTATTCAATTAACTTGTAACGTTCGGCAGGTGTCATTTTGGGGTCGCTGTAATCCTTATTTGAGAAGACCGAATAGGGAGGTGTAAGGGCAACTGAAAAAGAGAAGTTGGAACCCCTGCGGGTATACAGCGGACTATCTGTGGAATTTCTTCCCAGTACAGTCTTGAATGCCAGCGTATTGGAGGTGCCATTCTGGAATATAAAATATTTCCAGTTATCCAGCATATAACGCTGGTAGGACAACTCATGGTACAGGGTGAAATAGTTATCCGGCCATTTCAAACGGTAAGCTAATCCAACAGAGGTCCCGAATACCCCCATTTTCTCCGTGATATCATAATTATACTGATTGTAACCGCCGCCATAGCCTCCCTGGCCATAACCGCCACCGCCATAGCCGCCACCGTAGCCGCCACCGTAGCCGCCATAGCCGCCGCCATAACCACCGCCGCCATAACCACTACCGTAGTTATAGGCGCTGTTTCCGCTGGTTTGTTTCGAATAATAGGTAGAAAAGGTAAATGAGTTCGGCTTCTTTCCACCCAACCAAGGTTCGGTAAAGGAGAAACTGTATGATTGATAGTAAGATCCGTTGGTCTGGGCACGCAGCGAAAGCGTCTGACCATCACCTGTAGGGAGTGGCCTCCATGCCTCTTTATTGCCAATGTTCCTGACAGAGAAGTTGGAAAACTTCAAACCGATCGTTCCCACAAACATCCCTGCACCCCAACCTCCTGAAAGTTCAACCTGGTCGTTGGCACGTTCCTCCAGTTCATAGGTGATATCAACGGTGCCGTCTTCGGGATGGGGAACCACATCGGGTTTGATAGCCTCCGGATTAAAGTGTCCCATCTGCGAAAGCTCACGAACCGAACGGATGATATTCTCTTTGCTGAAAAGCTGACCCGGGCGCGTGTATAACTCCCGACGGGCAACATGTTCATTGGTTTTTGTGTTCCCTTTGATACCGATGTAGTTGATCGTGGCCTGCGAACCTTCCACAATCCTCATCTCATAGTCGATGGAGTCATTCTCCACCTTTACCTCCACGGGATTCAGGTTAAAAAAGAGATATCCCGTATTCAGGTACTCGTTCGAAACGGCGTCATCATCTTCAGTCAATCGTTTGTCAAGGAGTTTCTGGTCAAAGATATCCCCCTTTTTGATTCCCAGAACCCTGGTAAGCTGTACATCCGTAAGTACCGTATTTCCTACCCAACGAATATTCCTGAAATAATATCTCCGGCCTTCATCGATCCAGTATTTTAACTTTACGGTATTGTACGTGGTGTCTTTGATCACGGTGTCTGCCACGATGATGGCATCCCGGTAGCCATTTTCATTGTATTTCTTGATCAGATTTTCCTTGTCTTCATTATACTTTTCCTGGAGGAATTTCTTGGAAGAGAAAAAGTTGATGATCTTTTTTGATTTTGTCTTTTTCATGGCATGCTCCAATGTTTGGGAAGTTAGCGCACTGATCCCGATAAACTCTATGGAGCTGATTTTTACCTTGGTCTTCTTGTTAACATAAATATCCAGTACCAGCTGATTTTCCTTGGTCGTATCGTCCCTTTGAACAATGTTCACATCGGTATTATAAAATCCCTTGCCCTGGTAAAAGCTCACAATCTGTCTCTGAGCTGTATTAATAAGATTATCAGTTACTTGTCCGCCTACAAGCATCATCACCTGCTTTTCTATGTCCTCCTTTTCGCTCTTTGAAACACCATGATAATTTTTGGCTGCCAGACGCGGTCGTTCCTGAAGAAAAACATTCAGCCAGATCTTATCACCCACAATTTTTGTTGCGGAAATTTTTACGTCAGAAAAAAGACCCTGCTTCCAGTATTTTCTTAATGCGGAGGTTATCTGGTCACCGGGAATGGTAATGTTATCGCCAATATTTAATCCGGAGAGCCCCTTTAAAACTTCTGTATCCAGGAATCTGATACCACTAATTTCAATGCCGGCAAGCGTATAGTGCTTCGGACTGTCGTAAAAAACGGAGAAATTGGTACTGTCAGCAACTGTTTGTGCATACAATTGAGCACTAAGAAATAATGTAAGAAATATCAATAAAACTCTTTTGACCATGTCAGATTCTGATTTGTTCACTCGTTTTTCCAAACCGTCTCTCTCTTGTCTGGAAATCATTAACTGCCTCAAAAAGATCCTCTTTGCGATAATCGGGCCACAACTTTTGTGTAAAATACAACTCAGTATAGGCGATCTGCCAAAGAAGAAAATTGCTTACCCTGTACTCGCCGCCGGTACGAATCAACAGCTCAGGATCGGGCAGGCCAAATGTAGGAAGATATTTTCCAATCAACTCTTCATTCAACTCACTTTTGTCAATTTTGGCATTTTTTAACTCATTGGCCATTTTTTTTACTGCTTCAACGATTTCCCAACGTCCCGAATAGCTCAGAGCCAATACCAACCGGAGACCTGTATTTTCAGCAGTTCGGGTAATAGCACCCTCCAGGTTTTGCTGAACTTCAACAGGCATGGATGCAAGATCGCCGATGGCACGCAGCGAAACGTTGTTCTTGTGCAAGTTTTCGGTCTCGGCCACGATGGCGCGAACCAGCAATCCCATGAGGGCATCCACCTCATCTTTCGGACGATTCCAGTTCTCGGTCGAGAATGCATAAAGCGTAAGATACTGAATACCAATTTCTCCTGCCCCTTCCACCACAGACCTGACGGCCTCAACTCCTTCCTTGTGACCAAAAATCCTGTCCAGGCCATGCTGCTCAGCCCATCTTCCGTTTCCATCCATGATGATGGCAACATGTTGCGGGATTCTATCTTTATTAACCTCTTTAAAATGCACTTTTCAAACGTTTATTTCTTTTTCTTTTTTGTTGCCGTTTCTTTGAAGGTGTCAGGGCGTCTGCCTGGCTTTCTTATCTTTTTTTTCGTTCACCTTGCATATTCCGCGGTCTGTCCAGACCTGCCAATGAAACGAAATATTCAAAGAGGCATACCAGTCGTTGTTTACCAACACATTGGGTGTAAAACTTGGAGGATAAGTACCAATAAAAGGATCCGCATTCTGAAAACGCTTCGGATCATCCAGGTTATCAATTCTGTCTGTAAATGTCTTCCTGACACACAGCTCCGCACACATGCCAAGCGTTTTGGTCAGGTTGTACTTGATCCCGAATCCCATGGGAATGATGGGCGAAAGCGTCTCCAGATCGTTCGTTTTATTCATATTTTCGTCCAAAACCGGTTTGTAGAGTGCTTTGTAAGGCACCATCGATTGCTGGGTATAAAATATTGGATTTGCCGGATCATTGGTTTGAACCACCTGTGGCATCAAAACCAGCGTTCCTCTCCGCGGGGCCCTGGAATAAAAAGCACCCACTCCCAACGAAAGAAATGGAGTAAACCGGAATTTTGTCGTGCTCCCCATCCTGTAATCCATGAAGTTAAACTCAAACAGCGCTTCAAAAGTCTGCACGGATCGTCTGAAATGATAGGAGTCATCTGTCTTCCTTATAAATGACTCGTAGGGCATGCCATTGGCTTCATCCCTGGTAACCCTCGTATTGGGTTCACCCAGGTTTACTCCGGGGAAGGCTCCCGAAGATTTAAGCTGACCGGATATCAGCTGACCTCTGACAGCCATTCTGCTGTTAAAATTCCATCTGCCAAGGATACCGTAAAGCGGGGTGATCTCCTTGAGGTAGGAAACTTTTTCAAGATCGCCCCAATATACTGCTGCACCTATCCGTACACCAACATCTGCTGATCTTTGCGAACTGGCCGACAAAAAACAGAGAAGCACAGAAATAGTGATCAGCAATTTTTTCATATCAACACTCCTACAGAATTACCTATTGTACATGCATACCAAATATCCAACCGGCCCACCAATGAAAACCGGCACTAAACAATGATGTAACATACTGAACCAGTGAATAATATAAGGTTATGATCAGGCCAATGTATTATTCACATACACATACAGAAATGATACATTCATGCAAAGGTAACAGAAACCAACGAAAATTCATTTTATACCTTCCCAAACAAACAAAAAAATTCTCCATCCCTCCATCCTTCATCCTTTCTCCTTTATCCTTTATCCTTTCTCCTTTCTCCTTTCTCCTTTCTCCTTTCTCCTTTCTCCTTTCTCCTTTCTCCTTTCTCCTTTCTCCTTTCTCCTTCATCCTTTATCCTTCTATTAATTCCTCCTGTCTGCTCCCCAAAGCAGCTTTTTGCGCAGTGTCTCATAAAAAGACTGATTTTCAAATTTAAGCACGTTGATGATAAAGTCTGACTTGCTGATTTTCCAGATCATATCTGTCCCGAAAGGAGCAGACCGCGAATCGAGCGAAGCCATATACCGGCCTCCGCGCCCCTCCACCCAAATGGTCACCTCCTCGTGGTCTGATATAACAACCGGTCTAACTGCCAGGTTATGCGGGGCAATGGGTGCAATCACAAAATTTGCCGATCCGGGTGTGATGATGGGACCACCCACGCTGAGTGAATAGGCAGTCGTTCCGGTAGGGGTCGAAACAATCAATCCATCAGCCCAGTATGAGTTCAGCAGGTCTCCGCCTACTTCAACATGCACCGTGATCATCTGGGAGGAATCCTGCTTGTGGACCGTAAATTCATTCAAAGCATAGGGAAAATCAGAAAATAATCCAAATTCATTCTCCAATTTAAGAAGTGAACGGGGTTGCAGGATGAACTTTCCCGCGAAAAGCTGTTCCATCGAGAACTCAAGTTCAGCCTGTGCAATATCCGCCAGAAAACCCAGCCGGCCACTGTTGATACCGACCATGGGTATCCCCGAATCCCTGACAAAGGTGATGGCTTCCAGAAAAGTACCGTCACCGCCAATGCTCAAAAAGAAATCGACCTCATTCAAATCGCGGTAAGATGAAAATTGCGTGATCCTGCCGGAATCTATCTTTAGCTCCTGTTTCAGGAAATCAAGAAAAGGTGCATGCACATGTATCTCAGTATCATGAAGATGCAATATCTCCAGCAACCGTTTCATGCTATCGTAAAAAATTGGGCCAATGGTCCAGCCAAACAAAGCAACTTTCATCAGTAAAGTATTTAATTATAAAGCTATTAGCATTTAGCTATTAGCTTTTAGTAAAACGAACTGCAGCTTTTCTTGCTAACAGCTAACAGCTAACGGCTTGAAGCCTGAAGCTCAAGCATTCATATACCGCATAAACTGATCAAACCGGTCATCGATCAGGTTTTTCAACGGAGTCTGATCCATGAAGGTGGCTTTTATATCATAGTTGTAACGAGTCAGTGTTTGAATGATTCCGGACAGATCGACCTGGTTCACTTTGATGGTCACATTGAGTTCTGTCGTAGATCCTCCTGGTTTCCAGGTATATAGGCTTAATATACGGGCATCGTTGCCTTCAATAATCTGGGTAATCTGTGCCAGGGTGTAATCTTTTTCACACATTTGAAGTTCGATGATTCCACCCGGTTCGTTGGGCGAAAACAACGTAGTAAGCTGGTTACAAAGATCATACCTGGAAATCGAACCCAGGTAAAGGTGCTCGTCCGACAGCACAGGGACGATGCTCACACCGCAACCGGAGGCAATGGCCGCTACTTCAAAAATATGCTGGTAAGGATGCACATGCGGTTTCAGAAGCTGATCCGTCACGAATGCTTCCAGCGGGGCATCAAAATCGTTGGCATCAAAAATTTCCTTGTCCGAAATTACGCCAAGATAATCCGTATCAGCCACCACCGGAAGATGTGACACCCTGAAGACTTCCATGAGTGTCAGAACTTTGGAACCACTGTCACCCAGGCTAACGGCAGGAATCGAATCCGAAATGAGTGTTTCTGCGATCATGGCAGGTTAGAATATGGTTTTTGAATGAGAATCATTTCGTAAATTGCAAACCTAATTAATAGTAAGCAAAAATGGCACGATTAAGCGTAAATATAAATAAAATTGCAACACTGCGAAACAGCAGGGGTGGCGCCATGCCCAATGTAACAGTCGCTGCTGTTAAATGTCAGGAGTTTGGTGCGGAAGGAATCACGGTGCATCCGCGACCGGATGAAAGACACATACGTTACGCCGATGCCCGTGACCTGAAACCCCTGATAACCACAGAATTCAATATCGAAGGTTATCCCGATCCCAGGTTCATCGAGCTGGTTCTGGAAGTTCAGCCGGATCAGGTCACTCTGGTGCCCGACGCTCCCGATGCCATCACCTCCAACGCGGGATGGGATACCCTGAAACACCATGATTTTCTAAAGGAGGTGGTGGCAAGATTTCATCAAAAAGGGATTCGCGTATCACTTTTTACCGGAACAGCGCGCGAAATGATCGAAGGAGCAGCCAAAGCCGGTGCCGACAGGGTCGAACTCTATACCGAACCCTATGCCACCAACTTTCCGTCGAATCCCGAAAAAGCCATCCAACCCTTCATCCGGGCTGCAAAAGTCGCGGAAGAACTTGGCCTGGGGCTCAACGCCGGCCACGACCTCAGCCTCGAAAACCTGCGCTATTTCGACCGGCACATTCCAAACCTGCTGGAGGTATCCATCGGCCATGCCCTGATCGCAGATGCACTGTATCTGGGACTGGAGGAGACGATCAGGTTGTACAAGGAGTGTCTCAGGAAAGGATAAAGGGAGAAAATAAGGATAAAGGATTAAGTCACCAATGAAGCTGTTTTACAGAAAATATGGCCATGGGCCGCATCTGATCATCCTCCATGGATTATACGGATCGTCCGACAACTGGATTACGATAGCCCGCAACCTGGCCGGCCACTTTACCGTGTTGCTTCCAGACCTGCGAAACCACGGTGCATCACCACATACCGCAACCCATACCTATGATGATATGGTTGAAGACCTGCTGCAGTTTTATGCTGAAACAGGAATAGAAAATGCTTTCCTGATCGGACACTCCATGGGAGGAAAGGTGGCCATGCGTTTTGCCGCGGAAAATCCTGATAAAGTGAACAGGCTGATGATCATTGACATCGCCCCCAAAAATTATCTCTCCGGCGAGACCAGCTTCAAACACATCCGCCAGCACGAGATGATCCTGGAACTGCTGCAAAACCCCGACCTCAGCAGCTTCCATTCACGATCAGCGCTCGATGCCTTCATTAGCACCCGAATCAAAGAGGAATCCGTGCGTCTTTTCCTTTTGAAAAACATCCACAGAACGCATGCAGGCCTCTTTGAATGGAAGATCAACGCCACTGTTTTAAGGGAAAATTTCAAGCAGATCGTCAGTGAAATGGATCAGCAGTGGTTCGAAGAGCGCCTTCCGATCGTGGCCTATCCTGTTACTTTTGTCAGGGGACTAAACTCCGAATACGTGAGTGATGACGACTGGAAGGTGATCCGCAAAATCTATCCCGAAGCCAGGATGATCGACTTCGAAGGAGCAGGCCACTGGCTGCATGCCGAACAACCCTCCAGGATGATAGCCGCTATTCTCGAAAAGGCATAAGTGGAGCCTTGGGTTAATAGCCAAAAATTTGAGGCTTTTAGCTTGCAGCTGTCAGGCAAGCTTAACTGTCTGATTGAGCAATTCAACATTAAAATTCACTTTCGCGTTTAAAGCTTTGAATACTTTGATTATTGTTTCAAATCTTGCATCAGTCAGGCTGTTTTCTAATTTAGATATTTGAGCTTTTTTAACACCAACCAGTTGACCAAGTTCTACCTGTGTTAAATGACGTTCTTTTCTTGCTTGCCTGATTGCCTCTCCGAGCAAATCAAGTCGCAATTCGTTTTCAAATGCTTCACGCTTTGGAGTTCCCGGTTTGCCGATATATTTATCAGTAACTTCATCCAGGCTAATAGTTTTTAAAGATTTTTCTTTCATTGCTGTTTTCTTTCAAAATAAAGTTTTCTAATTCTCTTTGCTTTCTCTAATTCTCCGCCGGGAGTTTTGTCGGTCTTTTTGATCAGACCGTGAGTGGAGATTACAACAGTTTCCGTCTTTCCAGTCTTGTCCCAAAAAGCAAAAAGCCGATAATGGATTCTGTCAAACAAAGTCCTGAATTCCCAGATTTCATCTTTTAGTTTTTTGAAGAGTTCCTTGTCATTGGAAAGTCTTGCTTTTTGAATGTTGTAGATGACTTTATTCCTCGCTTTTTCATCAAGGCTGTCCAGAAACTCAACTGCTTCTTCTAAAAACTGAACTTGAAATTTTTCAGTCAATGTATAAAAGTTTATGCAAAGATAAATGTTTCTTTATTAGGAAACAAATAATATTTTTACAGCGCTCCGAAAAACGCTTCTTACCGTTTTTTGTAACGGCAAAAGCTTAAAGCAATCAGCTTGGTGTTACAGGCTTCTCACCGATCCTTCACCCTGCTCAACCGCAGTGATTTCAAAATCCAATTGGGCAGATATTTGTGCGGATTTCTCTTGCGAAGATTCAGGTATAATCCTAACTTCTTAATAATAGGCATTTTATGTGTTTCGACAAATTCGATTAGGGTCCCGTCCGGATCTTCAATGTAGGAGAAGTGTCCTGCTGCTTCTCCCATGTCAAAACTGTTGCCCTCATCATGTTGCGCAAAACTATCCACCGTAAAGGGAAAGCCCCGCAGCTTGCAGGCCGCATTTAACTTCTCCATCCCGTTGATATCATAACAAAGGTGAATAAACCCGAGGTCTCCCCAGAACCGTCCTTCGAAAATTTTGCGTGTCGCACGATCCTCAACCTGGAAAAGCTCAATTTCACTGTCACCCAAAAGCCGGCCGAAAGCACCGGTCCGCGGCAGGCTGTTTTTCAACAATACCCGCCGGAAGGTTGCGTCTCCGCCCTTCAGATAGGACAAGTCAGTAAATTTTCCCTTTCGGTCGGATATCATCTGATCATAGCCAAGTATATCCGAATAAACCTTCAACGAATTTTCAATATTGGTAACCCCGATGATGACACCATAAACCGAACCGGTTTTTTCTTTGATATTTCCAAACCAATTCCGGGATTCTATCACCTGAAAAATATTATTGTACGGATCCGTAACGAAGAAAAAACAACGGCCTTCCGCGTCGGTTTCCACTGCGCTGACATTTAATTTTTCCTCTACAAACTTCGCGTGCGTCTTGCGGGCATCGCGTGTCTTGATTTTAGCTGCAAAGATCCCCAGGTCACCCAATACCGGCTCAAACTGCGGAGCCTGGGGTATCCTGTCGGTATATTGCCAGATCTCAAATCCTCCGCCACCATTCATGTTCAGGGCGAGAACTGCGTGTCTTTTTTGGGGTAATCCTCCCGTATATGGCAGCATCAGTGATGCTGTGGCGGACTCTTCAAATACCTTGATATCCATTCCCAGGTGTTTCCGGTACCATTTCCAGGCTTCCGCCACATCCGTGACACCGATACCAAGCTGCTGAATCCCGCTAACTACAATACCTTCCATAATTTATTTGCTTAGTAATCTCCAAACGGGTCAATCCGCTGTGCAATTTTGTAAAATAGCCAGGGGAAAAACCGTTTTAGATAGGGCATAATTACATCTTTTTTTCCAATAATAACCTCTTTCCGGTTTCTTCGCACTGCATGGAAAATCTTATTGGCGCAATAGCTGGCCGTAACTCCTTTATCCTGACCAACATCCATTACACCGTGCGCTGATCCTGTTGCAGTAAGCGCGTGGAGAGAAATATTTGTCCTGATCATCCCCGGACAGATCATAGTAACATGCATATTGTCGCGGTAATGTTCCAGACGGAGGGTTTCAAAATAACCATGCAGCGCATGTTTGGCCGCGGCATAGGCAGATCGCTGCGGAAAGCCGAACAAACCGGTCAGGCTGCTGATTACGACGATATTGCCACCTCCGTTTTTAATCATAAAAGGAAGAATCTGCCGGGTCAACTCTGCATGACCCCAGAAATCAACCTCCATAATCCTCCTTGAAACTTCCGGGGGCGTATCGATCAGGAGCGACCGCTGAGAGATGCCTCCATTGTTAACCAGGATATCCAGACGCGGAAATTGGGATGTCACGGCAGCCACCGCCTCCGTTAACTCTTCCGCGAGGGTGAGATCAAAAGCCCTGATGAAAGCCTCAGCACCCAGCTCCCGGCATTTTCCGGCAACTATTTCCAGCTGACTGCTATTGCGGCCCGATAAAATCAATTGCGTTCCGGGAGCCGCCCACCTCAAAGACAACGCTTCACCAAGACCCGATGAGGCTCCTGTTATCCAGATAATCTTCGCAATAGTCATTGAGTCAGCATGTTGATGATTTTGCTCTGTAGCATTAAATAATCATCATGCAACAGAACATGACAAAATTACAGTTTTTCCCGAAATTTACAAAGGATGAAAGAACGGATTACTCACGACCCACCTGTTCCCGTTCATTCGTCTCCAATCCGTGTAATCTGTCTCTACTTAATAATTTGTTTTGTTTCTAAAATGCACTATTTTTACTGCAAAACAGAAATATATTTTTTCCGTTTAATTTACTGTACTTCCCATAGGCAATGAACTACCTCGAGTTTAAAAACAGGATGTTTGATCTGGGATGTTTCAATATACACCAGGTTTATGCGTGGAAGCCCGGCTTCGACCGGAATAACTTTGTCCGTTGGACCAACAAGGGTCTTCTTTTACGTCTGAGACAAGGATATTACACATTCCCGGAATACAAAAGTAAACCGGATTTTGCGCTTTACTTTGCCAACCGCATGTACCGCCCCTCCTATGTGAGCCTCCACGCTGCGCTGGCTTTTTATGGAATGATCCCGGAGTCTGTAGTTCAGATAACCAGCGTGACATCGCTGAAAACGGTAAGTTTCAACAATGACTTTGGAGCGTATAGCTACAAAAGCGTAAAAGAAGAACTGATGTTTGGATATGATCTCAAACCCATAGCTGACGGTCGGACATTTCAACTTGCCGTGCCGGAGAAGGCACTGCTGGACTTACTCTATCTCTATCCATTTTACAGCACCGGACAAGAGTTGGAAGATTTGCGCCTGGATGAAGATTTCTTGCAGGATGACCTCAATCGCAATCTTTTGGAGCAATATGCATTGAAATTCAAAAACAAAGCACTTGAAAGCAGGGTGCAATTATTGATTAATACTTACGGTTTATGATCTGCGTGCCAAAGTCAGGGATCGTGTAAACGAACGGTTGAAAGCCTTCCGGCGGAACATCCATTTCCCGGAGCTATTGTTTGACCTGGGCTTGACCGGCCATCGGGATGAGCGATTTTTGATAAAAATTGAAAGCCAGGATCAACAGATATTCTATGAGCAGGTAATGATCAATATGAAGGGATGTGGTTTCTATTTCCCTTTTCCAGTGCCCACAGATAGCGTTATGTGTTCCATGAAACTCTCGGCCATGCTTAGCCGACATAAAGGACGTGATTTTTATGATGCGATGTTCCTGCTTGCCCAGACCAAACCTGACTATTCATTTCTTGCGGAGAAACACGGTATTCATAATCTGGAGGAACTGAAAGCTGCTACCTCTGAGCTGCTAAAATCTGTGGACCTGCACATGAAAATGAGATAAATATTCCATGCCGTGCATTTTTCCGCACCAGCAGCTATCCTTTAACTGCTTTTTTTGCAAACTACACGATATATAACAGAAAATTAACATTTTTTTTATAAGTTTGCATTCGACCAGAGCCGGCACCTATCGACATCATATATAACATAATGCTATGATAGGCAAGGCTTTGTAAAATTTTTAAACGACTTGCCCCGGTTACTTATGTGACTGAGCAGGCAGCGCTGTGATATGATTTCACGAAGAAAAGGATAAAGGAGAAAGGAGAAAGAAGAAAGTGAAGAACGTTTTAATCAATATCGGTTTTTGAAGGCATAATACTTTTACTTATTGGGGAGTGTAATCTGAACGCTGTCCGCTAAATTTGGCTTAAGGTGCGGGGCATCCGGGGTGGAGAGGTTTTGGAATGTATTTTACCTAAGATATCTTTTAATTGAGCCGACTCGACATTTAGCTTGATCCAATCCTGATGATTTTCCAACACAGCAATAATCAACCGGATCCAATAATTGGTCTCCTTCATCTCTTTGAGAGATATTGAAATTTTATGAGAAAAATCGGCTTTAGAAACAGCTCCCTGGGCCTCCTCATAATTGGCACCTGCTGAAGTTGCAGATTTAAGTAATTGGTAACTAATAATTTGATACTCCTTGCTAATTGGAAGTTTTCTAATCAAACGAATGGTATTTGCAGAAAAAATGAACAGTCTTTTTTGTAAATCATTATCTTGCATATCCATTGAAACTTATAATTGCTTAACCATATTTTAGTTATAATAAGTTTGAGTCCAATCTGACAACCCATTTTTTCTCAACTGATCGAGAAGCGAGTGTTTTCGGAACTTGATAGATGATGCGGCAATATTGCCATTAGAAATGATTGAAACGCAAAAATGAGCTTGGCAAAGTGATATTTGAGCTCA
>JANYKW010000119.1 GCA_025358025.1 Bacteroidia bacterium | reverse complement strand
TGAGCTCAAATATCACTTTGCCAAGCTCATTTTTGCGTTTCAATCATTTCTAATGGCAATATTGCCGCATCATCTATCAAGTTCCGAAAACACTCGCTTCTCGATCAGTTGAGAAAAAATGGGTTGTCAGATTGGACTCAAGATTGGTTTTTCTAAGCCCATCAATATTCTGAAGTTTCCATTTGATAGAAGGAAAGATGCTTAGGTCTCCTGCGCTACATTTGGTCCAGTCTGGTTCACCCATTTCAAATGAAAGGAAGAACTCTTTGTCTGTTTGCGATAAGTTATTATTTACCTTTTCGATTAGATCCAAACGTGCATCCGCATAATCATTGTATGAAAATGGTTGATCCGACATCCCTTCGAATTGATTTTGTAATGCTTCACTTTGATCGATAAGATGAGGTTGCAAAGATTCAAGAATGGGCCTGTCACTGCCCAGGAGAGCCAATATTAATCCATCTTTGATTTTATCAAACGAATCAACACGCATGAATTTATAATCAAATAGATCGCGGGGATGCTGGCGACTCAAGGCCGCTGCGATTTTCCCACCATACAATTGAGATAAGGGAACAACCCTGGCTATACAGCCCATCTTAAATTCTGATTGTGCTCTGGCACAAAGCGGTTTATCTTCTACATCTCCTATAATACCTCTTTTTGTGCCGTTAACCTCAATTTTTACAATAGATCCATCATGAACGCATAGTAATTTCCAGATAGCTGGCTTATGGGTGACTTTGATACCTGGAATCGTTTTCTCTATCAATTGTTTCAACTTCTGTAGATGGGAATTGATATTTTTCAAACTCTCCTCTCTGTCTTGTAAGGGCAGATAAGTAATGTCAATATCCACAGAATAACGGGGCATATCCTTGTGGAATAAATTTATGGCAGTACCTCCATGCACCGCAAAATCCTCTATTTTGTAGACGGATGGCATTATTCTTATCAATAGTGCAACTTGCTTTTTATAAGAATCATTCATAGTCGTAAAGTTCCTGAGGAATAGTGATTTTATATTTTGAATGATAAACCCCCTTTTCAACCAGCTGCTGCTTCCCTAATCCCAATGCTATTTTAGAGGTATCCAGCAAACTAAACCAATGATGTTCTGCCTTTTCAGCCATATAAAGAAAAAGTCTTTTGGCTTTTATATTATCCGTATTTTCCAAAAGGAGCTGTAAAACATCGGGTCGGAGGGATGTAAGTTGTTCCATCAGATAATAAAGATCCATCAAAGAATATTGCCTGGGAGCCAACAACAAACATTCCAGAAAAGCTTGTTCAGGTACAGACGCTTTTAAATGAGTAAACTCAGAATTAAATGTGCCGGTTTGTGGGTAGGAAAACGTTTCAGTAGAGAAAAATTTTGGCGCCCGGTCAAGGTCAATTTTTTTGATCCACTCCGGAACAAGTTGTTCTTTGGGGTGAGCTACCATTAATACCGGTTTCCCCATGGGTATGTAATGGCTAACACCGGAAAGCTCCAATGCTGAATGCGCAGCTATGTGGAAATCCTTTTTCATCTGCGCATTATAACTATTGATTACGGCAAAAGAATTTAATTTGTCACCGTTACGGTACATCACTCCCCTCGATAAAGTCCGTAGCCATCCCGAATTCCGGTATTTCTTTATCAACTGATTTGAATAACCTCTTTCTGTTAACCAGGCAGAAAAATACAATCCACCTGGATTTCCCGGGGTCATTAATTGGTTGAGTTTATTTGCCTTTGCTATACTCATAGTTTATCTGAAAATAATATTTCCAACCACAAATATAGGAGAATTATTTGAAAATAGAATTATTGGTTGAATTTGTTTTATTTAAATACGCCCATAGTTTATTAATAGATATATTTTTCAACCAGCATATATACTCTCTCACAGAAATCACGATTTGAACCCAAACCTTTTTGAAAAAAATGTCCAGGTTATCGGGGACTAGGATAAACTACTTAAATCTCGACTGTCAGATTAAGTCTTAACAATACAGATTGTCAAAATTATTGTAAAACAATGCAGTGGCGATTCCAGTTAAGTCTTTCGCTAAAATGACACAATCGGAGTACCTAATCGCAGGTCCTTCAATTTCTTCAAAACATTCCAGATGGAAATCCGTGCCTGCAGGATTAAATGAAACAATGATACACTAGAGGTTGCCTCTACTACAACTCTTTAATTTTGATATTTTCGAACCACACCTCATTCCCATGATCCTGCAGTAGAATATACTTTCCAGATACACAGGTAAGACAACACAGGAGCATATTCATCTCAAATTGGTTGATACAGCAAAATCGCTTTTATGGAGTACCGAAAAATCAATCAGTGAAATTGCTTATGATCTTGGTTTTGAATATCCTTCACATTTCACCAAAGTTTTTAAGACCAAAACGGGACTGACTCCCCAACAATACAGAAATATGAACTAACAAAATAAGAACAGCACACAATTACTAATATGTATTAGCTACGACTTATCTGACAGTCAGTTTTGTCTGGTTCATTTAAAAATAAACAAACTTGGGTGCAAAGAAATTCGGCACAAAACCACCAAAATCCCCCAAAACCTGGCAAAAACCTGGCGCACAACAAAAAACACCTACAAGTCGACCTTGTAAGTGTTTGATTATTAGGATGGGCCAAATAGGACATGATCCTACGATGCATTAGTCAACACACCTGTTCAGGATATCGCCGCCAAGGCATCAGCTACTGCAGCCGAAAAGCTGGTGGTTGGTCGGCCAATGAGCTGTGATAGCTGCTTCCAGTTGTCGAACAAATCACCTTTGGAGGCACTGAGATCCCAGCTGGCAATGGCATCAGCAAACATATCAGGAAGTCCAAAACTCTTCAGGATTGCCGTATATTCATTTTCAGGCAGATTTTTGTAAGGAAGAACTTTCCCAGTCTGACGTGAGACTTCAGCCGCCAATTCCGTTAAGGTATAAGCCTCGTCACCTGCGAGTTCATAGGTTTTCCCCTGGTGGTTGGTACTTGTCAGTACCGCAACCGCTGCTTCCGCGAAGTCAATCCGCGTGGCTGAGGAGATTTTGCCATCTCCGGCGCTTCCTGCCAGGGCACCACCTGCCAATGCACCACCAAGTGAACTTGTATAGTTTTCTGTGTACCATCCGTTGCGAAGAATTGTATACGGAATTTCCGCTGCTTTAAGGGTCAGTTCTGTCGCCAGGTGCTCTCCGGCGAGACTGATGGAAGAGGTATCGGCATGCAGAAGGCTGGTATAGACGATCCATTGAATGCCTGCCTCTTTCGCCGCGCTGATAATGTTGTTGTGCTGAATCGCACGCTGACCAATTTCATTTCCCGAAATTAGCAAGAGGTAATCGATCCCTTTCAGTGCAATGGCCAGTTTTTCCGGCCTGACATAATCAAATTCCCGGGCTTCGACACCTAGTCCGGCTGCCTTTTGCGTGGATCGCACCAATGCAACGATGTTTTCTGAATGAGTTTTCTCTTTGAGCTTTTCTACCACAAGCTTGCCCAGCTGGCCGGTGGCACCCGTAATTCCAATTTTCATACTTTTTCTTTTTAAATTACTAATTGATATTTGATTTCTAATTGTTATTTACTTACTTTTGGTGAGTCAAAGATAAATGCAGAATAATCAGAAAACAAGACCTTACAAATGAGTGAGTTACTTACCACAAAGTTAGAAACAGGAAATTCAGCAAGTTATGGATGAAAATATTTTAAAAAAATACAGTGATACCGATCATTGCCCGGTCAGGAATGTGCTGGAACGTTTCGGGGATAAGTGGTCCCTGCTGGTGCTGATGCTCCTGGAAGATGTCCAGATATTGAGATTCAGCGAGATAAATAGCTATATCCGGACAATTTCCCAGAAAATGCTGGCTGTTACCCTGAAGACGCTGGAAGCAGACGGTCTCGTAAAAAGAACGGTTTACCCTCAGATTCCTCCCAAAGTAGAATACGAACTGACCCCGATGGGTAAGTCATTGCTGCCACACCTGCACGAACTGGCACAATGGGCGGTGGTGAACATGGAACAGATTAAAGTTTCGAGATTACAGTATGAAAATGCCCCGGGAAGGAATTGATTTACAAATTGCTATTAGGCAATTGACAATTCGTTTAAATAAACGAAGCTGGGTGCTGACATTTCCAGCGCAAAACTCCCAAACTCCTCAAAAACCTGGCCTAAACCTGGCGTAAAACAAAAAACACCTGCAAGTCTACCTTGTAAGTGTTTGATTCTGAGAGTGGGCACAGTAGGGCATGATCCTACGACCCCTTGATTATGAGTGAGTTATCTATTCCATTTCAGAATTCCACTGGTTGACATTGGTTAACACTGGTTGTCATTTACACTTTTTATTTTCCACTGGTTAACACTGGTTGCTGGAAATCCTGGCGGATTTCCTGGCGGGTTTTTGAAGAGGTAATTATATCATTTTTTTACTCACCTCTTCTTTCAAAGGACCGAGATGCTTTTTCAGAATAGCCCATATCATGGAAGAATCAATGGCATCATCGGCATGTATCAATCGGTTACGAAATCCAACAATTTTACGGGCATTATCAAGACTTTCTTCAGGATGCAGAATTTCAAACTTATTTACTGCTTCACCGATAATCCCCAATTGCCTTTCAACCGCACTTTGTGTCTTGAGATCACTCACGTAATCTGCGTAACTGTTTATGGCTTTCGTAAAATCTTCAACTATACAATTGCCTGAAGAATATCAGACAAATATTTTAGACCCTTTCCCATCATAAATCAACACTTTAGTTGAATCAATATTCTTTCTTAAATAGGGATTGCGTACCGATGAGTCTGTTAATAAGTCAACTTTTCTATGGAAGAAGAGCTCAAAAGTATCCCAAAGGGAGAGCAATTTCTCACCTCTTTCAACAGGATCTGGATCATCAATCTCAACAAGCAAATCAATATCACTTGTAGTGTCATTGAACTTATCAGTTGTGGAAGAACCGAAAGCATACAAGTACCTTACCTTTTGATCTTTGCACAAGATTGAGAAATCTCTCTTCTTCTTTAATATTTCGTCCTTAATAATCATTTTTCAAAGAAACGCTTTTTTGATATTGATTATCTTGTAACAGCCTTACAGTTACAACGCCAGAATGAAACCAAAAATACACATTCCGAAAATACGATTTGAACTCAAACCTATTTGAAAAAAGTGCCCTGGTAAACTGGGGTTAAGACAAGGCCATGTTAAGACCTATCAATCAAGCCCGACAATAATCTATTACATTTCAAATTGCATAAGGAACATCATTTCTGCATAATAATCTTTTTGTGAGATTAGGTACCTGTCGAACGTTTCATACCATCCAGTAAGTTCCCGGTAGTACTCTAGTAAAGAAATATTACCTGTTTGAAGGGATTTCAGCAGTAGTTCCCGGCTGTTAGTGGACTCTACTACTTTCTTGTATTCATCCATGCTGGTTTTCATTGAGAGAACAACATTGCACCTTGATTCGATTGCAGACTTCATCTGCTGAAGGTAGGCCGTGTAACTACTCTCCGCAGAAAGATTCTGTAATTGTGCAGATTTCACATTGTTTTTGTTCTGCCAGACCGGGATACTAATACCTGCATGAATGCCCCTGTAAGTACCTTCTGTAATGGTTTCCTGCCCGTATCCAGCCTTAAACTGGGGTATCCAGAGGTAGTTCTGCAATTTGACATTGTTGGCTGTTATCTTCTGATCGTATTCCAAAGCCTTTAGCAATGGGTCTTTGCGGCAGGCTGCTGCATAGATCGAATCTACCGGAAGTATTTGCCACAACGGGTATTCAGGATTTGAGCAATCAAGTGCTTTACCACCATTCATTGCTGTCAGAACCTGCCGTTTCTCTTCTATCCGGGAAATTGTCGTCCTAAGTTCGTTGGTCCAGCGCAACGCTTCCATCCTTGCCTTATTTATTTCCAGCTGGTTGGCGTCACCCGTCTGCAACCTTTTCCCGGCAAGCATACTGGCGTTTTCCGCATCTTTCACCCGTTTCTTCAGTTCATCCGAAAAGTTGGTGAGGTAGACGAGGGCAACATATTCAGCCGCAGCCTGAAAAAGTACCTGGCGCATTTTGAAAAGGTGTATTGAACCCGATTTTTCTGCTGAAAGAGTGGCACCTGTTTTCTTTTTTGAATAAACCGTAGGGAAGTAAAATGACTGTGTGACATTCAGTGTGGTCTTTGTGCCTATCACTGGGTTATCCCCCGGGAAATAACCATAATCCACGACCGGGTCAACCGGTGTCAGACCGGTTTTTGCCATTACAACTTCCGCATCCCGGTTTTGGGACGAAGCTTTGATCACCAGGTTATTGATTCTGATACTATCCATTACAGCCTTTAGGGTTGACTGAGCAACAACAGTATAAGATGTGACTATTGCGAATAAAATAAGGATTAATCGTATCATATTCCTTTTGATTTTAAATGAATAGTATGTTGATTGACTAAGTAGTAGACAATAGGAACGATGAAAATATTCAGTAGGGTCGAAGTCAGCAAACCTCCAAGAATTACCTTGGCCATCGGACTCTGGATTTCGTTTCCAGCCACATGTCCTGACAAAGCCAGCGGAATAAGAGCCAATGCCGCTGTTAGGGCAGTCATCAGAATTGGGCTCAAACGTTCACGGGAACCGATAATAATGGTGTCCATCAGATTATGACCTTCATTTTGAAGGGTCTGGTAATTCGAAATAAGTAAAATACCGTTACGGGTGGCAATACCAAATAAGGTAATGAAACCGATAATGGCCGGAATACTTACAATACCAATAGTAAGCCATAAACTGAAAACCCCACCAATGAGGGCAAGCGGCAGATTAAGCAATATAATGGCAGCAAGGCGAGTGTTCTTGAATTCCTGGAATAGTATCAGGAAGATAATCAAAACAGCAATAAGTGAAGTAATGAGCAGTAGGCGAGACGCTTTTTCGGCGCTTTCAAACTGTCCGCCATACTCGACACGATAACCTTCGGGAAGTTGAATGTTCTGGGTTACATTATCCTTAATGTCCTGAACCACACTTGCCAAGTCACGGCCAGCGACGTTTGCCGAAACCACAATTTTACGCTGTACATTTTCGCGATTGATAGTATTGGGACCACTTGCAGAAATCACATCAGCCACATAATACAATGGCACCTTTTTTCCGTCTTTGGTATCAATCATGGCGTTCCGGATATTGTCCATAGAACCACGATTTGCAGCATCATAGCGTACTATCAAATCAAAACTGCGGTTACCCTCGAAAACTTCGGATACTTTTTCACCTGCAAAAGCAATGTCGACAAATTCAGTAAACTGATTGATCGTAATCCCATATTTTGCAAGCATTTCACGTTTGGGTTTTATTTGCACTTGCGGGATTTCAATTTGTTGCTCCACGCTTAAATCAACCAATCCCTTTACGCCTTCGATATTGGTTTTAATCTGGTTTGCATATGCAAAGAGCTTGCCCAGATCGGAACCAAATAATTTAATAGCAATATTAGCCCTTGTACCAGACAACATATGGTCAATACGATGGCTCAAAGGCCCGCCAATGGTTATATTCACTCCTGAAATTCCTGCCCTCTTTTTACGCAAGTCGGTCATGAACTCCTCTTTTGGCCGTTTGTCCAGTTTGAATACCACTTCAATTTCTGCGCCATTGACACCCAAAGCATGTTCGTCAAGTTCTGCCCGTCCCTGGCGGCGGGTTACCGATTTTATTTCAGGTATAGACAATAAAGTTTTATCTACGATCGTCCCGATTTTATTGGCTTCGTCAAGAGATATTCCTGGTAAGCTAACGGTTCCTATATTCAATGAACCTTCGTTGAAATCAGGCAGGAAGCTCTTTCCCATCGAAAAGAAAGTGAAAGCAGCCAGTACCACGGTTAAACCTGTACACCACAAAATCAAACTTTTTACTTTCATTGCACGAAGGAGCAACCACTCATACGTTTCTCCAAGCCATTGCACAACTGGACTTCCCTTTTCGTTACGGGCAAGCATCTTCGGACTGGTCAACAGGTACGAGGACAAAACCGGAGTCAGTGATACGGCAACAATTAGCGATGCAAACAACGAAACGATAAACGCAATACCCAGTGGCTGAAGCATACGACCTTCCATTCCAGAAAGGAAAAACAAAGGAATAAAAGCGACAATGATAATCAGAGTAGCATTTAAAATCGAAGCCATAATTTCACGGGTTGCTTTGAAGATGACTTCCGAATTGCCAAGCTTTTCGTGGACTTCATGCTTCTCGTTTAATTTTATCCGCCGGTAAGCATTATCCACTACGATGATGGCATCGTCAACCAGCACCCCGATGGCAATAGCCATCCCTCCCAAACTCATCGTGTTTATGTTATAGCCAAAAAATTTAAGGGTAATGATGCTTATAAGCAACGAGATTGGAATTGCCAGCAAAGAAATAAGGGTTGTGCGGAAATTCATCAGGAATACAAGCAATACAATGATTACAAATATTGACCCTTCAATAAGCGCTTTTTGTACGTTATTGATAGACGATTCAATAAAGTCGGCCTGACGGAAAATGTTTGTATCTATATTGATATGAGCCGGTAAGCTCTTTTTGAGGTTGGCAATATTGTTGTCAATGGTTTTAGTCAAATCGAGCGTATTGGTATTGGGCTGTTTTAACACGGTGAGAACAACGGCTGGTTTGCCATTTAACGAACTATAACCGATTTTAGGGGATGAACCTATGGTAACTTCGGCAACATCTTCTATTTTAACCGGGTAATTGCCTTTTAATTTTACCACCGATATACCAATTTCTGAGAGAATATTAGTTCTCACCATCCCCCTGATAATGTATTCGTTCCCATATTCATTCATTATCCCTCCGGTAGCATTCTGATTCATGTTGTTACATGTTTCCATAAGCTCGGTAAGCGAAATGTCATAGAACTTCATTTTGGCTGGGTCAGCAAGGATTTGAAACTGTTTGAAATCACCTCCTATGATCGTTACCTGCGAAACCCCGCCTGTCGCCAGCAGAGCCGGGCGGATGGTCCATTCGGCAATCGTACGTAAATCCATCTGACTCGTTGAATCGGAAGTAAGACCGATGAGCAGTATCTCACCCATGATTGACGATTGCGGGGCAAGTGTCGGTGAACCAACTCCGATAGGCATTGCAGCCCCAACAGAGATAAGCTTTTCGCTTACGATTTGTCTGGCTTTAAAAATGTCGGTACCCCAGTCGAACTCGACCCAAACGATGGAAAATCCGGCAGAAGACGAAGAACGCACCCGGCGAACATTGGTTGCGCCATTTACGGCTGTTTCAATTTGGAACGAAACCAAACGTTCCACTTCTTCAGGTGCCATCCCGTGAGCTTCGGTCATGACAACTACGGTAGGCGCGGTAAGGTCGGGAAACACATCTACCTCCATATCGGAGGCAACATATGCTCCACCCAAAGTGAGCAAAATGGAGCACAAAAGTACCAGTAACCGGTTTTTTAAAGAAAATGCAATTATATTATGTAGCATACATCAATTTTAAAAGGTTAATGTGCATGGCCATGAGCGGGAATAGTACCCGATGCAGTAGCAAGCTTTATCTGGTAAGCCCCTTTGGTCACAACCCGTTCCCCTTCATTCAAACCAGCCAATACTTGAATATTAATGCCATCTGAACCGCCCAATTTCAACTCACGTTTCACAAAGCTTTCACCAGCGGTTTGTACATATGCATAAAACATTCCTTGTTCTTCAATCAAAGCGGAAACAGGAATCACGATTGCGCCGTCAGAAGGCTGCAATTTCAAGTAAACATCAACCAACGAACCCGGTACAATTTCACCCTTGTTGTCGAAACTGAAGGTTATCGGGATAAACAGTGTGTTGGCATCGTTGCTTTTCCCGTAGGATAACAATTTTCCGTTCAGCGATTCAATGCTATATGCTTTATTGTCGTATGCAGTTTTAAAGTTGGCGGATGATATGAGTGGCAACTTTGAAAAGTACTTTTGTGAAACTTCAGCTTTCAATACTAAACTCCGGTTTTGGGAAACACTGGCTATGGGTTGACCAACAACAACGTATTGTCCTTCGGCAACCAAAATATTTTTTACAAATCCTGAAATGGGGGTAACAACCTTTTGTCCGCCTGACTGGTAATTACGCGAAAGATTGTTGTAATTGGCCTGTTCTGTTTCGTACCTGGCTTTTATTTCCAGAAAATCTCTTTGCGAAACAATATTGTCCTTCACCAATTCCTGCGCACGTTTAAAATCGGCTTCGGCTTTGTCATAAGCTACTTTGGCCTGGGTAAAACGGGTTTCGGTGTTTCCATCGGTAAGGTTTTTGCCTGAAATTGAAAAGAGTGTTTCACCTGCACGGACTGAGTTTCCGACAACTGCTTTATTTCCTGAAAAAGTCACGATACCATTCGCACTGGCGGTAACCACCATTTCATCGCCCGGTGCAGGAAATATCTCACCTGTGGTTTTAATAACTTCGTTGAACTGCCGGCGAATAACCGGCATGTTGGCAAATTCAACTTTCCATGCCTGTTCTTTCAGGTAGGAAATATCGTTGCTTTTATGCTCCTCTTTCTGGGATGCAATGGCAGCTATTTCGTCAGCATATACTACCACGTTGTCAATGGTGATTATATCCGTATAATCCTTGTTTTTGACCTCGAAAACCATTTTGCCGGCACCAGGCTTTTCCGGTACGAAAGCATACCTGAATATACCTGGAGAAGATGATACAGTTGATGTTTGGGAGATGGTTTTGTCACCTACGGTCAGGGAGAGGGTAATGGTACCGTCGGTAATGGCGGTGAAGTTTTCCGCTATGTAGGTGAAATGCCCTCCCAATTTTGCTGTATCGCCGACAACCAGCGAACGAAACTCAGCAAATAACTCACTCTGGTCTGTGTAGATAGTATAGGATAATGAAGGCAACTCGGTAGCAGTTACCTGCTTTGTTTTTGATGTTCTATTGTCACATGCTGCCAGCATAATGACACAAGACATGATTATCAGTTTGTTCATTTGTGATTTGAATTTTAATGAAATATTGGAAAATGCTAACGCCCTTTGATGCAACAACATATGACGTCATGTACAAAAAGTATCAATCAAAATTCAATTTTTGATTTTAACTGTTAGCAAAGAAGGGGTTTTACGGGAGCGGAGGTCCCCGGGTGAAAGCAGTACTGCAGCAAGTTGGTGATGGTGATTTCTTGGCATAATAAACAGGTAGCCAAAACGTATCCGGAGGAGGGTAGGTTAATGCATCAGCAGCCAGGCAAAACGAATCGAAGTTTTGAAAATTTTTAGATATTACTTTCGTCTGAACCGTAGAATAGGTTAGCTGCTTTTCTATGGTTACATGCAAAGAAACGCTATGTGAGAAGAGGAAGTGATGGTCGTGGTTACTGTGTTCTCCGTGTTCGTGGGAATCACTGTCGTGTTCAGTGCTGAATATCTCGTCAAAATGCCCGTGTGGTAGTGCGTTGTGCGCTAACACCACCGTGTAAAAAAATAGCAGCAGACATAAAATGAGGTTCTTCTTCAACATATTGCAAATATAGAAGAAATTATTTAAAATAGTTTTGACGCAATTTTGCATTCTGGAATTTTTCAATTCGTTTAAAAAAAAATAAACAAACTATCCCGCATAATATAATAGCACAATACTTCGATTCCCCTCAAAATCCAGGCATTTGCCTAGAGCGAAAAAGAAAACACCTACAAGTCGACCTTGTAAGTGTAAGAAATAATGGGTTGTTTATTCCGAATTAATCACCAATCACATCAACAACTGATTAATCTTAAACGTCCTTTCTGTACCAATGCTTGCTGGTCAAAAGCAGCATAAAGCCAGTGCTTTTATCTATTGGTGAGCACCTAAAATAAAGTACAGGCTATTATTAAACGGCTTTCAAGAAAGACATAAACCTTCTCTCAAGTCTTTCCCGGTCAGGCCAATCCATTTTGTTATGCGGTAGAATGAGTTTTGAGTTATTAAGAGATTGGATTCCGTACTTTAACATTGGTCCATCAGTCTCCAAGAGAAGATCCTCCCTTATGATAATCTTGAATTCAGGATTGATACCGATAAAATTATTATCAAATGCGGCATGATGAATCTTACATAAGGCTAAACCATTTGAAACTATTGGATCACCGATATCTTCTTTATCCGCAATAATATGAGCAGCATCCAATAATTCAACGTGTTTCAGATTACACAGTGCGCAATGATTTTGATAAGCCAGTAAAACTCTTTCTCGAAAGGATCTTTGATGAACCCTCGTTTGAATTGTAGAAGTTAAATATGATCGTCTGTAATATGTTGCATCTTCATTTACCTGTTCAAATTCATTCTTCACCGTCTTCATTTCATCAAGGGCTACCGTAAAAACTAAATCTTGCCTATTGTCTTCAATAATAAAAATCGGCCATGTGGCTAGGTATTTCCCCTTAATAATTGAATGAAAATAGATTAGTGGTTTCCTTAGAGAAATTAAACTACGTAATCCTCTGTTTTCAGAATGGTTTGGGTCTGTTCCACGATATTTGTATTTAAGGAATCCCTGTTTGGTATATGAGTCAGAATATGGTCCATTTGAAATTGAGGTAATTGATAAAGGATAAGTCATTACTTTGGGCTTCCAAATACCCTGAGGACCTAACAGAGTTATTCGTTCACCTTTAAAAATGAATCCGGTAGCTAATAAATCTCTTGGTAGAACATCCCCATATATCATTGTCTGTTTTTCCAACCACTCAAAAACTGATAATCTTATTTGATCATCCATATTGATTATTTAGATCTTACATTAGCCTCGGTCAGGCAATTGTTAAAGTTAACAATAATATAGATTCCACTTATTCCGAGCCAGTTCCCAATTCGTTTAAAAATAAACGAAGTTTGGTGCAAAGAAATTCAGCACAACACCTCTATAAACTGTAAAATCCTGGCGTCTTCCTGGCGTAAAACAAAAAACACCTGCAAGTCGATCTTGTAAGTGTCTGATATTGAGGGTGGGTTCAGCAGACATTATCTGATAACCCTTTGATTATGTGTGAGTTATCCTTTCAAATTCAGAATTCCACTGGTTGATATTGGTTAACACTGGTTGTCATTTACCCTATTAATTTTCCACTGGTTAACACTGGTTGCTGGAAATCCTGGCGGATTTCCTGGCGGGTTTTTCCAAAGCAGAGAATCTATTAGAATGCAATTTTAATCAGTTCGTAAGCGATATTATAACTTACAAGTCTCATAATGCTTTCTTCAGCAGTTCCGTAACTAAATAAATTAATACTTCCATACCATACAATCTTCTGGTCCACAATCGCAAATTTTTGATGAATATTAGGTTTAAGGACAACTTTCATTCCTGTACTTTCCAACATCTCGACTGTATCCCTCCAAGCCACCAAATCTCTGCCTTTAGATTCCTCTGCTGGTCTTGTTACTACGGTAACTTTCACACTATTGGCAATTGCAATCTCTAGAATTCGGGCCATCTGCAGCGACCTTGCTTTGGTAAGAAATGGGCTAACAATCAGAATTTCCCGTGCAGCATTTACGATATCACTGATATAAACAGGTAAAAAATTGTCTTTGCCAAAAATAATATCAACAACGTCATTCCCAATACTTTCCCCTCGTGCCTTATATCCAATAGAAGCATATCCTGAAAGTCTCTTTTGATACATCTTCTCAAACATTCTGATATTAATATCCACATAATCATAAATCAGCGCTTGAACTTTCCCTTCAAACAACCGATGTAGTCTCCCGGCATATTGCTGCAATGTCCCTTTCCAGGATATTGGCATGGCTAAAAATAAGGTGTCAAGCCTGGGCTCATCAAAGCCTTCACCAATGAATCTGCCTGTAGCAATTAAAGTGAGTGGTTTGTCTATTGTCGAATTAGAAATTCGGGTCATCGATTCCCTTTTTTCCTTGGTTCCCATCTTACCCATCAATGGAATCACTTCCGGGATTCGTTTACCAAGCTCTTTTGTGAGCCACTCAACATGAGATGTTCTTTCAGTTAGGATAATACAGTTACGACCCTTTGCATGACATTTAATTACATCATCGATCAAA
The DNA here is from genome assembly GCA_025358025.1 of Bacteroidia bacterium. Taxonomy (GTDB): domain Bacteria; phylum Bacteroidota; class Bacteroidia; order Bacteroidales; family Prolixibacteraceae; genus CAINVV01. The sequence goes on along the minus strand of JANYKW010000119.1, from coordinate 147 downwards.
AGCTGATTTCTCATTTCATCCTTCACAATCTCCGCATACAAATCAGTAATTGAAAGGTCTTTCTCTTCTTTTTCCCACCATGCCGGAACTTTAAAAGATGTAAATCTTGGTATGATGTAATGTTCAAAAGGCCTCTTTTCCGCTTGT
>JANYKW010000100.1 GCA_025358025.1 Bacteroidia bacterium | reverse complement strand
CTCAATGAAACGATTGCCACAATTCAAGGTCCGGATGTTTCAAATGGTTATATCTATCTGCTCAGTCTGGTTTTGATCCTGGTGATATTCATGCTGACCGTATTTTGGCGCAACAGAAAAAAATAGAAAGCAGTAAGTTGGCCCCATACATTGCCTTGCGATTACCCTGGGCGGATACGGTTGCTCCACGATAAACTCCCATCAACTGGAAACGGGTATTTTTAGCCAACTTCCTATTAAGATTGAGCTTTCCGTCAAAATTCGTACTTTGCTGATCAACACTGACATCATTGATGACCCCCTAACGACATATTTTTTAGCACTTCGTTTCGAAGAGTGGTAGAAATGGGTAGGTGGTCGCTTATACCTCCGTGATATACAGGACCCAGATAAGTACGGAAGGGTTTCTTGCCCAGATATCTTGGATCTGTCTCCAATAGAAAATCATCTGTGCAAATATGCGTTTCTGACTTTGAAATTAGCAGTCCGCTGCCTTCAATCAGATTGGCTGAACAGATAAACTGATCAAAAATCTCCCAGTGACCTCTGGTGCGGATGGTTCCGGTTGCACCTTTTAACCATAATTGAGACAGGTTGAAGAGTTGTGAAGTCCCGGATGGCTTATTTTGCAGAGTTGCCCCCAATATTTTGGTAAAGCACTCTTCCTCCGGAGTTGCATTGAAATCGCCCATCAGCAAGACTTTACATTGTGAATCTTTCAAACGCAGTGAGTCAATGGATTTTCTGACAATTCTGGCCGCAATATTCCTCTTTTCCACTGTTTCCACGTATCCGCCACTTCTGGAAGGCCAATGGTTGACAAAAAAATGGAGGTTCTCCTTGTCGAGTCTCGCCTTAAAAACAAGGATATCCCTGGATAAAAAATGGGATGAACCATGCCCGCCTACCGGAATAAATTTGAAGTCAATAGGAACAACCGAAGCCTTGCGGTAAAAGAGGGCTACATCAATCCCCCGCAGATCAGGAGACTCTTTGTGTATGATCCCGTAATTGCCATTCTTCAGCGGAGTATTTTTGAGTAGATAATCCAATACCCAAAGATTTTCGATTTCTGCCAAGCCAATTATATCAGGGAAATGACCATCTGAGGCAGATATAAGTGCACGATAGACCATCATTACCTTATGATCCAGTTTCGACTTCGTCCAGTGATTTTTGCCCGAAGGAGTAAACTCTTCATCATTGGTTACCGGGTCGTTGGAAGGATCAAATAAGTTTTCTACATTGTAAAATACAACTCTGATTGGATTGTTCTGGTTGTCTTGTGAGGTTGCAGCAGATGCACAAAGAAGAAAAATAAGGAGAAGAGACAGATAAAGGCGTGAAAAACCAGCTGGAAATTTCATTTCTTTTTCTCGATACGTTCAAAGGCCCCAAGATCAGGTCCGGCATCATTATTTCGGATTGCACCTTTTAAATCCAGCGGATAACTCTTTGCATAGCTATTATTTCCCCGATCTTTTGCGGCTGAAAGCGTGTCGAGTTCATAGTTTCCTTTCTGGGGATTAATGAATTTGGGTGATATATTTCGCTGAAGACTTATAAACCGATCGGGATAGGGTAATTTGAAAGTGTCAGACATTTGTATCAAGCAGTGGTCAAAAAGGTAATTGTTCTTGCCTTGCTTATCCATCGATATCTTCAATTCATCGTAATTCGCCCCTGTAATGATACAATTTCCAAATGTTGCCTGGTTCAGATCCCCTACATATTTTGCTCCATTTTTACTGTTAATCAGATAATTCGAAATAGTTAGGGTTTCAGTGTTTCTAAATGATTGAGAAGCATCTCTGTTGTAACTGGCAAAAGTAGTTTGGTAAAATTGATAATCACCGCCAAGCAATAGCGCAGTATTGTAGTAGCCAACATTTGCAATGATGCAATTGTATGCCAAAATTTTGGACTTCATGGCCCAGATGCCGGACCAGCTCATATTCTCAATCCGGGTGTTAGCTAATTCTACGGATGCATATCCCTCTTTCTCAATTGTTCCAACTTGTAATCCGATGTTTGCATTCCTGATAATGCTGTGATCAATGAAATTGTTGTGACTACCAGAAAGTAACGTGATACCGTTCCATTGATCCGGAAGGTTGGAAAAACTGCTCTCCAGTCTGTCCCCTTTGAACACGACTGGTTCTGTGACAGTTCCTTTAACAATCAATGTACCCTTGATAAATAATCCGGCATTTTTATGAAAATAAACCGTGGATCCTGGTTCAATAGTGAGGGTTTGAAGAGAATCAACAAAAGCATAATTGTAAACAAGATAGGGCTTTTCCTTGGTCCAGGTAGTAGTCTTAAGTATTTCTGACCTGATAAGCTTACAATCCTGACCCCATGCCAGCAGTCTGACTTTTTGTTCCCTGCCGCTGATCCTGAATAGAATGGAGTCTTCTGCCATCATGAGCGGAGGTTTTCCATTCTTGTTCAATGTTGCTTCTACGAAGATGTAAATACTGTCATGGGGCGGTATCTCGACGTTGTAAACTTCATTGGAAGCCTCCCCGTTTACGTTCAATGAAAATCCACTGCTCTTGCCTCCAGCCAGGAGAATGGAGGAAACGACCAATGATTTATTTGTTGAGTTAAAAACCCTTAGATTTTTAGTTGGAGATCCTATGTCTGTAAAGATGGTGTCAAAAGCGATAGTATCTGCAGAAAAGGACAATAGTTTTCCCCCCGAATCTCCTTCATCTTCCTTCTGACAATTTCCAAATAGCTGAATTGCCAGAATTACAACCAATGCTTTGATAAAGCTTTTCATACCGCCAATGGTATTATTTGGAGAGAAAATTTTGAACACAAACTTCAACCAAGGTAATAATTCAAATATACATTATAAAATTCGATTTTAACAGTTTTTAACGAATTAATTTTTACGAATTCTTATCATGAATAGTCCGGCAAAAGTTAGCGCACCGTTGATAATAATTAACTCAAATCCAATCTGGTAGCCATTAAAAACTTCTTCCGAAAACTGATTAAGGAACCAGGATAGAACTGGTGAAGCCACGACAATCCATGGGACCAGACGATCTTTGATACGATACTTTGTCAGCATGCCGAATGAAAATAATCCCAGGAGAGGTCCATAGGTAAGTCCTGCAACTTTGAAAACGGCCATCACAACACTCTGGTTGTTGACACCTTTGAAGATCATGATCACCAAAAACAGAAGCAGTGAAAATCCGAGATGTGTAATTTTCAAAATCCTCTTCTTATGATGGCCTTCCTGTTTTCCAAAATTCAGAAAATCTATGCAAAAAGCTGTAGTTAAAGATGTTAGTGCGGAATCTGCACTTGCATAGTTGGCAGCTGTGATGCCCAAAAGAAAGAAAATCCCGATCATCAGGTTCATGTGGTTGATTGCCAGCAAAGGATATAAATCATCGCTTTTTTGGGGAAGTGTGATTTGATGGGATTCGGCATAAATGTAAAGTAATGCCCCCAATGTCAGAAACATCCATACAACGCCGACAAAAATGACGCTAAAAGTCAGCATGTTTTTCTGTGCTTCCTTCAGGTTTTTGCAGGTCAGATTTTTCTGCATCATATCCTGATCAAGTCCGGACATAACAATTGTAATAAAAATTCCGGCTAAAAACTGCTTGAAAAAGAATTTTCCCGATCGCCAATCCCACTCAAAAACTTTAGAATGCTGACTTTTCTCAACCTGCCGGATCATGTCCCCAAAACTCCATCCAAAGCTGCTGAAAATAAAATAGATGGTAAGGACAACCGCTGAGATTAAAAAAATGGTTTGCAGTGAATCTGTCCAGATGATGGTTTTGACACCTCCTTTTGTTGTATAGATCCAAATCAGTAGAATACTTATCAAAACGGTCACCCCAAACGGAATGCCAAAGTGGGCGAAGAATGCAAGCTGCAGGACTTCTGCGACCAGATACATTCTAAAGGCTGCACCTATGGTCCGTGACAGCAGAAAAAAGAAAGACCCGGATTTATAGGAGAAGAAACCCAGTCGCTCTTCAAGATAACTGTATATCGAGATCAGATTCATGTGGTAATATACGGGGAGCAGTAAAAAGGCAATAATTATATACCCGACAAAATTGCCCATGATAAATTGAAAATAGGTAAATGCAGAATTACCAACTTCCCCGGGTACGGAGATAAAGGTTACGCCTGAAATGGTTGTACCAATCATACCAAAAGCCACAACAAACCAGGGTGATTTGCGGTTGGCAGTGAAAAAAGTATCGGTGGTGGCAGATCTGCTGGTCAAATAGGCCACAAAAATCAGAATCAGAAAGTATCCTGAGAGCAGGGATGCGACAAGGTATGGATTCATAGGTCAAACTTGGCGCTTCTTAATAAAGTAAATATTTGGAACGCACCATTTTATAGTTGTTCAACTCTTCCTGCCAGGTTGCTGATATCTCTTTTTCACTTTTGCCTGTCTGAATTTGTTTAAGGATCAGATCATCACCCATCAGCAGATTGAACCATCGTGCCTTCGTGAGAAATTCATTTGTATTTTCGAATTTCTTATACCAGTCAAGAAAATATTTCAGGGTAAAGCGGGGAATCTCCTTCAGATTCCGGAGATCCTCTCCGTAGCAGATTTTATCTTTTTGCAGGGGATTCATCTCAAATCCTTTTAGACTCTGGGGAGTAAAGGTGAAATCTCCGTATTTTTTTTCCGGATAACCAATAACCTGAAAAGGGAAAGTCGTCCCTCTTCCAATACTGACACTGGTTGATTCAAAAAAGCAGAGGGATGGATAGAGTCTGATTGAAGTGTAGTTTGGTAGGTTGGGAGAGGGTTTAACAGGAGGGTCAAAGCGGGTATTGTGGTTATAATTCTTAACAGTTACCACCTGAAGGTTACATTTCAGTCCGTTTTTAACCCAGCTTTCACCATTGATCATCAGTGCCATCTCTCCGACAGTACAGCCATGAACTACCGGAACAGGATCAACTCCGACAAATGATTTGAAAGCAGGTTTCAAAATTGGCCCGTCACAGTAATCGCCGTTGGGATTGGGCCGGTCCAGAATCAGCAGGCTTTTTTTATTCTCAGCACCGGCTTCCATGATGTAATGAAGGGTACTTATGAAAGTATAGAATCTGCAGCCAACATCCTGTATGTCATATATGATCAGGTCAATATCTGCAAGTTGTTCAGGAGTTGGCTTGTTAATTTTGCCGTAAATTGAGAAAATAGGAATGCCGGTCTTTGCGTCGACAGAATTATCCACCTTCTCACCTGCGTCAGCATCACCACGGAGGCCATGCTCGGGGGCAAAAAGGGCCTTCACTATGACACCTTTTCCAGTCAGAAAATCTACGAGATGCTCTCCTTTAGCCGTGGAGGTGGCATTGACAACCAATCCTATACGCAGCCCTTTTAGCAAAGGGAGATAACGCTCAGGTTGGTCAGCTCCACAAAGCGGTACAAGCTCCTGGGCCCTTGGATATTGCGCGGATAATAAAATAATGAAAATCAGAATGAAGGGTTTTGACAATTTTTCTATCCTAAAAGAAACCGGGACATCCGGGACCAATTTTCGCTTCATGGGAGAGGATTTTTTTTGCTAAGATAAAAATATCAATCGTATGTTACGTTTTTTTGTCCTACCAATCTTAAGGGATATTTTAATTTTGGAATTAATTGGTTTTGGTTAGTTTTGGACTCAGTTATCTTTTGACCCGCTTCCGATGTTCAAAATATCGATACAAATATTTTGTTTGCTCATGCTGGCTGGTTCCCTCTTCGGCCAGAAAAAGAGTACACTGGTGAAAATCGTCGCCAAAACATCGAATGTCAGGGATAATAGCCCGGTGCAAATTTCCCCTGCGCGTATATTTCGTATGGATCAAAGAATTGAAGCCCGGAACTCGTTGATTTTGCTGAAAAATAGTGATCATCTCATACCTCTCGGCAGACTTGATACGCTTAAAATGCTGGTTGTCAGCATAGGTCTTGGGCAGGATCATGTGATGGCTGAGATGATTGGCAGATATATCAAAGCAGATTATCTGACCATCGATCCAAAAGCAAAACCTGAATCAATCAACAAGTACCTTGCAAATTCAACAGGTTACAATATAGTCGTTTTTGCAATAGGGGATAAAAACAGCAACCGAACTTCAAATGCCGAGAGGATAAACGGAGTGGATGATCGTAGTGCCGGGAAACAGGAGCAATCCATGGCAGAAACAGAAAAACGGCTTTTGGGTGAATTCCCTGCCGCGACCAGAACGGTGTGGATCCTGTTTGGCTCACAATGGTTTCTGAACCAATGGCCTGTCACAGCGAGGAGTTCTGCCGTGGTCGTTACCGACCAGGCGGATTTTGACAGACTGGATCTCTCTGTTCAATTGATATTCGGTGCCATTGGAACAACGGGCAAGCTTCCTTTCGATTTAGATAAATACAGAAAAGGTGAAGGATTCACCCAGGCTGCTATCGACAGGCTCAGTTATGTTTTGCCGGAAGAAGTTGGGATTGATTCTGTCAGGCTTGCCAAAAGAATTGACTCTATCGTAGGGATTGGCTTAAGCGCGAAGGCATTTCCAGGGTGCCAGCTTCTATTGGCCAAAAATGGAAAAGTCTTTTACCAGCGGTCTTATGGTTTTCATACCTATGATCGCAGTTCAATAGTTCAAAATGATGATCTGTATGACTTGGCATCTGTTACCAAAGTTCTGGCTCCGGTTCCGGCCCTGATGATGCTGGCCGATCAGAAGAAATTTCTGGTGACAAAGAAAATGAGCGAATACTGGCCCGATTGGAAAGGGAGCAATAAGGAGGGAATACTGGTCTCTGATTTACTATCACATCAGGCCAGACTTCGGGCCGGAGTGATTCTGTGGCCCCGGACGATGGATGAAAGGAAGAGATACAAACCGGAATATTATTCATCTCAATCCACCCAGGGCTATAATTTAAGTGTGTCAGGAGGTCTATGGCTGATCAATAGTTTTCCGGATTCCGTGTACAAGGCCATCCGCGATTCGCCCTTGCTTAAAACAAAGAAGTACGTATATTCAGACCTGGGTTTTATCATATTGCCAAAAGTGATTGAGAATTTATCGGGGGAATCGTATGAGAAATTCCTGCAAAGTAAATTATTTGGAAGATTGGGAGCTTCCAGCCTGATGTATTGTCCTGTCAGATCAGTACCCATGAATAGAATCATCCCAACAGAAAACGATCGCACATTCAGACATGAACTGCTTCAGGGATATGTCCACGATGAAACCGCAGCCCTGATGGGAGGAATTTCAGGTAATGCAGGATTGTTCGGTAATGCAGGTGATGTCGCCAAAGTAATGCAGTTATTTCTGCAGGACGGGAAATATGGGAACGAAAGATTCATTACAGACGAAACCCTGCAAACCTGGACGAGCAGTAATTTTAAGAAAACGAACAACAGGAGGGGGTATGGCTTCGATAAACCAGGAATTCAGGTGAGCCGGTATTCAGGGAAAGAGCGATATCCATCCTCCGTGGTTTCAGACGAAAGTTTCGGACATTCAGGGTACACCGGTACTTTCGTCTGGGCTGATCCAACCAATAAATTATTGTTTGTTTTTTTGTCAAACAGGGTATTTCCGGATCGGGAAAATCACAAAATCAACAAGTTAAGGCTAAGACCTCTTCTTTTGGAATCATTTTTTAAATTGGCACGTGAGCCAATTTAAGTGTGCTAAACAAATATGTTTTATAACAGTTATTTCCTGTAAAACTTTGCATTCTGATTAATTCTGTGTGTATCAAGTGGTAATACATCCATTTTGCAGGCGCAAAATGTTAAAAAACCAAAATTTCAACAACGGTAGTATAAATGATGTATAAGCGAAGTAACAATATTAAAGTATTAGTATTAATTTGGCTGAAGAGAAAAGAAATTTAATGTTCCCTCAAGCTAACAATAAGAGAGTAGACTAAACTACTGATTCTTTTTTTTCAAATAAGACAATGTATAAATACCTATATAATCATTTATTAACTTTTTAATAATCAATACAATGACTGAGAAAATAACATTTAATGAGTTAAGAAAAATTAAAGACGCTTTGCCTGACGGTTCAATGCACCGCATCGCAGATGAATTGGGTTTGGATGTCGAGACCGTCAGGAATTATTTTGGGGGAGCAAATTATGCCCATGGTAAAAGTGTTGGCATGCACATCGAACAGGGACCCAACGGAGGTATTGTTTTGCTGGATGATACAACAATATTGGAAAAAGCCCAGGGAATTCTTCACGGGCATTGATTCAAACATATCATTAGTTTTTGTGACTGCTCCGGTTCCGGGGCAGTTTTTTTAACTCCCCGGTGAACCGGGGCAGACTTTGTGGCAATTAAAACAAATAATTTTATAGGTTATGAAAAAGCTCCTGGTCCTTTTTGCTTTTGTCCTTCCATTGCTAGTTCAGGCAAAACCCAAAGTTGTGAAGTTGTTCAACGAAAAGAACCTCAGCAACTGGGAAATTTTTATTGCACCCTCTACGCCTGAAACCAAAGATGCACTTTTCAGCATCGTGCAGGTTAACGGAGAAAATCTGCTTCATATAACAGGTGAGGTCAATGCATCTTTGGCCACCAAAGCAGCGTATGAGAATTACCATCTCAGACTTGTTTTCAAATGGGGTGAAAAAGTATTCAAACAATTCAATTCGGGTATTTTGTACCATAGTTATGGTCCGTTTGGAGATGGACTGGGCGTATGGATGAGTTCACATGAATTTCAACTGTGCACCGCTAAGATGGGTGACTCTTATTGTATGGGAAATAGTTATTTTGAAATTCCTGCAGTAAAAGATGCCAATGGGAAAAATTATCTTTACAGCGCGGAAGGGGTAATGTCAAAATTTGGCGTCTCTTTTCCTGCAAAGAACTGCTCAAAACAGGCGAATTATGAAAAGCCTGCCGGAGAGTGGAACGTTTTGGATCTTTACTGTTATGGCAGGAATTCTGTACATGTTGTCAACGGGGTTGTCAATATGGTTAACTACAATTCCGGGAGAATAGAAAAGGACGGATCAGTTTTGCCTCTTACAAAAGGAAAAATTCAACTGCAATCCGAAGGAGGAGAACTTTGGGTCAAAAGCATCACACTGGAAAAGATTAAACAGATTCCAGCAGAGCTTATCAAATAGAATTCAGAAAAAAGTCAGAATAAAAAAAGGCGAAATTGGTACCAATTTCGCCTTTTTTCTGTTAAAAGTCTGAATAATCAGTTGGATGAAGCAAAATCGTTACATTTTTTGATACAGTGTTTTTATATTCAGGCAAAGCAGAGAGTTTTTTCCACTCAGGGCTGTTTTTGAAGGCATTCCAGTGTGCATCATGGGCAGCCATATCTGCAAAAGTGGTCATGTACATCAGATTGGGCATGGTACTTCCGGAAATTACTTCTGCATAGAAGAGGGCATTAAAATCAAGACTTTTGAACAATGCTACCTCACCGCCTTTGTTGAACATTTCAACTTTTTTACGGTAGAGGTTTTCTGTTGGACCTTCATAACTTCTCAGTTCGTAAATCCTTTGGGAAGGAAGCGTAGGAAAGGAGGGGATAGCATAGGCCGGATGTTCTGTGAAGGCTTTCAGGAGGATCGATTCTTTCCTGGCAAATGGAACCTGGTCGAATGGTGCTCCCAAAAAATCAATTCCATCTTTCTGATAGACTGCATCTTTCTCAAGGGCATCCAGAATTTTAACAAAATGATCAGGAGAAGTAAGCGGAATCCATACAAAAACGTATTTACCCGCACGTGCAGTATCACTCTCAATCGGTTTAAAGACGCCGGCCTTTTTTATTCCGACCCTGTGCAGAGCAGGCAGATAAGCGTTTTTTAGAAAATTATCTACTTTTTCTTCCTGGGCTTTTCCTGTTAACCTGAAAACCTGAATCTGGTAATAATCACTGGACTTTGCCATCCCGGAATTTGAAAATACGGCAACAAAAAATGCAAGGAGGATCAATTGTAAAATGGTGATCTTGTGTACTTGTTTCATGTGTTAAATTAAATTGGTTAATATAATGTATTGACTGTAAAAGATGAGATTTAGGCGGGGAGTATTAATTTATTCATTTGATAGTAATTTGATTTTCATTTTGGACTCTTTCATGGAGTTGATCGTTGATTGGCGAATGTCTATTTCTATGAGCATAATACTGGATAAAATTAGTAATTTATTGTTAAGTGAGTTAATAAACATTATAAAGTGGTTAAATTATGTTATGCAGCAGGAATTGAAATTTTATTAATATCATTGATATAAGTATAAAATACTTTTATAAGTTTACACTGCGAAATCAGGTTAACTTTTGTGAATAGAATGAGAATATTAATGTAGTCCAAAATATACAGTTTCCATCGAAAACATTCTTTGCTGTATGCTATTTAATAACTGGATACAGTGCGACGCATGGTTGTGTAATATGCAATAACCTCAGGAAAAGGTTCTTATCGTTCCATTTTAATTAATATTTTACATACCGGATTTGCCGATGAAATAAACTAATCCAAATTATTTGTACAGTCTCTGTTGCTAAGATGCTTCAGCTGTAAAAGTGAGTGTTAAATTGTTAAATCATTGCAGCTAATTGATATTGTACATTCCCAAATGATATTGCATGCTGCCAAACAAAATTAGACTATGAAAAAAAAGCTAAAAAATTTTCACCTCATTTCGCAAAATCCTTTGCTGAAAAGGATTTTTCAAGTAACTAAATTAACCATCTTTCTATTTTGCCTGACCGGATTTGTAAGTGTCTATGGAGTTGAAACGTCTCCACTGACTGCCGGGCAGCAAAAAACCAAACAAATTACTGGTAAAGTTACCGATGATTCCGGCCAAACAGTTCCTGGTGCCTCCGTAGTTGTCAATGGTACCACGATCGGAACCGTGACAAACATCAATGGAGAGTATTCTTTATCTGTCCCGGAGAATAGTAAGGTTCTGGTATTTTCTTTTGTTGGAATGTTAACCCAGGAGGTTGCCATCGGAACCAAAACTACTGTCAATGTGACTTTTGCCCAGGAATCCATTGGATTGAACGAAGTAGTTGCCATTGGTTATGGTACTGTCCGTAAAAAAGATTTAACAGGATCTGTATCATCTGTCGGTAGTTCAAAGTTAATGGAAAGGGCTACTTTTAGTACTGCTCAGGCATTGCAGGGAAAAGCTGCCGGGGTAGTCGTTCAGCAGGCCAACGCAACTCCCGGAGTAGATGCAAGAGTAATGATTCGTGGAAACCGTTCCTTGAAAGCAACCAATGATCCACTTTATGTAGTGGATGGAATCCCATTGGTTGTTGGATTGAGCGAAATCAGTCAGTCGGATATTGAGACCATCGATATTTTGAAAGATGCGTCAGCTACTGCGATTTATGGTTCCAGAGGTGCAAATGGTGTTATCTTGATTACCACGAAAAAGGGGAAAGCAGGTAAGGCGGTTGTAGATTACAATGGCTATTATGGCGTCGAGAACCAGGCAAAAAAACTTGATCTGTTTAACGGACCGCAGTGGGTGGAGTTCTTGCGCGAAGCTTACCGGACAACAGGTGTTTATCCGGTAAATAAACCAACTTATGCCATGGACACGAAAATGTTGCCGGTGGGGCAGGAGAATGACCTGAAAGGTATTGGCTTTAAGATTCAGAATGCCTACGATCCGGACGGTTCCTGGCATGGCGACAGGTTACCTTCAACCGATTGGTTGGGTGAAGTCATGCGCCAGGGTGCTGTCACAAACCATGAGGTAAGTGTCAGGGGTGGTACAGACAAGCTTAAAATTCTTGCTTCCGCGACCTATTTCAATGAAAAAGGGATCGTCATCGGACAGGATTATACACGCTATTCGGTACGTGTCAATTTTGACTGGGACCTTTCTGATTATGTAAAAATTGGAGGCCAAACCCAGTTTTCCCATTTCGACCGCAACGATAGCGGAAATGGCTACAATGGAATAACAAGTCTTTCACCGTTGGCCAATGTCCGGAATGTCGATACAGGAGTCCTGTTCAACCGTCCGGGTAATGATCCCCAGTTGTGGAATCCTGTACTTAACCAGACACAAGCTACCGTACTCCTAAGGAAGAATCGATTTCTTGGCAGTTATTACGCAGAGATAAAATTGCCATATGACATCAAGTTCCGTTCGAACTTCGGAGTGGACTACGGCCCTTATACAGATCAGCGCTTTTATGCATCGCTCAGTTCTGACAGGCAAGGTGGTAAGGCACGTGCTGAAAACGGAGGCGACCAGCGGATGATGTTTACCTGGGAAAACCTTTTGTACTGGAACAAGCTCATCAAGGATCACTCTTTTGGTGCAACCCTTCTTCAATCTATTCAGCAGGAAACCTTTGAATCATCCCGTATCGGTGTAACGGACCTTCCTTACGAAACCCAGTTGTGGTACAATGTGGGCAGTTCACCCTCACCGGCAGCTGTTTCCAGTAATTACACCAAATGGCAGCTGGCGTCGTTTATGGGCCGTATCAACTACAGCTACAAAGAAAAATACCTGTTAACTGCCTCCGCTCGTTACGACGGTTCTTCACGTCTTGCAGAGGGAAATAAATGGGTATTGTTCCCATCAGCAGCCCTTGCATGGCGTATTGACAAGGAGGATTTCATGAGTGGTGCCAGTGCCCTGAGTAATCTGAAACTGCGTGTAGGTTACGGTTTAACAGGTAACTCGGCAATTGATCCTTACAAGACAGCAGGTAATCTGGGGTTTGCACGTTACAACTTTGGCTCCAACAACGTGATGGCTTTTTACCAGAATGAGATGCCCAATCCGGATCTCTCCTGGGAGGAGACCCAGCAATATAACACAGGTATCGATTTTGGATTCCTGAAAGGACGAATCAACGGTGTCCTTGACTTTTATCTTCAAAATACATCTAATTTGTTGATGGACAGGCAGCTGCCGCAAGTTTCAGGTTTCAATAGCGTGGTTTACAATGTTGGTAAAACCAGGAACAAAGGGGTTGAGCTTACCCTCAATACACAGAATGTCGTAAAGAAAGATTTTAATTGGAATACCGAGGTCATTTTCGCCAAGAACAAGGAGGAAATCACTGAATTATACGGAGGTAAAAAAGATGATACCGGTAATCAATGGTTTATCGGGCAACCACTTTCTGTCTATTATGACTATAAAGAGGCAGGAATATGGCAACTGGGACAGGAAGCAGATGCAGCAAAATTCGGATCATCTTTTGTTCCGGGCACGATTCATATTGCTGATGTCGTTCCGGACGGTAAAATTACAGCCGCTGACATGATGGTTATTGGCACTCCCCGTCCGAAATGGACTGCCAGTATGACCAACTATTTCACCTACAAGGATTTCGACTTTAATTTCTTTATGAATGCTTCCTATGGAAATATGTTGAGATTTGACAGGGGTATGAGTTTTAATGGCCGCTACAACAGTTTGAAAGTCAATTATTGGGCTGTAACTGAATATGATGCAGCCGGTAAGGCAATTGCCAGTAATGGTAGCAACGAGGCGCCAAGACCCAACAATGGTGTTGAAAACCCCGCTTACAGAAGTTCCTTAAACTATTTTGATGCCTCCTTCCTTCGTTTGAGCACCATTACTATGGGCTATAACATTCCCAAAAACATTGTCAGCAAGGCAGGAATTACCAGACTCAGGTTTTATATGACGGTTCAGAATGCATACTGCTTTACCAAGTATCCGGGTACGGACCCTGAAAGCGGTGAGAACTTCAATGTTCCGATGCCACGGACTATCATGTTTGGCGTCAACATGAGCTTATAAAACATTGTCATTCAAGAAGCATTACAACGTTAATTAATAAGGATATGAAAAAAATAGCAAAATATATTTTTACAGTTCTGGTAATCTTATCGGTTTTCGCTTGCGATAATTATCTGAAAGAGGAGCGGTATACCGATGTGGGATACGATTATTTCAACACAAAAGTTGGAATGGAATCAGCCGTAACTGGCGTATATCAGGCAATGAGGTGGTACACAGGTGCCTGGAATCAAGCAAACAATCAAACTGGTGCCTATGGCTCAACAGCAGCCGGAAACATGGAAGCCTATTACTGCCTGACAGAGTATGGCACCGACATGACCTGGGAAGGGACTGACGGAGGCAACAAGGACGCGTTCAACAAGTACATGACTTCCATGAACCCGAATCATGATGTCCTCAACAAATTCTGGAACAACAATTACAAGGGAATTACCCGTGCCAATACGGTATTGATGTACCTTCCCAATGTAACGGATATGACAGATGTCCAGAAGGCTCAAAGGGCTGCGGAGGTTAAGTTTATGCGTGCATTCTACTATTTTGACCTGGTACAGCATTTCGGTGGACTTCCATTGGTTACACAAGGTAATGTCACCCAGGTAGTTACTGATTTCAAGCGTTCATCTGTAGCTGATGTTTACAAGCAGATTATCAGTGATCTTAAGGCTGCGTACGACGTTCTTCCTGATGTTGGGCAACAAACCGACAGGGGACGTGCAACAAAATGGTCGACCGGGCATTTGTTAGCCAAAGTATACCTGACACGCGGCAGCTACGATATTGCCAACCGTGGTGGAAAAGCAAGCGACCTTGACAGTGCTGCCTTCTATGCTGAAGCAGTTATCAATTCAGGGAAATATGCCCTGGAGGCTAATTTTGCCATGGTTTTTGACCAGGACAACCAGAAAGTTTCCAAAGAGATCATTTGGGATGTTGAATATACCAAGGATGCGATTTTCAGCGGTGCCGGCAGTTCTACTTCAGACGGAGGAAATCAGTTGCACCTGTACTGGGTTACACAATATGATGTAAAACCTGGCATGATCAGGGATCAGCCAAATGGTCGGCCATGGAAACGCATTCGCATCAATCCCCAGTTTTCGCAAACATTGTGGGATCGTACCACGGATTCAAGGATATACAAGACCTTTAAATGGACTTTCATATGCAACAATCCAGCCACTTCTACAAAATGGGTTGCCAATTACTACTACATCAACCCTGCTACCAATGCGGCTACTACCGAAATTATTTACAGTCCGCCAACAAATCTGGTTGGTACACCCAAACAGAAAGCCGGTGATACATGTATCTATTTTTCTTCCAAAAATTACGGAGCGCTTTCACCCTATTCAACCATTTCTCCCAAGCAGGCTTTGCTGAACGATGCCAACTACCGCAAGATGTTGCTGGATATTTACAAGGCACCTTATTTGCTGATCCCTCAGGATATGTATGATACGAACAATTTTCCTGCCATGCTGAAATGGCTGGATACACAACGTCCTGACATAAACTACCAGGCAGGTTCCAGAAATTTCCACCGCATGCGTCTGGCTGACACGTACCTGATCGCTGCAGAAGCATATGGCCGTAAAGGAGATTATACCAATGCAGTGAAATACATTAACGAAGTGCGTAAGCGTGCTGGCTATGCAGATGGTGAGACTAAACCTCAGCAAGTTTACAGAATTGACGGTGGTACCAACAATACTGTTAACACGAAGACTGAAATGTTGGTTACGGCTGCAATGATACAAAGCCCGAAACTCCCTTCCGGACTCTCTGATGTATCTCCTTTTGTAGACTGGATGCTTGAAGAGCGGGGACGTGAATTGTATGGTGAGTTGAACCGCTGGGAAGATCTGGCAAGAACCGGAACCCTCGTTGCACGTGCCAAACTTTACAATCCGGATGCAGCTCCCAATGTGAAGGATTTCCATAAGTTGAGGCCAATTCCAAATACTTATGTTGACAGGTTGTTGCCGGCTCCTCCGGTAGCAGAAGTTCAGAATCCGGGATACTATTGATATCGCTTCCTGATTAAATCATTGATATCGCCACTAATGCCTAACGCTTTAGCGGCGATATTTTTTTGAAGGCAAGCATGCTAAAAACTGAATAACAGTAGGGTTTTTAACAATTTCTATCTTATTTTTGCAGTCAGCATTACTTGATATTTCTTATAAAATCCGGGACTTGCGGAGTATTCCGTTTCTCTTATTTGTAAATTATTAATTTTTAATTCTCGATATGAAAAAGCTCTTTTTGATTATCTCCATCTTAACCTTTTCATTTGCTTTAAAAGCACAAGAGGAGGGTTCTGCACTTATTAATGCCTACGGAAGTTATAATTTCCCTGACAAGGTTCACATCGACAATGGCTATTTTCAGATACCATCAGGATTTCAATGGGGAGTGGGCTTGGAGGTCTTCGCTGTAAAGAATAAATCTATTGAACTAAAATACCTCAGGTAGTCTACCCATTTTCCGCTCTATTCGGATGCAGGAATACCGGTTAAATACAGTAATACAGACAAAGGATCACTGTATTATATTCTTTTGGGTGGGACCAACTATTTTGGGAAGAATCCGGATTCAAAGGTATTGCCTTATGCAGGTTTAGAGGCCGGACTTGGACTCGTTTCCAGAGAATATACCAATTGGCGGTTTGCCTGGGGAGGCAAACTGGGTGTCAAGATTAAAACATCATCTGCCATATCCATTAATTTAAATTCGTTCTTTCAATCTGTAGTTTCCGCTTTTGGCGCCGATTATATCCCTGCATATCCGGGCACGGGCGTTGCCTATGCTGTTCCCTCCTATATTGCTATTTTTCAGTTTGGAGTGGGTGCCGTTATAAGTTTGGATTTGGCAAAAACAAAGAGGTAAGAATCACCTCTGAATGCTCTTGTCATTCCCTGGGGGGCTGATTTTATATACTATTCATGCATTAATTTATTTCACATGAATTTTTTTTTCTTCTTATTAATTTTCAGTACTTTATTTGCTGTTCCCGGCCATAGCCAAACAAAAAGTTATATCACTTCCGGAGCGGAAATGATATTTTCTTTTGCCAGTATCAAAGACAGCAGGACTGCTGCTACTCCAAATTCCCTCATGCGCTGGGCTCCCGTACTTAATCTGCAGTCCATGTACAACCATGATTTGAGTACCAAAGCTGGTTTGTTTGCCGGAATTGCCTTAAGGAACGTAGGTTATATATATGATAATTACATGGTTACCGGACAAGGTACAGAATCAAACTATTACGTTAAAAAGAAATTCAGATCTTACAATCTTGGTGTTCCGGTTGGAATAAAAATAGGGAATCTTGATAAAGTCTTTTTTTATGCAGGATATGAAGTCGAATTACCATTCCTGTATAAAGAGAAAACATTTGACAATGGCGATAAAGTAGACAAGATTACAGGATGGTTCAGTCCGAGACAGGAGATGTTCCAGCATGGATTTCTTGCAGGCATTCAGTTTCCGCACGGACTAAATTTGAAGTTCAAATATTACCTGAGCGAATTCCATAATCAAAGTTATACCGACAGTCAGGGAAATAAACCCTATAGCGGACTGGAATCGCATGTTTTCTATTTCTCCCGTTTTCCGCGTTGGGACACCCAAAAGCGCTTCAACTCTGCGAGAATCGGTTAAATGGGATTGCGTTTTGATCAACTTTTCATCCAGGCGATTCTCAGAGGGGTAAGAATGGATTTTGAAGTCTTAACTTTTGAAAAGTTCCAGAAGTTCGACCTGTTCCTCATTCGGCAAATGCAATCTCGATTCTATAGTTTTTGAATATGGTCTGATCATAGAAATTTCGAATATAGTTTTGGCGATATCTATAGCCTTTTCCGGCGACCATTTCGCATTTGCCAATTTCAAATTTCTCTCTAATTCTTTGTAGATTTTATAGGCACAGAAAGCTATACAAATGTGCGCTTCTATACGATTTCTAAGCCGGTGGAAAATAGGCCGAATTCGCAGATCGGATTTTGAAATTCTAAACGCCCTCTCGATTTTCCATAAGTTGCCATATTGTTCAATTATTTGATCCTTATTGAGTTTCGTATTAGTTTGATAACCTTTTAGGCCATCCCACTTGCTGTCGCTATTGAATTTTTCGTAATCAATACTAATGTTGATTTTTCCTTCTAATTTCAAGTATTTATTATATCCTCTGTTGTTGATATTTTTCTTCGAAAGGCGGCCTGTTCTGATAGCTCGTTCTAGCTTTTCAAGACCCCTTCGGCGATTGGATATATCCTTTTTTGCCCTTGCCTGTGAATAGCTTATTATTAACCTCGTTTCGGGATCAATTTCCAGCTCTTCACTCTGGCCATTTTCTAATTTCATGGCCAAGATCTGAGATTGCAGCGAACGTTTTTCATTCTTTGGCCTTGCGCCCAGGATGTATTGATAATTCTTTTCCTTCAGGGCCAAAATATTAGCATCCGAGAGCAATCCGGCATCAGCGACCACCACCAGATCCTTCAACCGGTATTTCGATTTGAAGGCTTCAATAACCGGAAGCATGGTGTGCCCTTCAAATTTATTGCCTTCAAAGATCTCGTATGCTAATGGATAACCTTCGTTGCTAACCAGAAGACCTAATAGAATCTGCGGATTTTGATTCTTTCCGTCTTTTGGAAAACCCGGAATTCTTAAATCGTCAGGATCCTCAATCTCAAAATAAAGGGTCGTTACATCATAAAATACAACGCTAATTGCACCTTCGAGGATTTTCAAGGTATGGGAGTAACTGATCTCTTGGATTCTCTCCTTTTGTGTATCATGAAGCTTGTCCAAATACCGGTATATCCGGTCAACTTCAATACTGATTCCCTTGTATTTAAAAAGGTAATCTGTGGTTTTTAACTTGCTTACAGGATAGCACAAACGGGTGATAACCAAATGTCTGAAAAGTTCGTCTTTGATGAGGTTAAAACCAATTTCGTCAAATAATTTGCCTAATACGAGCTCCGGACCAACCAACCGGATTTTGTCGATTGAGTTATAAAAAAGATCAATTAATTCATTTTCCTCGTTAATATCGAAGTTGATCTCAAGTTGCGGGGCAAAATGTAGAAGTTCAGTTTTGGCAAGAGAGCTTAACCGATCCAACTCAATTGGGTCAGAACTACTTCCAATTGTCTGCAATACCTTATAACTGCCTCTGCTTTTGTCGATTATCTGAATGCTGACAGTACCGCTTTTGTTCTTTTTCTGGCGTATAAACATTTTGGGTAGAAATCGGGACACCCAAAATTAACAAAATTTGATTGTAACTAATTGTCTATCAATGCCAATTTTTTAAACCTGAAAAAATCGCGGAACTCAACAGAAAAGTTCGGTTCTCTCTTTTCCCAACGCAATCAACAGGTGGAGGGAAGACAATAGTTACGACATTCAATGCATCATTTCTGCTTGGGGATGTTTCAAATACCAATATTTCTACCCTCTATTTTATTCCGTATATTTCTTTCTCCAATCAATTTGGTTTTCAATTGTACCCCAACATCTGGCTCAAAAAAAATAGCTGGAACTTTACCGGGGAATATTTCATTCTGAACTTTCCCCAGGATACCTGGGGCCTTGGGGGAGATAGTCAGGAAGAGGATAAATTACTTGTCGGGAGTAAACATATTCGCGTTTATCAAAATGCGCTGATTAGAATTGTCCCCAACTTTGCCATTGGGATGGGTTATGCACTGGATCGGCGTTATGCCATAGATGTGGCTGAAAACCAGACGATAACAGCGATGGACTCTGGCAAAACATCGACCTCCTCCGGCATCACATTTCCTGCCATTTTTGATAATCGCCGAAATACCATTAATCCGCAGCAAGGATTCTATGCTAAACTGGCTTATAATCTATACCTACCTGGTATGGGAAGTGACGACCGTTGGGCATCCCTCTTCTGTGACCTGCGAAAATATTTCAGGTTTTCATCAAACAAAACCAGCATTCTTGCTTTTCGCAGTTATTACTGGACAATTTTGTCTGGCAATGCACCCTACCTGGACATGCCTGCTACACGATGGGAGCCCGCCTGGGGATCTGCCTCCCGCGGCATACAGCAGGGCAGATACCGAAGCAATGCCATCCTCTACGGAGAAGCCGAATATCGTTTTGGTATTACAGCGAATGATTTTCTCGGGGGCGTGGTATTTACCAATGTAACTGCTCCTTCAAAATATGATACACAACAGTTTATCTATCTGCATCCGGCTGTAGGAGCGGGCATCCGTCTAAAATTCAATAAATTCTCACGCACCAATGTGACCCTTGATTATGGAGTAAGCAAAGATTTCCAATCTGTCTATGTGAATATTGGTGAAGCCTTCTGATACAAGTTCAATGTTTCAGAATGATTTTTTTGACAATCAGGTTATTGTTTCCGGAAATTCGGATAAGGTACATTCCGTCAGGAAGGTTGCTGATATCCATCTCATATTCAGTTTCACACGTGATCCGCCGGCTCAAAACTGATCCGTTTAGGCTGAGAAGTTCAATGGAATGTTCTTCAGAGAATTCAGTTCCAAACCGAAAATAAATCTGTCCCTTCGTAGGATTTGGGTAAACAACGAGCTCTTCTGAAACCAGGAGATCATTGATCCCGGTAGGAATGGATGTGACAATCAGTGTCGCATAGTTACTAACTTCCTGACAATCATTACTTACAATGCAACGAAATTGGTATTGATTCATCGACGGAGTAACATTCTTTACAATGACGGTATTGTAATTCGTCCTTTCATAGGAGATGCCCGAGAGATCCTGCCAACCGGATCCTTCATTAACCTGCCATCTGTAATTAACTGTGTCTCCGGCAGTGGTGTAAAAGGTAGCTGTTCCATTTTCCTGTAAAGTCAGATTTTTGGGAGACTCAAGAATAACAGGGCAATCATTCGGATTGATGGCCACGGAGGTTGGAATTTTGGTATCGGTTACTCCTCCCAAAGATGCAATTTCATCGGCTTTCATAAAATAGTCCCGTATCTGCAAACTGCTGACATACAATGTTCCGGTCTCGTTACTTTCGTCAGAAAAGAAGTTGGAACCCTGGATCGCCCAATTATTATTGATACAAAATCGACCGTTTAAATCACCATTCAGCAAGGAGAAACCCACATAAATACCGTTTATATAAGAAAATAATTTGTTTTGCACCAAATCGAAGGCAAATGCAAGCCGAATCCAGGTGCTGTCTTTAAACGTTCCATTGTATTGGCTAAAAATGCCGATTGAATTATTAACCGTTTTGATAAATATATCGCCATCATCGTAGTTTGAATAAGAAGACTGGAACAGGGAAATATAAGGTTGAACCGAAGCCGGTTTGAGAATGTCCATGAGAATGGTGTAGTTCTGGTCGCAGTAAGTTTCTCCGGGATTACCCTGTGGGGCTATATTTGAGTAAAAAGTAAGGGACTGATCGTGTTTGAGTGCCGGTATTTTCACTATGTTTACAGCCTTTCCGTCGATGTCGGGAATACCAAAACCTTGGGTCGTTCCAAATTCAATCTTTGGATCTTGATCACTTTCATGTTCTTCCTTCTTGGTTTTGAACACCATTTTGGAACCGATGGTTGCGCTTAGGTCCTTTTTGTTAAAGTCCCAGGCTCCTGTGATCCTTTTTTCGGGGAAATATCCTCCATGGCTGTCGCTACAGAGAATAGAAAGTGCTTCTGCCGGCCGGTCAGTCTCTATTCCGTTTAATCCCAGATCGCTCGCCTCATGGATAAACCCATTGTCGTTCAGGGTGAAAGTCCATAACTCCAGACCCAGGTATTTCAATGTATTCATCAGGTCAGTTAACTTGCGGCCTTTTGTCTCCAAAATAGTTGAAAAGGGTACTTCAATTACCTTGGTTCCCTTGTCGGCTAAACTCTTGTAGAAGGCCGTGTCATTAATTTGCGGAGGTAGGAAGCCGGCATAAACAAGAGGTGACTTAGGCAGTAATTTATGGAAATCGATGGCATTGTTCAGCGAGGTGATGGTAATAAAAACTTGTTCTTCCTGGATGCCCGAAAGAGAGATATCCCGGGTTAGTATGTCCGGTTCCCAATATTTAATATCCAGGAATATATTTCCATGATATTTTTTAGCTAGTCGAAGTGCATCATAAAATGTAGGAACTTTCAATCCGGTAAATTTAGGGCCCTTCCAGCTTCCTGCATCCAGTGACTGGATCTCTGAGAGTGTGTGTTGAATGACATCACCGTGTCCCGAAGTGGTTCTGTCAAGGTAATCGTCATGAATCAAAATCATGACGCTGTCTTTTGTCATATTGATATCCGTTTCTACCATATCGGCGCCCTCAATGTATGCCTGTTCGATGGATAGAAGCGTGTTTTCAGGATAATAATAGGTGGAGCCGCCTCTGTGGCCGATAATCCTTTTGCCTGGACATTGACCGAATAGCGCGGTATTGGCTGAAAGGAAGAAGAAAATCAGGAGGCAGGAGATACATAACAGATGCAGGCCTCTTATACTATCTGAATAATATTTTTTATCAGGGCTATTTGCAAAATGTCCTATTTTAAATAATTTACCCAAATGGTGTTAGTTATTTGGTGATAAAGGTGACAAATGACCACTTGCTTTCAGTGCGTCAAAAGTGACAGAGGCAATACTGTCAAAAATAGCGATATTTTGAGTCTCCTCTAACGACCAGCGCATAAGATACTGTCTCGCCTACTGTGAGTTGTAGATTTGTCTTAAAGAAAAACGGTATTTTCTCTTTAAGCGCGGCAGCCTTGTAAATTGAATACTCAGGAGTTCGTTTTGAAAGCTTGAGTATTACAATCTGTTGCATGGGATCGGGATAATCGGGGAGTGGCCGATCGAAAGCGAAAAATGAACTCTTACAGGAAATAAATAGAACAAATAGAATAATTGAAAACTTCATACCTTTTATTTGGAATAGCTATGTCTACTTAAACTTATTTGGAGCTCCACAAGAAACTTTCCTTTCGGAGCAGTTGTTTAATGGGCATATCAGGGACGGCAATTTTTGGTTATTTGTTTGATCTATTGCGACGCGAAATAATAAAAAATATTTGAATGAATCAAACGCTGTATGGTCCTGTGCACGGGATGACTTTTTTGAGTTCCAGGATTAGTATTAATAATAGATGTTCCCGGCTTCAAACCACACCTGGGCGATTCTGTCAGATATTGCTGAAATTTTCCTCAAAAGTATGAATTTTCTTGCACTGTAGGACAAGTAAATCGATTAGATATTAACAATACGTTGTTAATAATCATTATTTTAATAATCGTTTTGAGGATCGGCCAGGTACAATTTACATATTCCGGAGCATATCCGTTCACCCGAACGTCCACCCGTACCTTTGCAGCTTAAAATCGCCCAACAAAGCAAAGGTATTATGGCAGGAAAATCAACAAGTATGCGTAAAATAAAACAAGTTCTCCAATTAAGCGGGAACGGCGTGTCGAACACTCAAATAAGGGGTTCACCGAATTCTTACCAATTAATTGTATCTTCCAAAATTTCCGACGCAGATGCCGAATTTGGGAGAGCCGACACGGTAAAAGAAAAGGGTTTCTATATTTTGCCGTCGGAATTTTTTGACAATGTGAAGCGAAAGGCCAGGAGCGATGCCAATCTCAATGAAACCCTGAGCAATGTTTTTAAGAATATCGAAAATTCGGCCAAAGGCACCGATAAAACTCGAGATTTCCCGATCGGAGGTACACAAGATTCAAAAGCAACCGGTCAATAAGATTCTTTCGGCCCATTTTGAAATCAACCGTGAATTGGGCAACAACGATCTGGACACGCTCGGTTTTGCACCCTCGGTGGACGGAGTAATTTTACCACAACATCCATTTCACCCGTCGGCTTCATCCGTATCTCCTGATGTTCCAATCATCATCGGCTCTACCCGGACTGAATGGACAGGGTTGACCACCGACGGGGCCCTGTGGCAACTGGATGAGAAGGGTTTGCAATTGCAAATCAATAAACTGCTTGGCGACCAGTCGGCAGCCATGATCGACTTGTACCGGAGATGCAACCCCGGTGCCTCCCCTTCAGATATCTATTTTTTGATTGCCAGCGACCACAGCTACAATGCCAAGACGATGAAAGTGGCCGAAAGACGCTCAATGCTAGGAAAAGGGCCGGTCTATCTGTACTATTTTGCATGGGAGTCGCCGGTGCAGGAGGGCCGACTGAAATCACCCCACAACATTGAGTGGCCATTCGCCTTCGACAATGTCAAACTTTGCGCCAATCTGACTGGTGGAGGTCCTGATGCAATGGCCCTCGCTGATAAAGTCAGCGACGCATGGATCGCATTTGCCCGCACGGGCAATCCCAATACCCCGAAACTTCCGCATTGGCCCGAATTTAATACCCATGATCGTCCGACAATGATCTTTGACAATGTGAGCAAGGTGGTTAATGATCCACTGCGGGAGCAGCGGATTGCAATGTTCAGGGCTTTGGATCTGACTGACTGAAATGCTTCGGCAACTGGTACTTATGTTTTATTTTTATTTGTCAAATAGAACAGTCGTGAGATTTATTATCATGTCTGTCGCCAATTGATAAATTGTGGCAATTTTATCTATTTCTTTATAATGGATTTCAAGTAATTTAAACAACCAAATTTCTTAGCATAGCATGATGAAAAAATTGATTTCAATCGTATTCCTTTTGGGTATAACCTACTGTTTGCATGCCCAAAAACATTTAACCGAACGTGTGAATCCTTTTTTGGGTACCGCTACTTTATGGGACAGCATAGACATTGGCTACAAGCCCACCCATCGCACCTGGGGTGCCGAAGTCTTCCCCGGATCATCGCTGCCAAATGCCATGGTACAGCTAACACCTGTCACCAAATTTCGGAGTGGTTCCGGCTACCAGTACGAAGATTCTGTGATTTTTGGGTTTGCCCACACCAGCAAAGGACACTGGAACCTCTGCCATATTCCCCTATTGCCCGTAACCGGGACGATTTCGCCCGACAGCTACTCCTCTTCCTACAGCCACACCAACGAGTCGGCCCATCCGGGATACTACCAGGTATTTCTGGAGCGGTATGGTGTAAACGCAGAATTGACCTCCACTTTGAGGTGCGCTTACCACAAATATACTTTCAAAACCGGTGAGCAAAAAAAATTGCTGGCAGACCTTGCCTCCTCCAACGAAAGAGTAAAGAAATGGGAGATTCACCAGGAAGGGGATCACGCTTTCAAAGGCTTTCAGCAAACAGGCGAAAAAATGTACTTCTACGCAGTCACGAATCATAAAATTTCAAACATTGATTCACTGAAAAGCGACAAGAAGACCATCTCCATCGTGAACTTCACAGATCAATTCGGGCCGCTGGAAATTCAGATAGGTTTTTCATTTGTCAGCATCAAAAATGCAAAGGAAAATCTCGAAAAAGAGATGCTTGGAAAGAGTTTCGGCCAGGTAAGGAAAGAGGCAACCGAAACCTGGGAGACTTTATTGTCAAAAATTAAAGTGTCGGGGGGCACCGACAGGCAAAAGGGACTATTCTACTCTACCCTCTACCGGTCGTTTCTTTGGCCTGCCTTGCGAAGCGATGTCAACGGTGATTTTACCGACCAGAAAGGGAATGTCGTAAACAAGGGTTTCAACTATTATACCGAACCCTCCCTGTGGGACGATTACCGTAACAAACTGGTTTTGTTGGGTATGTTGTCGCCCCAAGTCACCGCTGATGTGATCAGGTCGCTGATCGACAAAGGCGAAAAAACGGGGTTCATGCCCACCTTCTTCCATGGCGATCATGCGGCTCCTTTTGTAGCGGGATCCTATCTGCGGGGAATCAGGGGTTTCGACGTGAAAAGCGCCTACAACCTGCTTTTGCGTAATGCTACGATGGAGAACAAAAGCAGACCCCGTGTGATGGAATACATTGAAAAAGGCTTTATTTCAGAACCCGATCTTGCCAATCCAAAACTTGAAACCGTGGCTGCTGCAGGGGTTACCAAGACGCTCGAATATGCCTACGATGATTATGCAGTAGCCTTGCTGGCAAAAGAGTTGGGTGACACCACCAATTACAGCATGCTGATGAAGCGCACCGGCAACTACAAAAATATGTTCGATCCTACCACCGGACTGATGCGGGGGAAACTGACCAATGGTCAATGGATCAAGAATTTCGATCCGGAGTTTATCTATTACGAATACATGTACCGTGAAGCCAATGCCTGGCAATCTTCCTTTTTCGCCCCACACGATGTAAAGGGATTAATCGGTCTTTACAAGAGTCCCGCCGATTTTGAGAAGAAATTGGACAATCTTTTCTCCATTCCGTACAAAGGTGCCGAGGCCTATAATATTTCCGGATTTATCGGGCAATATTGTCACGGCAACCAGCCCGACCATAGCTTTCCATGGCTATACTATTTTGTTGGGAAACAAGAGAAGTCACAGGTTGTACTCGACAGTATCATGAACCATTTTTACGACATGGGCAAAGAGCATCTGGCCTATTCCGGAATGGACGACGCGGGTGAAAATTCGGCATGGTATGTCTTAACTTCCATTGGGTTATATACTTTCTCCCCGGCAGATCCAACCTACATCGTTTCTGTACCACTGTTCAATAAAGTGGAATTTGACCTTGGGGAAAAGAAATTTACAATCGTCAAAAAGAATTCAGGAAATAAAATCAGCAATATTACCTACGACAACAAAAAAATTGAGGGGTATTTCATTCAACATTCTGAACTTTTGAAAGGAAAGAAACTTGTTATAACAACAAACTAATTCAATATCTAATTAACTAACTGCTAATTATTTGCTGCCAGCAATTGGCAAAATTTACGATTTTTATCTTTATTCCTTTATTATATTTTATGTCAACACGAAGAAATTTTATTCTGAACAGTGGCTTAACCATAGTCGGGTTGTCCACAGCCGGATCGGGCCAACTAATGGCATCTTCACTAAATGAAGTTAGTTATGTGAGCAAACGTCCGGCGCCTGGGAAAAGGAAGTTTACCTCTGAAGTGATCGAAAAGACCATTCAGCAGACCAAAGCCAAACTGAAAGATCCCAAGATGGCCTGGATGTTCGAAAACTGTTTTCCAAACACCCTGGATACCACCGTTGAATTCAAAATGAAAAACGGTAAGCCGAATACCTTTGTCATCACAGGCGATATTTCTGCCATGTGGTTGCGCGACTCTTCCGCACAGGTGTGGCCCTATCTTCAGCTTGCCAACGAAGACCCAAAGCTGAAATCTTTGCTGGCAGGAGTGATCAATAGACAGACACAATGCGTCAGGATCGATCCTTATGCTAACTCCTTCAACGAAGGACCAACCGGGTCGGAATGGAAAACGGATGCTACCGATATGAAACCGGAACTCCACGAACGCAAGTGGGAGATAGACTCCCTTTGTTATACAGTGCGCCTGGCTTATCACTACTGGAAAACTACCGGTGATGTCTCTGTCTTTGATGCAGACTGGCAAAATGCGGCAGGACTTATCCTTCAAACATTTGTCCAACAACAACGCAAGGAGAATTTGGGTCCATATAAATTTATGCGGGTAACTGACCGACAATTGGATACAGTTTGCAACAACGGCTGGGGTCAACCTTTGAAACCGGTCGGATTGATCAACTCCTCTTTCCGTCCTTCGGATGATGCAACCACTTACGGCTTCTTGATTCCATCCAATTTGTTTGCAGCCACCTCATTGCGTCAATTGGCCGAAATCAGTAATACTGTAACAGGTGACAAAGGATTTGCTGCAAAATGTACCGTTTTGGCCAAAGAGGTAGAAGAAGCTATCAGAAAATATGCCATCGTCAACCATCCAAAGTATGGGAAAGTCTATGCCTTTGAAGTGGATGGTTTCGGCAATGCAGCCCTGATGGATGACGCCAATGTTCCCAGTTTACTGGGTTTGCCCTACCTCGGATGCGTCGGATTAAATGATCCGATCTACCAGAATACAAGAAAGCTTGTCTGGAGCAATGACAATCCCTATTTCTTCAGAGGGAAAGCCGGTGAAGGAATTGGTGGCCCTCATGTTGGCCTGGACATGGTATGGCCCTTGAGCATCATTATGCTGGCGATGACCAGCACCAATGACAAAGAAATTGCGGGCTGCCTGAAAACGCTGGTGACTACGGATGCAGATACCGGATTTATGCACGAAACCTTCCACAAGGACGATCCTATGAATTTCACTCGTTCGTGGTTTGCCTGGGCCAATACCTTGTTTGGGGAATTGATATTAAAACTGGTACATGAGGGGAAAGAAAATCTGCTAAATGTGTAACTTTTATTTATTCGACTACTACCATATGTTTATTGAATATTGGATTATGATAAGAAAATCTCTTTGTACACTGGTCGCCTCGCTTTGCCTGGCATTACCTTCATTTTCTCAGGGAACGAATGAGGGTGGGTCATTGCCCCGAAGTACGATGCAGGCAGAATATGTGAATTCAGCATTACCCGGTAAAGGCTTGTCCCAATTCGATTTTCTTTACGCCGGGGAAGCCAGGGAGCAGAACATGTACATCGTGAAAAACGGTGCTATTACCTGGGAATATAAGGGACCAAAGGACAAAGGGGAGATCAGCGATGCCGTTTTGATGACCAATGGCAATATATTGTTTGCCCATCAGTTTGGTGTTACGCTTATTACCCCTGAAAAGGAGGTGCTTTGGAATTACGATGCGCCAAAAGGTTGCGAAATACATACCGCACAACCAATTGGCAAGGATTATGTGGTCTTTATCCAGGGTGGTGACACGGCCAGGGTGTTCATTGTAAATATTAAAAAGGGAGAGAAGGTACATAGTTTTATCATTCCGACAAAAATGCCACCCAGTGTTCACGGCCAATTCAGGCATGCCAGGCTTACGGCCAGGGGAACCTACCTGGTTGCCCACATGGATATGGGTAAAGTCTGCGAGTACGATGTCAACGGGAAAGAGCTTTTTGCCGTCAAAACCCCTGGGGTTTGGTCGGTGGAGGCACTAAAAAATGGCAATATGCTGATATGCTGCAGAACCCAGGTAATTGAGTTAGATCGCAAAGGAGAAACTGTATGGGATATTCAATTGAAAGATATTGCAGGGTATAACATCAACAGTCCGCAGATTGCGACCCGCCGGCCCAACGGGAACACCATCATCAACAACTGGTTCAACCAGTGGAGCGGAACCGTCGATTTGATTAATCCGCCGGTACAAGCCATAGAGGTAACACCTGATAAAAAAGTGGTTTGGGTCTTAAAGTCCTGGATTGCTCCGGCGGCACTTGGTCCTTCTACGACAATTCAAATTCTTAACGAAAAGGGAATTTCAGAAAAAGTCAAGTTCGGGAAATTCAAATAAAGAGCCATGAAGTTGAACCACCAAACATAATTATCGCAAATAATTCAAATACAGGTTATTATGAAAAAATATATTCCCGGCACGCAGTCAAAACTTCACCCCAGACTCCAAAAACTCATTCTCCTGTTGATTGGACTGGGAGCCTTATCGTGGTTTTTAATCCGGGTGATTCCCAAGCCCACGAGGGCAAGCTATCCTTGTCAGCGTGCGGCTTTCCCGATTGCCAGTGCTTTTGTTATTTGGTTTTCCGGAGTAGTTGCCAGTCTGTTTGGAATTAAATACCTGGGAAAGCTCTTTGCCCAACACAAATTGGTAATATTAGGTAGTTCAATGTTGATCGCAATCGTTTTATCGGTCTGGGTTTCTATTGTCCCTACCGGGATTTCCGACTCATATGCGGCCGGACCGGAGACCGGGTTCGTACCGGCCGTTGGTTTCGACTGGAAACCAGGTGCATCCAATGTACCTATCGGTGACGCCAAAGGAATATTTCCTGGCCGTGTGGTGATGGCTCGTAATCCCGGGGCCACCAAATGGGCTGGCAACTGGAGACTCAACGAGGACCAGTGGTGGCTGGATAAAAACACCGATGTGGACAAAGTAAATGAAATGCTTTCCGTTATCCTTCAAAAACTCACCGGCGCCAGGAAGGACAAGGATGCCTGGGATAAGATCTTTAAATTCTACAACGGGAATTCGCGAGGGATGGCAAGGCAAGGCTACAAACCCGGAGAAGTAATCATCGTGAAAATCAACCTGAACAATAGTAGTGTTGGAAAGGTTGACAACCAGACTGATGCTACACCTCAGATGTTGCTTGCCGTGGTTCGGCAACTGGTAAACAATGCTGGTGTGGCACAAAGAGATATCATGGTCACTGATGCCCGTCGTCCCATCTATCCATATCTGCTAACTACCATTTGGAAAGAGTTCAAAGATGTACGCTTCCTGCAGGAAAAGGCACCCGATAAGGCGCAGCCTGTTAACCCGGTCTATGGTGATTACACTGGTTTGGAAGCTGCCGATTGGGTAGAGGGAGTAACCTATTCAGCCGGAAATTTCAAGGATGCGAAGCTTATCCCACGTCAAATCAAAGATGCCACCTACCTTATTAACCTGGCGTTATTAAAACTCCATTCCTATCCGTACAATTACATGGAAGATGGAGATGAGGGACAAACGGCTCTTACCCTGTCAGGTAAAAACCATGCAGGATCCATTAAAGGGACGGCAGAATTGCATAGTATTTTGAACACAAAGAAGGAGGGTATTAAAAATGCCTGGTCACCTTTGGTGGATTTGGCTGCCTCGCCAAATCTTGGTGGAAAAACAATTTTGTACCTCCTCGACGGACTCTATTGCGGTCGAAAATGGCGCAGCTACCCTTTGCACTTCCCTAATCCTCCATTTAACAACAAAGTGGTTCCTTACGAAAATCCGGAATGGCCGGCATGTTTACTCGCTTCGTTGGATGGTGTGGCCATTCAGTCGGTCGGCCTCGACCTGTTATATGCCCAGAGCAAGAACAATACTGAACCAGCTTATCACAACGTACCTCGCATCCTTGTACGTGAAAATGCTGATGATTTCCTCCGCGAAATGGCTGTTCCTGATAATGCTCCCTCAGGAGTCCATTACATACAGAATGGTGCACCTGTCAAGAGTTTGGGTGTATTTGAACATTGGGATGGTGACTATACCATGAGGTATTCACGCAATATAGACTCTAAGAATGGGAAAGGAATAGAGTTTCTTTTTCTACCATTAGGCTCAATAAAATAATAGCAACGACTTAGTCTGCTATTGTCAGGTTAAGTCGTTGCTTACAAATCTGTTCTGATTTATTTAAGCTTAAATATCCTTACAGTATCACGTAGATTTTTTTTTCTTGTGGGAATAGGCATCACATCTTCGCTGGGTACCCTAGTTTTCTTACTTTTTTCATATCGATATTATCTGAATTTATCTTTCCTAATCCAATTTTTGCAAGCCCTCATAATAATAGGCTTCTGCTGATTTAGGATCCCATTTTATTGTCTTAGTCAAGTCATGAATTGCTTTTCTATAATTTTGAAGTTCATACTCTGCCTCTCCCATCGGAAAATATGCATCATGAAATCCTTTATGAATTTCAAGTGACTTCTTACTGTCTTCAATTGCTCCAGCGTAATCCATTATTTTTAATTTGTAATTGGCTCTTATCGAATAGGCCTGATAGGAGTCAGGAATAATTCGGTTTGCCTCATCACAATCTCGCAGAGCACCGGCCCCATCATTAATTTTTAATTTTTTAAAAGCCCTATTACAATAAGTGTAAATATACAAAAAAGGGCTGTACGGAGGGGAGAATGACAAAAAAAAAGAGTTACATTTTCCCGTTTGGATCGTGTAACTCTCTGATATTGTGTTTTTTATTCTGTGGGAACTGCTGGATTCGAACCAGCGACCCTCTGCTTGCAAGGCATTAGCTCTGCTATTGTAATCGACTCTCAATCAGTTGTATGCAAATTCGTGATTTGCTTTTACACATGATTTTCACAGGATAACTTTTCAAAAAAAAATCCACACAATTAGAAAACTCCATCTTCCATCGTTTCCACCACACTATTCGCAAAAGATTTTAGGATAGAAAACATTGGGAGACTGATTTGAAATTATTTATTATTTCGTTCTGGAACTTTATTTTGCTTACTTCTCTTACTTCTCTTACTTCGATCTTGTATACTATTGATTTGTAATTAATTAAAAGAGAAATTGCAATTTATATACTTACTTCTCCTTACTTTTTCTTACTTCGCTTACTTTTTTTGAGAAAATTTTACAACATCATTTTTGCCCTTACTTCGCAATATTGTCTTATATGTGATTGTTTGTCAGATGGATAAAAAATCGAAGTAACCGAAGTAAGTGAAGTAATGGGAATGAGGCTGGGATCCGCAGATTTTTTCTTCAGAATTCTTAAAAAACTTGGTTCGTCGGTTATTTGTAACTCTCATCTATGAGATCACGCATGCTTTTTCGTTTTTAGAA
The DNA here is from genome assembly GCA_025358025.1 of Bacteroidia bacterium. Classification (GTDB taxonomy): domain Bacteria; phylum Bacteroidota; class Bacteroidia; order Bacteroidales; family Prolixibacteraceae; genus CAINVV01. The sequence goes on along the minus strand of JANYKW010000100.1, from coordinate 1,978 downwards.
ATAGAATTAAATAACCAGGTCTAAATACTGGCTCTTCCTGAATCTTGAAAGAAATAATTCTTTGTCTTTTCTTAGTCAGGACTTATCTTAAATAGTCTAACAAGGATACGTAATAATTGAAGGGTTAAAAGATCAGCCACAGGGCAGTCAGACAACCTGCAATTGCTGGGTTCAGGACTCGTTTTGAGTTGTTTTCCTCCCTTTTTTCCTGCCTTTTCTATCCTTTTTATACTTGTTTTGTGCCCTGATACAGCCCATTTTAGTCAGTTTTAGCCCTGCCGTGACCCGTGGCCACCTCTCATATTTCCTGTAATTCCTGCCTTTTTTCTGCCCGATCCGATAGGGCGAGTTCGGCGTATCAACCAGAAACACACAAAAATTATTGATTTTTGTGTGTTATCTTCCTGTCTTTCTTTTTCTTACCAAAACATTAATGACAATTGCCCCGAGTGGGTCTGGGGAACTTTTTCTGCCACAGAAAAAGTTGACAAAAAGATGTGTGCTTCATCTGTCGATGAAATTTTTCAGGTACCATCCTGCGGCCTAAAAAATTTTGCAATTCTTTTTTACCACGCTGTTAAAAAGAATCAAAAACTTGCGCTCAGAAAACTTGAGTTTTAAAACATTGCAGGTATAGGAGTGAGAGGTTGGTTACTCATTTATTGGACAAAGTTATTGATCGCCGGGAGTGGAACAGTAAAGGGCCGCTTAGCTGCTGCAGGTATATAATATATATAGTGTGCAGCAGCCTTACGGCACTTCGTGTTTGGTCACTTTTTCTTTTGGTATTCTCTGTACCGGATAAAACTGACATTCACCCTTGACTTAATCCACCCGGCTCAATGGAGGTGCGCCCAAAAATCATTAACCGGCGTGCCAGAAGCCAACACTAGTCCTCAGGGCAGCGGTGAAACTGAATGGTTCCAGAAATTATTGCAGAGGTACAAATCACCTATTCATCAAAAGTTAAAGCATGTGACCGGTTTAGGGTTACCGGATCCAAAGATGCTGCCAGTGCTTTTCGATCAATATGGCCATCCTACGAGCACATTGAGTTTATCTACATGCTGATGCTCAATCGTCAGAACCAGGTCCTGGGATGCCATCAGATCTCCAAAGGCGGAATGACCGGAACGGTTGTGGATGTTAGGGTGGTGTTTCAGGTGGCCTTGAAATCCTGTGCTACCTCAATCATTGTGGCACATAACCACCCATCCGGGAATCTGGATCCAAGTGACGCGGATAAGAAAATCACCAGGCAGCTAAAAGAAGCTGGAGCATTACTTGAAATCCCGCTGATTGACCACCTCATCCTGACCGAAGCGGGCTTCTTATCCCTGGCTGATGAAGGATATCTCTAAGCAATACCTCACTAAATTTTCAACCGGCGTGCTTGAAGCCAATACAAGTCCGAAAGGCATCGGCAAAACAATTATGACTCGTTATTCAAAAGATCCCAGGCAGATCAGTGCCAAATTCTCATCCAATTGCTGCAAATGCAAAACCAGAATCCCAAAGGGTGCAACCATTTATTACTGGCCATCCTCGGGAGAGGTGTTTTGCACAAGCTGTGGTGATGCACCGTTTCGGCAGTTTCTCTCTTCGGCTAAAGATGAAGAGGTTTATGCAGGAAGCGGAAATCCTTATGTTTACTAAAATTGAAAGAAGGGGGAGACCCCTTTTTATTCGCTTATGCAAAGCGTGTAAATCTCATTAAATTGCCTCAATTATTGGATTCTAAAATAATCTGATTGTTGAAATTTGCATCAAATTGGTTTAGTTAAAATAAAAGAGAACTACCTACGTGTGTGAGAATATTTATAAATGTCAAGTTTTTTGATCAAAAAACTTGACATTTATAAATTACAACTATCTTTGCAGTATGAAACGAGCACGTAAATCAGTTACATCCAAGAGTATGATAATTCCAACATGCGAGTTCCATACGGCCATTGAAAAACAGATAATTATCGTATGA
>JANYKW010000046.1 GCA_025358025.1 Bacteroidia bacterium | reverse complement strand
GTCGGGGTACCAGGATTCGAACCTGGGACCCCCTGGTCCCAAACCAGGTGCGCTACCGGACTGCGCTACACCCCGATGACTTTTGTTGTATCCAAGGATTCGGCTTCCTTCAAAAGTGTTGCAAAAGTATCCATTTTTTTAAAAAACACAACTGTTTTGCAAGAAATATTGTCAAATAGTTGTTTTCTTTGGACTCTCATCATTTTTTTCCCGGAGGAGCCAAACAAACAAGCGGATAGCTTGTTATTTATTTTAGACCGGGTCAGTAAATGATTCCTGTTGACATTTGCTTTGTTTATCTTTGCTATTTCAAACTATTTGAATATGGATGATCTTGTTAAAACCAGGGAAGAACTTGTTAATGAGCTTCATGAACTGCAGCTAAAATATGATAACTTAAAGGCACTTAACAAAAAAGATATTTTAGATCTCAGGCGCAAGGAGAAAACAATGTCCCTGCTTTCTCATGCAGTAATGAGTATCAGCGAATGCATCAGTATTACTGATATGGAGGATCAGATTATTTTTGTTAACAATGCCTTTCTGAAAACATATCAATACGAAGAACATGAGTTGATAGGTAACTCAATCACGCTGGTGCGTTCACCGGAAAATCCACCGGAGTTAACTGAAGTTATACTGCCCTCTACGCTTCAGGGTGGTTGGATGGGTGAACTTTTAAACAAGAGAAAAGATGGCAGCCAATTTCCTGTTCTGGTATCCACCTCTGTTATTCGGGATTTTAGTGGTGAACCAATCGCTCTCATTGGAGTTACAACCGATATTGCCGAGCGAAAGAATGCAGAAGGAGCCCTGCTTAAGAGTGAAATGCTCAGGCGTTCAATTACAGACGCTGCCCAGGATGCCATCCTCATGATGGATTCAAATGGATTGATTTCCTTTTGGAATCCTGCAGCAGAGCGTATTCTTGGTTACTCGAAAATGGAGGCCATCGGTCAGAATCTGCATTCACTTATCGTACCACAACGTTATCACCCTGCACACCATGCTGCATACCCACTGTTTCAGCAAACAGGACAAGGGGATGCAATAGGTAAATCCCTTGATCTCGAAGCACGGAAAAAGGATGGAAATGAAATACACATTCAGCTTTCACTTTCAGGCATCCAGCTCAATAACCAATGGCATGCAGTTGGTATTCTCAGGGATATCACGGAACAGAAAAAGATACAACAGGACCTTTTGGAAGCCAAGCAGGAGGCTGAAATGGCTAATAAATTCAAGAGTGTATTTCTGGCGAACATGTCGCATGAGATAAGAACGCCGTTGAATGCTATCATAGGATTTTCGCAACTTATGAATCGTGATAAGCAGTTGTCAGATTTACAAAAAGAGTACAACATGTCCATTATATCTGCAGGGGAACATCTGCTGGCTCTTATCAATGATATCCTTGAATTATCCAAAATAGAGGCTGGCCGCGTAATTTTAAACCCCTCAAATATCGATTTGCATGCCTTGTTAGACGACATTCAAATGATATTCAAAGAGCGCACCCAATCCAGAAACCTTCAGTTTATATACGAAAAGGCCTTGGATCTACCCAGATATGTATTTGTTGATGAAAGTAAATTACGACAGATTTTTGTGAATTTAATTGGTAATGCTCTGAAATTCACAGAAGAAGGTGGTATCGCCGTGCGAATACGGGTTGATAAAATAAACAAGCATTCGGATCTGCTTGTCGTTGAAATTCAAGACTCCGGCTCTGGAATTGCAGCCAATGAAATTGATAAACTTTTTAAGCACTTCGAGCAAACAAGTTCAGGAATAAATATTGGGAGTGGCACCGGATTGGGGCTCGCTCTAAGCCGGGAGCTGGCAGTACTGATGGGAGGGAACATTACCGCTACCAGTGAATTGGGCAAAGGTTCGGTTTTTACTTTTCATGTAGAGATAAAGGAGGGGAACTCTGATCGTGTCGAGAAGAACGTTGCCAAAAGGGTGATTGGTATAGAAAACGCAACCCAGGCATATCGAATCCTGGTGGTTGATGATAAAAATGATAATTTGAAAGTTGCATCGACACTGCTTAAATTGGTGGGATTTGAAACTTGCGAAGCATTGAATGGAGAAGATGCCATTGCGAAATTTCAAACATGGAATCCGCATCTCATACTCATGGACATGCGAATGCCTGTGATGGACGGATATGAAGCAACCAGGCGGATCAAATTAACTGAGAAGGGAAAACTTACACCAATTGTTGCACTTACAGCCAGTACTTTCGATGACGAAATGAAAAAAATTGATAGTCTTGGTGTGCAAGGGTTTATCCGTAAGCCTTTTAGAGAACATGAACTGTTTAATCTGATCGGTAAAATTTTGGGCATAAAGTATATTTATGACAATGAGATGCTCCCATCCACTGCGAAATTATTGTTGGACAATGATGCAATTGCCGGGGATATGATGAAATTGCCAAACAGTTTGCTTCTTAAAATGCAGAATGCTCTGGCAGTTGCAGATTTAGATCTGTTGATCAGTCTCATTAAAAGCATAGAGACAGATCATGCAGAACTTGCAGAAAATCTCATGAACCTGGCTCTGAATTATCATTATGATCAATTACAACTATTGTTACAAGAAAAGGAGAAATAGCGATGGTAGAAGGTATTATGTCAAACCAGGATGTTCCGAATATAATTATCGTGGATGATGTTCCGGATAACCTTAAAATATTGGGTAATATCCTCAAACTTGAAGGATATAAAGTACGGCCGGTGCCCAATGGCGCAATGGCGTTGAAGGTTGCTGAGATAAAAAAGCCGGATTTGATTCTGCTTGACATCATGATGCCTGATATGGATGGGTTCGAAGTTTGCCGCAGGTTAAAGGAAAATCCATATCTGGTTGATATCCCTGTTATATTTATAAGCGCTTTGAATGATACCAGTGATATTGTAAAAGCATTAAAATCAGGCGGGGTAGATTTCATTACCAAACCTTTTCAGGCTGAAGAGGTTATTGTGCGCGTAAAAACGCATCTTGATCTTTACAGGCAAAGCAAAAGACTGGAGAAACAAAGCAAAGAACTTCAGGACCTTATAGTAACAAAAGACAAGTTTTTTTCCATTATTGCACACGACCTTCGTGGTCCGCTGGGTGGGTTTATGCAACTGACAGAAATGATGGCAGCAGATTTTAACGATTTTACCAATGATCAACAAAAAGAGATGATCATTGAACTGAGTCACTCCTCGCGCAACATATTTAATTTGCTTGAAAATCTGCTCGAATGGTCACGCATGCAACAAGGACAAGTATCCTTTCTCCGGCAGGATATTAATTTGCAGGAGTTGGCCTCTGAGTGTATCCATACGCTGATGGATTCCATTCGAAATAAATCCATTCAAATAGAATTTGACATACCGGATGCTCAGAAGGTTTTTGCTGATAAACATATGATCCAGTCTGTAATCCGCAACCTGGTTTCAAACGCTGTTAAATTTACTCCAAGAGGTGGAAAGGTGCATATTTCAGCGAACACATCAGAAAATGGCACCTTGGTTTTTATTGTGAGAGATACCGGAATAGGCATGAATCATATGATGATTTCCAATCTATTCCGAATAAATGTTAACATTCGCCGCCCCGGAACTGAAGGAGAACAGAGTTCCGGCCTTGGACTGCTCCTTTGCAAGGAATTCGTTGAAAAACACAGTGGCGAATTGTGGGTTGAAAGTGAAGAAGGGAAAGGTTCAGCATTTTACTTCACGATTCCCGAAAGTAAATTATCTGAAGATTTAATTGTTGAAAGCAAGATTTCATTCATTGATGACTCAACCATTAATTTGGTAAATCCTAAAATATTAATTGTTGAAGACAATGAAAATTCGCTGTTTTTATTGAAAATTATAACAAATACCTTCAGCAACCGGATTCTGGTTGCCTCATCAGGTGCCAGGGCAGTGGAGTTATGCAAAAGCAATACTGATATTGACCTGATTTTAATGGACATAAAAATGCCTGGTTTTAGTGGATATGAAGCCACAAGGAGAATCAGGGAATTTGATAAATCTGTAATTATCATTGCTCAAACAGCTTTTGGACTTATTGGCGACAGAGAACTGGCAATCGATGCGGGATGCAACGATTACATAGCCAAACCCATTAATGCAGGTGAATTATTGACGCTGTTAAAAAAATACTTCAATAGCGGGAATAGGGTATGATTCCTGCCGGTGATCCCTGGGAGGGGTAACTAAACCAGTAAATTGATGTCGCGTCAGTTTTTGTTTAGACTGGTTGAAGGTTGAAATAGCCAAACAATCAATGCCACCTCATAACTTTTCAAGTTAAGTCTCAAATATTCAACTTAAATTTATCATAATCTAAGTTTTATACTTGACAGATACATATTTTATCGTAACTTTATTTCGATATGAGGATTTAGATTCTTCAAGGGATTTCTTTGAAAGTGTATGATATCGCAATTTAAAAAATGGATAGAAATATCAATGGATCTGCATATAATAATTGCCTAAAAATCAACTATTTATATGATATTATCCCCATACCCTTCGACGATCAATGCATTGGTTAAATTATTTATAAATAGGATTAATTATTGTATTTAAAGCAGTCATTATGGAAAACATCTTTCTTATAATTCTGTTGCTTACGCTCTCTGCGATCATGTTAGGATTTGTATTCAGAAATAAGAATGCGCATGAATTCAGGTTCAGTACTATTTTGTATGCCCTGATTTTTGGCTTATTTATTGGTATAGGTGGCCTGTTGGGTAACAAGAGTCTTATTTCGGTTTCCAATGTGTCCTTATATTATCTGCTCATCGGATGGATGCTGACTCTTGGTATTATTCATGCAGTATTACTGAAGAAAATTCTCCTGTGGACTTCCGAAAAAAACATGGGGGCCGAACTACTGTTGACACTTGGCATCGGACTTCTGGGTGCCGGTCTTGTTTTAATAATTTTTCATTATTCGGGCCATAAAACATTTGTGATGATTGACCTTTCATCGATCCTGATGTATATAGTGCCTTATCTGTTTTACATAACCTTCTTCTACTATTTGGAAATTCCTGTGAAAGTTTTACGGAAATGGCAATATCCGGTAGATAAACATATAGATGACCCGACCGACAGGGAAATGGATGCCCCTCTGGTAGTGGGATTTGAATTTAAGAAGAAACCCGAAGATGAAAACATGACTACCTTCAGGGCAAAAGCACCCAAAGAGATGATCTTTGGAAAATTGTTCTACTATTTTATCAATGATTACAATACCCGGAATCCGGATGAAAAAATTGAATTTTTGGATGATAAGAATAAATCTGTGAGCTGGATATTTTATATTAAACCAAAGTTGTTCAGCGGAATCCGCTACATTGACCCCCAGGAGACAAATTCTTTCAATTTCATCAAGGAAAATAGCGTAATTGTTTGTAAGCGTGTAACTGAAAAATAAGATGGACACTAAAAAATTAAATCTTCCGGTCAATTGGATTGACGGGATGAAGGTGAATAAGGATCATTTTATTTCTACTGATAATAATTTTACATTGCAGGCAAGGAATATTTACTCCTCCTTATTAAATCCATATAATTATGGAATATTGCTACAGTACGAGGGAAATAAAAATCCGGTAAAAATTCTTATTGATATTGACAATCAGGGTTATGTTCACGTAAAAGTATTGAACTGCATTGCCGTTACCCGTGGTGGTTCCAGAATTGAAATTAGTGAAACAAATTATTTGGATAATGAATTGTCGGCTGCCATCCCACAATTAAGAGTTAATCAGGATAAGATTAATAAGAAGGATTACCTGATTTGCCTGTCGGTAAATTTGTTTGAACGGGTGCCATTTGGGATACCATATCCGGAAGAAAGCCCTCCAAGGCTTCCGTATGTTATTCCGGGCTACCGCGTATCGGTGCACAGTCTGGAAGAAAAGCAAACAATTTCAACTCAAAATTCATTGATTATCGGTAGGCTTGTTTTTGTTGATGATAAACTTGAAATTGATGAGAGTTATATACCGGCCTGCCATGCAATTTACAGTCACCCGAAGTTGGCTGAGTACCACATGCAGATTGTAAAGGCCCTGGGTCAGATTGAAATTGATGCTGTTGATATATTGCGCAGCATAAAAACAAAAAAACAAGTTACATCTATTGCCGAAACAGTTTCCGAAGTGTCCAGATCAGTACTTAATTTTCTGGGAGTACACCTGATAGAATTCAGAAAAATTGCGATGTATTATCCTCCTGTTTTTATTTTCGAACAGATGGCTTCTCTTGCCCGCACGATAAACAACGCTATCAACAGACAGCCGGGAGCAGAAAAGGAAGAACTTTACAATTATATTCAGGATTGGAGTACCCTGAAACAAGGCGAATTTGAAAAATTACTGACAGATACCATCGAATATGATTATGACCATGATGACATAAACAGTTCGATTTTGAAACTGGCACCTTTTATCAATGACATGTCACAAATATTTCGCACACTGAGTAATCTTGATTTTATTGGCAAGAAAAAGGACCGTCAGATTTTCGTAAAAGAACAAAAAGAGAAACCTGGGAACAGTTTTCTGGTTGATTGAACCCTAAAAATATAAACCTCAAAAACTGAGAATATGGATCCGTTAAACAAGAAAGAAAGAACAGAAGCTTTTATGAAGATGCTGTTGTTGTTTTTACTAACAGTTGTTATCTTGGCTATTCCGATGTATTATGCTTTTCAAATGCCCCAAAAAGATATGGCTATGAGCAACAAGGAATATGAAGAGTTGAAGGCTCTGATTAAAAGTAACAAACAAAATGATAAGGATTTTATGGTTCTGGCCGATTCTGCGCACGCCTTGTTTATTCAGTATTCAAAAGAAAGTATTGAAGTAAAAAAGGGAAGAATCAGCGACAGATTTTCCACTGTTTTAAATAATATGGAAGACGCTGCGCTTCACGTTGTTAAGGACTCTGCAAGAAGAGGCCTGTATGGTCATATTATTGAAGCTTATAGCAACCTGGTCGTAAAAAACGATGATATAAGTGCGCTGAAAGCCGAGTTAAAAAAAACAGCAGAAAAAGCTGAAGGAGGAGAAGGAGGAGGATCTGGCAAAAAGCTTTCCGCTGACGAGCAACAGATTCAATTGATAAAGACCACCCTGGCAAAACATAACGGAAATAAAAAGGATGCTGCAAAAGAACTTGGCACGACTGAAAGAAAGCTGAAAAAGAAAATGGATGAGCTGGGAATGTGATTTGTCATGGAAAATACCAATGATATAGGGCAGACCATCCATGATGTGATATACGACATCAAAGCCGAGGCTGTTATTGCAGACTTATTGGAAAATGGTTTAGCGGGTGAAGATTTTGTTGTCATTCCCAATGGAATATTCCGACGCAGATATTCGCACGACATTGCTTATACCAGTAAGATACATCTCAAAAACGGATCAGAACTCGTGGGGATTAATCTGAACCGCGATGCAATTTATGATAATTTGCCCGAAGGATTCTTTCATCAGAATACGGAACATTCAAATGAGTCAAAGAACGTTTCGAAGAATTCAAAACATTTAAAAGAAGAAGAAAAGGCAGCCCGTCGTTTTTTCCTGCCCTTTGAGAATGAAATTTATTCTCAGTCCATTAACCTGGAGCTGGAAGAACGTAAAATTTTGAACCATTTTAGCGAAAGTCTCTCTGAAGACTTTTCTCCGGAATTCTGGAGAATGGATCAGTCAATTGACCAGGGTTTTCTGGTGCGCATGGTTAAGTTCCTGCACATTTCATACAAAATTGCCGGTAACACAAAACTGACTGAGGAGTGTCTGGAAGCAATTATAAATGAGCATGTTAAAGTATCCATAGCCGAAAATTGCAAGTTGGTGAAAGTGAAACAAAAGGATGGCAAAAAAAAATATCATTGTCTGCTGGGATCGGCTATGTTGGGTGTTGATTTTATTTGTGGCAACGAATTTATGGGCATGGGTTATACCATGCAGTTCGACATTGGCCCCCTGATGAATTCCGGAATTAACGATTACCTGAAAAACGGACGCATTTTGAACTTTCTGAAATGTTTCTTCGGGTACTTTGTTCCGGTTGAATTTGATATTAGTACTAAAATTCATATATCTGCTGAGAAACAGGGTTTTACACTGGAACCTGCTGGTGAGGGCGCTGTGCTTGGGTACAAAACAGCTGTTTAATAAAAAAATAACTGTCTGAATGATAACAGACTACTACAAATTGCCATTTCAGCCCAACAAGTTGATGAGTAAAACGGAGCATCCAAAATGTCCCTTGCCCGAATCTGTTGCAGCCTTAATACACCTGATTGCCATTTCAAATTTTGGTGACTACACCCCGGATCCTTCTTTTGGTTGCGAAATCTGGGAACATGATTTCGAAAATATTTCTGACTCCCAGATTTACAGGGAAAAATTGAGGTTTTCTATACAGGAATCCATTGAAAAACATGAAACAAGGTTATCGAATGTGAAGGTGGGCCTTCAGATGGACCAGATTGATTACCGGATGAATCAGCGAAGAATTAAAAGCCGGATCAGGATTAAAGTTGACGCTACCCTCACGATGACGAATGAAACATTTACATACACCGACCAGTTCTACATCGGACCATTATCTTACGATTAAATACCGTGCAGGAAAGTAAAGAAAAAATAAGGAGCAGGATGATCAAGAATGCCTCAAAGTTGTGGGGCTTTCAGGATACGCAAGCAGAGAGTTCATTCGACCCTTTGGTGGGAATGATTTTAGGAGCTCTTTCAGGCGAGCTGGCAAAATTGTCAGCCGAAATAAATTCGACCGAAGCCAGATTACTTGAAAAACTGGTTGAACTACTCACCCCCGAACCTCTGACCGGGCCTTTGCCTGCTCATGCATTGATGCGGGCCAAACCTGTAGACCCGGTATTTACCATCAACTCTTTTTACCAGTTCCTGATAAATAAAAAGTTTTTCATTCCCGGAGAGCATATTACTGAAGAGAAACCTGTTTTTTTTACTCCGACCGGAAATTACAAGTTATTTAACGGTCAGCTGAAATACCTGGTAGCTGGAGCCAAAATGTTTGCCTATCACTCAGAATTTTACAAAGAATTGGTTGCAATGGCCCGCTCAGGAAAAACTACAGGTATTTCCGAAATTTGGCTTGGCCTTGAAATGGATAGTCTGGTCGAATCTCTGGAAGGACTTACCATCTGTTTCGACCTGCGTAACGAGGCATACGAGAACAGTTTTTACGAATCACTGGCAAAGGGCAGGTGGACGGTGAACGGTAGCCAGGTAAAATTTGTTCGGGGGACTGGTGATGATGATGATTCAGGGAGAGACAGTCTTGATATGCTCCTCAAAAGGGAACTGGATGTTACGACCAAGGTATGCAGCCATATTAACCGGTTTTATAGTAAGAATTTCCTCACACTCGCTTCCGGCGAATCAATTACGCAGGACCCGGTATCAGAAGGAAAATACCCCGACCTGTTTGAAGATCTGTTTTCGAAAAATGATCTGGAAAAACTGGAGCGTAATATAATCTGGATAAAGGTGGAATTTCCGCAGGTTTTGCCGGCCGAGGTTTTCGACGACCTGTTTTGTTCCATCAATTGCTTCCCGGTTTTTAACCGTCGACTGAATGAATTTACTCAATCTTCCAGAGAATATATCAATATCATTCCGTTAATTACTGATGAGATTTTTCTCGGAATGAAAAGGGTAAACAGCAGCAACGGGAAATCCTATGCAGAAAAATCCTTCTCCGGAATCAACGATGTGGAAAACGGAACATATATTCTCAGGCAGGGTGGGGTAGGGCGTTTTGACTCGCGCAATGCAGCGGAGATTGTGAATTACCTGTTGGAGTTACTTCGCGATGAAAGTGCTGCATTTGCTATTTTGGGCGCTGATATGATATCCTCTAATTTGAAAGAGCTTAACCAGACCATTGCCCGCCTTGAAAACCGGCTAAAAGAAAGCAACATCGTAAAAGAGGCCATCTCTTACCTGTTGTTAAAGACTCACCCCGCTGATGAGACGCTGTTTATAGAGTTCTGGACCACCAACGGGAAATCGGCCAACAACATAAAAAGCACGGACAAGCTTTTGGTTTATGACGGCAGCGACCTATTGCCAGACACCGTTTCTTTGGTAACTACAACGGTAGGAGGAAGAGAGAGTATGGACACAGAACAGCGCGTTAATGCTTACCGTAAGGCACTGCTCTCACATGGCAGGATAGTCACAAAGGAAGATATCAAGGCGCTCTGTTTTGATCATTTTGGCTTACGACTGAAGAAGGCGGAAATTAGAAAAGGCCTGCAAATAGCACAATCCACCGACTGCGGATTTATACAGACCATGGATATTTACCTTACCCTGGCAAAAACTGCTGATGAAACGGACGAAGAAGAATTGAAGTTCCTGAAAAAGGATCTGCTTATCAAGTTGCAGGAACAATCAGTAAATGTATTGCCTTTCAGGTGTTTTATTGTCCAGAAAAGATAATTCTTCAGGTTTTCTTACTTTCCTTCTCTCCGCAACATAGTAGATGCAAATTGCCCGTAATTATCAGCATTTCTTATTGCAATGTCAGCATTAAAAGTAGCAAGAGCTTTATCATCAGCTTCTGTACTTGCTTGAATACCATTGTCCGGACTTGCACCATACTCATCGTGAGTTGTTACTAAGTTGGGCGTTAATTGCCATCTCCAAGGCGCTGTATTTGTAATTACCGGCGGAGCATCGACGGCATTAATTGCTCCATGGGCAAACTCGTGAACCAGTGTTCCTACGGTCGCATCTGTAGAAGACGTATAAGATCCCCCCCTGCTTTTAAGGAAAGCCCTGCCTAAAAACATATCCACTTTTCCGGTTAACGAAAGACTACCATTTGTATTGCCCCGTAAATTTGCACGAAAGCATGCTGCATAGCATGTTTTACCATAATCTGTATTCCGAAGATCAATAATTTTTGGTCCTACCTGGAAAGCGAAAACAAGGATCTTGAAGTTATCGAGTACCAATTTGAATCGTTGTCTGTCATAGCTTCCAAAGTAATCAACATAAGCCTGTTGGTTAGGATTCAAAGGAGTTGACCAACCGCTTATCTTTATTAAGATATCCCTGGCTAATTCGACAGCATATTTTGCACGAAGAAGTGATTCATTAATTCGGGTTGTTTCCGATTTATCGAGGGGAGGGAGAAACTCTGCCATAGTTAGGGCATGAGTCCATGATTGTTTCACAGGGTCGAAACTTTCATATTTCCAGCCAATCGGAACCACACCGGAAATGGTTGGTGGCCTTGGTGGTACTTTAGGTGGAACCCCTAATCTATGTTGCAATTGACTTTGTGTACCTATTTGAGGCATAACCATCACACCCCGGTTCCAGCTCGGCCAATTTGTTGCAACATAATTTAAAGCATTCTGATATTTTTGTGAATCATTGGGACTCTTTTGTTCTAATGTTCTCCTGATTTGATCAAAACTCATTTTTGTCATGGTCCTTCTGGCAATATCAGCTCGGAGAGCCATAACCATTGGTTGAAGGCAACTTGTTCGTTCATTAAACTTTAAAAATTTATCTTGCCGTTCACTTTGGGCCATGCGAATAAATTCATCAAAAACATCCTGGTGATTCATTGTTGTTGTTTGTTTTTAATATTAAAAATTATCCTCCAATCATTACAGTAGGAAAACCCACCACAATACTTCCGCCATGTGCTGTACTGTCTCCCATGCGGGCAGCAGGCCGGCCACCAATCATGACTGTTGCCGAGCCTTTGACGATCGCATCAGGAGGACCCACACAAACACAACTGTCACCCACCACTGCAGCAGGCAAACCACCAATTAAAACAGTTGGCACGCCGGGTCCAACTATTGGTCCGCCAACATGGGGTATGGGCGAAGGGAATGCAGGAGTTTGCATGGGGCAAGTGTGCATATCTGTTAATCTTGAAGCGGGTGGCATAGCATCTCGGTTTTAGTTTATCATGACGATTGCACCTTTAACAGTAGTTTGCCCTGAGGCAGAGAGCTCTGCAGTGGCATTGCCTTTGGCTACAAATCCAACATCGGCCGAATGGTTGATATTCAATCCCTTGACTTTCACATCGGCCGTTGAGGATATCTCAATACCCGACATTCCTTCGATCGTGATTTTGGATTTTGAAGTAAGTTTAATGTCCTTCGGGCTGTCCATCTTGATGCCACTTGAATTGAGTTCTACTGTATTGCTGTTCTGGTCGGAAAGTAGTATCGATTTCTGGTCATCACTGATGACCACTTTATTTCCGCCGGGTGTATCAATGGTCGTAATCTTCTTCTCGTCGTCAAACTCAATACGCAGATTGCTTTTGGTCACGATGCCCTTGAAACTGTTTTTCTGGTTGGGCCAGGCACCGTGGGGTTTATTTTTACCGTGATACAGACTGCCAATAATGTATGGTTTTTCAGCATCCCCGCTATCGAAACCAACCAATACCTCATCCTCAATTTCAGGAATAAAATAGAAACCTCTTTCATTTGCAGCATAAGGACTTACTGCCCGGATCCAGGGGCTCATCTGGCCTTTCTCCTGCCAGAAGAAGTTAACGCGCACCCTTCCAAGCTTATCAGGGTCTTTATTGTCTTTTACAACGGCACTTTGAGGTTCACTGCGGGATACTGCCTCCGGATTGGAATAATCCGGAACCTTGGCTTCGACAGGTATGGCGGTGAAATGATTTTCGTAATTCATTAAATTATCGCAACGGTGTTCAATGGAATTTACCATGTACTCTCCATAATCTACCTCACCGGAACTTTCTGTTTTCAGTGCCCTCACTTTAATTTTTGTTCCGGGTACCAGGTTCGTGTTTTCACCGGAGGCCTCAATGCCCGACATTCCCAACGCAATGGCTGATGCTTCGGTCTCTACCGCATTTTTCTGGGCTTTCCCATAGTTGGCAGGAAGGATATTTAAATGTGGATAATTTTGAATGACCTCCTGATTAAACTTTTTTCCCGACTGATCAAAAGCATACTTTCCTACCTCGTTTTGCTGGCTTTTTCCAGTCGAATTGTCGGTAGCTGTTTCGATACATTTCGCATTCATATAATCATAGGTCACATATTTGAATGCAGGTGCTTTCAGGTTCAGTGAGAAATTAAGGGTGTTAAGATCCATTCCCAGAATCAGATCCTGTGAGTTGGCAGACGATTTGCCAAAGACCAGTTCCTTGCCATTGTAATACATCCATTCACCATATCGTGTAGCCAATCGCTGAAGAAATTCGAGGCTGTTTTCACGGTACTGAACACAATAAGGAATTTGATCGGTATAAACGGAACTAATTTTTGCATTAAGCACATCGCGGGGATAGGGTTTCAATACCTCGTTAACAATTTGATCTAAAGTTTTATTTTCAAATGACCGGCATCCACGATGGTCGCACAACAAAAATTCGGGACTTGCACCGAGTAGAACAATTTTGTCTTCGTTCGATAAATCGGATTTCTCCGCCCTTACAGAATGTATTATTCCTTTAAAAAACAGGCCGGAAGAATGGCTGTCATCTCCTGATATTTCGATAACCATCGTTGAGCCGATAAATTTCTTCGATTTGTTAATAACAAAATCATCCGGATCTTCAAAAGTATCCATTCTGCAGGTTACCTGGAAGTCATGAAGTCCATGCATTTTTTGGTTGATGGAAAAATCCAGGAAATCAGGGACTTTCTGACCACCTATTTCAATTCGTAGTGAGGATGCAAGTGCCATTTGATTTGAATTCTAGATTACTGACAATCATGGTTTGCCTTTTTCGTATCTTGTCCAGGAATTAGAATGGGTTACTCCTGAAATGTCGACCTCTCTGGCTGAGATAACTATTTCTTCAATCATTTCACTATCCCTTACAAAAGAATCAAGATAAGAAATACAACGGGCATCTTTAAATTCCAGCGTTTTAAATGCTTTTTCGGTTTCATCTCCCGCGAAGATAATTTTACCGCTTTTATCTGCTTTTGAGGCTATCATCCACCACATAATCTCATAGTCATTCATGTTACTAAAGGACATGGTAATGACTCCTCCTTTAACTTCCGATTTGGGTAAACCCCTTTGATCAATATCTTGTGAAAAACTGTAATTACAGGTCAACAGGGGTATTCCCTCGCTTTCCAATTGGTGTCCTTTAATGTGCAATCGTGCTGTTAAGACCATTTTCTCTTTTACATTTGGATTGTGAACATACTGCAAGCAGAAATTATTTCCATCCGGAAATAATTTGCTATATCATTACCGGATGAAAATCAAATTTCGTTTTTACCATCCTGATGGGTGGTTAACAATCATGCTCCTTGCTGATTGCAATGATCTGTCTTAAATTTATTCTGCAGAAATTATCTCTGGGCAGTCTGATCTACCGCAACACCGTCGACGGTTACTTTCTGGCCAACCAATGACAGAGATATCTGAACGCCGTATTCAGATATTGATTCGTTGTATGATTCCAGACAAACCTTCTCCATCACGATA
Source organism: Bacteroidia bacterium (assembly GCA_025358025.1). Taxonomy (GTDB): domain Bacteria; phylum Bacteroidota; class Bacteroidia; order Bacteroidales; family Prolixibacteraceae; genus CAINVV01. Next base: position 62,900 of record JANYKW010000046.1, on the reverse strand, counting down.
TCTCTGGATTTGGCAGACATCTCCTGGTCACTTACCTTAAAAGTAACTTTGTTTTTAACCTGATGAGAAACGATCCATTCGATAAGTCCTTTGACAGCATCTTTATCTGGTTCCATAACCGAGAAAGAAAAGGAAGTTACCATAACCGGGCCGAATGTAATTTTCTTATCATTGCTTGCATTGGATACATTGGCGCTGGAGTTATAGCCAAAATTCAAACCTCCTTGTAATTCAAGAGGTTTTGTTATTCCATCAATTTCACATTTAATTGTTGTTGACATGGTGTTTGAGTTTAAAAATGGATAAAAGTGGTTTAATTCGTCTTATTTCTGGTCGTAGGATGAATCCCATGCTGTTCCGTCATCACCTTTCTGGCCATCCATCTTTATCATGAAATTTTTTGCCGGGAAATAGGGTTTCATATTAATGTCCAGAAAAACACGGTCTTTTTGATTTGGGTCCTGTTCGAATCGGGTGATGGTAAAATCTTCAATCAGTTTGCCTGGTCCGGCGATGCTGTTTAAAAACTTGCCGATTTGGCTTTTTAGTTCCCTTTGAGTTTCATAATTGAAGTTTTCGAAAGCACGACGATTGAGGAAATCCATCAATACTTTGGTTACATAGTCGAAGACTCTTACCACGGAATAGGTCTGGAGTCCGAGGTTGTCGCCGTTAAAGAGGGTTTTGGCAGAGAAGGCCATTACTTTTCCATATTCGTTTACCATGGGTACGAGTCCCATTTTTTCGAGATTTGCAATTTCGCTTTTCTTGAGGTCGAATTTTACACCATCGACCTCTTTAAGTCCGCCATGCTTTTTACCTGCTGCAACCTGGGACATGAGGGTACTGTAAATTGTACCGGCCAGTGCACTTGAAGGTGGCACAAACAGTTCTTCTTCCTCACCAACTTCACTGTACTTGTCGCGACCAACCAGCCAGTTGCATGTCATCATCACATTCGAGCGGTACTTATCGCCGCCGGTCAGGTTAGCTCCCGCAAACATATCCATTACATCATCGGGATTGTCAAGGTGCGCGAAATCGGTAACAAGCATCACCTTGTTTTCATTGGCAATTTTGGCCCACTTTTCGACAACTCTGTTAGATCCCAGGTATCCGGGAACCACCAATATACCGTAGTTATCGCGCAGATCAAGCCGGTCATAATTATCAACCAGTTCTTCTCTAACTGCATCAATAAAGCGTGTGTCATCCAAATCTTTGAGTTGTTCCAGATCGGCATTCATTACTGAAATATTCTTCAGTTTCGCGCTCTCCGTATTTTTATAGAACAATGCCATTGAGCGGTATGAACGTTCAAGGTTCCGGGTCAATTCAATGGCTTTGGCCATATTGGTTTTGAAAGTATCATCGGCTATCTTGATGTTTTTTTCACTGCTTTCAACCATCTCCGATACACTTTCGGTTGAATTGAATACTGCGGCCCACAGCTGCAAGGTCTTTTTGAGTTTTTCACGTTCTTCCTTATAAGCTGTTTCAGATAGGAAAATCCGTTTCCGTGCTTTCCTTTCCGGGTTCATGTTTTCGACTCCCGCAAAAGTCATTTCCAAAAGATCGAATCCCCCCACTTTGGCCAGTCGGTCCAAACCGGTTTTTAATTGCTCGGCAGGATTTTCCACCAACTTTACGTTTTCGATCACCTTTTCCTTGTATTGTGCTATATCCTGGGCTTTTTCTAATTGAGCCATAATTTTTAGATTTTACTTGAGTTAAAAATGATGAAATATCAGGAGTGAATTTCTTCCAGTTCTTTAATTAACGCGTACATCACAGCAAGGAGATCGGCCTTTGTTTCAGGATTCTCCAGGGTCTTACGCATCAGTTGGTTCCCTTTTAGCTGTTTAATGATTTTTTGGTATTGTTCTTTTTCAATACTCAGACCTTGCAAGAAATCGCTTTGGGCGGTGATTCCTTTGATACCAAAATCAGAAAGTCCTTTAAAGGAAAGTGTTTCATCTTTTTTTGCTCCGCTACTATCTTCAAACTCCAGGGCTACTTTTGGTTTGTAATGTTCAAAGACATCGTCGATGGTTTGCAGTCCAGCTACAATTTTTGGTTTAATGGGAGAGTCTCCGGTTAATTTTTCACAAATCAATGTTTTGTTTAATGGGATATCAGCGAATGCTTCGCTTGCATCGCTTTGCACCTCGGTGCCACCAATTCCATAATCCAGCATAATTGTTTCGGTTTAAAAGTGAATAAAAAGTTGTCTTTATTTATTTCAATCAGATTACTCTCATCGGATACTAATTAACACAAACACCTTTGGAGATCCTCTCCACTCCCTGTCCGTCAGCTAAAGTAGACGGCAATGGATAGCTCCTTAATCAGCTGAATTTCCACGCTCAGATCTCAGTCCTCCACGCTTTATTATCCTGTTATATCCCAGATCATCTCTTTGTTTTCACCTGTTTTTATGTGAACTGAAGAGCCTCTTCCGATTTCCCCTGCAATGATTTTCTTTGACAAGGGCCTTCGCAATTCGGTTCTGATCACCCCAATTAAAGGGCGTGCGCCATATTTGGGAGTAAATCCTGATTTTGCAAGGATCTCCTTTGCATCCTGATCAATTATCAATTCAATTCCTTGACTATCAAGAGATTTCAATAAATTTTTCAAATGGATGTCAAATATTTTAACTACATTTTCCTCGCTGATCGGGGCAAATGGGATGATTTCAGTTAACCGGCCCAGAAATTCCGGTCTGAAATACTTCTCCATTAACTCGGACATTTTACTGGATGTTGGTATTTCGCCTTTGCCAAAACTGTCTACAATATAAGAGCTGCCGATATTGGAGGTAAACAGGATGACTGCATTTGAAAAGTCGCCCTCTTTGCCGAGACGATCGTGCAGTTTGCCTTCATCCAGTATTTGCAGGAAAATATCAAATACCGATGTATGGGCCTTTTCAATTTCATCAAAAAGGACGATTGAATAGGGTTTTTGCCTGATTTTATTGACAAGCAAGCCACCCTCTTCGTACCCAACATATCCAGGAGGAGCTCCATAGAGTAATGCGGCAGAATGTTCTTCCTTAAATTCCGACATATCGAAGCGAATCAAGGAGGACTCATCATTAAAAAGAAATTCTGCAAGCGTTTTTGCTAATTCAGTTTTTCCGGTTCCGGTAGGTCCCAGGAAGAAGAAAGAACCTATTGGCTGACCTGCCTTACTGAGTCCTGAGCGTGATTCCCGAATGGCTTCGGCAATACTTTTAATTCCATGATCCTGGCCAATTACTCTTTTTTTCAGGTACGATTCTATGTTCATCAACCGTTCCTTTTCCTGGGTTTGTACTTTACCCATGGGTACGCCGGTGACATTTGAAACGACTGCTGCAAGATCTGATTTGTCTATGGAATCGGCTTTCTCGGCCGATAATGTTTCCAGAGATGCCAGTATATTTTGCAGTGCCTCTTTTATTTCCAGGGTATTTTCAATTTTAGTCAGATCTTGTTGATCCAGCAGCTTTATCATTACAACCGGACTGATCTTCTCTTTTATCTGCCTGTCAAACCACAGCAATTCTATTTTCAGTTCTTCATCAGAAAGATTCACTTCATTTTTTATCAGGTTTTCAAGCTCCTGAATTAAAGTTACCACTTCGGATTGCAAGGTGTCCTGCATCATGCGCACAACGGCCTGTGAGCGGTCTATTAAGTCAATAGCAGCTTCGGGCAGGCTCTTTTCCTTTAAATATCTTTTTGCAAGAAGAATGGCTTCTTTCTGAACTTCCTGCGGAACTTTGAGGCCATGGTGCTTTTCATAAACAGGTATGATATGCCCAAGCATCCTGGAACAGGTCTCTGTATCCGGCTCTTCCAGTTTTATAATTTCGAATTTACGGCTAAAGGAAACGTCGCCTTCAATAAATTTGGTGTAATTATCAATGGATGTAGTTCCGATGACAGTAATTGTTCCCTTGTCGAGTTCAGGCTTAAGAAGGTTTGCTGCACCTGAGGCCCCGGCCTGGCTATCGAGTATCATATGAATCTCATCCACGAACAGAATTGCTTTTTCAAATTGCTTTATTTCTTTGATGATATTCTTTAACCGGTCTTCTATTTCTCCTTTATAGGCAGCACCTGCTATCAGGGAACCAAAGTCAAGCTCAAAAACTTTTGTGTCTGACAAACTTTCCGGAACTTTATTCAGTAAGATGTTTTGCACAAATCCGTTCACAAGAGCAGTTTTCCCAACGCCTGTTTCACCGACAATCATTACATTTGGCTTCGATCTTCTTCCCAGGATTTCAGCCATCATCCGGATTTCTTTATCCCTTCCAACAACCGGGTCAAGACTTCCTTGTTGGGCCAATATGTTAAGTTCGCTGCAATATTTTAATAGTGCATTCTGCGTTTTCTCTGAGCCACTTGTCCTTTCCTGACCAGGTTTCGTACTCACCACATTCTCGAGATCGGTCTTTTCGATGATTTTATCCAGGATCTCTTTATAGCTGAGATTCAGGGTCTTAAGCTGTTCGTATGAGAAACCAACTCCCGGAATAGTTAATGCTACCAGGGCACAAACCGGAGTAATTGTGTCTTCTGAGATTTTTAAACGGACATTGTCTGCTTCATTTAAGACGGCTTTTACATTTTTATCGGCAGGGGGCTGATCGCTGATCTTGGTTGATTTTTGATAGCTTTCAATCCTGACATCTGCCCATTCTTCCAGGTAATAGAAATCAATCCCAATTTCCTCAAGAAAGCGGATCAATCCAATGTCCTTATGTAACAAGGCTTTTAACAGATGGGCAGGAGAAAACTCGGAATTTAAGTACTCCCTGGCAATAGATTGAGAAATACCTATGGCCTGCTTCAATTTATCAGATAATACAAAATCCATGATAACAGATATTAGATATTACTGAAATCTCACTTATATGAGAATCTACTATTATAATAGAATCAGTTACAGAGTAACCTGACTTTCATATTTCAATTTGTTAAGGGAACAACTGAATCATGTTATTGTACATAATAAAAGATTTACTTCCTAAAAATTTCCCGACGTTTCATCAACACAGAACTTAACGAGGTATTTCAGAAGGAAATCATGATTTGTAATCAGGCCCACCAAGTTAGGCAATTATTATCTAATAATCATGAGATTATCAAATAATAATTTAAATTTTTTTCAGAATTTATTCGAATAAGCGAAAGAATGTGTGATTGGCAGTGATTCTTCGCACAAGTCATGGCTATTAATCATAAATGGGTCAATACAAATAACAATTTTTTATAGCAAAAAGAGACGACAAGCCGATATCTCCCTTAACACCTGCGGTGTTGGTCGTATTGGAGGATTACCTGCCGGTGATCCCCGGAGGGGGAAGCTAAACCATTTATAAGCCTGTCGTTTCACTCCGAGTTTTTTTATTTACCAATACTCCCTTAACACCTGCGGTGTTGGTCGTATTGGTAAATAAAAAAACCTCGCTTTCGCGAGGCTTATAAATGGTTGCGGAGAGAGGGGGATTCGAACCCCCGGTACAGTTTCCCGTACGGCAGTTTAGCAAACTGCTGGTATCAGCCACTCACCCATCTCTCCCTTTGATTTGAGTGGTGCAAATGTAAAAATGATTTTTAGTTAGACAAAACATTTGGTGAAAATATTGTTGGAATAAATAATGGGAATTCCTTTGAAAATGCAGATATCTGATGTAATTTTGGCATAGAGATTAAACGTTCTTTCACACATGATATATCCGCATTAATTCATTAAAGTTGGTAAACTCAACATTTCAAGCATTCCGAGAAAGCTTATGTCCGCTAAGACAGGCCTCATCCCTTCGGGGAGCAGCTTCGCTGCCATTGGAAGTCTGATCAGACAGGCACTCAAATCCTGTATATTCGGGGTTTTACACAATTTGAATTAGTGCGGTTTTTTTTTACCTGATTGGAATATTTTCGTCAGTTTTCGAGTGTTTCCTTCCCTCTTTTTCGAAAAAGAAGTCTATTCTGCCAAGGATTAATCCTCCGAATCCAACCTGGTTGACCAAAACCGTTTGCCCGGATTTGTTGGTAATACTGTCAGGTTTCTTAAGAAAAGTATGCGTGTGTCCACCGATAATCAGGTCGGTATGATAGGTCTCTGCTGCGATGTTCAGATCGCCCGTTTTCTTTTCCTTGTATGAATAACCCAGGTGCGAGAGACAAACAATTAAATCAGCTTTTTTCTCGTTTTTCAGGAATGCCTCCATCTTTAAGGCATGTTCCAGCGGGTCGAGATATCTGGTTAATCCGTAATTCTGTTTGCTTACCAATCCGTCCAGTTCGATCCCCAGACCATATACGCCTATTTTAATACCCTGCTTCCTGAAAATTTTATAGGGGAGAACTTTGCCGGCAAGAATGGTTTGGGAAAAGTCGTAGTTGGAGTTGATAAAAGGGAAACCGGCATTCCCGAGCTGAGAATTGAATCCTTCCAGACCATTGTCCAGATCGTGATTGCCAATAGTCGCTGCATCATAGCCCATCTCAGTCATCAGTTTCAATTCAAGCTCACCTTTGTAGTAGTTGAAGTAGGGCGTTCCCTGGAAAATGTCTCCGGCATCGAAAACAAGCACATTCTTTTGCTCTTCGCGCACTTGCTGAATCATGGCAGATCTTTTGGCCATCCCCCCTTCACCGGCATTACGGGCTGCATCTTTTGGAAAAGGATCGATGTGCGAATGAAAATCGTTGGTATGAAGGATCGTGAGCTGAAGGAGTTGATTCTTCGCAAAGGCCTTCATGGGACCGTTTAAAACAAAAATTCCTAAACTTCCGGCGCCCAGGTTTCTGATAAATGTTCTTCTATTTTGCATCATATATCCTCCCGTCAGTTTTAGCCGTTACTATTTTGCCCTCTTTTCCGATTCTTCTGAAATGCTGAATAAACATATCCCTTGCTTTTAGCCCTGTATTAATCCTTTCTGATGATTTTGACAGTATTTCACTCCCGTCCCCGCCATTGGCGATATAATCGCTTGTTACCAGCCAATAACTCTGTACGGGATCAATCGGTTTGCCGGCAATTTCAGGATTGATGGCCTTGTTCTCCCTGATGCCAAAACGTAAGCCACTCACACCTTCACCACCTCTTACCGCAAGATGATTGACAAACTCAAGCATTACCTCTCCTTTGAGCTTCAGGAAAACAATTTCATTTTCAAAAGGCATCAGTTCGAACATGGTCATCGTGGTGAGTTCTCCCTTTGGCAGGGGAATACGCAAACCTCCGCGGTTTATCATCGATACATCCATTTTTATTCCAGGATACTTTACTGTACAAAATAGGTTGGCTTCTTGCAGGGTTAGATCTGCACAATAGTTGGTAAGCGGACTCTCCGGACGACCACCATAAAGTGCCTCCGAAGTGTGACAAAGTACCTCAGTCATATCGGCATTGACCTTATCCCGGTAGGGTTTGATCATCTCCTCCATTTTCTGGCTGGGAGCGATAACGACCAACGAATCAAGATGTATGTTGGCCGAGACTGATTTTTCAATCTTGTAAGTTTTGCAAGCGGGAAAAGCCAGCAAAAGCATTATTACGATGCCAAAGCGGTATGATCTCATAGAACAGGATTATAGCAAGTGAATGACTCCCTAAAAATAACAAAACATAGACAGATAGAAACCCGAAAAGTTTAAAGGGGCTGAAATGTTTGAAATGCTTTTTTATAAACCTTGTGCTGTATGTTAGTCCAAAATCAAGAATCCAATTTGGAATATTTATCTTTGGATCATGGATGAAGCAATTCGTATTGACAAATGGCTTTGGTCAGTCAGGGTTTATGCCACCCGCAGTCTGGCAACGGAGGAGTGCAAAAAAGGGAGGGTAACCATCGGGGGAGTAACTGTTAAGCCTTCCAGGATTGTAAAAAGCGGTGAGACCATCCAGGTAAGAAAAAATCCTGTAACCTATTCCTATCGTGTAATTGAACTTCTGGGCAAGAGGGTAGGAGCCAAACTTGTTTCCTTGTATATGGAGGATCTTACACCGGCTGAAGAGATAAAAAAGCTTGAAGATTACCAGGGCGGCGCACTTTTTTCCCGAGACCGTGGATCCGGAAGGCCAACCAAGAAGGATCGGCGTGATATCGGCAGGGTGACTGATTGGTGATTAGCTGATTTTGTTGAACTTTGTCATGGTGAGTTCGATCCCGGTTGTGACGAAAGATTTAATGATCTCGAAGCATCTTTCAAGTTTGGAATTAACCGTCTCTTCCTCTTGCCGTGTCCATTTGCCAAGTACATGTTCGATCTGGTGACCACGGGGAAAATCGTCACCAATACCAAATCTCAATCTGCTATACTCAGAAGTGCAGAGAATTTGCTGGATACTTTTGAGTCCATTGTGACCCGCATCTCCGCCTTTGGAACGAAGACGGATCTTGCCCAATGGTAATGCAAGGTCATCCACCAGAATGAAGACATTTTCGACAGGGATTTTCTCTTTTTGCATCCAGTAATGAACAGCCCTTCCGCTTAGATTCACAAAGGTGTTGGGTTTAAGGAGGATAAGGGTTCTGGATGCATGTTTCAATTCGGCAATAAAACCGTAACGTTTGTCACTAAAATAGATATTGGATGCCTTGGCTAAGGCATCCAATATCGTAAATCCTATGTTGTGACGGGTATTATCGTACTCATTTCCGATGTTTCCCAAGCCAACGATCAGATACTTCATGAGGATGTTATTTATTTAACATTTGCCTCAGTGATTTACTTCTTTCCTGAAGGTGAAGCTACTGGTGCATTCATGGCAGCACGTGCTGCACGGGTAACAACAACGGTTGCAACCGGAACTGATTTGTTGTTCATGATCTCAAATCCATCTACTTTGATATCACCAACACGAATGCTTTCTGATATTCCAAGGTCTGTCACGTCGATCACGATCTCATCAGGAAGATTTTTGAAAACTCCTTTTACCTTAAGGGTACGAAGGTTGGCTTTCAGGCGGCCCCCCTGCTGGATTCCTTTGGCATAACCATCCAGACGAACCGGAAGGTCAATTTTGACGGCTTTTTTGTCGCGGATTTGCAGAAAATCGATGTGCAAAAGTTTGTCGGTAACAGGATGAAATTGCAATTCCTGCATAAACGCATCGTAAATTTTGCCGTCGATGTTCAATTCTGCCTGATAAACTTTTGGCGTATAAACAATTTTACGGAAATCACCTTCCGGTGCATAAAAGTGAACTGGTGCTTCACCACCATAAAGAACGCATGGTACTAAGTCCTGAGCTCTCAGAATCCTGGTGTCTTTTTTCCCAAGGGCCTGACGCGCAGTACCTTTAATTTCAAATTTTTTCATTTCTAAATTTTTTAATAATAAAGTGTTTACTCAGACCTCCTTTCCTCATGAAAGGTGTCCGCATCACACCCTTAAAGGCATGCTGCTAAATCGGGCACAAAATTAATAATTTATTTGAAATAAAGAGTGGCTGCTTTATATTTCAAATAAATGATGAGCTGATGGATTTGTTTTCGAAGACCCGCTGAATCACGTCGGCAAAAAGGGGAGCACATGACAGAATGGTGAGTTTCCCGGAGCTTTTATACAGCGGGATTGTGTCTGTAAGAAGTATTTCGTCTATAGCAGAGGATTCCAGGCGTTCGAGGGCCGTTCCGGAGAGCACGGCATGGGTGGCACAGGCACGAACAGATCTGGCCCCTTTGGATTTCATCAGATCAGCTGCTCTTGCAATGGTACCACCGGTATCAATGATATCGTCAATAATGATCACATCTTTATTCTCAACTTCCCCGATGAGGGTCATAGAGTCGATTAAATTGGCTTTTGTACGTGTCTTATGACAGATGACCATATCAGTTCCCAAATGTTTGGCAAAAACATTGGCTCTTTTCGTTCCACCGGTGTCGGGTGATGCAATTACGATATCCTGCAGACCCATCTGTTTGATATGCGGAATAAACATGGCTACTGCACTTAAATGGTCTACAGGGACATCGAAAAAGCCCTGGATCTGATCAGCATGAAGATCCATGGTAATTAACCGGTCAATACCGGCTACGGATAGCATGTCGGCAATTAATTTGGCCCCGATGGAAACTCTGGGACGATCTTTACGATCCTGGCGGGCAAAACCGAAATAGGGAATAACGGCGATCACTTTGTATGCTGAAGCTCTTTTGGCGGCATCAACCATCAGCAAAAGTTCAAGTAAATTGTCGGCTGGTGAGAAGGTCGACTGTATAATAAAGGTATATGATCCCCTGATAGTCTCCTCATAACAAGGTTCAAATTCACCGTCTGCAAACCGGGGACAGGATGATTTTCCGAGTTCCATACCTGCATTTTCAGCGATTTTCTCCGATAGATAACGTGATGCATTTCCTGTGAAGAGCTTGATGGTTGCGGCCATTTTCTATTGTATTGTAAGGTGAGGATCGATTGTAGGGAACAAAAATATAAAAATTTTAAAGGTACAAAAGCTAATTGCCTTACATTTCACTTATAACACAAAAAGGAAATCCGTTGAGTTGAATACTTCTGTCAACCTGGATTTTTTATGGTGCCGGGATTCAATGTATTCTTATCGTATCAGCAATAAAATCCAATAGTTCCTCTTTCCCAGTACCTTTTTCGGCGGAAGTTACAAAGATGCGGGGCAACTCTTCCCAACTTTTTAACATCTCTTCCCGATAAGTGTCCAGATTCTGCCCGACAACATTCCGGCCAAGTTTGTCTGCTTTTGTAAAGATCATTACAAATGGGATCTCGTTTTCGCCCAGCCAGCCCATGAAATCGAGGTCATTCTTCTGGGGCTCGAGCCGGATATCCAGCAGGACCATCACGCAATAAAGATTTTCCCGTTCCAGAATGTATTTACGAATAAATTTGATCCATTTTTCACGGCTGGATCGCATCACTTTGGCGTAACCGTATCCGGGAAGGTCGACCAGATACCACTCGTTGTTCACGATAAAGTGGTTTATCAGACGTGTTTTCCCGGGTTCAGAGGAAGTTTTTGCCAGATTTTTCATCCCCATCAACATGTTGATAAGGGAAGATTTCCCAACATTGGATCTTCCGATAAAAGCAAATTCGGGTTGTTCGCTTACCGGACAAAGTCCGGGATCGGTATTACTGATGACGAATTCGGCGCTTTTAATCAGCATGGTATAAAGTTATGAGACATGAGGTGGATATTTGAATATTAGAGATGCAAAAGTATTGAATTAATTATATAAGATATTGATATTCATTAATTTATTGATAGTAATCAGCTCTTGCCTTTTATCTTAAGTCTCATATCTCAAGTCTCATGTCTTATTCTATATATACTTCAAGCAGTTTAGTCTCCTGGCCGTTAATAGGCGTCAGGATAAAGTTTTCGATAACGGCAGGTACCAAAAGTGTTTCACCTTTTTGAACCCTGACTGATTCTGATTCCCATTGAAGGGTATAGCTGCCTTCAAGACAGAGATAGATTACAAAAGAATCTATTTTGCTGAAGTCCCTTTCCAGCTCTTCCGTCAGTTCAAGCAGGCTGGCAGTAAAATAATCGCATTTAACCAGTTCTATCGCATCATTTAGTTTTGGCTTATACGCTGTATGTCCAATCCTGTGATGCTTGAAATTGATTGCATCCAGTGCCAGTTCAGTATGAAGTTCACGGGGTTGTCCTTTGGCATCCACACGGTTAAAATCAAAAATGCGGTAAGTGACATCAGATGTCTGCTGAATTTCAGCAACGACAATTCCTTTCCCGATGGCATGTACCCTGCCTGCCGGAATGAAAAAAACATCGCCTTTTTTGACAGCATCAAATTGCAGCAGATTATCAAGCTTATCATTTTGCAGGGCAATCAGGTAACTATCGCGATCAATGGTTCTGTTGAATCCTGAGATTAGCTCGGCACCTTCATCTGCCTGCACCACATACCACATTTCTGTTTTACCAAATGCGCCATGCCGCTCTTTTGACAGTTCATCATCCGGATGCACCTGGATGGAGAGGCGGTCATTGGCATCGATGTATTTGATTAAAAGAGGAAATTCAGTACCAAACTGGTCATATATTTTTTCTCCGACCAGTTCTCCCATGTAAACCTCAATCAGTTCTTCCAGGTTATTGCCTTTCAGATAACCATCCGAAACGACAGATATGTCCTGTTGAACACCGGAAAGCTCCCAGGATTCACCACAATGAGCCATGCTGTAATTTTTATTCAGCAGCTCCGGCAACTTATCTCCACCCCAGATACGTTCTTTGTAGATGGGTCTGAATTTCAGCGGATATAGATTTTTCATGCGTTTATATTTTTCATATTATCAAGAAGTGATCTAAAGTGACTAAAGTGAACAAAAGTATTTGCTCCGTCCCTCCGTCCTTCTCCGTCCCTCTTCATCAGTCCTCGTAATCCACAACAGCCCTGTCCACAGTATTGGCGCGAACCAGGACAACCACTTTCTGGTGTTCGGGATGATCACGGTAGACAAGGAATCCTTCGTAAGATTTGAAGCGCGTGATCAGGCTCAGGTCAAATGAAGCCGCGTTTAATTCATAATTATTGCCAGTTTCAATATATTCCAGTTCAGCGATTTTTTCTTTGAGTTCCAGCAAGGCATTTTTGATCCGGTCGCGGATCTCAGATTTTTGCTGATCATTCTGGAAATCTTTAAGTTTGAAAAGTACAATGTGATTAAACATGGCAGTAAAAAATTAATAAATTGACTTACGACTGTCGACAATGGTGCAAAAATAGCAGATATTCTCCATTCTATTCAATTTTTAGTGGTAAGTAAAATTCCGGTTGGATAAAATTTAGCCTATCTTTGAAATTGAAAGAAATGACAATCAAAGTATGAGTATGCTGATCATAGGAATTGCCGGGGGAACAGGATCCGGCAAGACAACAGTAGTGAATAAAATAATTGAACGGCTGGCTGAAAAAGATGTGACCATCCTGTCGCAGGATGCTTATTACCGCGACAGCAGTGCGCTGCCTCTCGAGGAGCGTCAAAAGATAAATTTTGATCATCCGGATGCATTGGAATTCGAACTTTTGGCTGAAAATATCCGCAAACTGAAAAAAGGTGAGACTATTCAGCAACCTAAATACTCCTATCTTACCTGCACCCGTGCAACAGATACCACAACCACCATTCCCCGTAAGGCTATTATCGTAGAAGGTATTCTTATTTTATGGCCAAAAGAACTTCGGAAACTGATGGATATCAAGATTTTTGTCGATTGTGAAGCTGATGTCAGATTGTCGAGGGTGATTCAGCGCGACCTCATTGAGCGGGGTAGGGATGTACATCAGGTGTTGCGAAGGTATGAAGATACTGTTCGTCCAAGTCATCTGCAGTTCATCGAACCTACCAAGCGTTATGCCGACATCATCGTTCCTGAAGGAGGAAATAACACGGTGGCCATCGATATCATTACCCAATACATCGAAAAACACCTTGACGACCACAAGTAAGCTGTTAGCTATTGGCTATTAGCTATTAGCTATTAGCCTTTAGCTCTTAGCAGGGTGCAGGAAGAACGGAAAACGGAGCGGGTAGTTGGGAGTAGCGTGATTAGAAATCAATATTCGTCAAATGACTCAATACTAAAAGCCAATAGCCAACGGCTAACAGCTAACAGCCAATAGCCAACAGCTTTCCTAATATTAAACCAGATTAAATACACCAAGATATGCTTGATAAAATTCAACCAGAACACATTCTTTACCTGGATATTGAAACGGTACCGCAGGTTGAGAAATTGGCCGACTTTCCTGAAAAACTTCAGAAACTATGGTTACGCAAAGCTGAATCGTTGACCAAAGAATCGGATGATGCTGAAAAGCTTTTTGAACGTGCTGGTATTTATCCCGAATTCGGCAAGATTGTCTGTATCTCATGTGGAACAATCTACCGGAGGGGTAATAAACGCATCTACAGAGTAAAATCGTTTTATGGGAAGGATGAAGTGAGCTTATTGAAGGATTTTCTGGTAATGCTTGAAAGGTTCGTGTCCAATCCGGTCCACCGTTTGTGCGCGCACAATGGTCAGGAGTTTGATTTTCCCTACATCGCACGAAGGGTATTGATCAATGGTTTAAGATTACCTTCAATTTTGGATATTGCTGGTGCAAAACCTTGGGAGGTGCGTGATTACCTGCTGGATACCATGCAGTTGTGGAAATTTGGCGATTTCAAGCACTATACTTCACTGGATTTGTTATGTACCATATTTGATATTCCTACACCAAAGGATGACATCGATGGAAGCCAGGTTGCAGGCATTTATTATCGTGATGGTGATATGGAACGAATTGCCCGGTACTGCGAAAAGGATACACTGGCTGTTGCCCAGATATTATTAAGATTTAAAGGTGAACTGCTTATTGAATCTGAACATTTTGAAATTGTACAGTAGCAGAGTTTTGCTATTTTTGCGGTCTGATGGGTATCAAAGCGTGATAACTTATCACGGATAGTTCATATAATCAATGAAATGCATAATTGTCAACTGCTAATTGACAATTGTCAATTAAATACATTTTAATTATGCCAACAGTCGTCAGTGGAATAAGATCAACCGGAAACCTTCACCTCGGTAATTACTTTGGAGCGGTAAAAAATTTTATTGAGATGCAACACAATCACGATACCTATTTTTTTATTGCTGATCTTCATTCTCTTACCACACACCCTGTTCCAAATCATCTTTATGGCAACGTCAGACAAGTGCTGGCTGAATATCTGGCATGTGATATCGATCCTGTAAAGGCGACGGTATTTATTCAGAGCGATGTGCCTGAGATTGCCGAACTTTATCTTTTGATGAACATGAATGCCTATCTGGGGGAGTTGGAACGTACCACATCCTTTAAAGAGAAAGCACGTAAGCAACCCGATAATGTGAATGCAGGTTTGCTCACCTATCCCGTTTTAATGGCAGCAGATATCATCATTCACAAGGCGCACCTCGTTCCGGTTGGGAAGGACCAGGAGCAGAATCTGGAGATGTGCCGTACTTTTGCCCGACGTTTCAACAGGATGTACGATGTGGAATATTTTCCAATTCCACGTCCCTATGTCTTTGAAGGTCAGGATATGGTGAAGATTCCGGGATTGGATGGATCAGGCAAGATGGGAAAATCCGAAGGAAATGCCGTTTCACTGGCTGATAGTCCGCAGGTTATCAGAAAGAAAGTGATGAAAGCAGTCACCGATAGTGGTCCGACTATTCCCAACCAGCAAAAGCCTGAAGTAATTCAGAATCTTTTCACATTGCTGGATGTGGTCTCTGCGCCTGATGTGGTGGAAAACTTCGAAATTCAATACAACAACTGCTCGATACGTTACGGCGACCTGAAAAAGCAACTTGCTGAAGATATTATCCAATTTACTACACCCATCCGGGAAAAAATAGAGATGCTGCTCTCAGATGATAAATACCTCTCAAGTGTTGCAAAACTTGGAGCAGAAAAGGCCAGGGCTTCAGCTTCCCGCACTTTGCGCGAAGTGAGGGAAATTATTGGGGTGAAGAAATTCTATTAATTTGAATTGCCCAATTTTTCGACCAGAGGGGGGACTGTTATGAGATATGAGATTTTGAAGCCGAAATTCATCATTAGTTTGATCCATTCTTTCCTTTCTTATTGCCTCCTTTTTTCTATTTTTGCCAACTCATAACAGATGAAGGAGTGATAAACGCTAAATAATCATTTTATAGTTGATATGGCAAAAGAGATCCCGGTAAAATACGACCCAACCACCATCGAAGATAAATGGTACAGCTATTGGATGGAGCAAAATTTTTTCCATTCAGAGCCGGATGAGCGCGAACCATATACCATTGTGATTCCCCCTCCCAATGTAACCGGGGTCCTTCACATGGGACACATGCTGAACAATACCATACAGGATGTACTGGTTCGCCGTGCCAGGATGCTTGGCAAGAATGCTTGCTGGGTGCCCGGAACAGATCATGCTTCGATCGCTACTGAGGCCAAGGTGGTTGACAAACTTTTAAAGGTGGGGATCAGGAAAGAGGATCTTACCCGTGATCAATTTTTGGAACATGCATGGGAGTGGACCCACCTGCATGGTGGAATCATTCTGGAGCAGCTCAAAAAATTAGGTGCCTCATGCGACTGGAAACGCACAGCCTTTACCATGGATGAGGTTCGCTCAGCCTCCGTTATCCGGACTTTCGTTGACCTGTACAACAAGGGATATGTCTACCGGGGTGTCCGCATGGTAAACTGGGATCCGGCTGCAAAAACCGCGCTCTCGGATGAGGAAGTTATTTTCCGCGAAGAGCAATCCAAATTGTATTATGTCCGTTACCTTATTGAAGGGACTACCGATCAATATGTTACAGTTGCTACAACCCGTCCTGAAACAATTTTGGGAGACACAGCAGTATGCGTCAATCCTGCCGACGATCGTTTCAGGCATCTGGCAGGGAAAAGGGTGCTTGTACCTCTGGTAAACCGTAGTGTACCTGTTATTCAGGATGAATATGTGGAGATGGATTTTGGTACCGGTTGTCTGAAAATTACACCGGCCCACGATACCAACGACTATGAAATAGGTATGCGGCACAACCTGGAGATCATCGATACATTCAACGACGACGGAACCTTGAGCGGGAAGGCTCAACTACTTGTGGGCGTGGATCGTTTCGAAGCCCGAAAACTGATCATTCCGATGTTGGAAGCCGCTGGAAATCTGGTTAAGATCGAAGATTATACCAACAAGGTAGGTTATTCAGAACGGACGCATGTGCCTATTGAACCAAAACTATCTATCCAGTGGTTTTTGAAGATGAGCGACCTGGCGAAACCGGCACTCGAAGCGGTTGAAAGTGATGCCATCAGGTTTTATCCTGCCAAATTCAAGAATCTTTACCGGCACTGGATGGAGAACATCAAGGACTGGTGTATCTCCCGTCAGCTTTGGTGGGGTCATCGCATACCGGTTTATTTTCTTCCGGACGGATCTTTTGTAGTTGCTGAAACCGAAGGTGAGGCACTGGAACTGGCCCGGTTAAAAACCGGAAATTCTGCCCTCGAAATTTCTTCCCTGCGTCAGGATGAAGATGTTCTTGACACCTGGGCCTCTTCCTGGCTTTGGCCTATATCAGTATTCGAAAATGAAGATCCAACAGATACTTGTGATGTGGATTATTACTATCCAACCAGCGACCTGGTAACTGCCCCCGATATTATTTTTTTCTGGGTAGCCAGAATGGTAATCGCCGGATACCAGTATAAGGGTACCTTTCCGTTTAAAAATGTTTATTTTACCGGGATGGTCCGCGACAAGCTGAGGAGAAAAATGTCGAAGTCGCTTGGCAATTCTCCCGATCCACTTGATCTGATTGAAAAATATGGTGCTGATGGTGTAAGGGTGGGTATGCTGATGTGCTCTCCTGCCGGGAATGACATCCTTTTTGATGAATCCCTGACTGAGCAAGGCAGGGCTTTCCAGACAAAGGTGTGGAACTCTTTCCGGTTGATTAGCGGCTGGGAAATAGATGATACCATTCCCCAGCCTGAACACTCCCGTTTAGGAATCGGGTGGTTCAGGGCCAAATTGAATGAAGCCATCCTCCTGATGGACGACCATTTTGATAAATACAGGCTGAATGATGCGTTGCTAACCATCCACGCTACCCTTCGGGACGAATTTTCGGGCTGGCTGCTGGAGATTATCAAACCGGCTTACCAACAGCCGATTGACAGAAAAACCTACACCGACGTTATTGAACTGCTGGATGAATTACTTCGTTTGCTGCATCCGTTCATGCCATTTATCAGTGAAGAGATCTGGCAGCTGATCAGAGAGAGAAAAGCAGGGGCGTCTGTGATGATGACTTCCTGGCCAAAATCTTCTGCTAAAAATGATGAGATATGTGAACGGTTCGAACTTGCCAAGGAACTTGTTTCCGGCATAAGGACAATCCGGAAAGAAAAAAATATTGCTGCAAGGGATGCCATTGAGCTTTACATCATCCCGGGAGAAAAAGGTTATGTACCCGAATTTTCGTCTGTTGTTTCTAAGTTAGCAAATGTTTCCAAACATGAAACCGATCCAAATGAAGTAGCCAGAATTACATCGGCCACAACTACTACAACGACAACTCATATGGTTAAGTCTACCGCTAACATAATTCCTTTTATCGGGAATGTTGATATTGACGCGGAAACAGCCAAAATCAATGAGGAACTGGTCTATAACCTCGGATTTCTGGAAGTAGTCTTAAAAAAGCTCAACAATGAAAAGTTTGTTGGTAGCGCCCCGGCAAAAGTGGTTGAAATTGAACGCAAAAAGCAAGCTGACATTGAAGAGAAGATAAAGATTCTGGAAGAGCGGCTGGCTACCTTAAAATAGTTGAACGTTTTGTTGATCTTAGCAAAACGAATACTATTTATTAGAATAGTTCATTAAATTGGATTTTTTCAGTGAATTGTAGTTTGATAGAATACAAATTTGTTTGATGGTATCAAACAAATTTGTATTTTTACATCAAACAAATTCAGTCGCTATGGTACTCGAAAGTGTGCTAGCCCTTGTTGCAGAGCAGCAAAAAATCCGTTACTCGCAGAAAGATACCGGTTTAATCCGTGAACTTGTTCCCGCAACCAAAAGTTTGTCATCACACGCGTTAATTATTTCTGGTGTAAGGCGTTGTGGGAAAAGCACACTTTTGATGCAAATGATGAAGTTAATGCAACCTGATTCACTCTTCTTCCTGAATTTCGAATCACCACAACTATATGAATTTTCGCTATCCGATTTCTCGCGATTAGACAATCTGATTGCACAGGAAGGGGCGAATACCTTGTTTTTCGATGAGCTACAGTTGGTTGAAGGTTGGGAAATGTATGTCCGTCAAAAATTGGATGAAGGTTTCAAGGTGATAATCACTGGTTCGAATGCATCACTTTTAAGCAAGGAGCTTGGAACTAGATTGACAGGACGTCATATTACCCAGGAATTATTCCCTTTCTCTTTTACTGAGTTCCTTAATATCAGGAATCTATTGCCTTCATCTGAAAGTTTAAAAAGTTATATGCTGACAGGTGGATTTCCTGAATTTGTAAAAAATGGGGATGAAGAACAATTGGCAACACTTTTTGAAGATGTACTCATCCGGGATATTGTCGCTCGTTATGGTATCAAGGATATAAAAAGTCTTCATCGGCTGGCCATATACCTTTTGTCTAATGTTGGAAACCGTATTTCGGCAACAAGACTGAAACAGCCTCTTTCAATTGGTGCTACCAGTACTGTTTTAACCTGGTTCTCTCACCTTGAATTCTCCTATCTAGTCTGTTTTTTGCCGATGTTCAGCCAATCAACAAAGGCACAATTAATCAATCCCCGGAAAGTTTATGCAATTGATTTGGGTTTAGTCAACGTCATTTCAAATAACATGACGGAGGATCTTGGACGGAAACTTGAAAACCTGGTATTTTTACATCTTCGCAGAAAATATACAGAGCTTTACTATTTTGATGAGAAAGGTGAATGTGATTTTGTGGCACTGAAAAACGGCAGTATTTCAGCGATGGTACAAGTCTGTTATGAGCTTACGCCGGATAATCTTAAAAGGGAGATGAATGGCTTACTTCAAGCAATGCGTTATTTTGACGTTAAAAGGGCCACTATTGTTACTTTTTCCAATACCGATTTTATCAAGGAAGATGATTATGAAATTGAGGTCGTTCCGGCTTACAAATATTTACTCCTTAAACAATAATTTGCCCGGATTATTAGTAATCCCACTTGCAGTAGTAGCCTAATTTTAATACTTTTACAGAATACCAGGATGTTGAATCGCCTGGGATTAAAATCAAATTGAAAAATATTGGACAAAACGTAGAGTAATTAGATTTTCAACATATTAACATAGCATTTTGCTATTGTTCGCGCCCTCAGAAACCTCGGAAATTTCTTTTAGCGGACCACAAGAATAGAATCAATAAGCGAATGCTCGCGCCAAACGGCGTGAGCTTTTGACTTATCATTCTTGTGTGGCCTCCGAGGGCCCTGAGGGCGGGTAAGACTGGGTTCACGCTTTTTTTGTGGATTCAGTTTGGGACAAAAAGGCGTGATGCTTTCAAACCAAACCGAACATGAAGCTTTACGAAACACTTGAAAAGACTTTAAAAAAGGAACCAAACTTTGTCACTGACTTCGGAGAGATTAAAAAATGGGTGATAATTACCAAAGCACAGAACCATGATGTTGAATTAATTTCCCTCCTGCTTGAGGATGAAGAATTGAAAGAAAAATTCTTCATCAAAATAAAAGATGTCTTTGTATTCAATCAGGCATTATTTCTTCAATTTATAGAGCAAAAGAATTACCTGAATGACAGTTACACCGCTTACAAAAACAAAGTTGGATTAACCATAGATGGCAAATATTTGAACCAGCGCAATGAATTAGTGCTCGTTTGGCCGTTTAAAGATTGTGTTTTGGAAGGTGGCCAAAGTAGGGAAGAAGAAAAACGGGAAGAGATATTTTTCAATGAGACTTTGGCGCAGGATGAAATCACACAACTACTTGAACCGAAGATATTAACCAGCGCAAAACGGTTTACAGCTGAAGGGGAAAAACCTTTTGATCAATTTTGCCGAAACGAACAAGGGAAAATTAATGACAATCTTATCATTAAGGGCAATAACCTATTAGCCTTACATTCCTTAAAAAAAGAATTTACCGGAAGAGTGAAATTGATTTATATTGATCCTCCTTATAACAGGGAGGCTGATGCCTTTTACAATGATAAGTTTAAAAACTCTACATGGTTAACCTTCATGAAGAATAGATTAGAGGGAGCTTTTGCTTTATTAAATGATGAAGGGTTTATTTGTATTCAAATAGATGACTATCAGCTTGGTTACTTATTGCCATTATGTGATGAAGTATTTAATAGAGAGAATAGAGTTAATATTATATCTGTTAAAATGAGTGAAAGTTCAGGAGTTAAAATGGCTCACGTTGACAAGAAGCTCCCGAAAATCAAGGAATTTATTTTGGTTTATAGAAAAGGGTTAAAAGCAAGATTAAATCCTTTCAAAATAAAAAAATCAGACCAAGGGCAAAAGCTAAACGAATATTTGGAATACTATCGAAGTCTAATTACAAATCCTACTGATGAAGTAAAAGATTGGAATATTGTTTCAATTGTTAAATACCTTAGAGAAAACAACTTACCAAATGACACAGAATCTATTAAGAAATTTCAAATTGAAAATGCTGATAATGTTGTATACAGAACGAATAATAAATCTTTCGAGAAATTGAAGATCAAAGATAGATTAGCAAGAGTTATATCTAAAAGAGGCTTGGAGTATATCTGGTGGGAAGGAAAACAGATGTTATTCCTTTCTGATTATATTGAGGAGTATGTTTGTGATTTATGGACTGACATTAGCACGATTAACCTAAATAAAGAAGGTGGAGTTGATTTAGAAAACGGTAAGAAGCCGGAAAAATTATTAAAACGGATCATTGAATTAACCACGGAAAAGATGGATATTGTTTTGGATTACCATTTAGGAAGTGGCACAACAGCAGCAGTTGCTCATAAAATTAATAGACGTTTCATAGGAATAGAACAATTAGATTACGGGGAAAATGATTGTACTATTAGACTCAATAATGTTATTGGGGGCGATAATTCGGGAATTTCAGCAGATGAAGATGTTAAATGGCAAGGTGGAGGTTCCTATATTTATCTCGAACTCAAAAAGTATAACCAAACTTTTATCGAACAAATAGAAAAGGCGAAAGACACCGATGAGTTAATTGTGATCTGGCAACTGATGAAATCTAAATCCTTTCTCAATTACAATGTGGATCTAAAAAAGCAAGATGCACATATTGAGGAGTTTAAAGCTTTGATTATGGCAGAACAGAAACAGCATTTGGTGGAGTTGTTGGATAAAAACCAGTTGTATGTAAACCTTTCATCTATAAACGACACAGATTTTGCGGTGACCGCCGAAGAAAAGAGAGTAACCAATGATTTTTACCAACTTGAGAAATAGGGCACTATGAGTTATTTGTATGATACTCTGGTACAGGAGTTTGGCAAACGAGAGATTGCCCGTGTTAATGTACCCAATTATCTAATAGACAATTTAAAACCCGGATTTGGTTCTAGACCATACCAAATCGAATCATTTCAACGATACATTCTATTTCATAACGAAGATTTTGCTGCAAAGCCACGCAAACCTTTTCATCTACTTTACAACATGGCAACCGGAAGCGGTAAAACCCTCGTCATGGCGGGTTTAATACTTTACTTATTTGAAAAGGGATACAGCAATTTCTTGTTCTTCGTAAACTCAAACAACATCATTAATAAGACAAAGGATAACTTTTTGAATCCGCAGGCTTCAAAGTACCTGTTCAGCAATAAGATTGTTATCAACGGAACAGAAGTGTATATCAAAGAAACAGACACTTTCGAAAGTGCGGATGACAAAAATATCAATATCAAATTTACCACCATTCAGCAACTACATATTGATCTGAACAATACCAAAGAGAACTGTGTTACCTACGAAGATTTTGAAAACAAAAAGATTGTTTTCATTGCCGATGAAGCGCACCATTTAAATTCGGCAACCAAAAGTAATCGTGAATTATTTGGCAGTTGGGAAGGAACCGTTTTGAAAATCTTAAATCAAAATTTTGATAATATTCTGTTGGAATTTACAGCGACATTGGATTACGACAGCAAAGAAATAACTACCAAATATCAGGACAAGGTCATTTTTAAGTATGACCTTGCCCAGTTCCGAATGGATAAGTACTCCAAAGAAATCAACCTGATCCGGTCGCTATATGATGAAAAAGAAAGAATCATTCAGTCCTTGATTTTAAATTTGTATCGTCAGGAATTAGCATCTGAACACCTTATCAACTTAAAACCGGTAATTCTTTTCAAAGCGAAGAAAACCATCAAGGAGTCTGAGCAAAACAAAACCAATTTTCATCGTCTTATTGACGATTTGTCAGAAAGGACAATAGAAAATATTAGAAGTACATCTACTGTCGCAGTCATCCAGAAAGCATTTAGGTTCTTCGATAGCAAAAACATATCAGCTACATCTATTGCCAAAAGAATAAAATCAAATTTTAAACCGGAGAATTGCATTAGTGCGAACAATGATGAAGAAGCTGAACTGAATCAAATCCGGTTAAATACATTGGAGGATGAGAATAACCCAATCCGGGCGATTTTTGCAGTTCAAAAACTGAATGAAGGTTGGGATGTTTTGAATCTATTTGATATTGTCCGGTTGTATGAGACGAGGGATTCCAAAGATGGGAAAGTCGGACCAACAACATTGTCGGAGGCACAGCTCATTGGACGTGGAGCCAGATATTTTCCTTTTGCAATAGATAAAAATCAAGACAGATTCACCCGAAAATACGACGACGATCTCACAAATGATTTGAAAATCTTAGAGGAGTTGTACTACCATACCAAAGAAGATAGCAGATACATCTCAGAATTGAAGAAAGCACTTATTGAGACAGGCATTTATGAGGATGAAGATAAATTGGAAACAAAGCAACTCTCTTTAAAATTTGATTTTAAACAGTCGAATTTTTATCAAAACGCAAAAGTAGTATTTAATAAACGGGTTGAAAAAAGCTACCATAATATTAAATCATTCTCAGATCTGCACGTTACAAAAAGAAACATCACATTTTCTCTTTCTTCCGGAATAGGCAAAATGACAGGCGTTTTCAATTCAGTGGATGAAGGAATTCTGGATGAAAATTTGGAAGGAAAGGATTTTAAGCTAAAGGAGATACCCCAACATATCGTTAGATATGCATTATCCCAAAATCCATTTTTCTATTTTAGTAATATAGAAAGGCCATTCCCTAATATCGGTTCGACATCAAATTTCATTGAAAGTGAAGCTTATCTAAACAGCTTGGAAATAACATTTTACGGTTCAAAGTCAAGGCTTGCGAATATAACAAATACTGATTATTTGTCTGCCGTTCAAGTATTGCTACAAGAAATTGAATCAGATATTAAATCAAATTCGACCGAGTACGAAGGTTCGGTATTCATCAATGAATACGTTCATGCGATTTTCAAGGACAAAGAAATTAAAGTTTACAAAGGCAGCGAAAGAGCAAATGGTCAGGAATTAATTGTAGCGAATGAGCCTTGGTATGTTTTTAATGCCAATTACGGCACAACTGAAGAAAAGAGCTTTGTAGAAATGTTTGCGAGACGATTTGAAAGTCTCAATCAGAAATACAAAGACATATATTTGATCCGTAATGAAAGGGAACTTAAGCTTTTTGACAAATTGGGGCGGGCTTTTGAACCGGATTTCATTTTATTCTGCAAACAAAAAGAAGATAAAGAATTTGTTTATCAGGTTTTTATAGAGCCTAAAGGTGGTCATCTGGCACCCTTTGATAGATGGAAGGAAGACTTTTTGATGGAACTTAGACAGGAAGAAAAGACAATCGAAATTTATACCGACAATTATCTAATTACTGGTGTTCCTTTTTACAATAATGCGAACGAGAATGATTTTAGAAAATCACTGGAGGATGCTTTACACATTTGAACTTCAAAACTTTGGTGGCTTGCATTGAATCACTTCACCTGAAAAACTCATCAAAATTGCGGTATTTAGCTAAATTTGGAGAGTTAACTTGCGGTATTTAGCTAATTACCACAAGTTAAATCTCCAAATTTGGGATTTCTAAAAAATTTGTTTAAGTTCTGCTCGATCAAATAATACAAAACCAATAGAATTGGCCTCTTTTAAAAAATTACTGCAGCACTTCCTCTACCTGAAAATAAGGCAAGCCCCAGGCGTCAGAAACTCCTTTGTAAACAATTTTACCGTCAACGATGTTGAGTCCTTTGCGTAAAGCTTTGTCAATTGTGCACGCCTTTTTCCACCCGTGAGCAGCCAGGCTGATGGCATAGGGAAGGGTAGCGTTTGTCAGTGCAATGGTTGAGGTACGCGGAACTGCTCCGGGCATGTTGGCAACAGTATAATGGATTACTTCATCAACTACATATGTCGGGTGATCGTGGGTGGAAGGTACCGTGGTTTCGATGCAGCCACCCTGATCTACAGCAACGTCAACCATGACAGTCCCTGGATTCATCGTTTTCAGCATGTCTTTTGTTACCAGGAACGGTGCCTTGGCTCCGGGAATAAGCACAGCACCGATAATAAGGTCACTTACACGTACCTGAGACCGTATATTGTAATCGTTGGACATTTGAGTTTTAACGTTGGCAGGCATAATGTCATCCAGGTAGCGCAGGCGTTTCAGGCTGATATCCATGATGGTTACATCGGCACCCAGACCGGCAGCCATCTTGGCAGCTTCCGTACCTACGATGCCACCTCCGAGAATCAATACTTTGGCGGGCAGTACTCCGGGTACACCACCGAGCAGCATACCACGGCCACCAAAGGTTTTCTCCAGATATTTGGCGCCTTCGTGAATGGACATCCTTCCGGCTACCTCCGACATTGGAATGAGCAATGGCAGGGAACGGTCGTCAAGTTCAACGGTTTCGTATGCCAGACAAACTGCTTTGCGGTGGATCATGGCATGTGTCAACTCTTCAGAAGAAGCAAAGTGGAAATAAGTATAGACCAGTTGTCCTGCTTTTATTAAAGGATATTCAGATGCAATAGGCTCTTTCACTTTGACAATCATATCGGCAACGGCATAAACCTCTTCAATTGTTGGTAGCAAATTACCGCCGGCTGCTACATATTCTGCATCAGCGAAACCACTTCCGTTTCCTGCTGCAGCCTGAACATATACTGCATTTCCTCTTTTAACCAGCTCTGCTACTCCGGCAGGAGTAAGCGCAACCCGGTTTTCATTATTTTTAATTTCTTTGGGCAATCCTATTATCATGGCAATAAAATTTATTTGAGGTCAAAATTAAACAAAGAAACAGCCATATTAATATGACTAAATCCCATACATTTAACGTTTTCCACAGATTTACAGATGAGAAGAATGTTATTCGGTTTACTCATCAATCCTAAATTTTCCGTATGGTTTCTTAACAAAAAGAAAGCATTTTGGTGGAAAATTGAAATAATTATAATTGTATCTTTGGCGCGGACAAATTTGAATAATACGGAATGCCTGCAATATCTCACAGAGGAGTGGAGTTACCCGAATCAGCTATCAGAAAGCTGGTACCTTACGCTGAAAAAGCCAAAGCACTTGGCAGAAAAGTGTATCATCTGAATATCGGTCAGCCTGATATTAAAACTCCGCAACACGCCATTGAAAGGATAAGAAATTTTAATTTCGATCTGATTCCTTATGGACATTCTTTTGGAAATGATACCTATCGAAATAAACTTGCTCAATATTACCGCGACCGTAATCTCGAGGTGGATGCATCCCAGATCCTCATCACTACCGGTGGTTCTGAGGCTATCTCTTTTGCTTTCATGGTTTGTTTTAATCCGGGTGAGGAAGTCATTATACCGGAGCCATTTTATGCAAATTATCAATCCTTTGCAATAGCCAACAATGTAGTTATCAAGCCACTCACATCCCATATTGAAAATGGATTTCAGTTGCCGTCCATTGCTGAATTTGAAAAAGTGATTGGCCCGAAAACGAAAGGAATCTTTATTTGCAATCCCAACAACCCAACTGGATATGTATATTCCCGTGAGGAATTGCTGCAACTTCAGGAGTTGGTTCTGAAATATGACCTCTTTTTGATTGCGGACGAAGTTTACAGTGAGTTTGTTTATGATGGGAAATTGCACTATTCGGTTTTAGAGCTTAACCGAATCCGTGAAAACGTAGTCATGGTGGATTCTGTATCAAAGCGTTTCAGTGCCTGTGGAATTCGCATTGGATCACTGGTTTCCAAAAATAAGAAAGTCATTCAAACGATCGCCAAACTGGCTATGGCCAGGCTTTGCCCGCCCATGCTAGGTCAGGTAGTCGCCGAATCAGCTGTGGATTCCCCTCCAGAATACATGGAAGATGTTTACCGGGAATATTTGCAACGGAGAGATTACTTTATCAAGGCACTCAATGAGATAGAGGGGGTCTATTCACCCATGCCAATGGGTGCATTTTATTCGATGGTACAGCTGCCAATTGACGATAGCGACCGTTTTTGCCAGTGGATGCTCGAAGAGTTCGAGCACAAGGGTGCTACCGTGATGATGGCTCCTGCTTCCGGATTCTATTCAACGCCCGGAATCGGAAATAACCAGGTCCGGGTTGCGTATGTTCTTAACAGGGAGGACCTTAAGGAGGCTGTAGAATGTTTAGAGGTGGCATTGAAGGTTTATCCGGGAAGGCGCATATAAGCTATTAGCTGTTAGCTTTTAGTTGTTAGCCAAGCTAACGGCTAACAGCTAACAGCTAATAGCTAACTGCTTGGTTCCTACAAATCTATCTTCTTAAATTTTGGTACCAGCGTATGCATGACAAACCATGCCATCAGGTAAGCAAGGGCACAAAAACCGAAAACCCAGGTGTAGGCTATAGTCATATTCCCTTGAACAATAGGAGATTGAATATTTTTTAATTGTTCAAATGATCCCGGATCGATCGCTTGTAACTGGGTAACAACTTCCTTGGGCAGATTTCCCAATTCTATATTGCTGAGGTTAATCAAATCGCCGCGCTTATTTAACAATTCCATTGAACGGATTTTTTCAACATAATCAGTAAGCTGCCCTGATTGAGCAATAACCCAGGATTTGGCAATCCCTGCTGACCTGTAGGCATCAAATATCCAACCTGCTGACTTAGTCACGAACACTCCGCCCATGGCACCCGCCATTCCTCCAATTCCTGTAACGCTGGCAACAGCCCTGTTGGGGAACATGTCGGAAACGGTCGTAAAGATATTGGCCGACCAAGCCTGGTGGGCGGCGGTGCCAATACCGATGATAACTACCGGGAACCACATACTGTAAACGCCCAGATATTGTGCGCTCAAAACGATGAGCGGAAACATGGCAATTGTCAGCATTGCTTTCATCCGTCCAGCATAGGGTTCATATCCCTTGTTAATATAATACATTGGAAACCAGCCGCCTCCAATACTCCCAACAGAAGACATCGTATATAGCACTGCCAATGGAAAAACAACAGCCATCCCTGTTAATCCATATTGCGCTTTAAGATAAGCAGGAAGCCAGAATAAAAAGAACCACCAGACTCCATCTGTCATGAATTTCCCGAAACTAAAGGCCCAGGTTTGTTTGAACTTAAGCAACTTGAACCAGGAGACTTTCACTTTTTCAGTCCCATCCGGATTTGTCTCCTCTGCAACCGTGTCAGATAAGATGTAGGCCATCTCTGCAGCGCCCACCCGTTTACTCCTTTTCGGAATTTCATAGAGCCAGAACCAAAAAATTAACCAGAGAAAACCGATTCCGCCGATAATCAGAAAAGCTGCTTCCCATCCGAAGTGGTCAGCAATCCAGGGTACTGTAAGAGGTGCCAGAATGGCCCCCACGTTGGTTCCTGAGTTAAAAATGCCAGTTGCGAGCGCGCGTTCTTTCTTTGGAAACCATTCTGCCACTGTTTTTATGGCAGCAGGAAAGTTGCCTGCTTCACCAAAGCCGAGTACTCCCCTGGCAAACATAAACCCCCCCGTTCCTTTGGCCAAGGCATGAATCATCGCACCAACAGACCATATTATCAGAGCCCAGGCATAGCCGAGTTTCGTGCCGAGCCAGTCAATAAACCGTCCGGCAAAAAGCATGGATATCGCATATACAAACTGGAATACGGAAACAATGTTGGCATAATCTGAATCACTCCAGTTAAATTGAACCTCCAGCCGGTCCTTTAGCAAACTTAGGACCTGTCTGTCGAGGTAGTTAACGGTTGTGGCAAAAAATACCAGTGCACAGATCGTCCATCTGTATTTTCCTATCTTTTCTGATAGATTATTCATGTTTAACGGGTTTAGTTATTGAAAATTATTTGGTATCAGATCCAAAATTAAAATATTTTTCAGCATTATTGAAAGAAATATCTTCTGCCATTTTAGCAAGAAGTTTCATATCGGCAGGTATTTCACCATTTACTGCATCATTGCCAAGTAAATTACATAAGATTCTTCTGAAATATTCGTGGCGCGAATAGGATAAGAAACTCCTTGAATCTGTCAGCATACCGACAAAACGACTCAATAAACCCAGGTTGGAGAGCGATTTCATTTGATTTTCCATTCCATCTTTCTGATCCATAAACCACCAGCCTGATCCATATTGAATTTTTCCGGGTATGGTACCATCCTGAAAATTTCCTGTCATGCTGGCTATCATATCATTATCCCTTGGATTAAGGTTGTATAGGATCGTTTTGGTCAATTTATCCTCACTATCCAGTTTATTCAGCAATTTTGACAATGGCTTTGCTATTTCAAGATCCCCGATTGAATCAAATCCTTTATCAGGTCCTAGCTGATTAAATAACCGGGTATTGTTATTTCTCAATGCACCCAGGTGAAATTGCTGCGTCCAGCCACGCTTGTGGTCCATCACACCAAATTCGTAAAGCATGACAGATTTAAACTGGTTGATCTCCTCTATGTCGAGGTAATTGCCATTTCGGATTTTAGAAAAGATGTAAGCAATTTGGAGATCAGTATAATCAGCAGCATAAATAGTATCTAATCCATGGTCTGACAGCCGGCATCCGTTTTCATGGAAGAAGAGGTGGCGCTTGTCGATAACTGAGATAAAATCGATGAAGTTTAAGATGCTGCTGTTGGCTGCCTCCTCCAGTTTATTTACATAATTATTAAACGATACCGGATTTTCTACCATCATAGCTGCGTCAGGACGCCAGGCCGGCAATACCACAACGTTGAAACTGCTTTTTTTGATTGCTCTGTGGTATTCAAGGGTATCAATCGGATCATCTGTCGTGCAGATGGCATGCACATTTGCTTTTTGGATGATTTCGCGACAAGAAAACCCATCAGAATTGAGCTGTTCGTTGCAATTTTCCCATATAGCCTTTGCACTTTCCGGATTCAGAACGGTTTTGATTCCGAACGGTTTGCGTAATTCAAGGTGTGTCCAGTGATAGAGTGGATTGCGTAGCGTGTAGGGAACCGTTTCTGCCCATTTTTCAAATTTCTCCCAATCAGGAGCATCGCCTGTACAATAGCGTTCGTTTATCCCGTTGGTTCGCATGGCCCTCCATTTGTAATGATCGCCATTCAGCCAAATTTGGGTCATGTTGTCAAATCGCTTGTTATCGGCGATCTCTTTGGGTGAAATATGACAGTGGTAGTCAAAAATTGGCATCCTGGATGCATGGTCGTGGTACAGTTCTTTGGCAATCTCTGAATGCAAAAGAAAATCTTCGTCCATAAAGGATTTCATGAGAAATTATGAGTTTTAAGTAATGAGATATGAGTTTTATACTGTCACCAATTTGCTTTTAAACACTTTAGTTCACTTAAGTCACTGTTTCATAGTTTAAATAGACGCTTTAAATGTCTGTCGTAAAGGTTCTCTTCGACGCATTGACCAATAACATCTTTGTTGGCCTTCAGTAAATCAGTATACTTGACACCCATTTCGGATGCAATTTTGTAACCGACATGGATCAATTGCCGAATGTTGGCATTGTAATCTGGATGACCCGGTATATGTCGGAGCGTATTGGCGAATTTTTCACCACTCCATGCAGCAACCTCTTCAGGAGTTGGCAGTTGATCCTTTTTGATATCAATTACATCCGCGTATGGAGCGCACAACTCTTCCATTCGTGAGAGGGCCTGGGTATAGATTGATTTTGCTGCTTTCAATGCTTCCTCACCAGACACGGCAAGTCCGATAACCTCTTCAAGCCATGTTGTTCCAGCTGTTTTAACATGTATCCCTTTATCATATTTGGTGATGATTCGTTGTATTTCGGGATAAATTGAGAATTTATCTGAACCTGAATGCACACTCAATTTTAGATTATCCATCAATTGAAACTCTTTAACAGCGAAGTCTATCACAAGGATGTCTTCCTCAAACTCTTTGGCAAACATGGCAACATCTCCTGCATAATCGACTCCCTTATTAAATCTGCCGGTAAATTTCGGAGCAATGGTCTGCGCCGGAATACCCTGGATTGAGATCATCTTCAGAATAAAAAATAGTTCAACAGGCGATTGGGGAGACTCAACTTCATCCATGGAAATTTCTGTCACGAAATCATCTGAACCTTTTCTTTCAGCAATGAAGCGGTATATCTTCCCGGCTTCTGAAATGGCAGTTAAAAATTTGTCAGCAAGGTTTTTCAATAACGCTTCATCAACCAGAAAAGGATGGGTAATCTTTGGAATGCAGAGTTCGCCGGCATAGGCGGCGCAGGAGGCTACAAATGACTCAATCTCGCCTGAAGTGGCCGGAATGCCAATTTTGGATGCTACATCTATGGTGAAAAAGTCTGAAGAATGAATAAATCCTTCTACATTTCCCAGGTTGATGTGGTCGGCATCCACGAAGTAATCACCCTGATAACCCAGTGAGTTGACAGCCTGATCTGCCTCGTTTCTCGTATCCGCAGGATTTGAATGTACATACATGTGCTCCCTGTTGGATTTGTTCCAAACCGGGGTGACTTCTATGCCACCGGTTTGTGCTTTCTTTAGCGCGCTAAGCTGGGCATTTCCCTGATGGGCAAACCTGTCGCCAATTCCAAAGCTGTATTTTCCTATCTTCTTCATTTGTATTTAATGTGTTTATGAATGGTAACATGGAACACTCATTGACTTTATGTTCAATAAAGCGCATTGGATCAAGAGGATTGCATGGGTAAAGTTCTTCTCCGTGTTCGTTCACGAAAGTAAATATTTTTTTGATCCGAGGTTTAAAAGAATGAAATATATAGATAAAAAATTGAGAATAAATTTGTTCCGTGTTCGTACACGAGTTAAAATAATGTTTAAATTTGTTCCGACTTAATCAGTTAAATGAGAAAGAATATTCGGATAAAAGATATTGCGCTCAAGGCAGGAGTTTCTATTGGAACGGTCGACCGGGTTCTGCATAATAGAGGTGAGGTTTCGAATGAAACCAAACTACAGATTCAACAGATCATTAACGACCTGGATTACAGGCCAAATCTCCTGGCCAGTAGCCTTGCCTCCAAAAAGAGTATTATTTTTGCTACTTTAATTCCCAAAGCATCCAGTCAGGATACTTATTGGTCGAAACCTCAGCAGGGAATTGAAAAGGCGATGAATCAACTCAAAGCCTATGGAATAAGACTTCAGCAATTTTTCTTTGATATGGACGATTCATCCTCTTTTTCTGCTCAGGCTGAGAAACTGCTTGCCTCTGCTCCTGATGCTGTCATGATGGCTCCATGGGCAAAACGGGAAGCCATCCTTTTTACCAGGCAACTGGATGAAAGGAAAATTCCATACATATATATCGACGCAACACTTGAAGGGACAAACCCCATTGGTTTTGTGGCTCAAAGTTCGTTCGACAGCGGATATCTTGCTGCAAAGCTAACCGATTGGGGAGTTAGTGAAAAAAGTGTGATTTTGTTGATTCATGTAGGTAGAGAATTGGATAATGCCAGTCATTTGATTAAACGGGAACATGGTTTTATGCGCTATTTTGAAGAAAAGCAGCACAATCACAGCGTTCTAAAAATTGAGACCTCAGGAAATGGTGATGAAATTGTTATGCAACTTGGCAAACTGGGGATAGACCCGTGTGAAGTAAATGCGGTTTTTGTGACCAATTCAAAAGTTCATCTTGCTGCTAAGTTTTTTAAATCCATGGGTGTTGCCCCTAAAATGGTAGGATACGATCTGATACCACAAAATATTGCCTTACTCCGGGAGGGGGAAATT
Source organism: Bacteroidia bacterium (assembly GCA_025358025.1). GTDB lineage: Bacteria > Bacteroidota > Bacteroidia > Bacteroidales > Prolixibacteraceae > CAINVV01. Next base: position 29,996 of record JANYKW010000046.1, on the reverse strand, counting down.
GATTTTCTAATTTGTCAAAAACCTGAACTTCAAGGTTTTCATGCCATAAATCTCCTCTTTGATTTCCTTGTTAAAAAGGAATCAATCAAAAAGGAGAACTTTACGTCGATCGATTTAATTACCAAAGAAAATATTGATTTCTACAGCTCCATTTAAAATCTCTAAACTAAAAATTCATAAAAATGCAAAAAATCTCTTTTGACGACCTGAATGGAAAAGTATGTGTCATCACCGGAGGCGCTGGGGTGATCGGAATCTCGTTGGTTAAAGCACTGGTGTCTGTTGGCACCAAAGTTGCCATCGTAGATTTAAATGAAGAACTGGCCCAACAGGTAGCAGCTGATATCAGCCGGGAATTCCATGCAACCTGCATCGGAGTAAAAGGCAATGTATTGGATAAAGAGTCGCTTGAGGCTGCAAAATCGGTTATTAACGAGAAACTTGGCCCAATTGAACTGCTTATTAACGGAGCGGGTGGAAATTCTCCGCAAGCTACAACCCAGGTGGAGCAGATGGAAGAGGCAGACCTCGAAAACCTTGACCGTACTTTTTACGGATTACAGATGGAAGGATTTGATAAGGTTTTCGCGCTCAATTTTAAAGGGACTATTCTTCCAACCATGGTCTTTACCCGGGATATGCTTGACAACAGGAAGGGATCCGTTTTGAATATTTCTTCAATGAATTCTTATCATCCACTTACAAAGATTCCTGCCTACTCAGCTGCCAAGGCGTCGGTCAATAATTTCACCGAATGGCTGGCAGTTCACCTGGCAAAAATGGGAATTCGTGTGAATGCGGTTGCTCCCGGATTTTTCATCACCAACCAAAACCGTTTTCTGGTTCTGGATGAAAAAACGGGCGGTTATTCAGCCCGCGGAAATAAAATTGTCACGAATACCCCCATGGGCAAATTTGGTGATCCCGATGATCTCCAAGGTGCAACTCTTTACCTTTTGTCGGATATTTCCTCTTTTGTAACCGGGATTGTTATTCCGATCGATGGTGGTTTTAACGCGTACAGCGGAGTATAATTTAAATTTTTCAAGCATTTCAAACAATTCAAACCATATCATATGAGTATTATATTAAAACAAAATTGCAAAACATCCCTGCTGGTTCCGACCAGCATGGGGGTTCGGATTACACCGCACAACGGGCAACCGGTTCACAGCAGTTCATTATTCCAGATGGAGGTGTCAAGTGCTGAAACAAATGTAGCCAGTATCTCTTCATACCTCGGACTGCCTGTTAAAGTACTGACCACTTTTGTGAAAGACAGTCCAATCGCAAAAATGATTAAGAGCAATCTTTTGAGCAGAAATATGACCTACGAGGGTGTTGAAGTTGAGCAAGGTAACCCATGGGGATACAGGCATCAGTTTAATATTGCCGATAGCGGCTATGGAACCCGTGGTCCGAGAGTTCATAATGATCGTGCCGGTGAAGTTGGTCGTACCCTGAATGTCCATGATTTTGATCTGGAGCGAATTTTTGTCGGAGAAGGTGTTCAGATTGTACATCTTTCCGGTTTAATCGGTGCCTTATCACCCGAGACCAGCACATTCTGCCTCGAACTGGCTCGTATGGCCAAGAAAAATGGCACCCGTATTGCCTTCGACCTAAACTACCGCGCCTCCTTTTGGAAAGGGCGGGAGAAAGAGTTGAGTGCTATTTTTGAAGAAATTGCTTCTGTTTCAGATATCCTGATAGGGAATGAGGAAGACTTTCAGCTTTGTCTCGGTATCGAAGGACCAGAAGCTGGTGGTAAACAAATCAGCTCCGAAATTGATGGATTCAAAGAAATGATCTATCGGGTGAAAGCAAAATTTCCCAATGCGTCGGTTTTTGCTACTACTCTTCGGCAAGTTGTCAGTGTCAATGAGCATCTCTGGGGAGCTATCGTGCTGGAAGGTAATGAATGGCATGTTGTTGAGCCACGAAAAATCACAATCCTCGACCGCATTGGTGGTGGAGACGGATTTGTAGGCGGTCTGCTGTATGGTATTCTGAAAGGGTGGGAACCAGCCAAATGGATTCAGTTCGGATGGGCTTCCGGAGCGCTTGCTACTACTTTTCTTACAGATTATGCTCAACCGGCCGATGAGGATATGGTTTGGAGTATCTGGAAAGGAAATGCCAGGGTGAAGCGATAAAAAACAAGCTGTTAGCTTTTAGCTTTTAGCTATTAGCTGTTAGCACTTGCAATTCGTTGTTTGATTAGCAGAGTAATAGAAGTATTTATGTTTGATAATTAATTGATTATTAGCTTTTAAGTCATTTATAAGAAGCTAACAGCTAACAGCCAATAGCTAACTGCTTGTTGAAAGTAGCATATATAATGCTTTCTAAAAGACATATTAAATAGAGAAAAAGATGATTTATTACAAGATTGGTTCTCCCGTACACGAACTCAGCAACGAAGACTTGAAATTGGGGCTGTTTGAGGCTTTTCAAAAACTAGGAAAACGCAATAAAGTGCTGGCTATACCGCCGGATTATACCAGGCTGCCAAGTCGTTCCGGGGAATTAACTGAGCTGACATGGCAATATTACGGTGAATCACTGACAGATGTATTACCTGCCCTGGGAACCCATACACCCATGACGGATCATCAGATCAGACACATGTTCGGCTCGGTGCCATCCTCTCTGATCAGAGAACATGACTGGAGAAACGATGTGGTTACAGTAGGTGAAGTGCCTGCCAGTTTTGTGGAAAAAGTTTCTGAAGGAGCCGTCAGCTTTCCATGGCCAGCTCAGGTTAATAAACTCTTGCTCGAAGGCAATTTTGATCTGATACTTTCCATTGGACAGGTGGTTCCTCACGAAGTGGTGGGAATGGCCAATTATAATAAAAATATCTTTGTCGGTACAGGTGGCGTGGAAGGAATAAATAAAAGTCATTTTATTGGTGCGGCTTACGGCATGGAGCGAATGATGGGACATGCTGATACACCTGTGCGCAGGATTTTCAACTATGCCTCCGAAAATTTCACCAACCATCTTCCCATAGTTTATGTGCAGACTGTTGTCGGATTGGATAAAACAGACGGCAAAATAAAAACACGCGGACTTTTTATTGGCGATGATCCTGAAGTTTTTGATCTGGCAGCAAAACTATCGCTGCAAATCAACTTCGAAATCGTCGAAAAACCGTTGAAGAAGATCGTGGTATATCTCGACCCGACGGAGTTTAAAAGCACCTGGCTGGGAAATAAGTCTATTTACCGTACCCGGATGGCTTTGGCCGACGGAGGTGACTTAATTATTCTCGCCCCTGCACTGGTAGAATTCGGAGAGGACAAGGAAATTGACCGCCTTATCAGAAAGTATGGTTATTTCGGTACTCCTGCCACACTGCAGGCCTGCAACGACCACGAAGAACTCCGAAACAACCTGAGCGCCGCGGCCCACCTGATTCATGGCTCCTCCGAAGGCAGATTCAACATCACCTATTGTCCGGGCAGAGGACCTGCGAACCTGACACAAAATGAAATCGAAAGTGTTGGTTTTCAATACGGTAACCTGGGTGAAGTAGAGAAAATTTACAATATTGAAAAACTCAGGGATGGTTTCAATAAGATGCCGGATGGAGAAGAGATATTTTATATCTCCAATCCTGCGTTGGGACTGTGGGCGTACAGGGAGAGGTTTAAGTATTGACGGGGAAAGGCTTTATCCTTTATCCTTTGATCCTGTCGCCTTCCTTGCGCGACGTATAACTTTTTGAATTCGAGATAATAACATAAAATGAAGATCATTATCGACGACAAAATACCCTACATCCAGGGTGCTCTGGAGCCATTTGCGGAGGTTGTTTATCTGCCTGGACCGAAGACTACTTCGGAAGTAGTCAGAGATGCTGATGCCCTGATTACCAGGACAAGAACTATTTGCAACGAAGAGCTTCTGTCGGGATCTTCTGTGAAAATAATCGCTTCAGCAACCATTGGCTATGATCATATCGATACAGAATATTGCGAAAAGGCTGGAATCAAGTGGACCAATGCTCCGGGATGTAATGCTAAATCCGTCGAACAGTATATCGCTTCTGCCCTGATGGTTATGGCAGAAAAAAAGGGCTGGACACTCGCCGGGAAAACGATTGGCATTGTGGGAGTTGGTAATGTTGGTTCTAAAGTGGCTAAATTGGCGGAAATTCTGGGTATGCGGGTCTTGTTGAATGATCCGCCTCGTGCCCGGACAGAGGGTGAGAAAGGTTTTGTCGGACTCGATAAAATCATGGCTGAATCAGATCTGATCACTTTGCATGTGCCATTGAACCAGGATGGTGTAGATGCGACCTGGCATCTGGCTGACGGGAAATTCTTTGAGCGCTTGATGCATAAGCCGGTCTTTATTAACAGTTGCCGGGGAGAAGTTGTTGCAACAGCCGCACTAAAACATGCCATAAAGACTGGACAGATTTGTGGTTCAATAGTGGATTGCTGGGAAAATGAGCCGAATCCGGATGCAGAGCTATTGGATCTGGTAGATTTAGCCACGCCCCATATTGCAGGTTATTCCAGGGATGGGAAAGCCAAAGGTACGGAGATGAGCGTCCAGGCAATCAGTAGTTTTTTCGGTTTGGAGTTGAAAAAGTGGAAAGCAAATAATATAGAAATGCCGGCTGCCTCAGAAATATTGATAGACGGAACAGCAAAATCGACCCAACAAATACTTTCAGAAGCAATTTTAGCTACCTACGATATCCGGGAGGATGATGCCCGGATGAGAGCAAGCGTTTCAACATTTGAAAAACAAAGGGGCAACTACCCGGTACGAAGAGAATTTCCGGCTTTTACAGTCGCCGGTAAATTCAGTAATCCAAAGGTAATAGACAAGATAAAAAGACTAGGATTCAGGATATAGATAGGAGATATGAGACATGAGATACGAGTGATAAAATAATATAAATTTTGTGAAAACCAGATATAAATACATTAAAAATTTTAAAATGAAGAAGGCAGATATTGGATTGATTGGATTGGCTGTAATGGGGGAGAACCTCGTTTTAAACATGGAGAGCAAAGGGTTTACCGTTGCTGTGTACAACAGATCAGTTGAAAAAGTTGACAAATTTATCACCGGACGTGGTGCCGGCAAAAATTTTATTGGCTGTCACAGTATTGCAGAAATGTGCAAAAATCTGGAGCGTCCCCGTAAAGTGATGATGCTTGTCAAAGCCGGCTCTCCGGTTGATGATTTTATTGATCAGATCATTCCCCACCTGGAAGAAGGTGATATTATCATTGATGGTGGAAACTCACATTTTCCTGATACCATCCGCCGCACGAAATTTGTCGAGAGCAAAGGACTTCTCTTCATTGGTACCGGTGTGTCCGGTGGTGAAGAAGGTGCACTTCTGGGACCTTCCATGATGCCTGGAGGTTCTCCTGCAGCATGGCCTGCTGTAAAAACTATTTTCCAGGCGGTAGCCGCTAAGGTGGATGGTGAACCTTGTTGCGACTGGGTTGGTGAAAACGGAGCCGGTCATTTTGTCAAAATGGTTCACAATGGTATCGAGTACGGCGACATGCAGATCATCTGCGAGGCTTATCAAATCATGAAAGAATTGCTGGGAATGACGGCGGATGAGATGCATGATACTTTTGCAGAATGGAATAAGGGCGACCTCGATAGCTATCTTGTTGAGATTACCCGCGATATCCTGGGTTTCAAAGATGAAAACGGAGAGCCACTGGTTGAAAAAATTCTGGATACGGCAGGACAAAAAGGTACCGGGAAATGGACAGGTGTATCGGCTCTCGATTTAGGTATTCCACTTACTTTGATAGGGGAATCTGTATTTGCAAGATGCCTTTCTGCTCAAAAAGACTTGAGAACCAAAGCATCGAAAGTACTTCACGGTCCGGAGAAAAAATTTGCCGGCGACCGTAAACAGTTCTTAAGCGATCTTAAAGATGCTTTGTTCGGAGCTAAAATCATATCTTATGCACAAGGTTATGACTTGATGGGAGAAGCTGCAAAAGAGTTCAAATGGAACCTGAACAACGGTGGTATTGCCCTGATGTGGAGGGGTGGCTGTATCATTCGTTCTGTATTTTTAGGTAAAATAAAAGAGGCTTTCGACAAGAATCCAAATCTTGAACATCTGTTGCTGGACGAGTTCTTCACTGAAACAATTGAAAAGGCTCAGGCAGGATGGAGAAGAGTGGTTGCTTCTGCCTTCACCAACGGAATCCCTATTCCTTGTCTGGCAACGGCATTAACCTATTTCGATGGTTTCCGTAGCGAACGTCTTCCTGCAAATTTATTGCAGGCTCAGCGTGACTATTTTGGTGCTCATACGTATGAAAGATTAGATAAGCCCCGTGGAGAATTTTTTCACACCAACTGGACCGGCAGGGGTGGAGATACTGCATCTTCAACCTACACGGTATAGTTAAAAATAAAATGTGGCCTCCGGGCCATTTTTTATAGTTGGACTAAAAGCATACTTTTGAGGCCGGTTTCTATAAAGACAATTTAATATCAAATTTCAATGCAAGAAGTTAAAAGAACACTTTTGATGATCCTCGATGGTTGGGGAATCGGAAACAAAACTGCGTCAGATGTTATCTATTCAACACCTACTCCATTTATAGACTCTCTTTGGGAAAACTATCCTCATTCACAATTGCTTACCTCAGGCGAGGATGTTGGACTTCCGGACGGACAGATGGGAAACTCTGAGGTTGGTCACCTGAACATCGGGGCCGGACGTGTATTATATCAGGATCTGGTTAAAATAAATAAATCTATCCGCGAGAACAAGCTGAAAGATAATATGCAAATTATCAAGGCTTTCACTCATGCAAAGGAGAACAATAAACCGGTACATCTCATCGGTCTGATTGGTCCTGGCGGAGTTCATGCGCTGAGCCTCCACATGGTAGCCCTGGCTCAGATCGCTACAGACATGGGTCTGGAGCAGATCTTTGTACATGGGTTGACCGATGGCCGCGACACAGATCCACGCTCAGCGTACGGTTTTGTGGAGGAAGATCTCAAACAACTTTCAACAACCAAGGCGAAATTTGCAACACTGATTGGTCGTTATTACGGGATGGATCGCGACAACAACTGGAATCGGGTGAAAATGGCTTACGACATGCTAACCAAATCGGTTGGGCAAAAGAGTCAGAATCTGCTGGAAGCCATACAAAAGTCATATGATGAGGGTGTTACGGATGAATTTATAAAACCTGTCGTAATGACGGACGAGTATGATCAACCTTTGGCAACCATCAAGGAAGGCGATGTAGTCATTTGTTTCAACTACCGTACCGACCGTTTACGCGAGTTGACCATCGCCTTTACCCAGGAAAATCATCATGAGCAGGAAATGCATACCATACCTCTGGAATGGTACACCATGACCAACTACAAATCTTCCTTCAAAAATATTCATGTGATTTTTGACAAGGATAACGTTTCCAATACGCTTGGAGAAATAGTTTCCAAAGCAGGGCTGAATCAAATCCGTATCGCTGAAACAGAAAAATACGCCCATGTTACATTTTTTTTCTCTGGAGGACGGGAAAATGAGTTCACCGGTGAACGCCGGATCATGATCCCTTCTCCCAAGGTTGCAACGTACGATCTTCAACCGGAGATGTCAGCTCCGCAGGTGAAAGATGCCATCGTTGCTGAATTGAATAAAAAAAGTTCAGACTTTATATGCCTGAATTTTGCCAATGGCGATATGGTTGGCCACACCGGAGTATATAGTGCCATACAGACTGCAGTCAAAGCAATTGATTTGTGTGTAAAGGAAGTAGTCGAAGTTGCCAGATCAAACGGATATGATGTTTTGGTCATTGCCGACCATGGGAATGCTGATTTTGCTGTCAATGAGGACGGAAGCGCCAACACTGCTCATTCTCTCAATCCTGTTCCATGTATCTGGGTAACAGATAACAGGAATGCCGTTATCAGCGATGGAATACTGGCTGATGTAGCACCCACAATTCTGACCATTATGGGATTGAAGGTTCCAGCAGATATGACTGGCAAGGTTTTGATATGATTGAGATTGGGAAAACCATAGTCAGCATGGATGTGCTGGAATCCAAATTCTGCTGCGATCTGCATCAATGCAAGGGTGCTTGTTGTATCGAAGGAGACAGCGGTGCTCCGGTTACACCGGATGAAGCCCTTGCTATTGAGAGACTTTATCCCGATTTTAAGGAGTACCTTTCTTTAGTAAATATTGCAGAAATAGCTAAGCAGGGTTTTTCACTGACCGATCACGATGGTGACCTGGTAACCCCGATAGTTGGTAAAAATGAGTGTGTATTTACTTTTGTCGATGACCTTGGGATTACATTTTGTGCTATTGAACGAGCATTTTTTGAAAAAAAAACAGATTTCAGAAAACCTGTATCCTGCCATCTTTTCCCTATCAGAATCACTGAATACAAGAGATTTGACGGAGTAAACTATGAGAAACTCAAGATATGTAAGCCAGGAAGAGCGTGCGGAAAATCCAATGACCTGCCTCTTTGGAAATATCTGAAGGATCCACTCATCCGAAAGTACGGTGAATCGTGGTATAACGAACTGGAATTGGTTGTAAATAACTTGCCTGAAGAAACTTCCACAAAATAGTAAAAGCCGTTTATCGGCTCTTTCTATCTTGTGGAAGCTTCTCTATAAGGGCTTTCAACCGGCTTGTGATCTCTTCTATGGTACCTGTCCCGTTTATTGACTCATATTTTCCGGCATTGCGGTAATAACTAATCAGCGGAGCAGTCTTTTGATTGTATATTTCAATTCTGTTTTCGATGATAGAATGATTTGAATCATCATCTCTTCCAGAGGTGGTTCCTCTGTTCATCAGACGGGCTATCAACTCCTCCTTCTCTACCTCCAGCGATAACATGGCGCTTACACTTCTGCCGTAATGTATCAATAATGTGTCCAGTGCTTCAGCTTGTGGAACAGTCCGAGGAAAACCGTCAAAAAGAAAACCATTGGCTCTCGGATTTTTATCAAGCTTTTCCTGTATCAAATCAATAACCATCGAGTCTGGAACAAGTTCTCCCCTGCAAATAATATCTTTGGCTGTCTGACCAATCGGCGTGTCAGCTGCAATCTCTTCCCTTAAAATGTCACCTGTTGACAAGTGTATCAATTTGTAGGCCCTGGACAGAAATGCAGCCTGTGTACCTTTCCCGGCACCCGGCGGTCCAAATAAGACAAGATTTATCATGGAATTTATTTAACCAAAGTATAAATATCTTTAAAATTACGCCCTCTCCGATCATAGTCAAGTCCGTAACCTACAATGAAATCATTGGGGATAGCAAGTCCGACATAGTCCAGATGAATCTTTTTCTTCATTGCATCCGGTTTAAAAAGTAAGGTTGCAATTTTAACCTCTTTGGCACCTCTTTGTGATATTTGTGCAATGACATCTGCAATTGTGTGGCCTGAATCCACAATGTCCTCCAATACAACGACCGTGCGATCCTTGATGTTTTCATTCAATCCGATCAGTTCTTTTATATCGCCTGAAGAGGAGGTGCCCGTGTAAGAAGCCAGTTTGAGAAAGGAGATCTCAGCGTCGATCAATTCGAGATTCTTCATTAAATCGGCTGCAAAGATAAACGAACCATTCAGAATACAGACAAAGAGTGCATTTTTGCCTTCGAGATCAATTTTCATTTGAACTGCCATTTTTTTGATCGCCGTCTGTATCTCCTCGTAAGACAGTGACATCTCAAATTCTTTGTCCCAAAGTTTGATTCGTTTCATATACTCTGCTAATATTTGGTTTTTATAATAAAAAAAGCCGCACCAGGCGTCTATCTCATATTTTAGATAGAAAAATATCGGATGTATCAGCGACTTTTTGAGATAACAAAAATGTTTTACCTCAAACAGATCAACCGCTCAGAAATTGATACAGAAGTATTGCTTTTAAGGTGGGACAAATATAAAATATTCTTTTCGGGGGGCAAAAAAAAATGACCATTCGGACCACATTATGGTTATAATGTATAATATATTGTAATTTTGGAGTAAATAAAATTCAAAATCGAACCATGCCGCAAGGATTAAAACCTAAAGTAAGTATCATCATGGGCAGCACTTCAGATCTGGTCGTGATGACCGGTGCTGCTGATGTCCTGAATCAATTGGAAATTCCATTTGAAATGCACGCCCTTTCAGCACACCGCACACCTGCAGAAGTTGAGATATTTGCAAAAGGTGCCCATTCCCGTGGAATTAAAGTCATCATTGCGGCTGCCGGGATGGCGGCTCATCTGCCTGGAGTCATTGCAGCGATGACTCCTGTCCCGGTTATTGGAGTGCCTATTAAAGCTTCGCTGGAAGGCTGGGATTCAATCTTGGCAATTCTTCAGATGCCTCCCGGAATTCCTGTAGCAACAGTTGCACTCAATGGCTCACGTAATTCGGCCATTCTTGCTGCTCAAATGATTGCAACGGGAGATGAAAAATTAATGGAGAAACTGATTGAGTTTAAGAATGAATTAAAAAATAAGATGATTGAGGCAAACAAAGAATTGGCAGGGGTTAAGTACCCTTTCAAGACCAATTAAGTTTTTGATTTCTCGTTTTTTTGAGGTATATTAGAGGGAGTGCGGTCAGCAGCTCCCTCTTTTTATCTCCCCTCGCAGTGGGGTTGACCGGTCTCTTCTCTCTCGAAATTTCCCTTACATGCGTCACAGAGATTTAAATACCGGTCTGTTTATCAGCCTAATTGTATTAATTCTTCCTTCCACCGGTTCAGCTATAGAACGATTGGTTACTGTCGGAGCACGGGAGGCAGCTCTTTCCCTGGCTGTAGTTGGATTGCCGGGATCATTTTCCGTTTTTCACAATCAGGCATTCTTAACAGAAAATAGAAATTTTGCAGCTAATGTGTCTTACCGTCAGCCCTATTTTATTCAGGGTTATCAGCAAAGTGCACTTTCATTGGTATGCCCCATTGAGGCAACTGTCATTGCGGCCGGTGTATCTCAATCAGCCATAGCTGATTATAAAGAAACAAATATTGGAATATCCATTGCGAAAAAGCTCTCTGGTAAGCTTTCTGCGGGTATTTTGATTAACTATTTTAGCCTGAACTTTCCGGAAGATGGCGGTCACAAAGGTTCATTTCAGGTGGATGGCGGCATTGGTTATAGATTCTCTAAACAGCTCTCTTTGGGATTTCATCTCAGAAATATTGCAGAATCGAAAATAGAAACCTTTCAGCATAGTCTTACTTTTCCACTGATTATCAGGGGTGGAGCATCTTTTTTGCTGACAGAGCAAATCATGATGGTAACAGAAGCAGTCTTCGATAAGGAGAACGGGCTTTGCTTTCGCAATGGATTGGAATATAAGCTACTGGAGAATTTTTGGATACGCGGTGGTATCTCGACCAATCCCTTTCAACACTCATTTGGCCTTGGATACAGATGGAATCTCTTTCAACTGGATTTTGCCATGGTTCACCACGAAATATTGGGATATTCCCCAACGTTTTCAGTTAATATCAATATTATCAAATGCAAATAAATACATACAATTTGGTATGGCTATTGCTGATATTTGTATCTGCAACTTCAGGGTACGCACAACAAACCGACCTGCGGAAGGAACAGCAAATTGAAGAGCTGGTCGAATCACTTGCTGCATCAAATGATGGCACATCCGAAAGCACGCTTCTGCTGGATGATTTAAGCTATTATTCAGGACATCCTATTTTTATCAACCTGGCGACTGAAGAAGAGTTGTTGCGTCTTAACCTCTTTAATTTTAAACAAGTACGTGACATCATTTCCTATCGTGAAAAATACGGACAGATTATTACCCTGAACGAACTATCTGTGATGGATGATTTCAGTGAGGAACTTTTGCGGAAAGTAGAACCATTTGTTCGTTTCAACACATCAAGAGATTCGCTGCAGAAAAAATGGGACCGGGTGATTCGTCAAACTTTACTTTTGAGGATAAAAGAGACAATGCCTGTTTCTGCAGGATATTTCAGCCATAATGAGAAATCTCCGGTATATGGCGGATCTCCTGTGAGCAGTTTCACAAGATACCGTGCAGAGGTTGGAAAATCAATGGAGATTGGAATAACAGCCGAAAATGATGCAGGTGAGGATTTTTTTCGGAATTCAAACAGACAGGGATTTGATTTTCTATCCGGTTTTATCTCTTTTGAAGGGAAAGGTCTGATTAATAAAGTGGTGGTAGGCGACTACCATCTGAGATTCGGACAGGGAGTCAATTTGTGGTCGGGAGGTGGAGTAACTTATGTTTCCGACCTCTCCTCCCTGATGCGTTCAGGTGAAGGCATCAGGCCTTACAGTTCGTCGGACGAAAATCTTTTTTACAGAGGTGCAGCAATACAGTTTAGCCTTAAACCGTTTAAATTGTCCCTCTTTATTTCAAATAAACGAAGAGATGCAAATCTGGAAGAAGATGTTTCTGGTGTGAATTATATCACATCTTTCAGGATGGACGGACTTCATCGTACCATTTCGGAAATTGCCGATGAGAAAGATGTTCGTGAAAGTTCGATAGGAAGTTACTTCGATTTTCGGTTCAGCAGGTGGCGATTTGGATTTCTGACTTCCTTGCAGAAGTTTGGTCTCCCAGTTTCGAAGGGCGCTTTGCCTTACAAATCAAAATCCTTTGAAGGGGATGTCAACGGAAATTTTGGACTGGATTACCACTTTATTTTGAATCAGATCAGTTTTTTTGGAGAGGCAGGAATTTCCCGAAATTTGAAGCCGGCTTTTGTCAATGGAATGGTCTGGAAAGCTCATCCACAGATGTCCCTATCTTTTCTTTACCGATATTATGACCCTGCATTTCAGTCTTTCAATTCTGGTGCATTCTCTGAAGGAAGTGGTGGTAAAAACGAACAGGGATTTTATACTGCATTTGAGTATTATCCCATCGCAAAATTAAAAATAGGCGGTCAGGCTGACATCTATTATTTTCCATGGATGACCTACTCGACTATCTCTCCGGCTCAGGGCCATTCACTGGCATTTCAAGGGGAATATGCCCTAAGTGGTGACGTGAACGTTTATCTCCATACACGGTTTGTTGTGAAACCTCAAAAAACTTCCGGAGCTACTGGTGTTCCTGAACAGTACGACGAATCCACGGCCAAATGGAGGTTGCATTGTGACTGGAAAATGAGCGATAAAATTCAATTGAGAAGTAGATTGGAATATGTAAGGTACAAATACCGATCCGCTAATGAAAACGGGTATCTCCTTTTTCAGGATCTGATTTACACTTATTCATCGAAATTCAAATGTTGGTTTCGGATGACTTTTTACAGTACAGAAGGTTACAATTCCAGAGTCTATAGTTACGAAAACGATCTTCTCTACTACTTTTCCATTCCTGAATTTCATGGGAAAGGAGTTAGAAGCTACTTTAATCTAAAATATCAGCCGGTAAAATTATTGACTTTTTACTTTAAAGCCGGATATACACTGCGTGATGGAGCAACCTCAATGGGGTCAGGAAATGATGAGACGCAGGGTGATCACAGATTTGATTTAAGAGGTCAAATCTGCCTCAAATTTTAAAATATAAATGATGAATAAATAGCTGCTTCGAGTATCTGCAGTTTTTTAAATAGTTATTAGCCAACTTATTATAACCAATCCTTATATTTCAGGCTTTGCATGTCTCTGTTTGATCCACTTCAATTGTAGTTTAGGGAACTCTATTGTACAGAAAAAAATAGGTTAAAAAAAGCTAAAAATCTAATCGTACAACGATATTTTGTAACTTTGCCGTGCTCTTGAATTGGGTAACCGAATTATTAAATCAAAATATCCTCCCGAAACTTCGGGATCAGACGAGATGAATTTGATCATGACCATTCTCCCGCAGGTGTGGAAGTCATCGACAAGCAAACTATAAACAATTGACAGAAAATGCATCCATTGCACAATTTTGACGATATCCGCCCCTATCGGAACGACGAGTTTTCTACTGTTATGACCCGGCTATTAAACGATCCAGAATTCAATCATATCATGTTGAAGAACTTGAAAAAGGATGAGGATGAATTGGCTCAGATGAAAGCAGCCATGGCGACAACTAAAACAATTGAGGTTTTTCAAGATCAGTTTGTGGTCCCGGTCATCAATCAGATTCTTGCTTCCAGTTCCAACGGATTAACTATGAATGGATTGGAGAATCTTGATAAAAAACAGCGATATCTTTACATCTCCAATCACCGGGATATTATTTTGGATTCTGCGCTTTTGAATGTTGAAATGCATGCCAGTGGTTTTAATCCAACAGAAATTGCTATAGGCAGTAATTTGCTTATATTTCCCTGGATCAATGACTTTGTCCGCATCAACCGCTCGTTTATCGTCAATCGCAATATCCCTGTCAAACAACTGCTTACATCTTCCAGGTTGTTGTCACTATACATCCGGAAAATGATCACAAATGGTTCTGATTCAATTTGGATTGCCCAAAGGGAAGGACGTGCAAAAGATGGTAATGACATAACACAACCATCCCTTCTGAAGATGCTCAATATGTCAAATAACGATAACTTCTTTGATGGGTTCAGAGAACTTAAAATTGTTCCGATGGCAATATCTTACGAGATTGAGCCTTGTGGTAATGAAAAAGTTGCTGAATTAAAAAAACGACAGGAGGATCCCAATTTTCAAAAGACTGAGAAAGATGACCTTCTGAGTATGGTCAGTGGACTGAAAAATCAGAAAGGAAGGATTCATATCCAATTTGGAAATCAGATAGATGATGAAGTTCTGCATCACATTGCTGCTGAACCCGGCATGAATGAGAGGTTGCTTTTATTGGCTGAACATATCGATAAAGAGATATATAAAAATTACCGGCTTTTTCCCAATAATTATATTGCTTATGACCTGTACTTTAAAACGGCAAAGTATGCGTCAAATTACAACGATGAACTCAAAAAATCGTTTATTGAACTGACTCACAGTAGGTTGCAGCTTGTCCATGAGGATATTGAAGACTCGATGGAGCTTTGGCTGAAAATGTATGCTACCCCAGTCTACAATTATGAAAAAAATGTCTTGTGTGAGGTGACAAACCTGGTTCTTTAGCCAAAGAGAGCCCAGTAGAAAATGATCAGCAAGATCAGGAAAAATCCAGCTGTAACATAGGGTTTGCCAAAGTTTAATGAATATCCAAATCCATATCTCTTTGGAACAAAAATGCGTGTATCAGCTTTGTTGAAATAGAAAAAACCCCATTTGTAATTTTTTGAATTACCAGTTGGGTCATCAAATTCATTCATTTGTATAACTAAATGTTCAACAGTTTTTCGCTAAGCGCTACAAGTGTCTCTTTTTTATCGTTCGTATTTACCAGCACAGATATATTGTGACGGCTTCCACCATAAGAGATCATGCGAATGGGAATATTTTCCAGGGCAATAAATACCCTGGAAGCAAATCCCTTCTCTTCTGCAATCATGTTGCCAACAATACATACGATGGTTTGATTCTTATCTACCTCTACATCGCCGTACTCTTTTAATTCGTTTACGATCTCTTCCAGGTGTTTTGGATTATCGATTGTAACCGACACAGCAACCTCAGAAGTTGTAACCATATCGACGGAGGTCTTGAAATATTCAAAGATCTCAAAAATATTCTTCATGAATCCATAGGCATTCAACATCCTTCCGGAACGGATCTTGATGGCAGTTATTCCGTCTTTTGCAGCGACAGCCTTGATCCCGGCTCCTTTACTTTCAGCTGTAATCAGGGTCCCTGGATCCGGTGGATTCATGGTATTTTTCAAACGAACCGGGATGTTGTTGTTTTTGGCCGGAAGAACTGTTTGCGGATGTAAAATTTTAGCACCAAAATAAGCCAATTCAGCCGCTTCATTGAATGAGAGTACATCAACCCGTTTGGTGTTTTCAACAAAACGCGGATCGTTGTTGTGAAATCCGTCAATATCTGTCCAGATCTGGACTTCACTGCTGCTTATGGCTGCTCCGATGAGTGTTGCAGTATAGTCAGATCCTCCTCTTTGCAGGTTATCGATCTCGCCAAGTTCATTTTTGCAGATAAATCCCTGGGTAATATAATAATCAGCCTTCGGTCTGGATGCAAGAATTTCATTCAATTTTTGCTTGATAAATCGACTGTCTGGCATCTTGTCAGCATCGACTTTCATAAATTCGAGCGCAGGGAGCAAGGTGGCATTGAATCCTTCTTCCTGCATCAGCAAGGTGAAAAGGGCAGTTGAGATCAATTCGCCCTGAGCCAAAATGGATCTTTCTCCTGCCTCGGAGAAGGTTCCGGTTGTGAAGGCCTTGATGAAATCAAAATGCTCTTCCAGAATTTTTTTACCACAATCCTTCATCTCAGCGCTTTTGAAGAGATCAAAAACAACGTTGTAGTATTTTTTTTCGAGCATGCTAATCTGCGCGAGAGCCGACTCTTTATTCTTTTTTGTGAGGTAATCGGAAATTTCAACCAAACTGTTGGTTGTTCCTGACATGGCTGATAATACCACCATTTTTTGTTTCCCGTCGGTGATTAATTTCATCACCGATCTCATATTCTCGATGGAACCTACTGAAGTTCCTCCAAATTTGTACACTTCCATGTTACATACTTTAACTTTTGTCAATAACTGCAACAAAAATAAGAATATTATAGGGTAATGTACCCACCAGGAAATATTTGGTGGAATTTTGAACTTACGGATTGTAAGTAGAAAGAAGATCTATAACTATCTGATTAACCTTGAGATAGACTTAAATTCGGATGCTGTTGCAAAGCGGGTCAATTCAAACAGGATTGATTCAACCGTGGAGACACGAATTCCCTCCAGGGCAAAACGTTGCATAACAACTTGTTTTTCTGCCAGTTGTCTTGAGCCTATACAGTCAGAAATGACAATTGGATGATATCCCTTCTCCTGAAGATCTATTGCTGACTGAAGGACACAAACATGCGCTTCTATACCGCAGATTAAAACATTCGTTCTTCCTGAATCAATGAGATATTCAGCATAGAGTGGTTCATCCAGACAGCTGAAACTGGTTTTTTCAAAATAGCTGAATGGTTGAAAGAGTGAACAGATTTCACCGGCAGTTGGACCCAAACCCTTTGAATATTGCTGTGTTACAGCAAGTGGGATATCTAAAATCTGAAGCCCGGTTATCAGTTTAACACAATTGGAGAGAAGATTCTCTTTTTCGGCAATGACAGGGAAAAGCTTTTCCTGAAAATCTATGATCAAGCCTGTACAATTTTCTCTTGTTATACGCATGGCTTCATTTTATGAATTAAAATTTTTTGAGATTGATCGGGGTTATTTATTTCACTGATCTATGCAGGAATTTCTGAAAATTTCCTTCGTTTGGTCACAAAATAATTCCAGAGTATATTTTTGCCTGAAAGTAATCTAATCCCTTTGTTTTTGCTAGTACTGAACACACTGCGACGCTTTCGAAAAAGTTGTGACAAATTCCGGTAGAATTTCAGATGTGCAGCAAAGACCCTTCCAAAGGATCCGAATTCACCTTTAAGCAGAAAAACAAAAGCAGCGATACCATCCAGCACCATCCTTGCAGGCAAAATTACTGCCAACTGCTTTCCCGGTAGATTTTTGAACAATAGATAGAGATTGTTTCTGAAATTCAGATGTATTTTAAGTGGATTGTTGTAATTAAGTGTGCCACCACCGATGTGGTAAACTACAGAATCCGGACATATATATACCTTGTAACCAAGATGTTGTGACCTCCAACAAAAATCAATCTCCTCCATATGAGCCCAAAAATCAGGATCAAATCCGTTGCATGCTCTCCAGAGGTTTGAGTTTACCATCATACAGGCACCTGATGCCCATGAAACAGGCAGGATGTCATCGTATTGGCCCAGATCTTTTTCAACGACCTGCAGAATGCGGCCTCTGCAGAACGGATAACCAAATCTGTCAATGAATCCACCGGATGCACCTGCATATTCAAACTCATCAGGGCGGTCCAGACTCAGAATTTTCGGTTGACAAATACCGATATCAGGATCATTTTCCATCAGATTCAGCATGGGTTCAAGCCAACCGGGTGTTACCTCAACATCTGAGTTGAGCAGTACAAAAAAGTCGGAGTGAATCATTTCCAATGCCCTGTTGTATCCTTCTGCAAAACCAAAATTTTTATCCAGTTGCAGGTAGACAACAGTAGGGAAGAGGTTTACGATCAGAGATTTGCTGTCGTCTGTAGATCCATTATCTGCAACAACAATCTCCACATTGCCTTTTGAACAGTCAATGATGGAAGGTAGAAATCTTTTCAGGAAACTGCTGCCATTCCAGTTCAGGATTACAATGGAAATCTTTTTATTTTGATTCATTTTTTGCCCTAAAAATTTCTCCTCTGGAGCTTAAACTATTGCTTAATTGTAATATAAATACCTAATATTTAATTTTATAACTCATAACTCATAACTCATAACTTCTCCCTTTTGTGTTTCCATCTTTTGTGTGACCACAACCAAAGTTCTGGACGTTGGATGATCATCCCTTCTATCATACGGGTCGCTTTCTCGGTAATCTCAAAAGGTGCCGTATCTTTGGCATGTTCAGCTATAACAGAGAATTCTAAACGATTGTATCCTCTTTTAAGTTTTCTGATGTGACAAAAAAGTACCGCCGCATCCAGTTTTCTGGCAACCTTCTCAGTACCTGTCAAAACGGGTGTATCCTGGTTCAGGAAGGTGGTCCAATACTGGATCTCGTGCTTTCTTGGAGTCTGATCCATCAAAAATGCTGATGCTATTGATTCATTATTATTTAAATCTGCTATTAGTTGTCTGTAGGTGTCGGCTCTTTCAAGAGGAATGATACCAAATCGTGAACGCATATTGTAATAAAATAGATCAAAGCTTTTGTTGGTCAGTTTCTTATAAATTACATAACCTTTATATTTGGAATTAAGCGGCCAACTGCAATTCCATTCCCAGTTGTTGTAATGGCCCAATGCCAGAATAACAGGCCTGCCTTCTGCCAGAAAATTTTCAAGTAACTCCTGGTTTAAGAGGGTCAGTCGTTTTTTGATCTCTTTTTCAGAAATCCTGTCGAAGTATAGTGTTTCTATGAAGCTGTCGCAGAAATGATGGTAGAATTTCCTGGCTATCTGCCTGATTTGTTTGGTCGATTTTTCCGGAAAAGAGTTAGTCAGGTTCTTAAAAACAACATTTCTGCGGTACCTGACTACATGGTAAATAAATAAATAGATCAGGTCAGAAATAAAATAGTGGAATCTAAGCGGAAAGAGTTGAATAATCCAGGTAAATGCCTTCAGAAGATAGTACCCTGTATTTGCATTTCTATCCATTACAATTTGTAATAATTTGTTTCTATAATAGACTGAAATTCAATGAAATAATTATGATTTGTTGCAACAATTTCGCCTCCGAAGAGAAAGTTGTCGTTGCCTTTAAAATCAGTAACTATTCCTCCTGCCTGTCGCAAAATCAGGGCACCTGCTGCAACATCCCAGGGACTAAGACCAGTTTCCCAGAATGCCTCAAACCTGCCAGCCGCTACATAGGACAGATCGGTAGCAGCTGATCCCAGTCGTCTGATTCCGTGCGAATTAGCCATAAGGTGTTTGATTGTGGTAATAAATGCATCTGAATTTTTAATGATACCATAGGGAAATCCGGTTACAACCAAGGCTTCTTCGGTTGCAGATGCTTCGGAAACATGAATCTCTTTTCCGTTTAACATGGCTTTGCTTCCTTTCCAGGCATAGAAACATTCGTCTCTGGAAATCTCATAAACTACGCCCAAAACGATCTCATCGCCTTCCAACAGTCCGATGCTTACTGCATATGGAGGCATTCCGTGGATAAAATTTGTCGTGCCATCCAAAGGATCAATGACCCAGCGATATTTTTCGCCTGTGTCAAAGGCCGTTCCCTCTTCAGTGATAAATCCTGAATCAGGCATGAGTTTCCGTAATCTTTCAACGATTAGCTCTTCCGCTGTCTTGTCAACATAGGAAACAAAGTTTGCTTTCCCCTTTGATTCAACAAGTTTGAGATCAAAATTTATTCTTTCCCCTGCAATAAAGGCACCCGCGGTCTTTGCTATTTCGATGACTTCCTGGCATATATTTTCCAAGTCCATAATTTTTGACCCAAAAGTAGTGATTATCCGTGTGGAGTGCAATGCAATAGTTTTTACAGCAAATCTGCCACAATATGGCCGTTGTCGTTTATTTTCCTTAACCTGACAAGTCGGGTGATGTTCAGTAAATCTGCATGAAAGGGGACTTCAACCTTGATGTAGTTCTCGGTCCAGCCCCCTGCCAACTTTTTATTCTGGTGATTTTCAAACAAGACTGTAGCTGTCCGGCCCAGGTTACTATGGTAAAAATGAAGAAGTTTTGACTCAGAAAGTTCGATTAGCCGCTGCGTTCTGTGTTTTCTCTCAGATATTGGAACTATACCATCAATGGCCAGCGCCCTGGTATTGGCACGCTCAGAATAGGGAAAAGCATGTAGTTGGGATACATCCAGCTTTTCAATAAATTGATAAGCTTCCTCAAACAACCCGGCAGTTTCTCCATTCATTCCTGCAATAACATCTACTCCAATAAAAGCAAAAGGCATTTTTTTTCTTATTGCATCAACACGTTGTTGAAACAGTTCAGTAGTATATCGCCTTTTCATCAGCGTAAGTACTTCATCTGTACCTGCCTGTAAAGGGATATGAAAATGGGGCGCAATTCTTTTTGAATTGGCGACAAAGTCTATAATTTCATCATTCATCAGATTTGGCTCGACAGAACCCATTCTGATCCTGACAATTTCTTCCGTCTGATCAAGAGCCTTCAAAAGATCCAGAAAAGATTCACCTGTACTTTTACCAAAATCACCAATGTTTACTCCGGTAAGATTGATCTCCTTGATGCCCTGTCCTGACAGATGCCTTGCTTCCTGAACAAGGCTTTGTATGGATGGATTTCTGCTCTTGCCTCTTGCAAGGGGAATGGTACAGTAGGTGCAGAAATAGTTACAGCCATCCTGCACCTTAAGAAAACTGCGTGTACGATCACCAAAAGAAGAGGCGGGCTGAAAATTAGTGATCTCCTTAAAAGTGCAGCTATGCCTCTCGCTGCTTGCATGTTTGTCTAAATTTTCAAGGTATTTGGTAATGTTGAATTTATCGTTGGCTCCTAAAATAAGATCGACGCCTTCAATTAATGCAGCCTCTTCAGGTTTTAGTTGCGCATAGCAACCAATCACTACAACAAAAGCTGCCGGATTAATACGGGTTGCCTGACGAATCATGGCCCTGCTTTTCTTATCTGCCGAATCAGTTACCGAACAGGTATTGATGACATAAATATCAGCCTTATCCTTGAAATCAACCCTTGCGAATCCCTGCTCCTGAAAAGTTCGGGCAATGGTAGAGGTTTCAGAAAAATTAAGTTTGCATCCGAGCGTGCCAAATGCAACTTTTTTATCAGTAAAATTCATTCTAAACAATCAAGACCGCTAAAGTACGTATTTGCCAATCGAAAATCTACAACAAGTCGCTTGCCAGCTCAGCCAGATAACTTCTTTCACCTTTGAGGAGGTTGATATGTGCAAAAATATCCTGTCCTTTCATACGGTCTGTCAAATAAGCCAATCCATTGGATTGCATATCAAGGTATGGTGAGTCAATTTGCTGAATATCACCGGTAAATACCATCTTTGTACCTTCGCCAGCTCTGGTTATGATGGTTTTAACCTCATGAGGGGTGAGATTTTGTGCTTCATCGATGATAAAGTAGCAGTTTGAAAGACTACGTCCGCGGATAAAAGCCAGTGGACAGATTACCAGCCGATCGTCCTTTTGCAAATCTTCAATCACATGGTACTCGTGGGTGTGATTGTCGAAGCATCGTTTGATAACCGCAAGGTTATCGAAAAGGGGTTGCATGTAAGGAGAGACTTTTTCTTCTGCATCCCCTGGCAGAAATCCAATATCACGGTTGCTCAAAGCAACAATGGGGCGAGCAAGCATGATCTGGTCATAAACACTGTGCTGGGCTATTGCAGCTGCAAGAGCCAGCAGTGTTTTTCCTGTACCTGCCTTTCCGGTTAGACTCACCAGTTTAATTTCAGGATCAAGAAGTGCCTGCAAAGAAAAAGTTTGCTCTGCATTGCGGGGTTTGATACCAAAGGCAATTTTCTTGTCAACACGTTCCAGCCTTGAGCGAAATACGTTATAGTGTGCCAAAACACTCGCGTTAGGACTTTTTAGAATAAAGAATTCATTCGGAAATGGCTTTTTTTCAATTCCCGACTCATCAACAGAAAGAAAATTGTTCTCATACAGTTTTGCAATCAGTGGGTCATCAAAATCTTTAATTTCACGGATTCCCTGATACAAGACTTCAATATCCTCGATCTTATCGTTTTTATAATCCTCTGCCTCAATATGAAGGGATTTGGCTTTTATCCGGAGATTTACATCTTTACTTACGAGGACCACCTTGCGTGTTGTGTGCTTGTCACGTAAAAACTCTGAAATGGCGAGAATGCGGTGATCCGGAATGTCTTCACGAAAGGAGGCCTTGAGTTGCTCAGAATAAGGTTTTCCAAGTTCTATGTAAAGTTTTCCTTTGCTTTGCCCCAGTTGGATTCCCTTGTCAATAGGTCTTTTCCCAATTATTTCATCCAGTATCCGGACAAACTGTCTGGCCTGAAAATTTATTTGATCATCACCCCTCTTAAATTTATCCAACTCTTCCAGGACGGTAATAGGAATAACTACATCGTTGTCTTCAAAGTTGTAAATACACTCACTGTCGTGCAAAATAACATTGGTATCAAGAATAAATGTTTTTGGTCGCTTCATGGTATGGATGGTGCTAATTAAAACGTTTTCAGGCACTCAGCATGGAACAACCGGCACAAATATTTTGTTGCAATGGTATCAGTTCAGACTGAGCATCTTACTTCTGTGTGACGCTTAAAGATAACATTAAAACGATGCTGTGATAGTTTTAGCCAAAGGTTTTTTACATCTTTGTATCTACAATTTGTTAGTAAAGTTTTAAGGATGGATTACGAAAAGGTACTCGAATATTTGTACGAACATTTACCTTATTACCAGAGAAACGGGCCTGCAGCTTATAAGGGAAGCCTTGAGAATACGCTGGTTCTTGACCAAATGTTCGGTTGTCCTCACCATAATTTTCGTTCCATTCATATTGCAGGTACCAATGGAAAAGGTTCGGTTTCCCACATGCTGGCTGCCATTCTGCAAGAGGCAGGTTACAAAACGGCGCTGTACACCTCTCCGCATCTAAAGGATTTTCGTGAGCGAATCAAGGTAAACGGAGAGATGATTCCTGAATCTTATGTCGTTGATTTTGTCCTTCAGTTTTTAGAAAAGAACAAAACCATTGATCTGGAGCCCTCTTTTTTTGAATTAACTGTGATGATGGCTTTTAAATATTTTGCATTACAATCTGTGGATATTGCTGTTGTAGAAGTGGGCCTGGGAGGCAGACTTGATTCAACCAATATTATTACCCCTGAACTATCCGTAATCACCAATATAAGTCTGGATCATACTGCGTTACTGGGTGATTCATTGGGAAAAATTGCCCTGGAAAAGGCCGGTATTATTAAACATGCTGTCCCGGTGGTCATAGGGGAGACAAATCCCCAGACCTCCATGATCTTTGAAGGAAAGGCAAAAGAAAATCATGCTTCGGTTCTTTTTGCAGATCAAATACTCAATTCCTCCTATTCTTTTCTTTCAACTGATCAAAAACAGCTTTTAACCATTAGAAATAAGGATGTGATTCTCTTCGAAAGCCTCCGGCTAGACCTTTTGGGCAAGTATCAGACAAAAAATATCTGCACCTTGCTTTGCGCAGTGCTCGAATTGCAGAAAATGGGATGGAAAATTTCAGAATCAAATATCAGGAGCGGACTGGAAAATGTTACAGGTTTAACGGGATTATCAGGCCGATGGCAAACCATTGGTGCGAATCCCAGAATTATCTGTGATACCGCTCATAACGAAGCGGGAATCAGAGAGGTTGTATTGCAGTTGAAGCAGATTCCTTTCAAAAAGCTTCATTTTGTGATCGGAATGGTCAATGACAAGGATATTGCTGGCGTATTGGCTTTGCTTCCAAAAGAGGCAGTTTACTATTTTACCAAGGCCTCCATCCAAAGGGCTTTGTCTGAACATCAGCTGATGCAGATGGCCACTTTTTTCGGACTTAACGGGGCGGCATATGAAGATGTTGCATCTGCATTGCTTGATGCAAAAATGTATGCAGACAAGGATGATCTTATTTTTGTAGGTGGCAGTACATTTGTCGTCGCTGAAGTTCTCCCATAGTCACTGACTCACCTGTTTGAACATTAATAACTAAACAATTGAAAAACATGGAAACACCCAAAAACTTTTCACGACGCGGATTTATTGGTACTTCAGCTGCATCAGCTGCCGGATTTTCCATTTTGCCCAGCCAGGTTGTCGGCGGATTGGGACACAAAGCCCCCAGCGATAAACTTCATATTGCTGGAATCGGAGTTGGAGGGAAAGGTCAGGTTAACCTTAGAAATATGAGCTCTGAGAATATCGTTGCATTGTGCGACATTGACTGGATTTATGCGGCAAAGACTTTTAACCAGTATCCGGATGCAAAACAATACAAGGACTACAGGATTATGCTGGAAGAGATGCACAAGGATATTGATGCAATTTTGATTGCAACACCTGATCATACCCATGCAGTTTGTGCGTTGTCTGCCATGCAGGCTGGAAAACATGTATATGTCCAAAAACCGCTTACGCACACGGTTTACGAATCAAGGATTTTACTTGAAGCATCCCGGAAATACAAGGTTGTTACACAAATGGGCAATGAAGGGCACAGCAGCGATACGGTAGCGGAAGTATGCGAACTAATTTGGAGTGGTGCCATTGGAGAAGTTTATCAGGTTGACGCCTGGACTGATCGTCCGATCTGGCCGCAGGGTCTGACACGGCCGGCACAGGGAATGTGGCTGCCTGACAGTATCAATTGGGATCTTTTTATTGGTCCTGCAGTTATGCGCCCATACCATACTGCCTACCATCCATGGAATTGGAGAGGCTGGTGGGATTTTGGAACCGGCGCGCTGGGCGATATGGCATGCCATGTACTTGATGTTGTTAATGCAGCATTGAAATTAGGACATCCAACTTCTGTTGAAGCATCTTCTTCTGCTTTTAACAACGAAAGCGCCCCAAATTCTTCATTAATCAGGTATGATTTTCCTGCAAGGGAAAAAGTTGGCAAATTGCTAATGCCCGCTGTTAATGTGACCTGGTATGATGGTGGCTTGTTGCCTTCCAGACCTGAAGGTTTGCCGGATGGAATTGAGCTGGGACAAGGAAAGAATGGCGTTATTTTCCATGGCTCTAAAGGTAAACTGGTCTGTGGTAATTACGGGAGTAATTATAAACTTTTGCCAGAAGAAAAATTTTCTAAATTGGTCAAACCACCTAAAACAGTTCGCAGAGTCATTGGCAGTCATGAAATGGATTGGGTTCGTGCCTGCAAGGAATCACCTGAAAACCGGATATTGCCGGCTTCAAATTTCGAATATGCATGTCCACTAAACGAAATGGTGGTGATGGGTAACCTTGCCGTCCGGATGCAGGGATTGAGGAAAAAACTGAAATGGGATGGTGAAAACATGACCTTTACCAATCTTTCTGATGACGATAAAATTACAGTCACCAACGGAATTCCGGGAGCAGAACCAAAGAAAATCGAACTGAATGCAAAACAGTTTGCAGCAGCGTTGGTTCGTACAAACTACCGTGAAGGCTGGAATTTGAAAATTTAATGAAGAATCTGATTCAAAATCAGCTGTTTGGCTGTATCCTGATACAGGTACAGGAGAATTGATATAGCATAATTATGAGTAAAAGATCGTCTGGATATGATAATTTGAGGGTGTATGTGCGTTTTGCCTTTTGGCTTACTCACAACAAAGTTGTAGTAACAGGTCTTGAAAATATTCCGAAAGATCAACCTATAATCTTTGCTGCCAACCACCAGAATGCCCTGATGGATCCATTGGCCCTCGTCTGTACCAACCCATTGCAAACGCTTTGGCTGACGCGGGCCGATATTTTTAAAAACTGGGCAGCACGTCCTGCATTGAAATTTTTGAAGATGATCCCGATATACCGTATCCGGGATGGAAAAGACAGCCTTTCCAATAACGAGGAAATTTTTAAGCAGGTTACACAAGTGCTTGAAGATAAGCTTTCTGTTGCTTTATTTCCAGAGGCTGCCCATTCAGGAAAAAGACAGATGTTGCAACACAAGAAAGCAATACCACGAATTGCCCTTGAAGCTGAAGAAAAGAACAATTTTGAACTGGATTTGCAGATTATTCCGGTCGGGATATTTTATGATCATTACTGGAATTTTAACAGAACATTGATTGTGCGATATGGTGAGCCCATTGATATTGATAGCTATAAAGAGCGATATGCAGAAAATAGCCAAAATGCCTTGATCTCCTTGCGCGATGAGATTCATGATAAGCTGCAACCTCTCGTGATGCAGATCAATAGTGAGGCATTCTATCAGGATTACGAAAATTTCAGGTTAATTGCCGGGGAGGAGTATTCCAAACATCAAGTTTTCGATTCAAATCCGGTTATGCAACTTTTCAGGGCAGAACAGGAACTGATAGCCAAAATTGAGCAACTGGAAGTTGAAAAGCCCGTAGTATTTATTGAACTGCTGGCGCTAACAAAAACCTACACACGGGAAATTCAAAAAGCAGGATTTAATTACAGGCAGATTTCAAAAGCTGTGGATACCTCCTTTCAAAAGCTGACAGGCTGGATTGTTTTTGCCCTTTTATCAACCCCTGTATTGGTCATTGGACTTCTCTTTAATTTTATTCCATACCTGATTCCAAGATTATTTCTTACCAGGAAGCTTAAAGATAAGGCATTTACCAGTTCGTTTAATTTTGCAACCGGGTTGGTACTATTTCCACTATGCTATCTGTTGGAAAGTGTTGTTTTATGGACGTTGACCGGTTCTTTTCTTGTTGCACTGGCAGGTTTGATTACCATGCCATTTTCCGGGAAATGGGCATACAAACTGTTGAAGTCCGACAATGATTTGATTCAGATAATCAGACTCAGGATCTTTGGCAAAAGAATTTTTAGCCGGTTATGCAGTCTGCAATTTTCTATTCTGGAGATCTTTAGAAAGAACCTATAAAATACATTTCATCCCAGGAAGGCTGCTTGCGGTTCAGGGTACAATTTATTGAAGTATACCACCAATGGAAAAGTTAACTCATTCAGTATAATACAACATGAACAATGATCCATTGTCCATGTTGCGTCATTTTAGCATATCTGTAACAATTGGTTTTAATCCGCTGAAGAAGAATTCTACGGCAATTACCATCACGATCAATCCCATCAGCCTCATCAGCACATTGTTTCCTGTCTCTCCGAGCAGTTTGATGATCTTTGACGAACTTAATAATATTAAATAGGTCAGCAGCACAACTACGGAGATGCTGGCAAGCAGGATAATTTTCATCTCCGGGGTAGTGGCTTTCTCCATTAGAACGATGGAGTTGGTGATTGCCCCCGGACCGCAGATCATCGGAATGGCCAGGGGTGTAATGGAGATATCGTTTACATAGCTTTTTATCTCTGAATCCTTGATTTTCACCTGGCTGAGCCTGGCCTGCAACATATCCATCCCCATGATGAAGAAAATTACACCTCCCACAATCTTAAAGCTGTTAACAGATATACCAAAGAATTTAAAGAGCAGCTGACCTGAAAAAGCAAAAAACAAAATGGTTGCAAAGGCTACCAGGGAAGCCTTCTTTGCCGTATGGTTGCGGTTTGCAACATCCAGTTCGGAGGTCATGGTCATGAAGATTGGCATGGTTCCAATCGGGTTGATCAGGGTAAAAAAGGAGGTGAGACAGAGGAGTCCGTAAGTAGTTAATTCGTTCATAGGAGACTATTTTTTTGTCAACAGACGGGATGATTCATTGTCTTCCCGTCAATTGAGCGTGATTATGCCTTGATTGCCCATCTTAATTTGGCAGAACGTGCCCTGGGATTTGTATTGCACTCCAGAGCGGATGCCCGGATCGGATCAGGGGCCACCGCACCATAAATGCCTTCACGAAAATTATACTGAAATGACTTCTTTACTCGCCTGTCTTCTCCTGAATGGAATGACAATATTGCCACCCGTCCACCCGGAGCAAGTGCATCGGGAAGTTTATCCAGAAACTGATCCAAAACGGAATATTCATCATTCACCTCTATCCGCAAAGCCTGGAAACAGCGTTGGCATGCTTTTTTACTTTCCTCCCTGCGCGTATCATGTGGAAGAAATTCCAGTGCTTTCCCTATGATCTCCCGTAACCGGGTTGTGGTTGAAATATCATTGCCTTTTGATATTTCAACCACAACTGCTTCTGCAATGGATTGGTAATAAGGTTCATCTGCATTTGTGACGAGAATTCTTTCCAATTCGGTCTGTGAAATGGTTTTCAGCAGGGTCGCAGCAGATTTTCCGGTCTTTGGGTTTAGTCGAAGGTCTAACGGACCTTCAACCTTAAAGGAGAATCCTCTTTCAGGATTATCTATCTGCATCGAGGAGACACCCAGATCCGCTAAAACAAAGTTTAAAGGACCTGTTTCACAGACTATTTGATCGATTGTTGCAAAATTCATTTTTCGGATCACGATCACTTCAGGACCAAAGCCAAGGGAAGCCATACGATCCCTGGTTCGAGGCAATTCATAGGGATCAACATCTATGGCATAGAGTCGTCCTCCGGGGAGCAGACATTTCGCCATCTCCAAACTATGACCGCCATAGCCCAGTGTAGCGTCCAGTCCTGTTTGTCCCGGAACTATCTGCAGAATCTCCAGTATTTCGTCCACACAAACAGACCGGTGCATGCCGGCAGGTGTGCGGCCCTGTTCTATCACTTTGGCAATATCCTCCTTGTACCGGTCCGGATTCAGCTCTTTGTATTTTTCCTGAAATACTTTGGGATGGGTGCCTTTGTATCTTATACGTCTTACATTTTTGGGATCGTGATCTTCCATGGTTGTAAAAGTAGCAATTTGAAGGCTCCCTGCTTCGCGATTATTGCTCACGCAGGAATCGGCTACAGAAGTTACTGACAATCGTTTTCACTTCACCTTTATTGTTCGTAAAATTTTATATCATGAAGTCTTAAAAATTCTTTAATTGCATCCGCATGAATGCACCTTCCAACATTTAAAAATGAGTGATTGATCGTATTTGATTTTTTCCCCTTACTGAAGATCTCAACTTTTTGTTCATCAAATCCCATATGATATTGCACTGTAATTGATTGCATACCGCAAACGATTCCATTTGTATCAAATAATGGTCCTCCGCTCTGTCCTCTGAGTCCCGGAGTGCTTATTTCAAGTCCAACAATATTTTGTCCGTCACTTACATGCCTTGTTAAGATGCCGTCAATGGGAAATGGGGGAGAACCCATATTCCCGGTATTGGTGAACATAATCTCATCGTTGATCAGGTCATGTTGAAAATTGGTAAATTCAGCAAAAGGAAACCCATACCTGCACAGCGATTTTCCTTGCTTGAGTTGGGTACTGTCTTTCAGAAATGTAGCGCAAGAAGCGTAGCGATTTTGGTTTACATTTGTAAATTTCAATATAGCAAGGTCAAGCGTCGGGTGGGAAATATAATCATAGGTTGAACTGTCTGTGCAATTTATTAAAAAGTTTTTAAGCTGAGCTACAGATTCTTGCGAAGTGTAATTATATTTTGCCTCAAGTTCCTTCAATTTCTTTTTGTAATTACCATCTTCCTTTGTTCCCAATAATTTTTTCTCAGCCTTGAAATTGGTGTAATTCCCATTAATAATATGTTCCTGAAGTAACAG
>JANYKW010000030.1 GCA_025358025.1 Bacteroidia bacterium | reverse complement strand
TATATTTACGCTAATGCGCTATTCTAACAACTGCTTCAACTGGACTCGGCTATTGTCACGGATTGTGCTGGTCGCTTCGCTCCTGGCGCACAATCCGCGCCAATGTACGCCTCGCCAGTTAAGCAAATGTTAGCCGGACGCGCTTCGCGCGCGCGAAATCTGATATTCGCCCGAAAGTATTAAGCCAAGAAATAAAAAATAAGTGCCAAATCAATAATCAAATACATAGATCACAATTAAGGAGTTTTCAATGAAAATGAAAATGACCATCACTAAAATTAAATCAATCAACACACTAACATTTGAATTGCCAATTGATAAAGGCCTTTATGCCATTACAGGTCAAAATGCTTCAGGAAAAAGTACAATTGTAGCTTGCGCTTCTACAGTCTTCTTCAATATGCAAATGAACGACTACTTTGGAAAAAATGTAGAAAACGGAGCATCAATTCTATTCGAACTTAATGGTGCAACAAGAAGATGGGATTACCATGATGGTTGGAAGAAAGCAGTCGAAAATGGCTCAATGCGTATAAAAGGCTTTTATGAAGGAAGTTTAATTTTTGGTAATAGATTTCGAGATACCAATTTTGCTGCGTTAAAGAAAATCGATAGAGTTAAGCAAGAAGATTTGGTAGAAGGATCAGTATTTATCAAGAAAAACCTTGGTACAATTCTTCAAAATGATGAAAAATACTATGAAAAGATATTTAAGATCGAAGGCGAAAAAGCAAAATCGGACTATGGCTTTAACGGGGAGCCATATTTTTACGAGCGTCATGGAAAACGTGTAAGCCAAATATACATGTCAACTGGCGAAAATCTGCTTTTGTCTATTCTTCATTCGCTGAACATAAGAATTGAGAATCGAGCAGATATAGCCGTACCTTGCATTCTTTTTCTCGACGAAATTGAAATGGCATTACATCCTTCTTCATTAACGAGATTGCTTGTTTTGCTAAAAGATATTTCCATAAATTATAATATGGCTATTTACTTTTCAACGCATTCTATAGAACTAATACGTGACATTGCTCCTGATAACATTTATTTCATTGAAAGACATTCTGACAATTCTACAGAGATTATTAACCCATGCTACCCATCATACGCAACGAGAATTCTTTACGATCACACCGGATATGACTATGTTATTTTAGTAGAAGATGATTTAGCTAAAGAGATAATTTCAAAATTACTTAGGAAATACAAACTCCTTAACAATAAGCTTGTCCATGTATTACCTTGCGGTGGATGGACTAATGTAATTAAACTCGCAAATGATGTGATAGCAAGTAATTTAGTGACTAAGCCATCAACATTTTTGATTATTCTTGATGGAGATGTCGAAGAAACATCAAAGAAGTATCTAAGTGAAAAACACGTAGATTTTAATATTCCTTTAAATTATTTGCCTATTGAAAGCCTAGAAAAGTATTGCAAGTCAAAATTATTTGACAACGTAGATCATAAGCTTTTCCGACTTCTTAATGATTATATCTTTCATCAAACAAGCTTAACTCAAATATCAGAGCAATATAAAGCCAAGCGACAAAATGAAAATGACACAAACGGAAAAAAATTCTATTCACTAATTGAAGAAGAACTTAGGAAACGAAATAAAACTAGATTTGAGTTTGTCGATATAATCGTAGAATACATAATGGAAAATGAGCAGGAGCGGCTAGAGAAAATAAAAGTATTCCTAGAAGGGAAGTTGTCATAAGAAATATATTCTTATAATTAAAATCGATCGGCTAACAATCGCTTCAACCTGACTCAATGCCCTGTCATGATTCCTGCTGAATATTGGCGCAGGAATCACGCCAGGGCATTTCGCAGGTTAAGCTAATGTTCGATTGACGCCTTCGGCGCGCGAAGTCTTATCTTGTTTTTGGATATACAAAGTATACTTGACGTGTGGATATACAATGGCTATTATTAACCTAGGAGATATCCATGCAAACTGTTGTCCAGAAATGGGGGAATAGCCTGGGAATCAGGATTCCTTCGACCTATGTGAAAGATTTTAATCTCAAGAATGGAAGTTCTGTTGATATTGTTGAAGAAGAAGGCAAAATAGTTATTGTTCCTAAAAGAATTAGCTTGAATGAGTTGCTTGAAAGGGTAACTGAAGAGAATCGCCATGATCCTATTGAAACAGGCAAATCAGTAGGAAAAGAAGAATGGTAAAACCAAAAAACTATATTCCAGAAAAGGGAGACATTGTTTGGTTGGATTTTGATCCCCAAGCAGGACATGAGCAACGAGGAAGAAGACCTGCTTTAGTGATTTCGCAAAAAATGTATAACGAAAAAGTAGGGCTGGGGATTCTTTGTCCAATTACAAGCAAAGAAAAGGGATATCCATTCGAAGTTAAAGTTATTGGGGAAAAAATAAACGGATGCGTATTGAGTGATCAAGTAAAAAGTCTGGATTGGAAGATCCGAAATATTGAGTTTATTGAAAAAGCGAATGAAGAAGTGATAAATATGGTAACCGAAGTAATAAAAGTAATAATTGAATAGAAAAGAAATAATCGAACAATCGCTTCAACCTGACTCAATGCCCTGTCATGATTCCTGCTAAATATTGCTGCAGGAATCACGCCAGTGCATTTCGCAGGTTAAGCGTATGTTCGATTGACGCTTCGCGCAGAGTACTATGCAGAAAATGTTAAGCTTTTAGCATAATAATTAGGAGTATGTATGTCGTTAACCTACGAAATTGGCAGCACAACTGTTGAGGATATTCTTCTTAAGTGGAAGAACGGAATCATAGATACTTCGCCGGCTTTTCAAAGGCACTCTGTATGGAAAAAAGCTGATAGATTAAAGCTTATTAACTCCATAAATGATAATAAACCTATACCGAGCATATTCCTATACAAGCGCGAAAATGCTAATGGTGAATCAATCTATGATGTTATTGACGGAAAACAAAGGCTAGAGACTATAATTAAATACGTGGAAGCAAAGAGCCTCAAGAATATGGAGTTTATCGAAGGAAAGTTTAAACAAGATTCCGTATTTATTGATATTCCAAAATATTCCTTACTTGCCGGAGATAAGAAAAGAAAAATACTAGATTACAAAATTGCAGAAATAAAAGTTGCCGGAGAGTATAGCGATATTCTCGATCTATTCATAAACATAAATTCTTTAGGAGAACCATTAAAAAAGATCGAGATAAAAAATGCAAAGTATAATCAAAGCTCTTGGATTAAGTATGTCAACGACTTGGTAAAAAACACGGCTACTTCAAAGAAGCTTAGCCTTATAAACGAAATGTTTAAAAAGCCAAATGGAATTGATCGAATGGCAAAAGAACAATTCTTGC
This sequence comes from Bacteroidia bacterium, assembly GCA_025358025.1. Classification (GTDB taxonomy): domain Bacteria; phylum Bacteroidota; class Bacteroidia; order Bacteroidales; family Prolixibacteraceae; genus CAINVV01. The sequence goes on along the minus strand of JANYKW010000030.1, from coordinate 1,495 downwards.
TCGAAATATTACTTACTGTCTTTGAAGAAGAAATCCAAGACGGAAAAACAGTATTGGATAGAATCCTAAGCGATAAAGCGAAAAGGCTAAGTACAAAAAAGAAAAAAGAGTTCCTGCAAACAATAGATTGGATGAACAGTATATTTACTATAGAAAACATAAAATCGTCTAGACTAAAGAATAAGACCGATTTCTATTCGGTATTCTTTATATTATCACAATATGTACGAAAGATGATTGTTACAAAGGATCAGAAAACAAATCAGATAATTAAGGAAATAATACTTGCCTTTTTGGCTATTGTAGACGAATCAATTCATGGGATAAAAATTAATAACGAGATGGTGTAGCCTCCCGCTCTCTTTTCCAATCCCCTCCCGCCCTTCTTTCCTCTGAACTATGAGAAAGCATCGCGGGAATCCCATGATCCAGGGCCTGGAAAACAATTCGGGTCACCACGGATTCCCGATATTTCAGGGAACGCGTCGGCGATAAAAGAAGCCGAGAATCCCGAAGGAAGTCCCGGCCTGATAGCCGCGCAAGGGATTGCTGGAGCGATCGTCGCCAACTCACCCAGTCATCGGAAGCACGAGCTCGCTTTCTACGATCTCAGCCTTGGCTCTCCACGCCTTCTGGATAGCCTGAGATGCGAGGGCGTTGAGCGAGCGCATGATGCCGTGCGAAGCGTTGTGGATAGCCCTGACCGCCGGGGGGCTGAAGAGATCCGCCCTGGCGCCGACATGCTTGAGACGTTCCTCGAGATAGGACTGAGTTTCCTCGGGCAGGAGGGGCTTCATGACGACGGTCGTCGTGACGGAGTTGGCGAGGGACTCCAGGAAGCTGAGCCTGAGGCGCGCGAGAAGCTCCTCCTGGCCGCACAGGAGGATGCTCAAGCAGGTCTCGGAATCGTACTGGAAGTTCAACAGCTGCCTGAGCTCGATGAGGATGTCGTTGGACAGGCACTGTGCCTCGTCGATGATGAGGACGGGATGGATCTTGTTCGAGCGGTGGAGCTGAAGCACGTGATCCTGGATGGCGCGGAACAGCGAGGCGCGGCGGCCGCGGACAGGGAGGTTGAAGGCCGCGGCGAGGTGGCCATAGAACTCGGTGACCGAGACGGTGGAGTGGCAGAGGTAGACCGGCTTGTAGAGGCCCACGGGGAGTCCCGCCACGAGGAGCCGTAAGAGACAGGACTTCCCCGAGCCCGACTTTCCAACAAGGACGCCGATGCCGCGGCGTTCGCAGAAGAAGCCGAGGGACGACAGGGAATCCTCGATGCCCGGAAGGCGGAGGAGCCTGGACTGGTCGAGGTCGTGGGCGAAGGGATCAGAGGACATGTTGAAGTAGGAGAGCATGTCGGAAAACTGGCCGGCCATGGTCAGGAGCCCCCGGCCGCGGCGTCGTCACCCTTGGAGGAGCGGAAGGCCACCTGGGATGGGTCGTCCTGGTCCATGAGGCGCTTTGATCGCGCGTTGGCGTAGACATCGACACGGCG
>JANYKW010000002.1 GCA_025358025.1 Bacteroidia bacterium | reverse complement strand
TGTTAACGGTATATTCTCTCTCGAGGGGACCGCAACGGTCTCTGCTGCATCGGTATACGGATCTAACGCTACACTTCAATACAACACCGCGACCCCAAGAACTGCAGGAGTTGAATGGATAAACACATTTACAGCATCCGGAGGTGTGGTGATAGCCAATACTGGTACAATCACGATGAATTCAGCAAAGATATTTGGTGCGACAGCTCCCCTTACTATCAACAGCGGATCATCTTTATCCATGTCATCCTATCTGCTTACACTAAACGGAAATTTTATTAATAATGGCGGTAATGCGGTGGGTACAACTGGCGGTGTTACGATTGCGGGGACGTCAGCACAAAGCATTGGCGCCTTTACGACAACAGGTACTGTATTGATGTCCAAAACCGGAGGTACAGCAACTTTTGCAGGAAATGTCAACGGGGCAGGGTTAACGATTAATGGTTCGGGTGGTATATTAAATCTGGGCACCGCCTTGACGCATACTTTTACGGGCGTAACAACCCTTACCGCCGGAAATTTAAACGGCGGAAGCAGTACACTGAATGAAAATGCAGTAAGCACATCGGCCTGGAACGGATCAGGAAGTCTGTTTACCCCGACAAACAGCACCATTAATTTTGGAGCTTCCGGAAACCAGACACTTGCAGCTTCATCATTATCCTTCCATAACCTGGCATTTTCAGGTTCTGGGAATAAAATAATAGCGTCCGCCGTTCCTATCGCTGGTAACTTGTCAATCAGTGGAACGGCAAAAGCAGATCTAGGATCATTGTTTGTTCATTCTGCAAATTCATTAACCCTTGGCGGAAGTATACAAGTTTCAGGAACATGGGGTTCCACGACATCCGGAGCTACCTATAAAAATGATACCTATTTTCTTTCTGCTACCGGTACTTTGAATGTTAATTGCACCGCACCTTCAGCCCCGGTGAGTGGAGGTAACCAGACAATCTGCTCAGGAACAACTATTCCGGCCCTTTCTGTAACCGTTGTTAGCGGAACAGCGGATTGGTACGATCAGGCAGATGGAGGAATTCAGCTTCTTTCAAACTCGTTAACGTATACTCCTGTGGTTGCAGGGATCTACTATGCAGAGACAGATTTTGGAGGTTGCTTAAGTCCAAACCGTACCGAAGTTATACTCACCATCAATCCATTGCCATCGGTTCTGGTCTTAACAGGAAGTTCAATTTGTACAAATCCAGGTGGTAACGGCACAATTACGTCAACATCTTCTGTTATTGGCATAAATTATCAGTTGTATAATTCTGGCAATTCAACCGTTCAGGCAGCAAAATCCGGGACAGGTTCACCACTTTCGTGGACACTTCTTTCTGCCGGTGCCGGATATTATGTAATTGGAACCAATACAATTACCAACTGTACTTCTACCAGCAGCCATGTGAATATTGCTGTTTCACCTGATCCGGTCTCTCTGACAATAACCGGAAGCACCATATGTGCAAGTCCGGGCGGCAATGGGATAATCTCATCTGCAACTTCAGAATCCGGAGTAAATTATCAGTTGTATGACGGAAGTAATGCCCCGGTTCACGCTATTCAGGCAGGCACGGGAACCGGACTGGCCTGGGCGGGTCTACCTGCCGGAACAGGCTATTATGTGAAAGGAACGAATGCAGGCACTTCATGCGTCTCTTCAATGAGCAATACAGTATCCGTGGCATCTGCACCAAATCCTGTTGCGCCTGTTTTAGCCGGAAGTACGATTTGTTCCACCCCCGGTAATAATGGTACGATTACTTCATCTTCCTCCCAGATTGGAGTGGATTACCAGCTGTATGACATTACCGATCTGGAAGTCGGAATGGCAATTCCAGGTACTGGCTCAGGTATTGCCTGGTCAGGTCTGGTATCCGGAACAGGCTATTATGTGATTGGTACCAGTGGAACGACTTCCTGTACTTCCGCCAACAGCAATGCCGTGGCTGTTTCCTCTACTCCAAACCCAACCATCACCAGTTCAGCCGCTGCTGCTACCGTTTGTTTCAGTAGCAATCCGCAGAATACAACGCTGGCATACAGCGCTACTACCAATTCACCTACAAACTACACAATTACCTGGAATGCAACTGCGCTTGCAGCGGGGTTGCAGAATCTAAGCACTACTTCACTGCCTGCAAGCCCGGTTACAGTTCCTGTAGCGGCTAATGTGACCGGAGGCACCTATGCAGGAACCCTCACGGTAACAACCGGTGATTGTGCAAGTATCGGCAATCCATTTACGCTTACCATAAACGCACCTCCTGCCGCCCCATCCGGAAGTGCATCTCAGGTATTCTCCAGTGGCGCAACTGTTTCAAATCTTTCTGCAACAGGAACCGGAATCGCGTGGTATGCCGCGGCAAGTGGAGGCTCGCCGTTATCAACTTCTTTAACTTTGGTCAACGGAACGCACTATTACGCCAGTCAAACCGTGAGCGGATGTGAAAGTACTTTAAGGTTTGATGTAACTGCAACCGTTGCTGGTGCGGGATCATGGATAGGAATAACCAATACCAACTGGTTTACAACTTCTAACTGGGGGGGTGGCGTTTTGCCACTGGCATCAACCAATGTAACCATTCCTGCCGGATTAACCAACTATCCTTCCATTGGTGCTTCAGGGGCTGTGTGTAATAATATTAACATTGCATCAGGTGCCTCTCTTACCATCGTAGGTTCAAATACTTTGACCGTATCAGGCAACTGGATTAAAAGCGGAACTTTTGTTGCAAATGCTTCAACAGTTGATTTCAATGGCAGCGGTGCGGGTAATATTGGTGCAAGCAATTTTTATAATGTGATATATAGTGGGGCCGGAACAAAAACAGCAACAGGAGTTTTAGGTATCAGCGGAAATGTTAGTATAACCAATAATTTCACTGCAGGTGCATTCACCCATACTGTGGGCGGGAACTGGATCAACAGCGGAACATTTATTGCTTCCGGTTCAACGATCAATTTTAATGGCTCCGGTGTTGGAAACATAAATGCCGGTAATTTCAATAATATAACTTTTACCGGTGCCGGCGCAAAAACAGCTACAGGAGCATTAACAATTGCTGGAAATGTAACCATAACAAATAACTTCACTTCAGGTGCCTACACGCACACAGTTAGCGGGAACTGGACAAAAAGTGGCACCTTTACGCATACTGGTTCAACCATCGATTTTAACGGTTCGGGCGCCGGGAATATAGGAGCAGGTAATTTTAATAATATCATCTTTAGCGGATCGGGGACAAAAACCGCAACCGGTGCTTTGAATATTATTGGTTCAGTTACAATTACAGGTAATTTTAGCGCCGGCAGTTACACGCACACCTTACAGGGCGACTGGTCCAATAGCGGTACTTTTACTGCGAATACGAGCACATTTAATTTTAGCGCCTCTACTCCTCAAAACATAGGAGGACCCTCTTCTACAACTTTCAACAACTTCATACAAAGCGGATTGGGAGTTATAACTTTGGGAGTTTCCAGTTCGATTTCCGGAATTTTAACCTTGACGTTAGGCCTTATAGATATTGGAAATTATAATCTTACCATTGTTTCCTCCGGTTCAATCAGTGGCGGAAGTGCCTCCAGCTACATTAAAACAAGCGGCACCGGTCGGCTAAAACAAACAGTCCCAGGCCTGGGTGGTTCAAAAATATATCCTGTTGGCAATTCGGCATATAATCCGATGACTGTAACTTACAACGATATAAACACTTCCAAAAATTTCAGTATCCTGGTTGAGGATGGTTCGATTACTAATGCAAACAGTTCTAAAACAATAAACAGAAAATGGTTTTTATCAGCGGATGCAGCCGGATCTTCAAACCTAACTTTAACAGCCACCTATAACACAGGTGAAGAAGGTAGCGGTTTTACTAATTCTTCCAGCCCTCAGATTGGATATTTTGATGGTACCTCCTGGGCATATCGTCCTATCAGTTCTGGTTCAGGCACTACTACATTTACCGCTTCAGGCTCAGCCCCTGATTTCAGCAACACCTCAGGTTTCTTTACTTTGGGAAGCGGTGATGCATTTAATGCCAGCAAATTAGTTGTTACAAGCCTGACCCCTGCCAATCCGACCAAAGGAACTGCAAACACCACGATTAAAGTCCAATCACAGAATAGTAACAGTGTTCCAACCATGGTTGCTGCCGCCACAGGCTTTTCTCTCACCTGTGCCAATACTACGATGTCAACATCCCCCACAGGTACAATTAGCCAATATACTTACGAAACCGCTATTGCTTCTATTACGTTTACCGAATCAACCTTAAATATTGACGGTATTAATTATGATCACAATGCGACCGTAACCGCCACCCAAACATCGGGCGAAAGCCTTTCGGCAGGTACCAGCATCGTTTTTGATGTTTATGACGGAGCCATTTATGAGCCATTGGCAAGTGAAAACTGGGATGCAGCCAATGGATGGAAAAAAAGTACAGATGGTGGCACAACCTGGACAAATCCTGCCACACTCCCTGCCAGCAATAATTTTGCTGACAATGATTTAATCCGAATACCCGTAGGGATAACACTCACGTCAAATGTAACTGCCTCATTTTATTCAGTATTGGTTTATGGTACGCTGGAACTCAACAGCTCAGGAGCATTAACGCTTAATCACTCTTCCTACAGCGATTACAATATCCACGTTCACGGAACTTTGAAGAATTCGGGTGGCACCATAACGAACTCCAATCCTTCATATCCACTCGAAATCCATGGAGGAACTTACTGGCACAACATGAATGGAGGAAGTATTCCGGCATGTTTATTTTATACCCTGAACAGTACACTTTCAACATGTAAAGTTACCGGTATTACTTCCTCCGCTTTAACAGCAGGGTTGAACCAGACTTTTGAAAATTTTACCTGGGATAATTCATCACAGGCAGTAACACAGAATTTAAGCGCCGATATGCCTGTTAGCGGAGCCCTTACCCTGACTGCAGGAAAAATCACCACCGGAAGTTATCATGTAATCGTTGGATTAAACGGAACAGCTACAAATTCAGGAGCCGGTTACATCAACGGAACCCTGAGAAGGTATGTGGCAAGCACGGTAACAACGGGTGATTTCCCGGTGGGCGATGCAAACTACTATGCACCTTTTTCAATAACGGTTAATTCCGGCACACCTTCGGGCAACGGTTATCTGGATGTATCAACTACTGTTGCACAACCACCGGTTGCATCGGGTTTAAGCCAGACAAAATATATCAACCGCAAATGGACGATTTCCAATAGCGGTGTTGCAGGAATTACCACCTATAACCCGGCCTGTACTTTTGTTGATGCCGACAAGGTGGGAAGCCCGACCACAGGGTCTCTTAAATTGCGCAAATTTACCGCATCTGCCTGGTACACCACCAATGGCACAGCCACAGGGAATACGATTACTGCCACCGGTTTATCAACGGCAGGTTTGACAGCCACATCGGATTTTTATGCCGGGGAAGATGATTGCAGCGCGACCAACGCTATTTGGCTTGGAAGTACCAGCACCGACTGGAATACAGCCACCAACTGGTGCAGTGGTTCGGTGCCGACAGCAACCACAGATGTTACAATAGCCTCGACACCTGTCAGGCAGCCGGTAATTGGTTCCTCAGGTGGTACATGTAAAAATATTACCATACAAAATGGCGCTAGCCTTACTGTCTCAGGTGCTTTTTCTCTGGCTGTAAAGGGAAACTGGTCGAACAGCGGCACTTTTGATGCAGGTAATGGAACGGTTTCTTTTACAGGAACAGTGGCACAAACTATTACCGGAGTAACAACGATTAATAACCTGACGATTAATAATACAGCCGGAGTTACTGCTGCAAACGATATTACCGTAAACGGAGCATTGACCCTAACCAGTGCCAACCCTGACGCCTCCCACGGAACCCTGGATATGGGAAGCCGTACCATAAACATGGCAGAGTCAGCCACCAATGAAGGTACTGGCGATGTATCTGGAATTGTTAAACGCCAGCATATTTTTTCAGGAAATACTGCATATAGTTTTGGAAGTCAATATACTACAATAGTTTTTACTGATTTCCCCGGTGGCCTTAAACCAGTCTGGATAAGTTGTAAGATAACAATTGGCTCAGCACCTTTATGGAGAAGTGGTGCAGTGAAAAGGAGTTATAGTTTTGCGCAGGATGGTTCCGGAACAGACAGAACTGTTACCAATTTACACTACCTGGATAGTGAGTTAAATAGTTCAGAAACTGATGAGACGAAATTGGTTTTCTGGGATGCCTATGTTGGGCCTGCATATGGTTCAGTTTACCCCCGCGGTAAATCCAATAGCAATAATACAAACAACTGGATTGGTTTATCCGGTATGGCCATTAATTTCATCGCTCCTTCAAGCACCCTGGATTATAAGCAATGGGGATTGGGTTATACAAATGTGGCTAAAATAACCTGGACAGGAAATGGCTCGCCTACCTATGCCGGAGACTGGAGTTTGCCCGGAAACTGGAACGGAGGGGTACCAACCGCAAACGATGATGTATTAATTCCTGCAACCTTACCGGGTAATACCAACGGATATCCTACGAGGAATCTAAATTGGGCGACAGTGCCGGCAGTTTGTAAAACACTGGAAATTGAGGCAAGTGCTTCAGTTACAGTAGATAATTACAATATAACGATTGCAGGATCTACAGGTGCTTGGAATAATTCCGGCACTTTTATCCCCGGAACTGGGACGGTGAACTTCACTCATGGAAATATAGACGAAATTGTTACTGCATCAGGTTTGGGTACAAATCAGTTCCACAATATCAATATTGCTGCAAATACCTTCATCAGACCCGGAACGGGATTTCACATGAAGATCAACGGCTGGGTTCTGGCCCAGTTGACCAGCATCGTGGATTTGTCGTCAATCGGTACAACGGTGGAATACAATGGTACCAGCCAAACAATTGTCAATCCGTCACATTCTGGTTATAAAGGATATTACAATATAATTTTCAGCGGCACAGGAACAAGTACGCTGTATGATGGCACGCTTGACATTTATGGCGATTTTACTACCAATGGAACATTGGGTTTAAGCAATAGTACCGTCTCTTTTATTGGAACCTCCGCACAAACAATCAACGGAAGTGCTACTCCTCTATGCAATAACCTCACCATTAATAATGCAACAGGAGTTACCGCCACCACTGATTTAACAGTAAATGGCACCCTTTATCTGCAAAGCGAAAATCCATCTTCTCTTGATAAAGGCACCTTGGCAATGGCTTCGGGTAAAATCCTGAACCTGGGGGTTGATGCCTATACAACCGGAACAAGCGATGTCTCAGGGATAATAAAACGAACACATGCCTTTGCGCCAACCACGTTTTACAGCTTTGGTAACGGGAATCAGGGAGTAACATTTCCTTCATCATCCGGACCGGGTGGACTGACAAGCTTGGCTTTTAATGTTACAATAGGGACAACTCCTTCCTGGGGAGGAACGCCTGCAAATGCTACGAATAGAACCTTGGCAATAGCTCAAACAGGTGCGACAATAACCAAGGCCATCGTGCGTATTAATTATATTGACAACGAATTGGCAAATGGTGTGAATGAAAGTGCTCTTTCTATATGGAACCGCATTGCAGGTTCGCCCGCAGTAATTACAGACAAAGGTTGGTCGAACAAAGATGTTACTAATAATTTCATTTCCATTTCTGACATAAATTTGTCTACGGCTACGGCTACAATAGGTGATTATCAGCTTGCTATTGCTCCTACGTCTGCTACATTCTATACCTGGAACGGTAGTATCAGTACTGACTGGAATACAGCTGCTAACTGGACTCCCAATGGAACACCTGGAAGTAGCACTGGCGCTATCATACCTGATGCCAATACTACCGTTTATCAACCCACATTGCCTGCTACGGGTTCAACGCAGGCAACATGCCAATATATCATCATTCAAACAAATGGAATACTTAATGCGGGCTCGGGTGCAACATTGACTATTTCTGATGGAGTGGTTGGCGACGCTTGGGGAATGGAGGCGGGAGGAACTTTCAATGCGGGGAACAGTAACGTTATTTTCAGCGGGGGTCCTGATCATACCGCATCTTTAAGTGGTAACACTAATTTCTATAATGTTACCATTGCAAGTGATAGTAAACTAAGACCGGCTGCAGATAGCTACATGGGAATTGCAGGTGATTTGGTTAATAACGGAACTTTATCAGCCGTTACAAATGAAAATACCATCGAATTCAAAGGGAGCAGTTCTCAAACTATCCCAAATCCAAATGGAAATCCAGCTGGTTATCACAATTTAATATTAAGTGGTTCAGGAACTAAAATATTACCTGTTACGCTGAATATTGTAGATGAATTTACCAATAATACCACCACCTCTGGCACAGTATCTTCCGGCTCAGGTACTGTAGTATTTGATGGCAATGCTTATGGTGAAGTCATTGGCGGAGCTACCATTACCACCTTCAATAACCTCACCCTCAATAATAGTTATGGACTAACATTAAGCGGCGTGAATGCTGAAGTTGATGGTACATGCACTTTGACTTCAGGTAAAATCACCACCGGTGCAAACAAGTTAATTTTAGGCAATTCAGCGAGTGTGAGCGGAGCCTCAGCTGGCAAATATGTATATGGAAACTTGCAAAAAGGAATTGCTGCTTCAACTTCAACGAAAATTTTTGAAATAGGAAATGCATCGGATTATTTACCTTTCACCATAGATTTTGCCGGTGCAGCAACAAACGGAACCGGCTCCTTAACTTGCAGCACCACAAATGGACAGCAACCCGAATATGCTTCCTCGGGCCTCAACCAGACAAGATATATCAACAGATACTGGACCGTAACCAATGCGGGCGTTACATTCGGAACTTATGATGCAACATTTACTTTTGTCAATCCTGGGGATATAATAGGCTCAGCCAATCTTTCTGCCCTGCTAATCAAAAAATACAGTGGGTCCGCCTGGTCGGCAACAACGACAGAATCCTCAACAACTCCAACGGTAAAAACCACAGGTAATACCTCATTTGGTGATTTTGTGGCAGCGGAGGCTGCATCGAATTCAACCGATTATTTCCGTTCAGTAACAACCGGTAATTGGAGTTCCCCTTCAACCTGGGAAAGCTCTCTTGATGGCATAACCTGGGGCGCAGCCTCTTTAGCTCCTGATAATGCTGCACATTCAATTACCATTTCAGGCGGCTACACAGTAACCGTTGATGCAACCGCAACAGCAAGCAATCTTTACATAGCGGGGACACTTACTTCTGGCAGCGGCATTGGTTTGAGTGTGAATGGAATATGGCAAAATACGGGCTATTATGATGCGGGGAGCGGAACAATTACCTTTAACGGGACTTCGGCTCAAACCATTGGCGGGGCAACTGCCTTCAATAATTTAACAATAAATAATGCTGCCGGAGTCACTGCCAACGCAAACCAGACGGTTAATGGTGTGCTTAATTTAATCAGTGCAAATGCCTCAGCGACTCATGGCGCCCTGCACATGGTTGGATCTTCAGAATATATCCTGTACATGGGTGCCAATGCCACAACCACCGGTACTGGGGATGTAACCGGCTATATTCGCCGATCTTCTTTTGAATTAAATACATCCTATTCATTTGGCAACCAATATACGGTAATGGAATTTACGGTGGGACCACTGCCCAACACCGTAACACTGGAATTGTATTTGGCTCCTGTTAGCTGGAAACCCGATGCCATTCACCGCTATATTGACGTTTCCCGAACAGGCGGATCACCGGATACCAGGTTGAGATTCAACTTCCATTACCTGGACAGTGAACTCAACGGCGCTACTGAAGGAAACCTGGATCTTTTCGACTATCATGTGTCTATTGCTGAACTTCATGATCACGGACGCACAGATTATAGTTCAACCAACAATTGGGTGGGATATGCCAATGTAGGGCTAGCATTTTTGGGAACCGCTGCAACAGACGACCACTTCTGGACCATGGGCACCAGTACAACCAACGACTTGACCACATGGATAGGTGGGAGTCCGTCGGGACCTACCGACTGGGATCTGCCGGGTAACTGGGAGGGCGGAGTTCCACTTCCTACCTCAAGTGTTATCATACCGGGTGGCCGGACTTACTACCCTGTTTTGCCTTCCTCGGCCATGCCGGACGGAACCCTGGCCGGTGGCAGAATCATCAAAACCCTTGAAATACAATTGGGAGGAGTTTTAAATGCCACCACCGGTACACCCACACTCACCATAAACGGAAGTGACAACGCATGGCAAAACTTCGGGACTTTAAATGCCGGCAACAGCACGATGGTCTTCACCAACCCGGCAGCCACTATGTCAGGTACTACCAGCTTCTACAATGTAACGATTGATGGAGGTGCTGCAATTACGCCGGTATCTGACAATACGATGGGAATCGCAGGCACCCTGATAGTCACTGGTACGCTAAATGCAACCACCAATCCCAATACGATTGAATTTAACGGCACCGCTGCTCAGACTGTTCCTGCATTGAATTTTTACAACCTGACAATCAGTGGTGAAAGAACTTCAAATAATGTCACACTTGCTTCCGGTGGTACAATCGGTGTTGCAGCAACATTTGCACCCACTGCGACATTTTCATCCGGGAGTTACATCGTTACTTCCAACACGGTTACCTTAAACGGAACGCTGGTTTCGCAAGAACTTGCGCATCCCTTTATGTTTAACAACCTCACCACCAACAATAGTGCAGGAATCGTCCTGTCAGCCAGTCAAACCGTTACCGGGATCCTGACCTTTGCAAACGGAATTCTCACAACAGGATCAAATATTCTGACCATTGGTTCATCAGGAAGTATTGCAGGTGCTACTACTTCCAGATATTTAGACGGAAAATTGGCTATGATTTTTTCCTCAGCCGGATCAAAAACGTTTGCTATTGGCAAAGGAGGCAATTACAGGCCGGTAACATTTGAATATACCGACTTAACAGGCACCAGCACCATAACAGCAGAACAGTTTGAATCCACTTTGCCCGGAACCCTGCCGGTAAATACGATACTTTTTTCCGACCGTTATTGGTCTATTACAGAAAGCGGTGCAACTGCCTATCACTACAAGGTGACCCTGGATGGAACCGGATATTCACCTTCACACACAGGTGATGTAACGATCATTAAAGGAGGTAGTCCAACATACAGCACGCTGCCAACAGTATTTTCTTCTCCCGGATATACCAATACAACCACAACCACGGGATTCGGGTATTTTGGCCTGGGTGACTCCGGGAACCGGTGGCTTGGAACGACCGGCGACTGGTTCACTGCAAGTAACTGGACAGCCGGCGTGATACCAGCTACTTCCGACTGGCTTACAATCCCGGCAGGTACACCCAATGATCCGGTAATCAGCGGAGCTGTTCCTGTAACTGTATCATCTTCCGGGAAAATAGATGTTGGAGACGGGGCTACACTCACGCTACAGGCCGGACCGCTTTTAACCTTATCGGATGGAGCAACAGTAACCACCACCGGATCCGGTGTAATAATTGTCAAACCCGGGGGCGCCTACCTCAACCTAAGCAGCAGTGCCCCAACTCTTCAGGCTGAACTGACGATTGCAGGCAGCAAAGGTTGGCGGATGATCGCCTCTCCGGTTGTTACTTCATACAGCACCATGTTTGCCGCACCGGCGGTTACACAGGGATTTGGCGGTTCTGCTTATCCTGATCTGCAACCCAACCTGCTGTGGTGGAATGAAAAAGATGGTGGCACCACACTGCAGGCATGGCGCGCACCCGGAGCAATGGGTAGCAACATTCCCGGCGGCCTCGGCCATTTCTTCTATATTTTCGGTGGAGCAACCAAGCCCTCTCCTTTGCATGGTAATTATTCGGATGGATTGCCACTCATTATTTCTGCAACAGGTGTTGAGAATTTCAATGGCAACGGCAGTTTTAACCTTGGAGTTACTAAAACAGCGAGAACTACAGGTACATCTACCAGTACCACAGATATTACTGCTTATGCCGCCAATGAAGGGTGGAACCTGATTGGCAATCCTACAGTCAGTTCTCTGAACTGGGATGCTGCAAGCGGATGGACAAAGACTGCTGTTGACAATACGATATATGTTTGGGACAATGCATCCGGTAACTACCTGGTATGGAATGGTTCCATCGGAAGTCTGGGTAACGGAATGATTGCTCCTTTCCAGGCATTTTGGGTCAGAGCGAATGCTTCGTCGCCTCTATTAAGCATGACAAATGCTGTCAAATCCGCCACTGCAGGAACTTTCAAAAGTGCCCTGACAGACCAGACTATTTCTATTCCAATCAGAATAAAGGGACTGGGAATGGAAACCACCTCCTATATCAGCTTCAGTGAGCGTGGGGTGGTTGGGGAAGATCCAAAGGATGCTTACCGGTTGCAACCCATGTCTGATAGCTGGCTTGCCCTCTATATGACCAGCTCAGTCAGTCACCGCGATCCGCTGGTAATCAACAACCTGCCACTCGAAATCTCTGAAACACTCAACATCCCATTGTTTGTGGATGCCGGCAAATCAGGCAAATCAACGGGTGGAGATATGATCCTTAACTGGGAAATCCCCTCCGGCTGGCCTTCTGAGTATGTGATTGAATTGATGGACAATCAGCAACATAAGGCAATTTCGATGCTCAGTCAGAATTCCTATAACTTTAAACAAACAGCCAATAAGAGTGCTGGCATCAAAGCGATTAATCCACTCGATCTGCCTTCCTCCCTCATCGTCCCGACCGCCATAACAGCCAATTCGCTGAAAAGCGCTTTGGTTAGCCCGTTCTCAATTGTTATACGCAAGGGTCTGGCAGGAGATAAACCAGTTTATGAAAGTCAAAAGCCGGAACTTTTGCCGCTTGCGCCAAATCCTTTCCAATCCGGCACAACCATTAGTTTCACCCTGCCGGAAAATTCTCCGGTTCGCATAGATGCATTCGATCTGAACGGACGTCTGCTCGAAACAGTTGTGAATGGCGAGTACCCCTCCGGACTTTCCACCATGATGTGGATTCCGAAAATTTGGTTTAATGGTGCATGCATCCTTAGAATGAAGAGTGGTTCGGTGGTGAGCATGCAAAAGGGGATCAGGCTGAATCAGTGACAGATGAAGATAATAGTGAAAAAAACAGCAGTATGATACGAACGATATTGGTTATTTGGGTGGCTCTTACGGCAGCTACAGTGGTAAATGCACAAATTCCTGGCGGGAGCAGCATCTCCATCAATGTGTCGGCAACTGTGATTAGTGACTCCCCAATCGAGCTGAAAACGCTGTCAAACATGATTGTGCAGGCTGAATTCATTGATAATCTGGAAATTTACATCTCTTCCATTTCGAATCCAAATGCAGGATTAATGCAAGTAAAAGGCAAACCCGGATCAAGGGCCCGCGTGACATACATTCTCAATGAAGTGTTAAGCGAGGCAGATGGCAACAGCAGCATTGCGATAAAGTATGAGATGAGCGGTCATCCCGAAAGGGTGCAGCGTGCTGCGACTCTCATGGATACAGGGGAGGTCATGATGAATTTTGGCAGCGATGGCCTTTATTTCCTCTGGGTAGGTGGGCATGTCAATGTAAGCAAGGCAGTTCCAGGGAAATATACCGGACAGTTTACCATTGAAATAGAATACCTGTAAATTGATATGAGATATGAGACATGAGATATAACGGGCTAGGAAATAATGTGGTAGACATAGTGCCAGGTACTATAATTTTTAAATTATAAGCAATTAGTAATGAACAAAATGTATGCTCAATTGTTAATAATACAATAGTCCTTGCCTCTGAAAATCAAACCAATGAAAGCAACAAAAAACAATTCAGATCATTCACCAACAAATACTTAAAATTCTAATTTTTTCATAACTCATCACCCATAACTCATAACTCTTCCATGCGCACCTCCTTTCAATATTATCTTCTGATCTGCCTGGTAACCTTCTTGTTATCGGGTAGGACAGCTCACGGCCAGCGCATCAGTTTTGGCACCTGGGCAGGAAGCAATATTGAGGTCATACCGGTATCTGTCAATACCCTCAATTTTGGAATCATTATTATCGGAGGCGCTGCGAAAACGATTTCACTGGGTGGTGAGGCTACCGCATACAAAATTACTGCCCCCGAGGGTTATGATCTGACTGTAACCATCGATTCCCCGACTACCCTCGTTGGACCAAACAGCAAAACAATTCCTTTCGGTCTGGCGTTTGCCTATTCCAACCAGGGTTCTACTGAGGTTATAACAGCCAGGAACATGGCTGTTGAGGTGACTACCGGTTTTAATGCCATATCCTTTCCAATAAAGAGAAATACAATGGGTCTCCCTGCACCACCACCAACTCCTTCGGATGGGTCATCTGAACCTCGGATTACTGCATCTGCTTACCTTTTTTTTTATGGAACTGCAGGCCCTGCAGCTGTGGGTGCTGATGCAGGTCTCTATACCGGAGAAATCAATATAAACGTTGAATACACAAGTTACTGAAAAGGAGATGAATTACTACCAGACCATATTGAGTTGCAACGCCTGTTACAAGCGAGCATTCAGCAAAGCAAGCATGCTGATTATCATCTTGTATTTCGCCAATTGTCAGGCTCATGCGCAATTTGTCGATATAGCGATTGACCTCCATGCCCGTATCGAACTGACATCCATGAGCCCCCAAAAGGCTTCTCAAACCCCGAACGTTACAAAGGTAGATAGACCTTCTGCCCAACTGGATAATGTACGAGGACTTAATTGGATCCGAATCCGTACGGCAGAAAACATGATGCTGATGGTCGAAATCAAATACTTCGATCTTGCTGAAGGCAAGACTGACAGATCCGCAGCTTACCTGAACGACGGCAGTGACAAAATAGTGGATGCCCTGTTCATCACAGGCAATCGTGTCAATTTCCCGGTAAACAGCAATACATGGCTGATGACAAGGATGAATAGCCCTCCGCAAAACTTGGATGCCTGGATCGGAATCCCTGCCGGTTTGGTGCGGGAACTGACCATCGAATACAATTGAAGAAGGAACGGAAGTCCTGGATTAAATGAGATTAAATAAATATAAAAAGCACAATATAAACACACAAAATGGAAACAGTCAGTTACAACAACAAGGATCCGGTACGCCGGTAATTATATAGGATGACCGGACAATAACATCAGGAAATTCTAACGGTAAAAGACTCATTATCATACAAATTACATTACCAATTCATTTTCTTTAATTATTAAAACTTACAATTATGAAGAATTTATTCAAATTTTTACTCGTTGCTGTAATGATAGCAACATTCGGTTTTGGCGCAAAAGCACAAAGCAATGCAAATGCCGATATGGCTGCATCTGCAACAGTTTTGGCTGCACTGACCATTGCCAACACGCATGCGGTTGCATTTGGAAACCTGAGTGCTACCACTGCCGGGACAGTTTATCTTAACCCTAAATTAACAGGAAGCACCTATGTTGGTACAGCTGCTGCAGTTGGAACATTTACGCTTACAGGTTCACCAAATGCATCTGTTCAATTGGGATATCCTGCAACTATCCCACTTTCAAACGGTGCAACCGGTACAATGACTTATACGCTAGCGGTTAATGGCTTGAATGAAAATAGTCAGGGTGGTTCAGGATTATTAGTACCTACCGGAAATTTGGTTTCAGTTCAACTGGGCGGTACTTCAGGAACATCAACAAAATATTATCTATGGGTAGGAGGTAATTTGGGGACACTAGGTGGACAAGAAACAGGTATTTACACAGGAACAGCAAATTTCACTGTTACCTACAATTAACATCAAAAAAAAGAGGACTGGGCAAAACGCCCTTCCCTTTTTATATCTTGAAATTTAATAAACGACAATTATGAAACGTTTTTCTCTGTATCTTTTCCTTTTATTCTTGTTTCTTGGTGCAGGTAAACAAATATTGCTGGCACAGGTAAGTCTGGCACCCACCAATTTATTTATTACCGACCAGACCAATGTCTCATCGTTATTTGTCAGCAACAACTCCCAGGTGGCTCAGGAGATCAGCGTTTCATTTGAGTTTGCCTACCCGGGATCGGATGAGAAAGGGAACATGGTTACTATTACCAACGACTCTGTCAGTGCATTACGATATGGCCTGAACGGAAGCATAAAGGCATTTCCCCGGCAATTCGTAGTACAACCGGGCAAACAACAAACCGTAAGGGTGCAGGTGCGCCCCATAAACAGCAAACCCGATGGGGTCTATTGGACCCGCGTGATTGTCAGTTCCCAGACTGCAACCAAAAACCTGGAGGAGACAAAGGTAACTGAAGGAATTGGCACCAAGATCAATTACGTCTTCAAACAGAATATTCCTGGTTTTTACCTCAAAGGCAAGGTGAACACAGGTCTTACCACCGGTCCGGTTACTACTTCTGTTGAAAAGGGCAAACTGGTTGCGGTCGCTAATCTGACTCCAACGGGCAACGCACCCTACAACGGCACTGTAACTGCCAGTTTAACTGATAGTTCAGGGAAAGAGGTGGCTTCCCAGAAACAAACTGTTGTGGCCTATTTCGAGGTATTGCGTTGTATTGAGCTGACTTTGCCGGAAGCAGGTCTGGCTCCGGGTAAATACACCCTGGACTTTGCTTACGAAACCAAGCGTTCCGACATTTCACCCACCGACCTGGTACAAGCACTGCCTGTGAAAAAGCGCGTTGAGGTTGAATTAAAATAAGCATCACCGGAGGTGTGATCTGTAAATGAGCACCGGTAGAGCGCTCTGTTTGTAGAAATGAGGTATCGACCTGTTCCTGAGCGCCGGAGTTGCGATCTGTTTATGGCGCCTGTTAAAATTTTCACCGTAGGAAATAAATATCATTTAAAAAGATAAGATGGCGCAGCTGTTGAGACGAACCTTACTTTGGATGGCAGCCTTGATCTGTTTTCCGTTGGTTGCCTTTCCAGCTACCGGCGACGAAGAGGTTATGCTCAGTTTCAGCCATCCTGCCATAGGTCAATATTACATACATGCCATCTACAGCAACAATACCGTCTTCCTGCCTTCCATGGAGCTGTTTAATTTGTTGTATGTGCATTACGAAAATGGCAGCTCAGGGAAGTCGCTCCAGGGTACCTGGCTGCGCGAAGACAATCCCTGGCAAATTAATGTCAGCACACTCCAGGCAACTGCAGGGAAAACAAAATTTTCATTAACAGCTGAAGATTTTCGCCTGGGGGAGCTCGATCTCTACCTCTCTCCCTCCCTGTTCGAGAAAATGTTCGGTTTGCAGTTTACCATCGATATGGGTACTCTGAATGTAAGCTTGCAGACAAACCAACCATTGCCTGTTGAGGAGAAGAAAAAACACGAACAACTCCGGAATCAGCTTGACCGGCAGAAAGACGGAGAAAAGGATTTTCTGCTGCTATACCCCCGCGTCCGCAAAGTTGCAGGAGCCGGAATGATCGATTACAACCTGTTGATGTATACCGATAAGAAAGGTGTAGCGGCAGCCTACACCTTGTCAGGAGGCATGGAATTGCTCGGAGGTGATTTGCAGGGAACGGTTTATGGAGCGACAGGTGAATCAGCAATTCCTCTTAGGGCAGGCAACCTGAGCTGGCGCTACGCTCCTGCAAATAATCCGTATTTAACCTCTTTCAGAGCCGGGCAGATCAATACCAATGGCTTGCAGGGACAGCGCATCGTTGGTGCAGCCATCAGCAACGACCCCATCGAACCCCGTAAGGTGAACAACACCTATACCATGGATGGCAATACGATACCCGATTCGGAGGTGGAACTTTATATCAACAACCAACTCGCCAATTATACACGTGCAGACGAACTGGGTTACTACCGGTTTGATTTTCCACTCACCTATGGCACCGTAAGAATCAACCTGCGCATTTATACACCCAACGGAGAAATCAGGACTGAAGAGAGGCAGATTCAGATTCCCTTCACTTTTTTACCAAAGGGAGTTGTGTCTTACAATCTGCAGGGTGGTGTTATTGATGATGGATTGTCGGGAGTCAATTTCGACAGGTATGCCATGCACGCAGATATTGCATGGGGTCTTACCAATACGCTGACAGCCAAAGTCGGAACCGATTACCTGAGTTTTTTTGCCAAACCTTTAACCTATGGCGGACTTTCTGCTCGTTTGTTTGATCAGTATTTGCTGAATGCCGATATAGCTCCCAATGCTTTTTACCGGGCCAATGCAAGCGTAACTTACGCTTCGAGCCGCAGTTTCAGCCTGATGTATACTAAATTCGAAGGAGATAGCCTGTACAATCCGCACCGCGCATTGGAGCAGATGGATGCCAGTCTCTATCTGCCTTTTAACTTATTTAAACTGCCTTCCGGTTTTCGTATGAGCGGCGAATATTTCAAGCTAAACCAGGCCAGCTCGACCAACTACAACATTGATTACAATACGCGGTTTGGTCGGTTTAATGTGCGGACAAACTACCGTGACCAGCTTGTAACCAGTAAGGGGAAAACTTATTTTGGCTTTGGAATGGCAACCGGATCCGTCACTTATACTTTTTCTCGCACACCGGGCATCCCGGTCTTTGTTCGTGGAATGTTTATGCGTGCCCAGGCTCAGTATGATGTGCACTACAATCAAATTGCTACCATGGGAATTCAGTTTTCGCGGACGGTTCTCCGCACCGGACGTTTTAATGTTGATCTGGAACGCGACTTGCGCTATGGAGCGACCCGGGTACAGGTTGGGTTTACTTTGGATCTGGATGCGATCCGCATGACCTCTAATTTTACGGCAGCCAATGATTATTATGCCTTCCAGCAGTCCTTGAATGGGTCACTGGGACTAGATGCACGCAGTGCAAAACTCGCTGCATCAAATCGTGAACAGGTTGGCCGCGCCGCCGTTTCTGTCCTGATGTTTGTCGACAGCAACAACAACAGTAAATATGATGCCGGAGAAGAGAAGGTCCCTGCCCGTGCACTTCGACTCACGGAGTCAGCCACATTTGAATTGGGAAGCGACAGTATTTTGCGTATTACCCAGCTTCAAAATTACTGGCAGTACAATGCAGAGGTTGTTCTGGCTTCCCTGCCAAACCCGAATCTGGTTCCAATCATCACGGAGTTTTCCTTCGTGGCAGATCCAAACCGTTGCAAGAGAATTGAAATACCACTATATCATACCGGCGTTATTGAAGGTATTGTGACACTGGGCAAAGATGGAAAAGAGGAAGGTTTGGGCGGCATTCGTCTTTTACTGAAAAGAACAGACCTCGTCCATGAAGAAACCGTACGTACTTTTTCGGATGGCGGATTTTATGCCATGAACCTTTTGCCGGGTGAATATACGATCGAGGCAGATCCGGCACAACTAAACATCCTGCAGGCAGCCAGCAAACCTGAAATTATCAAATTTAAAGTAAAAGCCATGGCTGCAGGGGATTATGTTGAAGGCCTAAATTTTACTGTTGTGCAAAATATAAATGAGAAACCCTCCAATGAACCTTAAAAAGGGAATAAAATGACTATTCTCTCTGGTCCGATAAGCGTTTGATTGAAAAATCATCAAAAACTGCCTTAAAGCCTTGTCCTTCAGGACTTGCAGCCATCATTCCCACCATAACAGGTTGTTTGTCGGGCAAATATGACAGGTTGGCTAACTGAAAATTCTTCCCGTCTGTTGAATAGAAAATTTCAACAGCGTCCATCCTCCGGATTGCTTTAATCCAGATGGAGACAGGATTTTCCATTAGTGCGATTACATTCCAGCTACTGAAATCATGGGTAACAACAGTACTGAAATTATTTGTGCCATCAACATACTCAATACCCGTTTTGATCCAGTGTTTTTCGTCTATTCTGAGCATCAATCCCATCTGATCATAACGCGATCGATATTCCCCGGTTATTTTTACCGACACTTCAAATTCTCCGTCTTGCCCGCGATAATAAAATGGACCATCATCTGATGTAAACCCATAATGTGTTTTACGCCAGTAATCAGAATGGGGAGTTACTTCCATACTCAGACAAGCCCCATCAATATTCCATTTTAGAGGTTCATTGTACCATTCCATTTCATTAAGTTTTAATATTTTCGCTGAACGTGCATATTTTACTGATTGAAGATAATCGAATTCTTCTCATTTCGCTTTCTATTTCTTTTTTTATTGTTAATAATAGGGATAATCCTCCTGATGTTTTAAACAGTTTACGGGTAAATCGTAAGCTGTATGCTTATCCTTAAGATTAGCGGCTTTGTTACCATTTTGTTAATAAGTCATTTTACCTTCCTAATTGTTGATAAATTATTTATTATACTTGTATCCCGGGTCACAAGACCTTTAAAACACACAAGTTAAGTAATTGAGGAATCGACTAACACCTAAACAATGACCATTTTAATTAGCACAATTTTCGTATTGGGTTACCTGGCTATTGCCTTTGAACATTCAATAAAAGTCAACAAGGCTGCAGCTGCCCTGATTACGGGCGTATTGTGCTGGACTACTTATATCCTTTTTACTCCTGATAAAGACTTTGTTTCAGAGCAACTTATGCTTCATATGGGAGATCTTTCCGGTATTTTGTTTTTTCTTCTTGGTGCAATGACCATCGTTGAACTGATCGATGCCCATGAAGGATTTGAAATAATCACCTCCAGGATACAACAGACCAACAAGGTAAAACTCCTTTGGATTGTTTCGATATTTACATTCTTTTTATCTTCCATCCTTGATAATCTTACCACTACAATTGTTATGGTCTCGCTTTTAAGAAAGCTCATTAAAGATGACAAAGACCGTTTGTTTTATACCAGTCTTGTTGTTATAGCTGCAAATGCCGGCGGAGCCTGGACTCCAATCGGAGACGTAACAACAACAATGCTTTGGATTGGCGGACAAATTACAACCGCGAATATCATGATGAAATTATTTCTTCCAAGCATAATTTGCCTCGTCGTACCATTGGCTTTTCTTTCCTTTAAACTCAAGGGAGATGTTGGGAGACCCAATCAAAAATCCGTTTCAAAAAGTCAATTGTTGTCTCAGAGACATCAATCAATCATTTTTTCTTCGGGAGTCCTGGTTTTAATCCTGGTTCCCGTCTTTAAAACCCTGACCCATCTTCCTCCATATATGGGTATCCTTTTGGGGCTTGGCATCCTTTGGATCATTACTGAAGTGATACACAGGAAAAAGGAAGCTGAAGCCAGGCATTCATTCTCTGTCGTTCAGGCTCTTCGGAAAATTGAATTTTCAAGTATTTTGTTCTTCCTGGGAATCCTGGTAAGCATTGCAGCACTGGAATCCATAGGCCTGTTATCTCAAGCTGCAAACTGGATGACAGTAAACATGCATTCTGAAGCAAACATCGCTATATCGTTGGGTCTGCTCTCCTCCATTATCGACAATGTTCCCTTGGTGGCGGCTGTGCAAGGGATGTTTGATTTGAGTCAATATCCGACAGACCACTATTTTTGGGAATTTCTTTCTTATACTGCAGGTACGGGAGGTAGTTGCTTAATAATTGGTTCTGCTGCGGGTGTTGCTGCCATGGGAATGGAAAAGATCAGCTTTTTCTGGTACATGAAAAAGATTACTTTTTGGGCTTTATTGGGTTATTTTGCAGGAGCTTTCATGTATATTTTACAACATAAATTATTGGGATTGTGAGATAAGGCGCATATGAATGGTTTGTATTATATTTACCAGTACAAAACTACCAACGTCCTATTGAGAATGAGAAAATTTATAACACTTATTATTTTTTCTGCTATCATTGTGGTCTGTGCTCCAAAGCAGCAAAAACCTGTCAGGATTGAGCCTGTAAAAAAAGACACCGTTAAGTCCGTTCCGGCCAATGAATTTGGGATGTGGAAAATCGCATCTTATGCTGGTAATTTGGGTGATAATCGAAATACTGCATATCTGACCAACACGTTTGCTATTTGGGGGAGTTTCAGCGACAATACAAATGAGAAAGCAGAACTGAAGGTAAAGTTCTTGATTGACAAAGAGACATTCTCTATTAAACTGCTTGAACACGGGACAAAAACAGTCAAAAAAGGTGATGAGAATCTTTATAAAATATGCATAAAATCCAGCGCGAACGAGCAGATAGAGTTTACTGCCAGGAATGTTTTAGACCGGATTTTTATCAAGGGTACAGATGCCCAAAAGATAATTGAACTATTTAATAAAGGAGGGGTCATTTCATTCTCATTGATTTCTGATTCAAAAACATCCCCGGCAAAGTATGCATTCGCCCTTGAGAATCCTGACGGATTTGGAAACGCGTATAAGAAACTATCTGAATAGCTTTAACAGCCGACCGGTCACTTTCTGATTCTTCAGCATGTTGGTTTAGTATTGTCAATTCTTCCTGGTACATTGCTAATTATTTGATGTTCAGCTGTTAAATAATTTATGCATTACATTATTATCACAGTGCCACATTTTTACTTATTTTGTACCCTCTTCAAAAAATAGTTGCATCATGGATATGGATGATATTTTCCAAAAAATAGGAACATCTCAGACACTTAGTCAGAAGATTGAACGAAATATTGAACGTGCTATCAGGGAGAAGAAATTGCCAATTGGCGCTAAATTGCCTCCTGAGAGAGAGTTATGTGAAATGTTTGCTGTAAGTCGTACTGCGTTACGCGAAGCCCTCAGACGGCTCAGTGCCAGGGGGTTGATTGAAATTAAAAAGGGTAGTGGCATGGTGGTGACGAAAATCGACATCAAAGATGCCATCAGTTCCCTTAATCTCTATTATGATTTGAAGTTTGATGATCAGCTAATCATGCAAATCATTGAACTCCGTTTGGCCTTTGAACCTGAAATTGCCAAAATGGCTGCAATAAACAGGACAGATGAAGATTTGAGAAATCTGGAATCCAATCTGATTGAGTTCAGTAAATGCAATCCTGACAATACGCAGCTGGAATCAGATATCGACAACAAATTTCACCTCTGTCTCGCCCGGGCTACCACCAATCCATTCGTTATTGTCACCATGGAGCCGGTTTACAATCTGCTTCCCCGCATGAGGAATTTTATTTATGCCAATATTGAGGGAGAGAAAGAGATTACCCTGGGATACCACAAAGAGATTGTCAATGCGATCAGAGAAAAAGATGCCGAACGTTCCTATGAAAAGATGCAGGCACATCTCGATCGCAACATGCAGGTTTACAATAAGTTTCTTAAACAGTATTAGTCCCAGACAAACCGCCACTTACCATTGGTTTGCTTTTTCCAAACCGTATGAAAGATACCCTTATTTGATACAATAAAAATAGGCAACCACGTAATGGCAGGCAGCACCGATCAGTACGAAAACATGAAAGATGGCGTGGTTAAATTTAATTCCCTTGATCTGGTACAAAATCGCACCGACCGTGTAAGCCAGTCCTCCGGTTATCAGCCAGACCAATCCTGCAGTTTCCATGCTGTATACCAATGGTTTGAAAGCTATTACAATGGTCCAGCCCATCATAACATACATAACTGTTGAGATGCGGGGAAAACTGCCAAGAAAGAAGAATTTGAGGACGATTCCGGCAACGGCTATCGTCCATACCGTTATTAGTACCGTAATTCCCCAAAAGGGAGGTAAAGTAAGCAAGCATATTGGGGTATAGCTGCCGGCAATGGTCAGATAGATGGCGCTGTGATCAAATACATTCAGTCTGCTCCGTTTTTTGGGGTTAGTAGCAGAATGGTACAGGGTGGAAGCAAGGAACATGCCGGTAACTCCGATCCCATAAATAAAAAAGGCAATAAAAGTTTTCAGGGAATGAAGTTGCACCGA
>JANYKW010000074.1 GCA_025358025.1 Bacteroidia bacterium | reverse complement strand
AATGTTATATGCGTTTTCTCAATATTTTTATTAATTCTTTAGAGCTTGATCGAAAGTTCCAAGTGTCCGCCAAGTCCAAGTTCCACGATTTTTTGAAGAGTCGAAATACGTACTTCTTTAATGTTGTTTTCTATTTTTGAGATGTAGCCTTTGTTTGTTCCACATTTTTGAGCAAGTTCTTCCTGGGTCATTCCTTTCTCTAGTCTTGCTTGTTGAAGAAGAAAACCAAGTTTAAATGCTTCATAGCCTTTCTCAAATTTGTCCCGCTTAGCAGTCCCTTTTTCCCCGTATTGCTCGTCAATGAATTGGTCGAGGGTTTTTAAATTACTTTTCTTTTTCATATTCACTTTTTATTTTAAGTGCTTTTTCGATTTCGGACTTTGGTGTTTTTTGAGTCTTTTTTTGAAATCCGTTAGCTAGTACAACAAGTTTTCCTTTGTCAAAAAAGCAAAATATCCGAAAAATGTCGCTTCCCTGTTGAATTCTTATTTCATAAAGTCCTTCTGTTCCTTCTAAATGCTTTAAATAATCTTCTGGTACTTGTTGTATTCTTTCAATGAGTCGAAAAGTCCAAATAATCTTATCTTTTACTTTCTGCTTTTGCTTGTTATAAAAGTCAGTAAAGTAGTCCTTGTACAAAAACACCGTTCTTATATTTTCATCACTCATATTTTACAAAGATAATAAATGTTGTCCGATTGTGCAACTTTATTTTATTGCAATGAATTTGTTGATTTGTTTTTTTTCAGCAGCTTGCCTATAACGACCCGGCGGTTGAGGGAGTAAGCGTTACCCGACGCAAGCACCGGCAGAGTCATGATACTTTAGCCAGAAAATTCTCCCGGTTCAAGGAGGGTTTGGCGCGCGTTTTTGCCTCCCGATAGCAATCGGGAATGGTACAAATTTTATTGCATGATGGCGCGATCGCGATACAAACATAATTGGGACCACTTTTGAGTCACGGTGCAGAATTTTGACCGAAGGCACTTGTGCAGCGTCGCGGCAGAAATTGTCTCGAAGCAAGATATTTATCTGGGTGCAGGATTTTAATTGCGTGCAGATGAGCGAGTCGGGGTGCCTGGTTAACTACCTGTCCCAGTAGATGGCTCAAACCCCGCAAAAAGCATGACAACTTGTCCCGCAAAGCGGGAAACAACTTACCTTTAGCACTTGTCCGTGTTATGGGTTCGTGCACGGCACGTCCATGTCTGAAAGATCTACCGACATCTTGTTAGTCGGACGAACCTCGGATAGTAAATAAGGTTGTCCGTCAATTGCTGTTCGAATTTGAAAGTATTAGTGGCATATGTTAATATAAGGTCGGCGCCGGTTAATTCCGGATGCGCCTTGCCCGCGTAGATCATTATGTCCGGCCTATAATACTCAGAAGGCCGGTACACCATTCGCAAATCTGACCACGGACCAGTAAACGATGGTGCTGCCCTCATCAAAATGTCTGCTGCACCGAAACCAGCAGTCTGCACGGATATGAATCGCTTACTCAGGTCATCAAAGTGGATGGTCAGTTCAGTTTGCCCACCATTGAACAAGGGATACCGTGGAGCATCGGACGAATCCGGAATCCATCCTAGCCGGTCGCCCGCCCACCACTCCGGGTGAAGTAGATTTCCCTGACGAACCTCATCTATCGGCCAACGCGCTGCGAATATCGGGTGCGACTTGACAGGATTTTGAGAACCTAATGTAACAATGTACCCGTCGAGCTTTTGGACTGCAGCAAAACCTACGAGGATACCCAAAGGATTTATCGGTGTTTCAAGCTCGTGCATTTGCCATGATGACGGCTCAGAATCGGGATTTGTCACCATTATTGCCGTCCAACCTACATGCTCGAAGCCTATGCCAACGCCAGTATTCCGAATTGTCCGGGCAAAAAAGAGAATTAATTGATCACCAACTCGTACTCCATTTCCAAACCATAGCGACTCACCGTTACGATCAGGGAACATTGCATCCGGATTGCCGTTGGCATCCCTTCCCCAGTAAAAGAAAATTTCGGCTGTTGTTGGATCGGTGCCAACCTGGATTGCGACACTGTTGCTTACCATGCGCGCGCCCTTTCGGGTTCCTTTGCCGGAGGCATCGATCCAGGTATCGCCAAAGAGCCAGAGCGTCCGATGGCCTCCCAAATCCACCGACGACGCAACATCTGCTCCCACCCAATGTGGATCTCGTCGAAAGATCTGATCGGCCTCTCGCCATGCTAAAGCCTCAAAGCATGGAACATTAACCGGCAGGTTTGGCCTCGCTGTCGAACGCCGAGCTTGCCGCCATTCCTCGCGTTTGGTTAACACTATGGGATTTGCAAAGTATGGGCCAAGGTTTTCCCGCAGTTCTTCAGTGGTGCAAGTAAGAATGAATTCTTTCTTGTCAGTGGTTTCGATGGCTTCTGTTGAATGTTTATAAGGCAACTTGACCTTGCCAGACTGAAGAGCTGAAAGAAGAGAATCCGGATCGATGGTTGCTACTGCAATCTCATTATCACTGACCTTGAGATATAGTTGTGAGTGTCCTGTAATTAGCATATCTGCGTAGGGATCTGATAGATCACCGATACGAGGTTTTGGCCACACATCAAAGATCAGGTGTCCTCCAAGATGGCCCAACCGGGCCTCGAACCTCCCGGTTTTTCCGTCACTTGTATACTCGATCTCGTAGCTGTTTGCCGGGCCGCGTGAAATACTCGCCTGATTGGAACTTGAAATATCTTTCCAGTTTCCGAGAAGTCTGGCATCGAATATTGCATCAGATTCTGGTATTAACGGATTAATTGAGAGTGCACATCCGATTAACAGAATCGAAAATGCAGGCCCGAAAAAAGTATGAACGTTCTCATCGTCATATTCTCTTTAGTTTTAGATTTAGTACTAAATGCATCTTGACTAACGGCAAAAATTGGTGTTAATAATTAAGGTGTTACAAAATTGTCAAGTGTCATGTATTCTATCAAAGGTAAACCCATTTTTGTCGTTTGCATAGGAATTTAACAATCAAAATCGTGGCGGAAATGACCCATAACGTGAGTCTGTGCAAAAATTAACTTTTAGAAAATAAATATAATGAACAAAACCGTTTACATTCGATTTAACGTGACAAAATATTACCATTCAACAAACTGCAATATTTCTACCCGGGGAAATAAATTGGTTAAAAACG
>JANYKW010000061.1 GCA_025358025.1 Bacteroidia bacterium | reverse complement strand
TCAAAGTCCTGTGCCTGGATAACCGATTTGAGGGTAACCAATCTCATGTTCCGGTCACCATCCAGGTCAGGATCCAGTTTCTCATTCGGTTCCCAATCCCCTTTGTCAGCAAGCGCCACATTCAGTTGATACATCAGCATTGCCTGATTGCATGCTCTGGCGACGAACATGAACATGTAAAGTATGTCCCAAAGCCGTCCATCCAGATCCTGCACATTTTCAAAACCTTTTGGCAGTTCGACGTATTTATCCCAAACCGCACGGGTCAGATAAACCGGATACTTAATCCCTGCCTCTTTTGAAACCTTCTCTTCGACACGGACTAAAAACCCATCTTCAACAGCCTGTCTGGAGCTGTAAGTGTCGATCACTTCCCAATCTGAAAAATCATTCATTTTATTTTACCGTTGCCCTACGGATTTGTTTTGGCTCCCTTCGATTTCCCCTTCGATAAACTCAGGGAACGCTCAGGACTGGTCTGGCTCGCCTGTTAATTTGAACCAGTACAGATTGAGCAGTCCGGATTCTTGTCAAGGGCCACTTCGACACGCTCGGTTCGACTGCTTCGCGCTCACCGACCGGCGAAGTAATCCTGAGAAGGGAGCTTGTATACCCTTGACTTTTCCGGAATGCGCAAATACCTTTGGTTCTAATTGATAGAAGAAAAGCTCTCTATGTGGTCTGCTAAACCTGAAAACCATGAAAAAAAGGATAGAAAAAACCCAAAAGCCATTTATGGGTTCCGGGTTCAGAATCAATCAATTAATCAATAAACAAATACAAAAGGAATTACGTCAATACTGTTTTTGCTGTTGTTCTTCTTTTTCGGTTTCCTTCTCAAGAGAAGCTGCCTTTCGGGCTGCTCTGCGTTCTGCCCTTCTGTTTCTTCGGATTTGCCGGGGAGTTAGAATTTCCTGGTCCGGTAAAAGAGTTTTCATATCCAGGTTTTCACCTTTTTGTTTGATCTTGCCAATCTGGATTTCAGATGATTGCTCACCGATGTATTGGTCTGTTGAAATATTCTGTGTTGGTTTGAATTGCTTCATGGCTAATACTAAACCACCGACAACACCTGCAAAAAGGAAAGCCAGGAATTTCCAGATATTTGAGAAAAATGTCATAGTAATATAAGGTTAAGGTTTAACTGCCCGGTCTATCCAGCCAAAGAAATACTTTCGGCTATCAGGCCTTTTCTTGCAAATGGCAATGTATTTGCGGCATTTTTCAACTGCAAATGCAGCTATAAAATGATCAGGCTGAAAGTTGTTGATCGCCTGAATTGTTTGGGGCCCAACCACTCCGTCACAACCGGAGCCTACAACCGTTTGAGCGAGCCCAGCACTGGTTGACACCCCCGAATTAACCGCAAAATCAAAGATCGAACAAGCAACGTCCTGATCATTGATCTGATCGCCACCAACCTTGTCCCAGAAAACAACCTTGTAAAATCGTTGTATTTCGAACTGGAGATTTTGGTTGCTATCCAGAATTGCCGGAAAATCCGGTTGTTTTTTCATCGCGTCAATGAGGATCCAGCCAACCCAGTCTGCCTGTTTCTTTCGGGCAATCCCTTTGTAGGTTTCACCACCCGGATCATCCGGGTCATTGCCATAGCCTCCTTCATGGGTTAGGATCAACTGGTATGCTTTATTAAAATCAGCCATTGTTATTACATTGTTATTAATTAGAAAAATGGTTATTCATGTTCTGCCCTGGTTTTTAATTCTGTGATGGCGATCCCATGTTCCTGAAGTTTTGCTGAATGGGCATTTAATCGTGTAGTGATTACCTGATGCGTTAACGAACAGTTTGTTGAAGCATTATCCTGGTCGTTTTTTAGCAATTTGACCGTAACATTCAGGCTATTGACAGCCGTTACCAACAGTTCAATAACCTTGATGTGTTTTTGCAGGAAGAAG
The DNA here is from genome assembly GCA_025358025.1 of Bacteroidia bacterium. Taxonomy (GTDB): domain Bacteria; phylum Bacteroidota; class Bacteroidia; order Bacteroidales; family Prolixibacteraceae; genus CAINVV01. Next base: position 4,388 of record JANYKW010000061.1, on the reverse strand, counting down.
CCAATAATGCCAAGAAGGAACACTATCAGTGTTCCGGAAACAGCCAATAAGAGTTTGTAGATTTCAGATTCCATTTTTGGTTTTTGATTTCAAACCTATTGCAATCGGACAATCAGGGAAAGGACAGAAAGCCACACCAAAATCCTCCCCGAAGTGGAGGACTTGAGAAAGAGCATTGAATTAAAGTTATTGATATTTGAAACGGATGCCATCGCATCCGTTCTTTAAGCCCCCTCTCTCGGAGGGGGCTTGGGGGAGGCCTTTATACTTTATACCCCTTTATCTCTGTGGTCCCAATCCGGTCAATAAACAGTTCGCAGCTCATTTCCTCAATCAGGAATTCCCCTTCGCGGGTGCGGTACTTGCCGCAAATGTTGTAGATCACAAGCCGGAGCACATTGACAGGCAAATCAAAATCACCGGTTACCGCCAGCCGGTTTGACCAGAACCGGTTCCAGTTTTTCCAATACCTGGGCAGGATACCGGTGTCCTCTTTTTCGTATTCAAAGGAGAAGTTGGCGTTTTGAGTTCCCCCGGCATTGTTTCCATTGCTGATCATCAGGCGTGGTGTAAATGCCTGGGCTTTGGCTTTCCAGGTATTCATATTGCCTTGCTGGTTCACCAAAGTCAGCTGCTCATTACCGTAACAGCCAGACCATGAAGTTTTAATTTCTTCGACCTGCTCCCGTCCAAAGCTGTGCCAGCCGTTCTGTAGCCCGATTGAGATTTCTTCCCAACCCAAAACATCTGTGGTGTCTGAAGCCATTGTCGCTCCATTAACCTTTTCCTGGGTGATCCATTTGTACTCGTAAAACGTATTGTTCGATGTCATGCGCCTTATTTCTCCTTCTGAGGGACTGGTGATTGCCCATAATCCTAACCAGTCAGCTACCGGCGGTTTGATATCCGCTTTACGGTCACTGAGATCATTAAAGCGTTCGGCAAATACCAAATCATTGGAGTCATGGTCACGGACAAATTTTAGCGCCACATTTTTTTGTTCTCCGATTTCCCATGCACCCAAAAAGAATTGATCCAGATCAATTGCAGCACCTGTCAATATCTTTTCACGGGAATGGATATTTACCGTATTATCAGGTAAAAAGTGAAAGCAAACATTGGCAAGGTTTTGAGTAGATAAGATCAGATCACCCACTTTCATTTTTGGAAGGTGGTTTTTTGGAATCAATTGATAAATATATGACCGGTCATAGCTGTACAATTTCACGCCCACCGAATGGGGCATATCGATCATGACAATCATCCCGGACTGGTCCCTGCCGACTACCTGGTCCTGGACAATCAATTCCCCGGTTTGCAGGTACCGGGTGAGGGTGATATCGTAGTTGTTGTAAATGCACAGATTACGGAGCTGGGCATCTTCATTCAGAAAGTTTGTCCCGATGTGAAAGTGATTGTCTTTCAATGCCTCTTTGATCACATAGTTCAGGAAAAAGAACGGGCTAACGACCGTTACTTTCCCTGAATCATAGGTGTTGTGTTTTTCTGCAAGGATCTGCAAGTTGATCTGTGATTCTTCCATCTCCACATATCCATCCAGGGTTTCAGAGCCCTGATACAATTTATTGATGGTACTGCCGGTTGTTTTATAAAACAGGTAACTCATCACTTCCACATCATAGGTTTCATTGGCGGGCCGCAACCCATCCGGTCCATTTTCATAAACGGTCCGCTTAACGGTTAAGCCTTTGTCTTTGAAAAAACCAGGATTCAACAACGGAAATGCACAGTAAGGATGCTGATCGGGATTATAATCCGGACTTCCAACCCAATCAATTTCCTGAGAAAAAACCGGAATATCCAGCAGATCCCGTTCCTGTTCCAGCTCACCCAACACCCCGACCTGATCAATCAAAGTGGCTTCATAAGTACCACCATCCATTGTGCCTGCCGATGCCGTAATGGTCAGCGTGCCCGCCATCATCAGCACTCCACCGAACCGGATTTCAAAGCCAGGAAATTTCTGACAGATACCGTTCCCTGAGCCTACCAAAGGGCGGTATTTGGCAAACCGTTCAGGAAAACCAAATAAGGAGCGGGTAAACTCATTCATCGGAAATGTAATCCCCAGTCCAAAACTCCCGGGGATTTTATCAAAATCACAAACCGGACTTTTCCATGTGAGTTGCATGGAAAAGTCAACTGGAAGCGGTATATTATTTCCGTTAAGGGTAAGGCTTAGCATATTATTTCAATTGGTTATAATTTAAGGCAAACATGAGAACTTCATCCAGGCGTCAAAGAATATTAAATCAAATCCTTTAATTGGCTGATCAGTAGCCTTACCGAAGCATCTTTGACCTTGTAAAGACTTGCATTTCCCTCTGTCAGCATTTTGATATCTGCTTTGGCTTTTATATAAATTGCTCTTGCGGATACAATCAATGGAATTAAGGCTGGTGGTTCAGGATCATTAAGAAGCCTTGCTTTGGAAACCAGTGAGGATATTTCATCAAAAATAGCGCTAAGGTTTTCACGCAATTGGCTTTTAATTTGAGGAAGGGATTTCTCTCCATATCCAAAATGTTGGGTGTACCCGTTGGTGGCTGAATAGCGCATCTGTGTACCTTCTTCGTATTCAGGTAGCGTTTGATTTTCCAATACAATGATGTTATTGGCCGTTAGGTCTGTGAGTATGGTATTATCAAAATGAATGTAGTTTTCTGCGATAGTAACTACTGTTGTGTCCGGTAAGATGTATTTGACAATACCGGATCTTTTGTCGATTATAACTTTCATGGGTTTATTTATATTATTGAAGTTTCCCACATATCTGAAGCCCGATAATAGGGCATGTTAAGTTTCATAATTGTCTGTTCAGTAGTTAACTAATCGACACGCTATCAGGCTACTGCCTGACAGATGACAGTTTCGTTGCTATTTTGGCAATTATCTTCAGATTCATCGAGAGCCTTGAGCATTGCCAAGAGTTGTCTGCTTGTTTGGTTGCTTTGCATTACTTTTTCCATTAATGCTTCAATCTCAATGTTTAGAATCCCGGCCATCTGTACCAACAGTTTATAGAATACCTTGATTAGCCGTTCCCACAAAGTTAGTTCGAGCAGTTGCTGCTGTGTTTCCCGGAACAGTTCGCCCATGGTTTCATAAGAACTGAACCGCTTTTGCAGCGACAATATCGTATGAGTTGCCAAAATAATTGTTGCATCTGCAATTTGTCCATCGAAATCAGTGTTCTGGCTTGCGCCCAAACGCAGGTACTGCTTGCATTCCTTGAACAAAACTTCAATGGTCCAACGAATTTGGTACAACTCAATCGCCTGGGTAAAAGACAGGGTCAAATCGGTTGTCAACAGCAATGACCAGTTCTTTGCATTATTGTACCGGATGAAGAACAGCCGGACTTTTTCACCTTTGTAATCAACCACCATTGAAACGTAAGTTGACTTGTATTTCCTGGAATACCTGCTGTTCTTCCGCTGGTTTTTGGTAATCAACTGATGGGCGTTCAATTCCTTGTTCCCAACCTGGTATTTCCGCCTGTCAACCTTGCACATGCCCAGCAAATGCATCGCTCCCTTTTTAATCGAACGGATGCTTTTGATCATGTAATCGTTCACAAACCAACTGTCCATCAAAACATAACTGGCTATAAACCCATTTTTTACAGCCCGCCGGAGCATCGAAACTGCAGCTTCGCCTTTTTTCATGTCCAATTCAAGGGTTCTTTTGTACCCGGGCGATTTGCTGTCGCGCTTTTTTCTGAACTGCGATTTCAACTCTTTCTTTGATAAACCGTAAGTTCCCTTTTTACCTTTCTCCCGATGTAGCGAAAAGTCGGTTGCAATCAGGGTCTTCCCATCCCAGAAGCCAAGCAGGAGCATTTTAAAACCCAGTGGGTAAAGCTTGGTTACATGGTTGAAAATCCGGCCAATAAACTCGATTGTTTTACCGGTTTTTTCAATGTCCGTATCATCCAGAACAAAACATGTGATTGCCGAAACAAAATCACCTTTTGCCTTTACCTGACGGGCAAATTGTTTGGCAAAGCCCATCAGCACTTTACGCCAGTCCATCCACTGATTGTTCATCAAACGATAAAAGGTATTGTCATCGATGCTTTCAAGAAAATTTTTGCCCCGGTTTTGCATCCTGCAAATACTTTCACCGCGTAGCCTGAAGATCAGAAGTGAAAGCAAAAGAACAGAAACATCGTACCCTTTGCTCTTGAATGAATTGAAGGAGACTAAAAACCGGCCAATCCTGAAAGCCGAAAAGAAATGGAGGATCCCCTCGTTGGTTTTTTCATCATTGCAAAGAACGCTCTCTAATTCGCTTAAATATGCTATTTTTGATCCCATAAGTAGTGGTTTTGTGAATAAACTGCTTTTTGATTTGTAACTAACTCA
>JANYKW010000053.1 GCA_025358025.1 Bacteroidia bacterium | reverse complement strand
AAGTAGCAAAAAAGAAAAGGGTGTTAATAACCAGAACAACTCTCCGCTCCGCTCCAAGTTATTTCCGGTTATTAACACTTTGAAACAACAACATCAATCTTAGAAACCAACTCCAGTGGTCGAAGAAAGGGGAGTATTATATTTTTCATCATACATGGAAGCATCATCATGCTGTTGAAGTGCTTTTCTATATCAATGTTATTTCCATTTTTCGTAACGCCATTGAGCAGATTATACTGGCATTCATCATAGACAATCAGCAAAACATTGTCAGATGAAGTTGGCGTTTCCGGAACGATTTTCATGTGGTATTTTGAAAGATCAGTAGCCGGGACGAATTCCACCGTATTTTCCGGTATCAAATCTATGCATCCAATTAATAACAGAAAACCAAGTACAAGAAATAAGTTCAATCTTTTCATGGACGACGGCTTTTATGACTATAAGAGGGTTTTTCTTCGCTTCAGGTTGCGTTCTACATAAATATTGTAATTTTAGGTGATCGAAAACCCTATTCCCAATGAAAAAAATTCTTCTTCAACTGGCTTTGCTGCTTGTCTCTTCCACTCTATTTGCAAAGGAAATCCCTAAATATGCGCTTGTCATTCATGGTGGTGCCGGGGTGATGTCAGAGAAACTGATGACTCCGGAAATTCAGAAACAGTACCATGCAGCATTAAACCGTGCCTTGCAGGTCGGTGATTCTGTACTCAAGGCAGGAGGTACCTGCATGGATGCGGTGGAGAAGACCATCATGGTAATGGAAGATTCGCCTCTTTTTAATGCAGGGAAAGGGGCTGTTCTGAATCACGAAGGCATTGCAGAACTCGATGCTTCGGTGATGGATGGAAAGACCCTTTCTGCAGGAGCGGTGGCTGGAGTAAAAGATATAAAGAACCCCATCCGACTTGCACGAACAGTGATGGAAAAGTCTGAGCATGTATTACTGACGGGAAGTGGCGCTTCGCAATTCGCTGTTCAGCAGGGATTCAAGTTAGTACCGAACAGTTATTTTATCACAGAAAAGAGGCAAAAAGAACTGCAGGAATTACTCAAAAAAGAAAGGGAAGCAGGAATTAATGACAAACATGGAACTGTAGGTTGTGTTGCTCTTGATACCTTTGGAAATATCGCAGCCGGGACTTCCACAGGGGGAATGAGCAACAAGAAATTTGGCAGGATAGGAGACTCCCCTATTATCGGGGCAGGCACCTATGCCAATAATTCTACCGGAGGATTTTCCTGTACCGGTCACGGAGAATATTTCATCCGTCTTGGATTTTCAAGAGATATATCAGCCATGATGGAGTACCGTCAAATGAGCATAATAAAGGCATGTCAGGAGGAGATTAATAAACTAACTCAGCTGGGAGGAACGGGAGGAGTGATCGGTCTGGATAAGCAGGGCAATGTAGCCATGGAATTCAATACATCCGGAATGTTCAGAGGATTTGTTCTTTCAACCGGAGAGAAATACACGGGCATTTTCAAGTAACCCTTAGAATCCATTATTTTATGGGTAATGAAAAGAGGCTGCCTCCAACTTTGGAGACAGCCTCTTTAATATTACGGGGAATTTGAGTTTACGGTTTGTAAAGCACAGGTTTTCCCAATCCTACTGCTTCCAGTGGTTCAAGTTGTGTTTTCGCGTCGCCAACCACAACATAATACATCTTTGCCGGATCGATGTATTTATTGGTGATTTGCAGTTGTTTTTCAACCGTTAATCCTTTGACATAAGCTTCTTCCTTTTTGATATAATCAGCTGGAAGGTTGTAATCTGTCATGACGTTCAACATACCGAGCAATCCACCCAGAGTCTCGAAACGTAAAGCATTTCCTTTAAGTAACGAAGATTTTGTGAAATCCACATATTCCTGGGTATTGACCTTGCGATATTTCTCCATTTCAGTCTTGAAGATGGTCACGGACTCGACGGTTGAATTAGTCCTCACCTTCGAAGAGGCCGAAAATTGACCATAATCAACAGATCCTGAAAAACTGGATCTTGCCCCATATGTAAAGCCTTTTTCCTCCCTCAGAATCAGGTTGAAAATGCCGTTAAAAGATCCACCGAGTTTGTAATTGGCAACATAGGCAGCGTAGAAGTCAGGGTTAGTCCTGGGTAATGAAGGAGTACCAATGGCAATAATAGATTGTTTTGCACCTGGAACATCCACAAAATATATCTGTGATTTCTCGGGAGCTACTGGAATCTTCACCTTAGGAATCTCAATCTTTTTAGCTGTCCACTTTGAATTCAGAGAAGCTAAAGCCGCTTTAACCCTTGCCTGATCTACTGCGCCGACGACCAGGAATTTGGCGATTGAGGGTGAAAGGTATTTGCTGTAATATTCTTTAAGATCATCCAGCGTGATAGCTGCAACTGAAGCTTCCGTGCCGGAAGATTCGATTGCTAAAATATTGTCTCCGAAAATCAGTTTGTTCAGCGCTTTGGAAGCAAGATATTCCGGATTTGCGGCGCTACGCTTAAGACCATTGATAATACGGCTTTTGACAATGGAAAATTGTTCCTTATCCCATCTTGGTTCAAGCAAAACCTCCTCCACAAGGGCCAGAGACTTCTCGAAATTCCGGGTAATCATACCACCCATACCGCGGAATCCGGGAGAGCCAACACTAATGCTGATATCTTCGTTGTCTGCACTCACCCTGATCGAAACACCCAAAAGCCCTATAGCGTCTTCGAGTTCTTCAGGAGTCTTGTTTTTGGTACCCTCGTTCATCATGGCAGCAACAATATTGGCAACACCGGCTTTTGCGGGAGTGTCAAGTTTATGTCCACCGTCGATTTTAATGGTATATTCTACTAAAGGAAGTTCAGTCTGTGTGATACCACTTACTTTCAATCCATTGGACAAAGAAGTACTCCATGGCTTAGGTATGGTCACGTCAGGGTCAGGACCAGATGTCGGTTTAATGGAACGATCGAGTTTGGTTTTTGTCTTTACTACAGGCTCTTCAGCAACAGCCGCAGCTTTCACCTCGGCAGCATTCGTAACATCCTCTTCGACGATTCCTGCATTAACAGAACCGCTAACGATCAATTTAGCCTCGCCTTTTGGAACGAAACTCGTCTCTACATAATTTTTCCCTTTGATATATTTTTCATAAACAGCCTTTACATCAGCCATGGTCACTGACTGGATATTGGCAAGATCCTTTTTGTAGAATTCAGGATCTCCTTTATAAATATTGTATTCAGCCAATGTAAACGCCTTGCTCTGAACACTTTCGAATCTATTATAAAAACGGGTCTCGTCAGCAGCTTTGATCCTGGTAAGATCCTCTTCTGTAAAACCGTCTTTCTCAAATTTTGCGAAACCCTCAAAAATGGCCTTTTCTACCTCATTCAAATTGACTCCTGGATTGGCAGACACTGAAATAGAAAAAGAACCAGCAAGTTCCTGAGAGCCATTACGGGCACTAACCCTGGAAGTCAGTTTCTTATCCTTTACCAGGATGGTGTAGAGAGCCGATTTTTTTGTTCCAGCCATCAATTCACCTAGGAAATTAAGGGCATAAGAATCTTTTGAGTAGTCCTCGACTGTTGGGAAAACCATAGAAAGCATTGGTGCTCTGGCGAAATTATCTTCGTGATACAACTTCACAGTAGAAGCGAGTTTTACAGGCATTGGTTTCCTTACTTCGATAGGCTCTCCTTTGGGAATTTCTCCGAAATATTTTTCTATCAGCACCTTAACGGCAGCCTTATCGATGTCGCCTGAAACTACCAAAGTGGCATTATTTGGAGAATAGTATTTCTTGTGAAAGGCTTTTACATCTTCAACAGTAGCACCCGTAAGATCTTTCATCTCACCGATAACCGTCCAGCTGTATGGGTGACCCGCCGGATAAAGTGTCTTGGCAATTAGTCCAGAGTTAAAACCATAAGCAGCATTGTCAACACTTTCACGCTTTTCGTTCTGAACCACGTTTTGTTGATTAACCAGCGCCGACTTGGTTACCATATTTTCAAGATAGCCCATCCTGTCAGACTCCAGCCATAAAGCTAACTCCAAAGCATTTTTGGGAACCACCTCGTAATAGTTGGTTCTATCCTGGCTGGTACTGCCATTCAGTGTACCTCCAGCTCCCTGAATATATTTAAAGAATTGATCTTCAGGAACATTTTCTGATTTTTGAAACATCATGTGCTCGAAAAGATGCGCAAATCCTGTCTTACCAGTAACTTCCCTACTCGATCCAACATGATAATAAATAGCTAATGCAGCAATAGGATCTGATTTATCCTGGTGCAACACAACTGTCAATCCATTCTTAAGTGTGTACTTTTCAATCGGGATGGATAACCCAGTTTCTTTGGTCTGTGAATTCGCTGAAAATTGTGCGAAAAACACAAAAAGAATCAACGTCAAAACGATTTTTTTCATAAATAAATTTTAGAGTTACAAAAGTGAACAAAAGTGAGTAAACCGACCGAATTTACTGAAAAAAATTGATTCAAAACACTGCATTTGTCATAATTTATGGAGCTATAAAAAGGGTCTTAACGAAGTCTTATTTTGTAACTACTCAAGTCGTTTTTTAACTTTTCAGAATCTGCCTTCGATAAATATTACCACGACTTATCCAGCCAAATTTCAGTTGCCTGTTGTATCCTTTAATTAGATTTAAAATATCTTTCGGGATTTGTTAACCTGCCC
>JANYKW010000047.1 GCA_025358025.1 Bacteroidia bacterium | reverse complement strand
CGGGTACAACCGTTGCTGGGCGATTACCAGAACGAACAAAAAGCGTTTGCTATTTTACTCACCGGCTATTGCCACCACCATCAGTTACTCAACCGCATTTTTGGACGGCTTGACGATTATACCGAGTTATTGCTTCCTGACAATATTCTGGCTGAAAGTGGTTTGATCTATTTACTGAATACCACCGATGCCATTACCAACGAAGATTACCGTCAGGTTGAACTGATTGGCTGGTTGTACCAGTTCTACATTTCGGAGAAGAAAGACCAGGTGTTTGCCAGTTTTAAAAAGAACCAAAAAGCCGAAGCCGAAGATATTCCTGCTGCCACCCAGATTTTTACCCCCAAGTGGATTGTGAAATACATGGTGCAAAACACCGTTGGCAGAATCTGGCTCGATCATCGTCCCGAAAGTCCGCTCCGCCAAAAAATGAAATATTTAGTGGAGGCACCAAATACTGAAGATGCTGCGGAAGTCTCCCCCTCTCGGGGGGACGGAAGGGGGGCTTCTTTCTTTCCCCCTTTGGGGGAATTAGAAGGGGGCTTTTTGGGTCTTCGTTTACTCGATCCTGCCTGTGGTTCCGGGCATATTCTCGTTGAAGGCTTCTTTCACCTTTACGATATTTACGAAGAAGAATACTACATGCCAGCCGAAGCAGTGGAAAAGATTTTGCAGCACAACCTGTTTGGACTCGATATTGACCTCCGTGCTGCACAACTGGCGCAGTTTGCCGTATTGCTCGCCGCAGCCACCAAATATCCGGACATCCTGAAAAAGGAAATCACCCCGCATATTTACGCCATGCCCGAAGCAGCCGCGTTTAGCCGCGAAGAAATCTTGGACTTTCTAGGCAGCGAAGGAACCCAACACGAAAAAGTTTTAACACGCGCTTTGGACTTGATGCAGCAGGCAAAAAACCTGGGATCGATAATGCAGTTTAATGTTACTCCTGCCGAGCGCCAATTCTTTATACAGCGTATGGAAACCCTGCAAACCGACTCCAAAAACAGCCTTTTGGTGCAATCGCTGCTCAATAAAATTCAGCCATTCTTGCAAGTGTTATTTATTATGACTGACCGCTACGAAGCTATTGCAGCCAACCCGCCATATATGGGAAGCGGCAATATGAATAATGATTTGAAAAACTACATCAATGATAACTATCCAATTTCAAAAAGTGATTTGATGACAGTTTTCATGGAGTTAGCGATTTCACTCACTAAACAAAAAGGTCAAATAGGAATGATTAATCTTCCATCCTGGATGTTTCTTTCATCATTTGAAAAATTAAGGAAAAAGATACTATCAACGACATTTATTACCAGTTTAATTCAAAATGGAAGAGGAATATTTGGGTCCGATTTTGGGTCGGTTTCCTTCTGTTTTTCAAAAGAAAATCCTGACGGAAAAAAAGGAGTATATAGAAGGCTTTTTAAAGAGCATGTCAAAGTTGATTCAGTGGCAGAAAAGGAAAAGCGCTTTTTAGATAAATCATATGGATTTTTTACGACTGATCAAACTACATTTAAAAATATTCCAGGTAGTCCACTGGGGTATTGGCTCAGTCAAAATTTTTTAAACCTATTTAAAAATAAACCACTTTCAGATTTCTATGATATTGGTAGCGGTTTATCTACTTCTGATAATGATAGATTTATTAGGTTCATATGGGAAGTTAATAAAGATGACTATTCGATAAACACTATAAACCATATACATGAAGAGGGTTCAATTACAAAAAAATGGTTTCTGTTTCAAAAAGGAGGCGAATTTAGAAGATGGTTTGGCAACTTATATTACGTAGTCAATTGGCAAAATGATGGTGAAGAAATTAAAAACTGGGTTGTTAACAATCCAAAAGATCCCAAAACTACGCATTGGTCAAGAAGGGTTTTTAACACAAACCTGTATTTTTTAGAAGGAATTACTTGGTCTACTATTTCTTCTGGAAAGATTTCATTTCGTTTCTCAGAAAAAGGAACGATGATTTCAAATGCGGCAGGTGGAATTTTCAATTTCAATAAAAAGGAAGACCTGTTTTTTTTATTAGGAGTATTGAATACAAAAATCTGGTCTGAGCTAATTAGCTTTATTAATCCAACGTTGAATTACAGCTCAGGTATTATTCAAAAAACCCCTTCTTCCAAAAGATTAGAAATAGTTGGAAAAATAGGTGAAGATCTATTTACCATTTCAAAAGATGATTGGAACTCTCATGAAATTGCGTTGGATTTTCAGCAACATCCATTGATGCTTCAATATGAACAAATAATGAATTCCAAAAACGGTAATTCTTTAGAAGAAAGCTTTGACTCTTGGCTTAAGAAGAATACCAACGAATATTACCAAATGCATACCTATGAGGAAAGACTAAACAATATTTTTATTGATTTTTATGGTTTATATAAAGAAATAGATCCTATAGTTCCACTTAAGGATATTTCTATTTTACAGGAAGAACTTGATCGCGATGCGTTGGAAGTAATATACAAAGATTTGCGAAAACACCGCCAATGGAAATTGGAAGGAGGCAATTGGCAATTGTATATTGACGATCAGCTTCAACCAATTCTGGCAGAAGGAGAACTGCCTGTTCCAATAGTAATGCCATCGCTCCCTATTAAAAAAGAGGTGGTTATGCAGCAGCTCATCAGCTACGCTGTGGGTTGTATGATGGGTCGCTATTCGCTCGATGCTCCCGGGCTAATCCTCGCCAACCAAGGAGAAACGCTGGACGATTATTTCCGCATCATCGGGTGCGGCGATTTCCAAATCGCCAAAAAAAGTGCGAATCGGAATTCGCAACACCCATTCCTACCCGACGATGATGGGATTGTGCCGATGATGGGCTCCAATTGCGGTTTCTCTGACGATGCAGCGCTAAGGTTGCGGCATTTTATCGAAGCTGTTTGGGGCAGCGAAACGCTCACCCAAAACATCAACTTCCTGCAAGCCTGCCTCGATATGGAAATCGAAAAATACCTGGTCAATCAGAACAACTTCTGGAAAGACCATTGCAGCCGGTATAAAAAGAAACCAATTTACTGGCTATTCAGCTCTAAAAAAGGCGCATTTCAGGTGCTGGTGTACATGCACCGGATGAACCGTTTTACCGTGCAGAAAATCCGCGAAACATACATGTTCAAGCATTTGCAGTGGTTAGCAAACCAGAAATCCGATCTGGAACGAAGAAGCGCCACCCTTTCGCGTGACGAAACCCGCCAGCTCGACTATTACCGCACCGCGCTGAACGAATGTCAGGAATACGACCTCCAACTCAAAAACATTGCCGACCAGCAAATCGAATTCGACCTCGACGACGGAGTTACAGTAAACTACGCCAAGTTTGAGCTACTGCTGGCGGCAATTAAGTAGTTAACAGCAATTAAAACACACCACAACAATGGGATATGAAGATAGAGTTGTAGCTTTTATTGACATCTTAGGATTTAAGAAATCACTTGACAAGTCAAATACAGATATTAAAGAATTCGATAGAATATTGACAACACTGAACGATTTAAAAGAATTTTTTATTAAACCTAAGGACAAGTATGAGCTCGAAGCAGATAAAGATCTTGGTGCTGACACTCAAATTATTCAAATTTCTGATAGTTTAATTATTTCAAGATTATTACAAGAACAAGGTGGAATTTTTCATATGCTTTCTGATTGTGCTTTTGCTATTCATTTATTGATTAGTAATGGTTTTTTGTGTCGCGGTGCTATAAAATATGGAAAGATGTACCATAAGGACACAACAATATTTGGTCAAGCATATCTTGATGCATATTTTGCAGAAGAAAATGAGAAGCTTCCGATAATAAAATTTGATAAAGACCTTTTTGAAATTGTGAAATTTTTTCCAGGTCCTTCTAATAAGGGATTTGAAGAATGGGAAATAAATTACATAAAACAAAATTGCAAGAAACTTGGTAAAGGAGAGTATTATCTTGACTATTTTACTGATTATGATAGTTTAGTTGGCGGAGGTCCAGGAACTGCTTCAATTCATTATTCTAAACTAAGAGATATAATTGTTAATGGACTTAATGATCCCGAATTATATATGAACTCTAATACTTATAATAAACTCCGTTGGGCTGCTGACCAATTTAACTTGACAGCAAAACAATTTAAACTACATAAAATTAAACTGCCTTTTTCAAGAATTAAGGTTGTTTAAAGCCTTGTGGACTTTAGCTTTGAAAGGGATTAGTAAATAACCTTTGAAACAATAGATCATGCTCAGCGATAAAATTACATCTACCTTAACGAAATACCCTGAAGTGAGGGTAATCTTTTTCTTCGATCCCGACCGCGAATACGAAGAAGAAGTTTCGGAGTTGAATTCAGACCTGTTCAAAGTAGAGCATTTCAGGAACAATCCGCTGAACCTGAAAATGAAATTTCGCGATGATCTGGCTGGAGATAAGGTGTTTCTTTATCTGCCTATGAAGAGACCGGAGACCCACGAAGAATACCTTCGCTTCCCGTTGCTCGATCTGCTCATTGCCAACCGCGAACTTCGCACCGACGATGTTGGGGAGTTTATGGATACCTTCAAATTAAAGCCTCACCAGCGTTCGCTGGTTCATAAATACATCCGCGAGCTGAAATATGAAAGTGTACAAAAGGTAATTGCACCGGTGCTGAAATCATCCGGGTTCGAAGAAAAACCCCTGCAACGGGCATTGATTTCGGCATTTTTGCGCTTTCAGAAACCCGAAAGTACCGAGCTAATTCTGGCAAAACTGATTACCCTCGGTTTGGAAACCGAAGAAGCCGAGTTGAAACGCTTCAGCAATAAAATTGCGGTCAATGGCTTAATTCCAGTTCTTGATGACTGGACAACAGAATACATCGGAGAGCCGTTAATAGAACTTACAGTAGAGCGTTTAAGTCATCTGGCATCCCGGCTGAAATACAATGCAATGGTTTCGGAACTGGACGTCAAGGAAAAAATTGATCCGTATGTGACCCTTAAAGTTACCGAACCGGTCAAACTCAATTTGATTACCAGCCTGATTGAAACAGCGTCGCGGAACAGTGCTGTTCGAGACAAGTTTCTACTGGCGCTGGATGTGCTCACACCAAAAGTGCGGGAGCAAAAGCTGGTTGAATTATATGGCGTTTCAGCCCCCTACCACTGGATGAATCAATCGCTGGTCAAAGAAATCCAGACAGGCATTATTCGTCTATACCTGGATGGGAAAGGAATGAACATCGAAATTCTGCACCGTATTGCACTTCACGACGGACTGGCAGAAAACCTTCAGCAGGTCAATCATTTTCTGCTTCATAGCCTGAACACGCTCGAAAAGATTGCCCGGGCTGGAACTGTCATTTTAGATAGACCTGAAGATTATATCAGTACCTATTGTGAAACGTGGTATTCGGTTGATTCGGAATACCGGAAATCCATTGTCGCATGGAAAAGCATCGACTTTGCAGAACTTACCGGGCAGGAATCGTTCGAACAGTTGAAAGCGATCCTGGAGAAACGGTATGTTTGTTTTATAGAATCAACAAACCGCGAATGGCTAAAATGCCTGTCTGAAAAAGGATTCGATTACTCCAAACTTGGCGTTCCCTTGCAATACAATTTTTACCAGTCGGAGCTTGCCAATGTCAATCAGAAAGTGGCAGTTATTATCTCCGATGGACTTCGATACGAAATAGCAGAGGAACTGCTCCGTAAACTTAACCAGGAAACCAAAACGGAAGCTGTTATCCGAAACTCACTGGCATCCATCCCGTCAGAAACGCAGGTAGGAATGTCAAACCTTCTTCCGGGCAAGTCGTTTATTTTTGAGGATGGCAAAGTCACTGTTGACGGGATATTATCTGACGGACCAAAAAACCGGGAAAAGATTCTTCAGAAAACCGAGCCCGATTCTCTTGCCATTTCTTACACCCAACTCGATGGATTAACACAAGCCGAAGTTCGGAATGTATTTAAATCGAAGCTGGTTTACATCTTCCACGATGTCATAGACGCGATAGGTCATAAACGAGCCTCCGAACGTAATGTATTGACTATGGTGCCGCAGGCAGTTGCTGAATTAGAAAAATTAGTTAATAAAATTCATAACACCTATAATGTAAGCCGGGTATTGGTAACTGCCGATCACGGATTTATTTATACCGATCAGCCCATCAAAGAAACAGATTATGAACCCGATATGCGCGGCGACATCAATATCGATACCCAGACCAACCGTTACGGGTTCCTCGAAAAGGAGGAGACCCCTGAAAGTGGTCACTGTTTTCATTTCAGCATGACCAGTAAAATGACCTGCGACCGTTATGTGGTTATTCCACCGTCCACCAACCGCTATCACCGGAGTGGAGCAACCGTTCAGTATGTGCATGGCGGAGGAAGTTTGCAGGAGCTGGTGATCCCGGTTATCGAAAGCCGTTACCGTAAGAATCGTCCGGTTGAAAAAGTATTGCCGATGTTGCTTTCAAGAACCCTGAAGGTAGTGTCCAATAGTTTAAAAGTTCAGCTCCTTCAGGAACATCCGGTAACCAAAGACCTGAAAGAACGCACCATTCAGTTGGGATTGTATGATGGAAACGATTTGGTTTCGAACCTGGCAGAACTGAAGATGAATTCCACGGCTGAAAATCCGTCACAGCGAATGTTTGCTGTCGATCTGTACCTGAATCCGGGTGAAGGATCAAAAACACGGTTCATGCTTCGGGTATTTGATCCGGAAGATACGCTCAACCGCCTGATTGAACTTGAAGTGACCAACAATACCTTATACGAATCTGATTTTTAGTAAAACATGAAAGAGAAAATATTAGCCAATTTTGAGGGCAAAGTTGTTCGCAAAGACTTGACTTCAATGGTCAAAGGCAATTCTGTTGTGCCATCTTATGTACTTGAATACCTTTTGGGTCAGTACTGTGCCGTTGATGATGAAGAGATCATTTCCAATGGCATCGAAAAGGTGAAAGAAATCATTCGCAATAATTTTGTTCAGAAAGCTGATGCTGAAAGTGTCAAAAATTCCATACGCGAAAAAGGAAGTTATAAAATCATTGATAAGGTAAAGGTGGTTCTGAATGAGAAGGAAGATTTCTATGAAGCCAGCTTCGAGAATCTCTCTGTTTCAAAGGTGTTTGTTTCAGATAGCATCGTTAAAACACATCCTAAGCTTTTAAGTGGTGAAGGGGTTTGGTGTATTGTGCAGCTTGGATATGACCATTCAGATGGCGCCCGCAGTCGTTGGCTCATTGAATCTCTAAAGCCGATTCAGGTTTCAGGTGTTGATCTGGAAGACTTCCGCGAAAAAAGAGAGGCATTTACCACCGCCGAATGGTTGGATTTATTGGTGCAGTCCATAGGTTTGAATCCTGAATATTTTAACCGCCGTGGAAAACTGATTCAGATCTCCAGATTAATTACGCACGTCGAAAACAATTTCAACTTCGTCGAACTCGGTCCAAAGGGCACCGGTAAATCGCATATTTTTTCAGAGCTTTCCCCACACGGTGTTTTGGTTTCCGGAGGTGATGTGACCAGTGCCAAGTTGTTCGTTTCCAATACAGGCAGGGGCAAAGTGGGGTTAGTTGGATATTGGGATGTAGTTTGTCTGGATGAATTTGAGCAGGTAGTTGGTTCAAAGCGCTCCGATGGCGACATGGTCAACAT
>JANYKW010000010.1 GCA_025358025.1 Bacteroidia bacterium | reverse complement strand
TTAATATTTAACTGAATCAGGAAGCTCCTCCAACCCAAAATACGTGTGTTCAATTTTGTCCCTATATATCTTTACAATTCGCAACCCTGAAGGGGCATCGCCAAGGGGTTTCCCTAGTGCACCCGTTGTTACCAATTGCATTTGGCCATAATTCAATAGTTTGTTGTTGTGATAATGACCTGAAAACAAAGCTGCCACCTTATTGTCTCTAAATAAATTGAGGTACTTTTCCCGGTAATCCTGATCAATGTTTGAATAGGCTGTTGGTTCATCCACCGTCTTGTTAAAAAACGGATAATGGCAAAACAAGACAATGTGCTGGGCATCCCGGCTCTTTTTAAGCTTTTTTGCTAGCCAGTTGAATTGATTTTGCTCGGGTTTTTCTAATCTTGCTTTTATTAAACTGGAGTTAAATCCTATAAACGAAGAACCCTTGTGATCGAATGAAAATTTATCACTTCCAAAATTTTTCTTGTATATTTTTAGGTTTGTCTCATCAGGATTTTGTCCAAGATCATGATTTCCAGGCGTATAATAAACCGGAATTTTTGGATTTATTTTTGCAGTAATCCGTTTGAATTCATTGATCTCGGAAGCAGAATTTTTATCATGAACAAAATCACCCGTAATTACTACAAAATCAGGATGTAGGATATTTATTTTAGCTACAGCTCTTTCATATAATTCAGTTTCTTTTTCAAAACTTGCGTTGTTATCAAACATTCCAAATTGAGGGTCAGTTATCTGAATAAAGAACCAGGGTGCATCTGGCTTTTTATTTTGTGCCAATGAAGTTCCGGCAACAATTAAAATCAATGCAAGGCTGATGCTTACTATTATTCTTGATTTTTGTAAAAGCATGTTTTTCAATTTATTAACGATTTGGTTTTTAAAACTCAGCGGTATTTCTTTAAGATGAATTCATAATTGTTGTCTTAAAATTTTGAAATTACAAAATTACTTTCTGTTTAATCGAATGGCCGATTATTTCCTGTTTCCCAATATCCGGTATTTTGGTAATAAAATCCTGGTAGTAGCCTCTTAGCTTATCAATTTCTGATTTAAAGGCATCATTGGCGGAATATTCTCCTTCGGTTCGTAAAGACTGGCAGGTTTCCGTATTGAACTACCATTCCTCACACCCTCGCCCCATGCCGAGACATCGTACATGTCCATATACTTTTTTAGAGGTGTATAGGGTTGATGAGGCCGGTAAAAAGTAGCCCAGCAAAAGAATGGTTGATCGCTTTTGACCTGATCTTTGATCATCTGAACGGTCAGCATGGTAGTAAATGCCTCCATGGTCATATTCTCAGGCAAGGCCGAAATCCTTGTTCCCAAGTCGGCAGTCGGAATTTTTTCATCCGAAAAAGAGGAGCAGGGAGAGCCTTTCCCAAACTCAGCCGACCAGTCCTGGGCAAATTCTTTTGCATAGCCGTTCTTTTCAACCCATTCCGTGTAACTGTTGCCCGGTGTTTCATGGCACAGATGGCTTCGCTGCACATCCCAGCCAGCATCAATTGCTCCGGTGGTATGGCGTTTACCGAAAGCGTAGGTCTTGTAGTTGTTTTGTTGAAAGAAGGAAGCCAATGAAACAACTTCATTTAATACAGTAGTTTTCTCCCCATTCGAAAGTAAACCCATGGTTCTTGCATAAAGACCTGTCATAAGCGAGGACCTTGAGGGTGCGCAAATTCCAGTAACACAATAGGCGCGATCGAAAACCACCGATTGTTTCGCCAGTTTATCAAGATTCGGAGTTATAACATCGGGATGTCCTTCAAATCCCATCACATGCTTATTGTGCTGATCAGAAAAAAGAATGATTACATTGGGTTTCTTCTTTGGATAACGGGGTTGCTTATCACCTGCAACTGCTGAACCAGTGTTGATTGACAATATAGCCAAACCGGCTGCTAAAATTCGAAGTGTTGACAAATTGTTCATTTTTCTTACCGGATTGGTTATTTTATATTCAGCGATCTGACATCTGCACTTTTAGTTCTCAACCTTTTTCAATAAAATTTCTTCTTGTTGGCACAGTTTTGGTTTATATGTTTATCCTTGGTTTATATTTCTAAAAGTAAATGGTATTATTAAAGTTGAAATTTCTGAATGCCTCAATCCGACTATTTTCCTCTAACAGGCATACTTTTCGAAAAAGGAATTTCACCCCGGAGCATTTTCCCACCCATTCCGGTTAACCATAAATAATGATCGCTTGGAACTTCCTTTTCGATGGGAACAAAAATGCTCTTCCCAACCGGAACATTATGGGCACACTTCATGATGGCAGTCCCTTCATCAATTTCATCGAACATGGCAATATAAAGCATTTCGGCCCCACTCTCAATTGCCCCGGCAATCTGCTTCCAATAGAATTCGCCCTTATTTCTTGGGATTTTGTCTGATTTGTCATCTTTCATGTTGTGCCACGAAAAGCCAGGAAAGACAGTTGGAGCATATGATTTCCCATTTTCTTTGCACCATTTCACATCTCCAATAATGTTCTCCTGACGGTATTTTTCGTAGCTTTCTTCGTTATAACGCCCTACAAGCCAAGGATGTACTACGTCTGCCAGTTTGATAGCTTCATGCAATCGTGGGTCGCCTTTCGTATCCGAGCCCAGTGTTCTCCAGCGCGAAGGAATACCCAAATGAATGGAGCATCCACCGTAAACAGGATCGTTTTTGAAGAAGTCGATAATATCAAAGATCTCAGGAATGTGACCGGATTCCCTGGTTCCGGCACTGATACCCCAAAAGGCGACCAAAGGTTTGTTGTTGTGGAAAAGGTAGGTGGTTTTATCTCCTTGATTGGTAAGCTTTAGATCATCGACCAGGTGTTTCCAATCCTCAATCACAAGTTTGTATTGACTATCGTCCATGCTGCCAATATCATACATTAGGCTGATGGCAATGTCATATTTATTTGCAGCCTTGATGGCTGAGGCAAGTACTTTATCATTGTGCATCAATCTATCCTTGCTTGTAAGTACCGAGAAGAAACGCTGAATAAAAGCGCCATCGATGCCATACTCTTTCATCCATTTAAAATGCAAGTCGACCGTACTTTCATCGAATGAACTAAATACATAGGCCGGCGAGCCATCACTGAATTTAAATGAGGTTTCGTATTTCACCTTGTACTCATCCATTTCAGGCCAGAAATCGATGGTACAACTTCCATCCTCAAATTTGCCCTTCTTATTGTAGTGAGTCCAGCCACGGTCGGCGCCATCGCCCTCACAATTAAACCAGCCCTGGTATCCTGCCATAACCAGCCCTTTGTAACTCATGTACTTGCTTTTTGCAGCATGTTTGTCTTGCGATAATAGAGTCCATGGCAGGAGGATAAAAATTAGCCCCGTTAAAATAAACTTAAATCTCATACTCTTAGGTATTGGAAAGTGATGTAGAAAATATTTTAATTGTTGCTTTTCAAGCCGTCATGGCAGTTTTTTCGCAGGTATTCTATGTTGCATATAATTTCTGATTGATGAAATTGGATATCGAAGTTACCGGGTGCGAATTGTAATAATCATGTCCGCCGTGTCCCAAAAAACCATAAAAATCCTGAAATCCACGGTTTAAGGGATGATAAGCCTTTTCAAGACCCAAATGCCATTTTCCGAAGATCCCTTTACGATAGCTATCTTTTTGCAATAGATCTGCCAGCGTTGTTTCGCTTAATGGCATCCCTGCCCCGGAATCGTTGGCAGTATAAAAGCCAAATCGTTGCTGGTACCGACCTGTAAGCAACCCTGCCCGTGTAGGAGCACAAACATAGGCACTCGCGTAACCATTGGTAAAAATCACTCCATTTGCTGCTATTTTATCAATAGAAGGAGTTGCCATGGTGGATGGCGATCTTTGAAAGCCAACGTCGGCGTTACCCTGATCGTCGGCCAGAATAATTACAATGTTGGGTTTGCCGGTTATTGCTTTTTTTTGTAGATCTGCCTGACCGAAGGCCGTAAATGTCAATGCGATAGCGGGCAATGATAAAGCCCAGGATTTTTGTAATTGTTGAATCATCTGTTAATAATATGTTTTTTAATGGTCAGATGGAATAGCCAAGTGGTTAAATTTAATATCTGGTGATCCGCAGCTGGCGGATGGCGATTCCATTTTTAGCCATTAAATTGCCCGAGGTTTTCGTAAAAAATCGAAAAAACATTTTATTGTAACCTTTCCCAATCATTTCATTGGAGGAACTGCATTCTTTCCCCAATCCTTGTTCGGCTTATTGCTCATTACCAACTCAAGTGTTCCACCGGCCATCAGTTCTTTGTGTGTAAAAAATGGCGAATCAATCACTTTGCCGTTGAAAGAAGCTTTCTGAATGTATTTGTTCTCTTTGCTGGCACCTTTGGCAATGACGGTAAACTGCTTTTTGTTGGGCAAATTGATGGTTGTTTTCTCAAACAGTGGACTCCCGATGGTGTAAAGTGGCAGTCCGGGTGTCACCGGATAGAATCCCATGGCAGAGAAAACTACAAAAGCCGACATGCCTCCGCCGTCTTCATCACCCGGAATGCCGAAAATGTTGTCTTTGAACCAAACATCCAGCAGGAAGCGGATACGCTTCTGTGTTTTCCAGGGAGCCCCGAAATAGTTATAGAGATAAGGAATGTGGAAAGATGGCTCATTGCCCATGATGTACTGGCCAACCTGACCGGTGGCATCCGGAGCATCATTCAGGTATTTGTATTTTGCAACATCCAGCGGTTCCCTGAATAGTTGATCGAGTCGTTCTTCTGCAGCTTTTTTCCCACCCAAAAGGGTGATCAGACCATCAACATCCTGCTGCACCTGCCAGGCATAAGTCCAGCCATTGTTTTCGTCGTAGTAATCGCGGAAACCGGGGCAACCATCAAGTTTTGGGTTTATCATTATCCATTTCCCCTGATCGTCTTTGGGCATAAAGAGCCTCAATTCGGGATGCCAAAGATTCTTATAATTGTTGGCTGCAGCCGAGTATTTTTGGTAATCGTCCTGATTTCCCATCTCTTTAGCCAATTGAGCAAAAGTCCATGCATCGAAGCTCATGCCAAGTGTTACTGCTACGGATTGTCGCTTTTCAAAATTGTCGACCATCGGTTCTGTCTCTGTTTCGCCCGGACGAAGGGCAGGCAAATATCCTTTTTCGTGGTAAAAATCGTCCATCTTAACTTTCGGGGTACCTTGTCGCCAGGGAAGCATGGTCGCTTCGGTCAGATTCTTTTTAACCCCTTCGTAAGCCTTGTCCATGTCGAAACCTGAAATGCCTTTGCGGTAGGCATCGATGAAAAGTGATGAGGAGTGGTAGCTGTTCATACACATACTATTGCCGAGTGTTTCGGGGAAGGTGGGCATCCATCCGCTCTGCTCATACATCTGAACATAGGAGTTGAGAATGTCGCTTTGCATTTGAGGATTCAGGATAGAATTAAGTGGATGTTTGGCGAGGTAAGTATCCCAGATCCAATCGTCTACAAAAAACGGACGATTGCTCTGATGAACTTTCCCGTCGTATCCGCTGTAATACTGCCCATTCTCGTTGATATCGATCATTCTTTCATAAGTGCGGTACAATGATGTATAGAATGATCTTTTTTGCGCTTCGGTTCCACCGGAGACTTCGATTTGGTTGATCGCCTTGTCCCAGGCTTTTTTTCCGGCGGCTACGGTACTTTCAAAACTGGTATTGGCTACTTCGGCCTTGAAATTCTTCTTTGCCTGATCGATACTGATGTAGGAGATCGCGTATTTAATCAATGCTGTTTTCGGGGCATTTCCGGTTAGCGTAATTGACATCCGTCCTTTTGATGGGTTTATCTGAAGTTCTGTCAGCGGATTTCCGTTCACATCGGTTGCCTCGCCGTAACAAAAAGCTGACATCGTGCGTGTTTCGCGTGCAATTCCCCGGGTGGTATAGGTGTATCGCTCTATCATAGAAAAAGCATTTCCTCCCAATGCCTCGCTTTTCATTGCGCTGGTACCTTCAACGAGGATGTTTTTCTTCTCCGAAGCCGGAAAGTCAATTTTGTATATGGCGCATTTTTTGGCAGGGGCAAAACTTACCGTGATGTCATCGTCGACCAGGTAGGTCGAATAATGCCACGGACGCACGATTTCAAGATCGTGATCGATCGTCATCTTTTTTCTCCAGGTTTCCGGAGTAATTTCACCCGTCGATACCTTCATCCTTAGAATTCCGGCTGTCCGGTGCGTCTCAACCTGGAATGGCCATGCGGTAACCTGATCGGCAATATAATCGGGTTTAATGGGAAACATGCGGATCATCTGGTTCGGAAGGCTGAAAGTTGGAAAGGTAGGCACCAGTAATTGGGATACATTTCCGATGGTCGGATCAACATATTTGGTAAAGTCTTCCTGACCGGATACTGTTGCAATGGAAAATAATGACAAAGACAGGGTTGTAATGATGCTTCTAAATTTTTTCATTTTTTATGGTTTCTCTATACAATTAATCGGTTTAATATTTGCTTTTATTACTGTATTTCTAATCATTGGATTTATTTCTGGAGCTTTCCCCACATTTTTAGATCAAATAAATATATTCCACAACCAACACCAGCATCGGCATTTGCATTGGCTGCCTGAAAAGCGATCCACAATCCATTGTCGTTTACCACCGGATTGGAAGCTTTATATCCTTCAACATCATTAAAATAGGTTAACCGTACCAGATTTTTGCCTGTGCCATCCAGTTTCAATTGATAGATATCAATCGATTTCATTCCTTTCAGGCTGTGGTGGTCACATTCGACCAGGGTGTAATTGCCATCCGGAAAGATACCTTCAGGTTCGCTATATTCTTCGGGTGATTTTGAATAGTTGGTCATTTCTTTGGTTTTCAGGTTGTAACCCATTACTTCGCTGGTAAAAAGACCTCGCTGGGTATTCCCGTATTGGGTCCAGATGAATTCCTCCTCACCCGGCCGACGAAAATTTTGGGGCTCCAGAATTCCATCATATTTGATCCCATCGACTATCACATTATTGTTGTTGATTATAAGCGTTTTATTTTGGATGGTAGCCTTGTTCTTTTTGACAGAAATTTCTCCGGAGTAAATCACCTTTTGGTCGGGCGTCCATACTATTTTCATGTCGGTGCGCGAAATTGCCGGACCTTCATCAATTTTCTCATCCAATTTTATTGGTTTCCCCTTACTCCCATGCTTCAAAACCTGCATATACAGGTTGTGTCGACTTGGTCCGCAGGTGAAAAGCAAATCATCATTCGACAGCACATAAACCCTGTAATAGCCATCTCCTTCAGGACGAAAATCTTTGCGGGTAATTTGGGTTGTTACCTTAGTATCCACATCAACTTTCCATATTTCGCCTCCGGACTTATCTACGAAATATACCGTTTTGCCATCGTGCGACCATTCAGAACGTTCACCAAATTCGGTCAACAGAGAAATGTATGGTGGTAGTTTGTCGCCTGGGAAACAGCCTTTTGGTTTTTGGGCAAATACAGTTCCTGCCATGATTACAAACATTACTGCTACCGTCCAATAAGTAAGCTGATTGTTTATTCTCATTTGTTTTTAGTTTTGGAAAGTGATTGCAGAAATTGATTGTATTTTCTTACCATATCCTCCCTGACCTGAGGATATTTTCCGGACAAGTCCGTGCTTTCTGCCGGATCCTTCTCAAGATCAAATAAAAGCATATTCCCCTCCATTTTTCCGGGCTTAATACCGGGATAATCAGCAGGAGTTGCCTGCTCAACAGGGGCTAGTATTGTTGTGCCATCTGGACCTCTCTTGTCTGTCCAGTTTTTCAGGTCAACCTCCTTGTAATATTCCGGTTTGGTCAGGAACAGTTTCCATTTCCCGTCGCGAATGGTTCGAATCACGGTATCTCTCATGGTGAAAATGGGCGGATGTTTCGTTGATTTCCCCCGAATGATACCAGAGATATCCTGACCATCGAGTTTTGTTGCAGGATCTGTTTCAATACCTGTCAATTTCATAATTGTAGGCAGGATATCAGGTGACCAGCAGGGTGTTGTCACCGTTTTGCCTTGCGGATACTGTCGCGGATACCTGATGATAAAAGGAACCCTGACACCACCTTCCCAGTTGGTTGCTTTCATACCTTTCAGTCCGCCGGTACTTCCGCCATACCATGGCCCATTGTCTGACATAAAGAGGACAATGGTATTCTCAAGGATACCCAGCTGTTTTAGTTTGGAAATTACCTCACCGGTCGACCAGTCCAATTCGCGGATCACGCTGTTATACAACTCCTGGTGATCTCCTTTTGAATAGAAGTCAGCCGAGGCAGCCAGCGGCTTGTGGGGCATGGCATGGGCCAGGTACAGAAAAAATGGGGAGTACTGGTTTCGGTCGATAAAATCAAGAGCTTTGGCTGTATATTTT
>JANYKW010000008.1 GCA_025358025.1 Bacteroidia bacterium | reverse complement strand
TTTGGCCGGAATCGGGGCTCTTCTTCTGAGCATTTTCCCTATCAAAATTAGTTGAAATTTATCTCGGATGAATCGATACCGAAAATTATTCAGCCTTGCTTCTCAATAAATTTTAAAAAATGAATTTTTAGAACCTCCCTTATGTCAGAACCAGGGAAGTCATCCTCAGGAATGTAACCATCTCGAGTGGAAAGGCTCTGAGGATCAGCGATAACCTGTTCATGTTCAAGGATGTGAGGGTAACCACCGACTAACTGGCCCTGCTCAATATCTTCTTTCTGGACTATCCTTCTGAATACCAAACAATTTGCTGCGATGCACGCATAATAATGGCCAAAATCACGAACAGTCCGATGCTACCGGCTAACAGTGCGTAATCCTGCAATTGTAAAATAGTAAACAGAAACAAATACAAGCCTGTTTGTAAAAGAGTTACCCAGGCCACCATTCGCACCTTTCGCAGCATGGTAAAAGTATACCACGAAATCAACGTTGTGACGGCCACGGACGAAATCAGGTAAGCCAGGTTGAACCCGATTTGTTCGCCAAGGGAAGTCAGGAGCGCATAAAAAAGCAGCAAGGCAAAAGCCACCAATGAGTACTGGAACGGATGAATCCTGAATTTGCTTTTTATTTCGATGAAAAGAAAGATGATAAAATTCAGTGCAATAAAGAGGATGGCATATTTTACCGAGCGCATCGATTTTTGATAGTGATCCACCGGCAGGAGCAGTTCAACACCAAATTTAGCCTCGTGCGTGTTGAATTTCCGGTCGGTCCATTGTTGGGGAAAATTGCGGTTCAGATGAGTCACCTGCCAATCAGCCGTAAATCCATTACCATTTACCTGACGATTTGAAGGAAGAAATCCACCTGTAAAACTAGGTTGTGCCCAGTCAGATTTCATGGTAACTTCCGACGTTTTCCCCAGGGCTTCCAGGGAAAGGTCCTCCGATCCGTTTAAAACCAGTTCTATTTCGAAATTTAGGGACTGTTTCAAGTCAAGGGAATTGGCTTTTACGGTAATTCCAGACTGGAACAGATCGGTATCTGCAACACCGGGTTCAACTTTGCATTTCTGACCATTAACAACCAATTCCGGCAGGTTTTTAATGCCCCGCATATCTGAAATCCCCAGGGTGAAATAAGCCGCACTCCAGTTGTAACTGGCATTTTGAAGTTCCAACTGTGAAATATCAGGTTGGGCAAACGTGCCTTTCAACTTGAGCTTTCCTTCGTAAACCACTACTTCGTAAATCCCGCGTTTCCTTGTTTCAGGATACAAAACCCCGTCCGTTTTTAATGTGTCCGGTAGAAAATGCGCCACCCCATGTCGTTCGTTAATTACCTGCTTATTCTCCCCCGGTTCAGTCACCGAAAACGGCACATTCAAAACCGGACCGGCAACCACCTGTTTTCCTCCCCATTGGGCGTAAAGTTCATTTTTCACCTTTTGGCTCAGTTCAATCCGCTCGTTAATAATTGCCATGATCAAAAATGACGGAATAAGCAGCAAAATGGCCAATCCAGAAACGATGACCATCTTTACACTGTAACTGTTCAAGAACTGTTGAATGCCTTTTGATTCCATGGTTTTAAGTTTTTATAAGTATTTGAAATACAGAGTATATAATTTAATAAATTATTGATTTTTTATTAGTTCTTCAAGGGCAGACAAATGTTGGCGGAACAAATCCTTGCCATGCTCGGTTGCCTTGTAGGTAGTACTTGGTTTCCGGCCAATAAATTGCTTCGAAACAACAATAATTTCCTGTTGTTCCAAAGCCTTCTGGTGGCTGGCCAGGTTCCCGTCAGTCAATCCGAGTAGTTCTTTCAATGCATTGAAATCAAGCCTGTCATTCACCATGAGTGCAGACATGATTCCAAGTCTGATACGACTTTCGAATACTTTCTGAAGGTTTGAAATAGGATTCTTCACTGGAGCTTCATAATATTTCACTAAAAATACGATCGACCATGATCACAAATGTCATCCATAATACAACCAGCATCGTCAGCGCATTAATAATCGTGTGTTTTATGTAATAATTTCTCTGAATTACATTGGATTTGCCCATAATTTTTTTGGCGTAGAAATTAGATGCAAATGGAATAAGAGTCAATAACATAAGAACAATAATCCCCGGATAAAAACCAGTGATTGCAATACCAATAAAGCTGGCAGCTGCTACCGTGAGGGTTAATATCATGGACATCAAGGTTACTACTCTAAATATTTTCATTATTCTTTCAATGATTTTGTCGCCCGTAATTATCGTGCTGACACGTCACTTTTTGTTTGCCTACGCTGTTCGGTTTTCAGCATTCCCGTTTGTCCGCACAATTGTAAACTTCTTGCAGTCAGGTTGAGTCTGCACTACCGCCAGGCATGATCTATAACTTGCAAGTTTCATGACAGGAGCAGCGGGCTTCTGCATGCCCCATGCTCCCTGTGCCCTGCTCCTACCGTTCATGCCGCCAATACATCACCGTGCCATAAACAATATGCATCAGGCCAAAACCTATGGTCCATAAAAGCAGTCCATGATTCGTGAAGACGCCAGCCAGAATGCCCAAAACTATTTCCGTCAGTCCAAGGTAATGAATCTCGCCAAAAGTAAATTTCCCTGCATTTACCAGCGACATCCCGTAAAAAATCAGCATGACCGGTGCAACCAGCACCAGATTGTTCTGAAACACCAAAATCAGGATAAAAATTCCTCCTGAAATCAGCGGAATCAATAAATGGACGAGTAGACGTTGGGTGGAATTGGTCCAAAACTGTTGACCGGCCTTCCTTGCCTTCCTTTGCGAAAAGTAAATAGCCCCCAAAACCGCAAATCCAAGAACCAGCACCGCATCCAGTGCAAGATAAAACCTGGTACCTGAAGCTGAGGAACCTCCCGGACCAAGCAAGTATTCCCCGAATAGAACATGACCCGAATCCAGAATAAAAAACCATGCGATTGTTGCTCCCGCCAATGCACATATACCAGCAAAGATGCCGGATAATCCGCTTAGTGACAAAAACTTGGACGACCGTTCCATGATTGCACGAATGGTCTGAAGATCTTCGTTGGGATTTGCTAAATTCGTTTTCATTTAAAAGTACTTTGAATTACAAAGTTAAATATTAAAATTAAAAAAACAATAGGTTGGACAATACAAAATAAAATATTTTACCCGGATCTGCACAAAGTGACATAACTATATTAATTCAGGGAGAAAATGGTAAAATAGCTCATACGCTAACATCAGAAATGGGATTTATTTGTGCAGTACCCCACTGTTTTCGCCTGTTTTCGCATTTATATATTTACATATAATAATTTGATAATGTGTAAGTTAAGGATCAAGATAAAAGTCAAAACAACTGCGTTAAAAAACTCATTATCATAATATTTCAATTTATTGTCAACTTTGTCGGCCTGACCATCCGATTTAAAAGCTCAATTCTTGAATTCAAACCAGAACATGAATTCGTTGGGCCAGGATGCATATCCTTCAGCCATTCCTGTGATAACAAAAGAAACTGGAGGAGAAGTTCGTTTCATAAAACCTGAGACCAGAGTATAATCAATTGCGGGGATGGTCTTCCGGTTGAAAGATAGCTGTAAACCACTTGAAATCACCTCAACAGCTAAATCCTTTAATGTAAATTTGATATCGAGGTTTAGTGATTTAACCTCGCAATCTAAAGATACGACTTTAGCGCCACTGTCACTAAAAGTGAGAATAAGCGAATGATCCTCAACCTGACCACTGATATCATATGTTATTTTACCCTTAACGGTTAAAACATTTCCACTCCATATTGCCGATACAATCTGATTATAAGCGCTATATAGAGTAAAAGCGCTTGAATAATTCTGCACTTTATTGCCATCAAGGTGATCGATGTATTTCGAAATAAAAGTATTTCGAAAGCCCAATGCAGGCATCTTATGCAAGACATCCGATGGAATTCCTACAAAATAGCTTTGTGCTGCACTGACCACTCCTTCTGATTCTACTGTTATAGAAACGTTTCCTTGTTTGCTGGCCGGTACATCTACCTGAATTTCCTTTTCATTGACAGTGGTTCCACTATTTCCAAGGTTGGTAATAGGAACTACATTCCCATCAATTTTAACTTTGGTTTTCGCAGGATCCGTTGACCAGAATTTACCAAAAATAGAAATGGTTTTGGAGTCGAGAGCAGTGCACCCCCAGGAATATATGCCATTAAAATATTTTGTTACGTAACGTGTCCCCATCAAATCAATTACAGGAACGGTTTGAATCCCCAGAATTTTTTGTGGCAGTGATTTAAGAACGATTCCACCAAAATCCAATTGCGTCAAAGCGATATCATCCTTTTTCAGCTCTTTAATGCTGCCATTTAGTTTGAATTCAAATTTATTATTCCTTGCATTTGCTGTTAACTTAGAATCCGTACCATTAATCGACAAACTAACTGGCCCATTGTAAAGATCCTTGAGATCGAAGAGTCCGGAATATTCATCATCCATGGAAGGAATGGTATACGACACTTTGCCTCTGACAATTCCTCCACTATCAACTTTAGCCTCCGTTATTTCCATCTTCAGCGATGGCACAAAGAGTCTGATAACATTCGCACCAGCCTCAACAACATTTGGCATGATCACAGCGGCCATACTTGCCACGCATTCGTAGTCGAGGTATGGCCTGCCCCTGAATGCATCTGCACCCACAGCTGCCAGCAAGGGAATAGCAACTTTGTCTTTGCACATTTTAACCCTGACTCCATCATAGGTCCTGTAATAGGTGTATTCCGATATGTTGTAATCTGCATCTGTCAGCAATGGACTTGGGTAGGGTTTATCCGACCTGACTATTGGTTTTATTCTGTCCGTATATATTGTCCCTCCTGAAAAGAATCCTTCATTTGTAAATACAGCCAAAGATTCAAAAATGTCTTCAAATTTTTGCGTACCGGAAACTATCGCTTTTAATTTAGCATTTGGCTCATTCGCTTTCACCAATGTATAAACGTCCAGTGCTTTGCATATATTTTCATAGGAATCAGGATCTCCCACCAGGAATGATATTTTTGGCGGGTGACTGTCGTTCCTGACATGCGGAGGACATCCCATATCGGCTACAAGGTGTAAGGTTTGTCCAAGGCACCTGTAGGCTTTTGCCATATTATTGTTCCTGATAACAGGATCACTTTCCCTGAGCGCCTTCACAACATACTCTTTTGCCTTTCTCCACCCATATTGATTTTCCGTCAAAGAGGTAGCCCAGGTTTTTGCGTCTCTGGAATACCACTCCTTTGGGATGGAAACCAACCACTCTGCATTTCCTGAATTATCAGTCAAATATTTCTTGCCGTTATCTATCCCTTTTGGATCATAGAAATGGCAGATAGATGCCGGCCCCCAAGGTTCATCTTCCATCCATCCTCCCTGAGATATCCATTCGATGGGAGAGTAGGTTTTTTCTATATCAGCAGGCATATCATACGATGTATAACCATCTCCCCCACATGCTAATCCTTTCAGGCCTGGCTGCTTATCGTTATTCCAGTTGAATTCATAATTCTTAAATTTGCTGTTATCCAACGATGTATTTGTAGTGATCAACTCCAAAAATCGAAGGCCGATAGAAGTGTTCAATGGAACATGTGTCTCAGTATGCCCATAACCCATAAACAGGAAGGCACAAATATAATACAACACAATTCCGCATAAAATATTTATGGTCTTTTTCATGGCATACACATATTAATATCTCATTAATTTCCATGTACCATCCTTCTGCTTTGCCATGGATATTGAAAATACGATACCGTCCATGGTGAAATTATATTCTGAGTATATGTCAGTTTCCACTTTCAACACCCTGGTGCTTAATGCTTCTCCAAACTTTATGAGATTTTTTTTGTCCGCCTGGGAAAGATTGCTGCCATAAATTTTTAGCGCGTCTTCGGTAAGTACGCCTTTCATGTTGTTTATATCTCCGGTTCTAAAGGCTGCTTCTACAGATTTGACCACGTCATTAATGGGAACCACATTATTATTATTTTCTGTAACTGGAGGTTCCTTAACTGAAGAATCCTTTTTACAACTTCCTGCCGAATGGAATAAAAAAGCGATTAAAAAGCCAAGAATAAGATACTTCAAAAAGAAAAATCCCTTGATTTTCTTCATCATTGTTCTCATAAGCTTACCCTCCCTTAATTCGTGATTAAAAGTAAAAAACGATGCTGTTTTATTGAATACCAGAGAATTATAAGGACTTAATTCTCTGCCATATTTCCTCCCCTCTTCTGAAACCCGGGAGGCACGGATAGGTATCAATCCAATATTAATGAACCTCTATTTGTCCATTAAAAGCTTTTTCACAACTTCGTCGTAATAGGGCTTTTCTTTCAGGCTTGAACGTGAACCAGGGAAATAGAGTATATCCACTTCGATAAAATTGGGAAAATCAAAATCACGCATCACCACAGCACAACGCATATCATTGGAAAGCCGTGTATTGTCTATCATAGGAAACTGGAAATAATCAATCGTGAATTCCTGTGTTACCATGTTAATAAACTTATCGTTAACAGAGGTCTCAATATCCAGCCTCACATTAACTCTTTTTTCGTCAATATTAAATCCCAGGGCTTTAAGAAATACAACTCTTTTATATACATTAATCAGGTTTCCATCCTGGATGGTATCATAAAAAACCTTTGAATCTTTCCAGTCCATGGCCAATTCCTGGGAACTGCCCGGTTTATACCCGATCGAATCGCCAGGAAAAGTAATAAACATCGTCTCCATGGCAGCAGCACCTTCGAGGCTCGAAATTTGTTTGGAAATAACATCCCCTGCCATTTTATACAACCTTTTCCTGTAAGTTTCCTTGAGTTGAATATTTTTTTCAGCCGCGATTTGCCTGTCCAGATAGACAAAAAGTGGCATCAGGTTGAGAGACTCATGGAAATTATATGCCAGTAGTTCGAGTTGCAGGATATTTTCATCCAGGGAGTGGGAATCTTTGAGAATGGTGCCAAGAATCGAGTTGAACATATCTTTCCGAAGGGCGCTTTCTGCTTGTTCCCGACTGCTCATCAATTCGGTGTAGAGCCTTATTTTCGAGTCATTGTTTTGCTTATTATTAAGATAGTCAGAGCCAAAATAACTGACTAAAGCAATTGTTAAAGCAGTGATCAGGCCACCAATGGGCTGCATGACGATTTGTATCTTATCCCACGCATCCCGCTTTTCTATTTTGGGTACTAAAGGCTCTTTAATATCCATTTATCTCCGGTTTTATTCATCAATAAATTGTAACGAGTTGATTTGTTGGATGAAAAAACCTCAAAACTTGCCTCTTTGTATCCAACAACCTCAATTTTAAATTTCCCCACTTCCTTTATTGTTATCGTAAAGTAGCCATTTTCATCGGTTGTTGCTGAGGCCATTAATTTATCATTCTGCACGATTTGTACAACCTGCTTAATCAATGGCTTACCATCATCACCTTTAATAGTTCCATAAATTTCTCCTGCAAAAGATAGAATTGGCACGAACAATAAAAATAAAACAAGCATCACCGTTGTCTTCATGTGTATTAACTTAGTTTTTGGCTACTGGTTCATAACTGGACTATAAATATATATCAAAAAAATGAGGAATCCTTTAGCTAAGACACAATTAACACTTCTTAACCGTATATGAGTCAATGTCATTTAGTTAAGGATAATGATCCTTTCAGTTTAGTAATACTTTAGTGATTTTGTGTCTTAGTGGCACTTTTCTCCATGCCACCAAGATTGAAGTTGTTACGGGACAATCCTATTAATTTGTCAAACTGGAACAACAGAAAAATAACAAATGTCGTTTGAAGGAACAAAACCAATTGTTGGGCATGAAAGCCAAAGATGGTTATATTCATTTCGCCGGCTACCGTACTCAAAATCAGCCCAAACAATGTTCCGATTATAAAAAAGAGCCAGGATAATTTAACATCCTTCAAAAATGCATGGAAAGCTTTCTCCTCCTTGTAAATCTTCAGCATAAGCCTCCCTTCAAAATCATCGAATGGCATTTTTACGACTGACTGATCCATCAACTCTTTGACGAGATTATCTTCCTTTTCCTGACTCATGCTTTTTCAATTGTAAATTCATTTTCCATCAATAAGCGTACAACCACCAATAAATGTTTCCTGGCACGATGCAATATAACTTTCACATTGGTTTCCGACCACCCGGTAAAATCGGCCATTTGACCGATGCTACACCCTTCCAGATAAAACAACCGCAGCAACAAGCACTCATTTGAGGGAACCTTCTTAAGGGACTCCGATACGATGAATTTTTGCTCATCCACATTGAACCCCCTGAAAGTATCTTCAAAACCCTCATCTTCATTATAAATCTGATTATTAAAGATGACAATATCGCCTTTCAATTTTTTAAGCCGCTTGAACGCTTCATTGATCAGGATTCGATAAAACCATGGTTTGAAATTGGTCGTTGTTTTCAAAGAGGCAAGGTTTTTATAGGCCTTGATAAAAGCCTCCTGAACAACCTCTTCTGCTTCAAATTCACTTTTAACCACAGAAACAGCAACAGAAAATGCCAGGTCTTTGTACTTTCGGATCAAATACCTGAAATCTTCCGTGCTGCCGTTCAAAACATTTTGGATGTAAACCGAATCCATACGGAGACTAATTATCCTTAAGTTTTTCCATGAAATAGGCCAAGACGATCCCTATTCCACCAAAAAACAGTATAGATCCTAATGCGATTATCTCCCGCCCTCCACTAAAGACCGTAACTCCCATATTTTGGATCAAGAAAAAGGCAATGCACAAACCAAAACCTACTCCCAGGAATAACATTCCCAGTTTGAACCATGGGAAGCGATTTTCCCGAGCTTTAATAATTTCCGACAAATCAGCGTTTTTTTCAATCAGCGCCATGCGCTCTTTGTGCCGCGCCTGATTGTAAAAATACCATCCCAATAAAATACTGGCGAAAAAGCCCAACCACACCATGTAAAATGCAAAATCTTCCATAATTATAAAATTTAAGTTTCCTATTTTACCTTTAAGATCCCGGAAGGAAGAAAAGGTTACAAATCTTTATACTTATTTGAAAGTGGTTGTACCGAAAACCTCATCTTACCACAAAGGGCACAAACATAAATATCTGATTATGTTTGTGCCCTTTGTGTTTTGCCTTCGGGTCCTTCGTGGCTAAATATTTTCACTCTTGGGACAGCCTCGGCCAAAATTAACCAATTTCCAATGGGGTTCTTTCAACCTTTTTTGCCATTTGTTTCAAAACCATATTTCCAGATCAATGCAGCAATAATTGCACCCAAAGTCGGAGCAACAAAAAACATCCAAAGTTGTGCAAGTGCCATGCCTCCGGCAAAAATTGCAGGTCCGAAGCTACGTGCCGGATTTACTGAAGTTCCTGTGATGGGAATTATCAGAAGATGGATCAACATCAATGTGATGCCTATCGCAAGACCGGCCATCGTACTATTTCCGTATTTTGAGGTAACTGCAAGTATTACAAACAAGAAAAGACAGGTACCAACGGTCTCAGCAAGAAAAGCACTGGTTGCGTTGAAATTGCCAAGATAGCCTTCACCCCAGCCGTTGGACCCCAGACTCCATTCCGGAGCCATGCTCCAGCCACTTTTACCACTTAGAATCAGCAACAATATACCGGCACCCAAAGCGGCTCCAATTAACTGTGATATGATGTATCCAACAGCATCTTTTGCTGTCATCCGTCCTGCAACCAATACACCCACAGTAACAGCAGGGTTGATATGGCATCCGGAAATCCCTCCGATAGCATATGCCATGGCAACTACAGCGAATCCAAAAGCAATCGCAATTCCAAGTATTCCGGCACCACCTAAACCGACAGCGGCATTCCCAGAGATTGCCGCTGTGCCGCAACCAATCAAAACAAGACTGAAAGTCCCGACTAATTCCGCAAGATATTTTTTCATGTTAATGATTTTTAGTTCATTCCAAATATAATCATTTTATTATTTAACATTAAATTGCTGGATTAGTTTCGCTAATTTTCAACCAAATATTTAAATCTTGTAGCTATGTATAAAACCAAATACATGAACCCTTACCTGGCAGGAATATTGCTTGGACTTGTTCTGCTGTCCGCTATGTTTCTTTCGGGCAGAGGCCTTGGAGCCAGCGGTGGGATAAAATATGCTGTGGTAGCCCTTGTTGGTGCCGTTGACAAGACACATGCAATGGATTCGCCCTATTACAGTAAATATTTCGAAAATGGAGAAAGGCCGCTCAAAAACTGGTTAGCCTTCGAGGTTTTTGGAATGGTACTGGGTGGTTTCATTTCAGGAGCACTATCCCACCGTTTAAAATTCAAAGTGGAAAAATCGCCTGAAATATCCAACAAAAAGAGGTTGCTCTTTGCCTTCCTTGGTGGTACATTTTTTGTTTACGGGGCACAACTTGCACGTGGTTGCACCAGTGGCGCGGCACTTTCAGGCATGGCGGTTCTTTCAGTTGCAGGTTTTGTAACGATGATTGCCATCTTCGGATCTGCCTATCTTTTTGCCTGGTTTTTCAGGAGGCTCTGGATATAAAAGGCTGTTAGCTATTAGCTGTTGGCTGTTAGTAAAAAAGGATAGTTGCAGTTGGTTTTTGCTAAAGGCTAAAGGATAAAGGATATTAGCTGTTAGTAATAAGGGAAAGTTGCAGTTGGTTTCTACAAAAGGCTAAAAGCTAACTGCTAAAGGATAAAGCAATTAGCTGTTAGCTATTAGCTCTTAGTAAAAGAGAAAGCTGCATTTGGTTTTTACAAAAGGCTAAAAGCTAAGTGCTAAAAGCTAATAGCTAAAGTTAGTATGTCATTCATTTAAATATTCAACTATGGGACCTCTTTCAATAATATCAGAATTTCCGGAGTGGATCAATTTGCTGATCGCACTTTTTATTGGTATCGGATTTGGTTATACCCTGGAACAAGCCGGGTTCTCGTCCAGTCGCAAACTCGCCGGAATGTTCTATGGATATGATACCACCGTATTAAAAGTTTTTTTTACCGCTGCGATTGTCGCACTGGCAGGATCTCAACTACTCAGTTTCTTTGGCCTTTTAAACCTGAAACTTGTATTTGTGAATCCCTGGTATGTAAATGCAAGCATCATCGGCGGAATCATTATGGGTGCCGGATTTATTATGGGAGGATATTGCCCGGGAACAGGCATCAGCGCGCTTTCCATCGGAAAGATTGACGCGATGATTTATATGCTTGGCGGGATGTTTGGAGCCTTTCTATTTGCTGAAACATTTCCCTTCATTCAAACCCTCGCAACAGATAACTACGAAGGACCGATGCGCATTGATGAATGGTTTGGTGTCTCGCCTGGACTATTCACGTTGCTTTTGATCCTGGCAGCTGTTGCATTATTCTGGATCGCAGAAATTGCTGAGAAGAAGTTCAGCCGGACAGATATCACATCTGATCTATAATCCTTAACAACATGGATGCAAGAATTAAATATTCAGTATTATTGGTTGGGATTGGTCTCATTGTAGCCATCCTTCCTTACAATACCGCGGAGTCCTTCCGGTTAAAATCTCACGATCTTCTTATTAAATCTACCTCAGATGAAATCTGGCTATCGGTGGATCAGGTAGCTAGATTCATGAACAACGAAGACAGTACCGTTCAGCTTATTGATCTCCGCAGCACGGAGCAATTCAGGGAATGTAATATCCCGGGCTCCATAAATATCCCTTATTCCGACCTTTTAAATCCATTTTGGGAAGGAACCATCAACCAGAAGCAGGTTAAAAAAATATTTTATGGAAATAGCGATCAAACTGCTTGTTACGCATGGATTATTGCAACGGGATTAGGCTATGAAAATAATTATATCATGAAAGGAGGCCTCAACGAATGGTTTAAAATTGTGATGTTCACACAGTTTTCAGGCCAAAAAATTACTCCTCTTGAAAATGCACTTTTCGAAAACAGATTTAACGCACGCAAAACATTCACCCAAATTAACAGTCTCCCGGATAGCCTGAAGAGACAATTCTTTCATTCCAAAAGGCTTAAACAGTCCAAACTCGACGGAGGCTGCGAATAAAACTAAAAATCAGAAAGAAATGAGTCTGCTGAAAAATTTAAAGATCATCATCCTTGTAATCGTCGTCCTTCTGATTTTGATAATTATCAGAATTTCAGACCAAAATGTTTTCAAAGAGCAAGTTAAAACTGCGGTGGAAGTCACTTGGAACAATAGCAACTTAATCACGCCAAACAAATTCAGGGAACTTACAACTCCCTATCTTGTGATTGAATTGGGGAGTGAATCAAATCCCGGTTCCCTTCAGTTTCGGCCCTCCATAAAAATTCCATTCGAAAAGCTTTTAGACAAAGAGAGCCGTGAAATTCTGGATAATACCAAAGGCGCATTGATATTATATTCCGACAAAATGGCCACAGCTTCAAAAGCCTGGATTATTTTGAACCAGTTGGGCTATAAGAACATCCTAATTCTATCATCCGAAGAAAATCCCGAGGAATTAAAATACAAATTCCAGCCCGACACTACTGCCGGACTGGAACAAGATTCCATATAAATAAAAGTATTTAGTTTTTTACGTAGGGATAATTCTCAATTTCATTGGCAGTGAAAGGAAGCCACGAAAGTAATTTTTTATCCTGCAGCATTTTACTGTGCATGAATGCATTATTCCCATACATTACCGTTTTTGCATTGTAGCCAAACAAACGGAGATAGGCGGTAACAAAGCCTGAATTGTGACCGGTTCCGCAATAGACAGCAACTTCCCTGTTTGCAGGGATTGATTGCATTTCAGCAACAATTCCGAGTGTTCCATTCGTTTTGTACCGCACTGCACCCGGAATATGGCCTGCATCGTATTTATCCTTCCGCTCAAAATTAATGGTATAATAGCTTTTGGATTGTTCAAATGCCTGATCGGCTGAAATAAAGGCATCAGAATAACCTGCGGCAAACAAACTGTTAAAACGTGCCATCAGTATCTCTTCTCCAGTTGCTTTTCCGGTATTCATCTGTGGAAAATCTGATGATGCGCCTCTATCATTTTCTGTTATTTCTAGGATGCCCTCGTATTTATCAGAAACAGCATTCAGCCATGCATCGTTTGCAAAAACTTTATTCCAGCTACTCATTCCCCAACGCAAGGCATATACATTTCCGTAGCCCATCAAATGCAGAAGCGAAGTAGTATAACTTGAATATTGCCCTGAATTACAAACAATTACAATTTTGTCAAATTCAAAAGGCTTAATCACGTTGACAAAATAGTCGGGTATCTTGCTGAATTCAATGTTTACAGCACCTTTAATATGCCCTTTTGCATAGACGGAGGGATTTCTCAGGTCGATGATTTTAATTTTTCCATCCAGCTCCTTATAAACAGCAGAAGCTTTAATCAAAGAAGGAAAATTTCGCCCATTGACGTAATCTCCGGATTGCTCCAGATATTTAAGCAATTTCCGTGATTCTTCGTTTATCACAATCCCTGACTTAGGCTCAGATACAGGGGCCGGTTCTGCCTTTTTAGCTTTGTTCCCCCCTCCTGAACAGTTCACCATGAAAAAAACCAGAACTACCGCGAAAATTTGATTGGCGATCTTCAAGTATCTCATAATAAATATCCTGATGAAATTAATTATTTCTTCTCAGCCAATAAAACATGGTCTTTATCGTATTGAAATGTTTCAACACGCCGACCCTGCTCATTATATTTGTATTCGACAATTGCTACCCCATTGCCAGGATTGTTCACAATATTTTTGTCTTTGTCCATCGAAATCTTTTTAACCAGGGCGCCATGTTCGTCATATTCCGACTTGCTTACCGGAACATTTTTGCCACCCAGATATTCGTTGTCCTGATCAAACTGGGTAGATTCCACAACGTAACCTTTTTCATCGACAACATTCACCCGTTTAGCCCATCCCCAATACAAGTTTGAGAGTTGTCCGACAGTATTGTGCACAGAAAAACGGAGCAGATCTCCGGATGCATTATTTTCAAATTTAAAATAAGAGACACCGATGTCTCCACAATTTTCGGCCGTACAATTATACAAGGTATCCGCATTATAGTTCGCCATGCGCGTAACGAAACCGTTGTTGTCGTAGGAAAAACGAAGTTCAAAGAATGGGCAGAACTCATTCATCACCACACTTTCGCCAGCCAGATTGTACCTCAACTCCTTAATCATCCCATCATCGAGTTTGGTCCATTGATAATTATTGATTTTGTTCCGGTTTTCTACCGGTGTGTTATTCTCATCCAAATAACGCATGGCAATACGGATACCTGAATCGCTGAGCTTATATTCGAATATCGAGGCTCCGCCATTTTTAATGGGTTCGTTCTTCTCATTGAAGAAGCGTTTTATTTGCTTATCACCTTCATAGGTATAGGTAAGTTTTGCCGCGTTAACCGAAGAATAATCAAGCAGTACATTGTTGCGGTTATATTCAACAGAGACAAGCTGTTTATTGTCGTTGTAAGTAAATTTATAGCTATTGATGGATTTAGCCTCCTCAGCGGTAAGTTCATGTAAACCTTTTTCAGTATCCCAGGGTGTTTCGCTGAATTGAATACTACGGTAATATTTCACATTACCATCGGCTTTGTTTTTTGCCTGTTTTTGATTGCATGAATTTAATCCCAATACGATTAAAAGGAATAATAATAATTTGTAGATTTTCATCTGAATA
Organism: Bacteroidia bacterium; assembly: GCA_025358025.1. Classification (GTDB taxonomy): domain Bacteria; phylum Bacteroidota; class Bacteroidia; order Bacteroidales; family Prolixibacteraceae; genus CAINVV01. The sequence goes on along the minus strand of JANYKW010000008.1, from coordinate 90,814 downwards.
ATAATTTGTTAGTGAATTGCTGAATGAAATGAGTCCCGGTTTGCCGGGACTCATTTCAAATCAATACGATTTATTATATATAAAGTTTAATTTCCAGGGAATTAAATTGCAAAAAAATCAAAGATTTATTTAAACCCGATCACAATGATCTCCTTTTATGATTTTAAAATTTTTGTTGTGAGATTCTTAATGCTTGTTTCTATCCCTTCAAATGGTTTTCCATTACCTTGATTATCATCTTCAACAAAGATGTATTTTGCTCCGGCTATTTCTTTGGCTGCAAGAATCTTTTTGAAATCAATAACACCTTCGCCAACGCAACAGATATCATCCTTAATCACATCATAAAATGGCGCCTGGTTGGTCTTCATATCTTTCAAATGGAGGAGCTGGAACCTGCCCGGGTACTTGTTAAACATAGCGATCGGATCCTGACCCGCCTTGGAAGCCCAGAACAGGTCTAATTCCATGGCAATCAAATCCGCATCCATTTCCGGCAAAAATATATCGTAATAAGGTACTACTCCATTGATACTGGCAAATTCAAAATTGTGGTTGTGATATCCGAATTGAATTCCAACACTTTTGGTAATTTTACCTACCTCATTGCAGTCGCCAATCATCTTTTTATAGGACTCAATATTGCGGTCAACCTCTTCAATCCAGGGCTTAATGCAATATTTAACTCCAAGTTCTGCATGTGAGTCTGCCATTAATTTTGCTTTATCCATCGTAATGCCGGCTGATTCAACCTGTGTATGACTACTGATGGAAGCCATTCCCAGGTCACTTACAATCTTCTTGAATTCAGCGGGAGAATAGCCATAAAATTTACCTTCTGAATAACCTGCCAATTCCAGATTTTTGTATCCAATGTCGGACACCTTTTTCAGTGTACCCATTACATCGGCACTCATGGCATCCCTGATGGTATATAGAATGATACCAACGCCAAAGCTTTTTCTGTCAGGCGCTTTTGCAGTACTACAACCGGCAGCGCCAAGCAACATCATTCCGGCTGATCCGGCAGCTGAAATTTTCAAGAAGTCTCTTCTGTTTTTCATAGGGTTCAATTTATAATTATTCAAGCTTAAATTTTTCTGATAGGATAAAAGTAATACTCTCATTTCAAGTGCAAAACTAACTTGGGAAAAAAATGCAGCTAAACTGAAAAAAAAACGCCACAGTTCATTTCTTAAAACCTGGATCGCAGATTTGTATTTTTTGTAACTTACGGGTTCTATTGATTTTGTAACTTCGAACAAATCAAACTTTTAAATTTTACACCCAATCATGATCATTGTTTAACATCTAGCTGCATGTATAATCTAAATCATAAACACGTGAAAAAAATTACTTTCTCCGGATTTTTAGCCTTTGCCACCTTCATTCTGCTAAATTGGCCTTCATTCGCCATCAATACAAAAGATACGCGATTGATGAACCAGCCTGCCTTAAGTTTAGATCATATCGCATTTATCTATGCCAACGATTTATGGGTTGCCGGTTCCGACGGGTCAAACGCGCACCGGCTAACATCTGATGCAGGCGTCGAATCAAATCCTTGCTTTTCACCGGATGGGAAACTCATTGCCTTTAGTGCAGCGTACGATGGGAACACCGATGTTTATATTATTGAATCAGAGGGTGGCATCCCTCAAAGGTTGACCTGGCACCCTTCGGATGATATGGTAAGGGGATTCACCCCGGATGGAAAAGCCGTATTATTTGCTTCTTCACGTGAAGACTTCTCCAATCGTTATACTCAACTTTTCACTATTCCACTGACAGGAGGGTTTCCAACCAGGGTGATTATTCCCAATGCCTTTCAGGCGGTATATTCAGTTGATGGCAAATTCATGGCATATACACCGATTTCGCCCAGATTCCAGCAGTGGAAAAATTACAGGGGAGGAACATTTTCAAATATCTGTCTGTTTAATTTCGAAAACAATGAGACAGCAAAAGTTCCCCAGGTTGAAGACCGCTGCAACGACTGGAATCCAATGTGGACAGATAATACCATCTTTTTCCTTTCTGACCGAAAAGGAGAATTTAATCTTTTTTCGTATAATATCTCGACCAAATCAGTTGCACAGCTGACGCAATACAGTGATTTTCCAATTATTTCCGCAAATGCCAAGGGGGAAAACATTGTTTTCGAACAGGCAGGAAAACTTCATATTTACAACACCATCACAGGTAAAACTAAAACATTGCAAATTGGAATCGCCGCGGAATTAAGTGAACTCCGCCCTCGTTTTGTCAAGGGCGGAAAAAATATACGAAGCTTCCACATTTCTCCGACCGGATCCCGTGCCGTATTCGACTTCAGGGGTGAGATAATAACCGTGCCAGCCGAAAAGGGTGACCCCCGAAACATCACTGAAACCCCCGGAGCCCACGAAAAATATCCGGCATGGTCTCCCGACGGTAAATCTGTAGCCTACTTTTCTGATCAAACTGGTGAATACAGGCTGTATGCAAAATCCCAGGATGGCAAAGGAGAACCACGGGTATTCCCGGTTGAAGGGACTGGATTCTATGCTTTCCCGGAGTGGTCGCCGAATAGCAAATACATTACTTACTGTGATAATGGCCGTAACTTCTGGTTAATGGAAGTAGCAACAGGAAAAATCAGGAAAATTGCTTCAGACGATCTTTATGTTCCCGGACCATTTCGTGACCTTTTCGGCAACTGGTCGGCCGATTCACGTTGGATTACCTATACCAAAGTCAACGCTACCTTTTTTAAACAGATTTTTATCTACTCTGTCGAGGAAGGAAAATCATTCCCGGTAACCGATGGACTGAGTGATGCTTCCAGTCCAATTTTCGACCCGGAAGGTAAATATCTGATTTTCCTGGCCTCAACCGATGCCGGTCCGGTAATAAATTGGTTCGACCAGTCGAGTCAGGATATGAAAATGAAAAGTTCAGTTTATCTGGCAACGCTTCGTTCCGATATACTTAATCCTTTCGCCCGGGAGAGTGATGAAGAAACTGGAAAAAAAGATGCAAAAGAGGAAGAAAACAAGGATCAGGCTAAAAAAGATGACAAGGCAAAACCGGCAGAAAAACCTGTGGAAAAGATTAAAAATATCAGCATTGATTTTGAGGGAATGCCGAATCGAATTGTTCATGTACCGCTAAAGGCCGGTGACTATTCTCAACTTGGCATGGCCAAATCTGACGAAATCCTTTATATTGTTGCATCCTCCACCTCTGTTGATGCTGCCCGCCTGTTTAAATACGATATGAAAGAGCCGAAAGAGAGTGAAGTGATGGAACTTGACAACTATTTACTCTCGGCAAATGGCAAAAAAATGATTTACAGCAAAGGCCAAATTATGGGAATTGCTGATTCTGGCAAGAAACCGGAACCCGGGAAAGGTATATTGAATTTGTCTGCAATCGAGGTAAAGATAGACCCGGTTGCCGAATGGAAACAGATATTCGGGGAGGCATGGAGAATTAACCGCGACTACTTCTACGACCCGGGGATGCATGGAGCAGACTGGCCCGCGATGAAAGAAAAGTATGCAGGTTTCCTACCCGATGTGGCTAGCAGGAATGACCTGAATAGAATAATTATGTGGATGTGCAGCGAAATTTCGGTAGGTCACCACCGTGTTGGCGGAGGAGATCAACGATTTTCAGCAGAACCGGTTGAAGGAGGACTACTTGGTGCAGATTACGAAATCGCGGATAATCGCTATCGTTTCAAGAAAATTTATGGCGGTCTAAATTGGAATCCCGGACTTCGGTCCCCTCTTACAGAACCTGGGATCAATGCCAAAGTGGGAGAATTTCTTTTGGCAGTGAATGGCAAGGAGGTTACTGCTGATAAAAACCTATACAGTTATTTTGAGAAAACTGCGGGTAAAATAGTTGAAATTAAGATAGGACCAAATGCCGGTGGCACAGGATCCAGGGTGATTAAAGTTGAGCCGATAGCCAGCGAATCATCCCTTCGAAACCGCGACTGGGTAGAAGGCAATCTCCGCAAAGTACATGATGCCACCAATGGCAGGGTCGCCTATGTTTATGTGCCCAATACCTCTACACTCGGACACGAATATTTCAAGCGCTATTTCTTCCCCCAGGCAGATAAGGAAGCGATTATTATCGATGAGCGTTTCAATGGGGGAGGCCTTATTGCGGACTACTATATAGACTTGCTGACACGCCCCTACCAGTCGCACTGGAATATGCGGTATGGTATGGATATGAAAATGCCAAATGCTTCCATACAAGGCCCCAAAGTGATGATCATTGATGAAACGGCAGGCTCCGGTGGGGATATGTTGCCCTGGATGTTTCACAAGTTCAATGTTGGCACCCTGGTTGGGAAAACTACCTGGGGAGGACTGGTTGGGACTCTGGGGTTTCCTGAACTGATGGACGGGGGAATGGTAACAGCACCAAACCTGGCTATCTGGACCAAAGATGGTTTTATCGTGGAAAATGTCGGTGTTTCGCCGGATATAGAAGTTGAAATGCATCCGGCTGATGTCATAAATGGCAAAGATCCTCAACTTGAAAAGGCCATCGAAGTGGCTTTGGAACAGCTAAGGAAAAATCCTCCCATAAAACCGGAAAGGCCAGCCTTTCCAGTCAAAGTAAAGAAATAAGGAGAACTTAGAAGTAATTAGCATTAAACAAGCATTTGGATGATTAAATCCATGCTTCTACTGAATTCATTGCAGTTATTGAAATATGTAGACGTAGTTTTAAATAAAAAACCGATTGGACATATTTAATCTCATCTTCATATTTTAGCGATGAAAAAAGCCCCAATAAAATTATCCGGATTTACCCTTTTGCGTTTTTTTATCCAAAAAACGCGCTGAAGGTTTATCGCTTGTGCTCCAAATGCTGAACACTACAAAGCTTTCACCTGCTTTTCGCAGGCAGCTTTAAGCTCCTGTGCTTTTGTATCGGCCGGATTCAACTCAATAGCTTTGTCAAACAGTGGGATAGCATCTGTAAATTCTTTTTTTGCTTTGGTAATTTCAGCTTTGTAACCAGGATCATTGGCATCCTTGTATTTTTTAGCATTAATTTTATCAACAGCACCTTTTAGCAGGGCATTACCACCATTGTAATGGCCAACACCTTCAAGCAGAAAGTTTTTGGAAAGTTCTCCTTTAAAATTTGCATTCTCCGGGTATTTTGCCATCCCTTCATTGATCGCTTTTAAATAAGCTTCATTGTTCTTCTGAAATTTATAAATGAGTGCTATTTTAAAAGAGGCATCTGCCGCCTTGTAATTGTGGGTTGCAGCAAGATTGTAGTATTTGATAGCCTTGTCGTAATCCTTGACCTGAATTGCGCAGTATCCACAGTTGTAAAACATTACTGAATCCTGGGGAGCAGTACCCCAAACTGCCATCGCTTTTTCGTAATTAACAAGGGCCGTAGCGAAATCCTTGGCATTTAGCGCATCATTGCCGGCATTTTGTAATTTAACGGACTCCTGGGCAAAAAGTGTCCCAAAACCAAGACATAAAAATAAAATCAAGGAAATTCTCTTCATAAAATTCATTGTTAAGTATTTAGCAAATTAAAGAATTCAATCTATTTATTGAAAGATGGATTTAAAGTTCAAGTATGTTTATAGGTAGATAATATTGAATCGTATCAAAACTAAAAATAATTTTGGGAAGATCAATTATTCCGGCAAAAATTTTTAAATGCAATGATTCTCTACCGGAATCTATTCAAAGCTTCGTTGCTTATTCCGGATAAACCGTTGATAATTTTATCTTTAGACAGTCATTAGCTTTCCCTTTTCCCATGAAGCAACAGGTTGACTGCATCTTTCATTGAACCGGCTTTGGCAATAGATCCGGCATTAACAAAGAATATTTCGTCGGCATTCTCGATGGTATTGAGTCTGTGCGCGATAATGATACGGGTTGAACATTCCGGCAACTTCTTAAGAATTTCCTCCAACAGCTGTTCCGTAACAGTATCAATATTTGCTGTAGCCTCATCCAGAATTAACAGTTTTGGTTTGCGCAGCACCACACGGATGAATGCAATCAATTGTTTTTGACCCAAACTGATACCTTCTCCGGCCGATTTTATTTCTGCTGAAAGTCCTCCGTCGAACTTTTCGAGTAATCCATCCAAACCCGATTCAGACAATACCCTGGCCAAATCTTCGTTGGAAACGTTGTTGTAGCGGGTATTCCCATACAGGATATTATCACGGATGGTACCGCTGAACAGGAAAGGTTCCTGCAGGATTACACCAATTGAGGAGGTTCGCTCAACAGAATCCAGTGACCTGATATCCTGACCATTGAACATGATTTGTCCGGAGGTAGGGTCATAAAGCCTTGCCATCAGGGAGGCCGTTGTTGTTTTCCCGCCACCGGTAGGGCCCACAAAAGCATAGGTCTTTCCCCTTTCCAAATTGAAACTTACATCCTTCAGAATTTCGTTTCCAGTGTTATATGCAAAAGACACCGTGCGAAAGGATAAAAGAAACGGAGTTTTTTCCCTGGAGATTTTTCTGATCACGGTCAGGCTATTTTCCAGGACCAGAATCTGCGAAATCCGATCCCAACCGGCCAGTGCCACCTGAAAGTTTGCCCAAAGCGCGGCAATCTGTCTCAATGGATTGTAAAACAGCGCGATATAAGCCAAGAAGCTGATCAACAATCCCACCGAGAACTGTCCGGCAGCAATCAGATAAATACCAAAGGCCATGACCACCATTTGGCCAATGCTGGCAGAAAATCCGTATACCGGTGTAAACATATTATTGGCAATTCCAGCATCGACAGCACTTTTATAGTTTTCGGCATTGACTTCCTCGAATCGTTTACGGAAATAATCCCGACGGTTAAAAGCGACAATTACCTTAAAATTATTCAGGCTCTCCTGAATTTCAGCACTGAGGCTTCCTGTACTTTTCATGTTAACAGAATTGCGGTTCTTTACCCAGGGCGAAATACCCCTGGTAAAGAACCAAAGCACCAAAGCAGGGATCAAAGCAGCAAGTCCGAGTTTCAGATTGATGGAAAGCAGGAAGATTCCGGCTCCCATCATGGTGAACAAGCTGCTGATAAACTGTACCAGCGATTGTGAAAAGAATTGATTGATTTTATCCGTGTCATTATTAACCCTGGAAATCAGGTCGCCCGCTTTATTCTGGTTGAAAAAATCGATGGGCAAATCCTGCAGCTTATTGAATAATGAATTACGCAGATTGAAGAGCATCCGCTGGCCAACCCGTCCCATCAATTGCGTTTGGGTATAGCCACTTACCATAGCAATTGAATATACACCAAACAGAATAATTGAATATTTAATTACGCCTTCGTATTGTTTGACCACAATAAAATTATCAACAGCATGTCCCATTAAATATGGTCCAACCAGATTCAGTCCGGCATTGATAAAAATAAAAAACATAGCTATGTAGAGATTTTTACGCTCCTCCCCCATCAATGTCAGCAATTGTTTGATGATGGTTGCCGTACTGACTTTTTCGCTGGAATTCAGTCCCTTATTCAGGTTGAGATTATAGTTCATCAGGTATTCGTTTGTTTTTTCCAACTGCCTCCGATTCGTAATGGTTGGTACTGCGTTGGGAATTAAAAATCTGAACATATTCGGGGCAACTCTTCATCATCGACTCGTGGGTTCCGCTTGCCAGAATTTCGCCCTCTTCCAGTAATATAATTTGACCGTAATTCATCACGGAGGCAATCTTTTGGGTGACCGAGATCAAGGTTATTCCGGGATAATTGATTGCCAGGTTATTGAGGATTTTTTCTTCTGTCCGGGAATCTACCCGGGCAGTAAAATCATCGAGCAGCAAAATTTTCGGTTGAAGAGCCAATGCCCTTGCCAGCATAATACGTTGCTTTTGCCCCCCTGAGAGTGAAGTCCCGCGTTCGCTCACCACGGTATCCAATCCCAGCGGAAGTGCATCTGTAAAATCCTTGAGTTCGGCTGTCTCAATTGCCTTTCCGATTGATTCTTCGGTTACCTTTTCATTGAATGCAATGTTTTCGCGGAGTGTCATATTAAAAATGATACTATCCTGAAATACGAAACCAATCTGATGTTGAAAGGTTGTTTTATTATAATCATCGATATTGATCCCATCAAACTTAATCGTACCGTTCGAAGGGCGGATCAGCCCGGTAAGCAAATAGAGCAACTGTGTTTTACCTGCTGCCGTAGGACCAATGACCGCTGTTTTTGTTCCTGTTTTGAGCAACAGGGAAATATTCTGCAAAACCGGTTTATCTCCATAAAATACCGAGATATCCTGCATCTCAATGTTTCCCTTCAAAGGCGAAACAACCGTCCCGGTCTCGGTAGTTTCTGCGGCATCCAAAACAGCACAGATCCGGCCATACGATACAGAAGCCTGTACAACAAAATTGCTGATGAACCCTATGATGATGATGGGGAAAATCAGTATTACAAGATAGGAGTTGAAAGCTGCAAAATCACCCAGCGACATGGAACCTGTAATGACATAATGTCCTCCCAAAGCCAGAATAGTAAGTGCCGCCATGTTGCTTACAAAAACAACGACAGGAATCAGTGTGGCAAAAAGTTTGAGTATGGACATACCGAGATTTCTAGCTTGTGTATTGGCGTCCAGAAACTTGTTATACTCAAGTATTTGTGAATTCAGAACACGAACCAAGGCTGCACCCAAAATGCTCTCGTTGATGACTTTATTGAGCCAGTCGATCACTTCACGACTTTTTTTAAACAAAACTTTCACCCGACGAAAAACAATAAAAAAGGCTCCGCTGATTATCGGGATAATGGCAAGCACCGATAAGGCCAGACGCCAGTTGATTGAAAGTAGCAATACTGTTGCTCCAATGATAATAAATACGGATGATGCCAGTGACACCACTGCCATTGAAACGAACAGCTTCACCGAATCGATATCTGATGTAAGATTGGTAAGTAACTTTGAAGGATTTGCCTGTTGGATAAACTCATAACTCTGTCGTGATATTTTATCGGCCAGTTGTGTCCGAAGGTCCCGGGCCACCCTTTCTGAAGCATAGGTCTGCAAGAGTCCCTGGAGAAAAGAGAAAATGAAAATAATAAATGCTGCAGCAAGAAATTCAAGAATAACTCTTTGATACATAAAAACCCCGCCGGTGAAATCATCAATACCATGAGAAATAATTTTTGGGATCACCAGGTTGGCCGCGTTACTAAGCAACGCGAAACCTATCAGACTGCAAATCATCAGCCTGTATGGTTTCAGTACCGCGAATATATTTGGCTTTCCGGGTTTCCCCATTGGTTCTTGCTCAATATTTTTGTTTGCCATCTATAATTAATCCTTAATAAATTCACCATCCAACCAAAAAGTCTGGCTATTATACGATCAAAAATGGAGTAAGTTATGGTCTTGTAGTATAGACGGGCAAAAAAAATTACCGCAAGAGTCTCCAGAGGTATATTGATAGAATATTGTATTCAAGCGTATCCTGGATATTTACAGAAAAATCCATTCATTTGATAACAATTTGATTTTCATCCGCCAGCTGGCGGATTCGGCTGGTATGAACACCTGCCCCATGGGTATTTCACTTGTTTTTTATATGAAACTGAATCAGGGACCTCAATTCATCTTTGATGATAGGCTTTGAAATGTAATCGTTGCATCCGGCTTCCAGCGCTTTTTCTTTGTCGCCAATCATGGAATAGGCTGTTTGTGCAATAATGATCACCTCTTTGTTAAATTGACGAATCTGACGTGTTGCCTCAAGCCCGTCCATTACATGCAATTTAATATCCATCAATATTAAATTGATGTCCTGATTCGCATAAAAAATCTCGACAGCCTCTTGTCCGTTCCTTGCTTTTAAAAACTTTCTGCAAAAGGTTCCGGCGATAATCTCCAGGTAATCCATTGAAGCATCATCATCTTCAACAATTAATACCTTAAGTTCTTCCTGAAGAACCTTTGTTTTATTGGTTTCTAATGTCCTTTTATCAGCAATTACTTCTTTTTCCCTTAAATTAACCGGCAATATGAAATAGAAAGTTGAACCATTGCCAGCTTCACTTTCTACCCAGATGTTTCCACCCAGGGCATTGACAAATGCCTTGGAAATAGACAATCCCAATCCGGCACCTTCAAATGGACGGCTCAACGATTCATCAGCCTGTCTGAACCGGTCAAAAATTATTTTCTGGTATTCTGAGTCTATTCCAACACCGCTGTCTTTTACAAAAAACCGGAAGTTATTTCCCTGCCTGGTACATCCAAATTCGATGGTGCCATGTCTGGTAAATTTGATTGCATTTTTAACAAGATTTATTAAAATTGAATCCAATTTCAGCGCATCGGTCTCAATCATGGACTCACCGGGCGATAAATTAAAACGACGAACCAGCTTTAGTTGTTTTTTATTTGCTTCATGAACGAAAAAGTCATAGACATTATCAAGGTGTTTTTTGATATTGCAGGATGAAATCAACACTTTGGTCTCTCCCGATTCAATTCTGGAAATATCAATCAGGTTATTCATCAAATTCAACATCCGGTCACCACTCTCTTCTATAATTTTGATGTATGTTTGTTGCTCGCTCCCTGATAGATTCGGCTCTTTTAACAACTCAGTGAATCCCAAAATTCCATTCATTGGCGTGCGAATCTCATGGCTCATATTAGCAAGAAAGGCTGATTTCAGTCTGTCACTCTCTTCTGCCTTTTCTTTTGCTTTGATTAAATCGTTCACCATTTGTTTTTTCTCTGTGATATCTTCTTTCACTGCAATGAAATGCTTGATGTTTCCGTATTCATCGATGATAGGTGAAATAGAGGCAGATTCAAAATAGATTTCTCCATTCTTTTTCACGTTGCAGAATTCGCCATGCCACACATTCCCACCGAGTATGGTGTCCCAAAGCCGTTTGTATTCAACCTGGATCTTATTGTCGGACTTTAGGATTCTGGGATTTTGGCCAAGTACTTCTTCCTTACTATAACCCGTTGTTTCACTGAATTTTGGATTAACGTATTCAATGATGCCATTTGTATCCGTAATTACAATCATCACCGGGCTTTGTTCAACAGCCCTTGAAAAAGTATTGATCTGGTCTTCCTGGATTTTTCGCTCTGTAATATCACGCACCAAACGCTCAGTTCCTGAAATATTGCCATTTTCGTATTTAAACTGAACATTCATGGAGACCCAAAATGTGGTCCCATCCACTTTTCTCCCCAATGCCACATAATCAACGACACTTCCATTTGCAGATAATTCCTTATGAAGTCTGCTACGATCTTCTACATCGGCATAAAGCAAGTTCTCTGGCTTTCCAATCATCTCTCCTGCTGAATGACAACCGAACATGGTTACGGCGGAAGGACTCAACAAAGAAATATTCCCTGATAAGTCAGCCTGGATGAAGGCATCCTGAAGCTTGTTGAAAATACCATGAAAGCGCTCTTCACTCTTGCGCAGGGACTCTTCCGCGAGCTTGCGACTGGTAATATCAATGATGGATGTAATAAAATATATGGGCTCACCCTGTTCGTCACGATGAAGAGCAGTATTGATATCAGCCCAAACGACACTTCCATTTTTATGGATATATCTCTTTTCCCAGCGTGCCGATCCATTTTCTCCTGAAAGTATACGATTTACAATTTCAATATTATACTGGATATCGTCAGGATGGGTTATTGAAGTCCATTTAATATTGGCTAATTCACTATTCGAGTACCCCAAAGTCTGACAAAAAGCACTATTTGTTTGTAACCTTCCGTCGATGGTACTTATTGATTGGCCAACAGTTGAAAGATCAAATACATTGTGTAATTTTTCTTCACTTTCCTTTAATTTCGATGCTGTCAGCTTATGTCTGACGGTTTCACGCTTATATATTTCGCTTTCTTTTTGAAGTTTTTCCATCAAAACAATAAGTTCATCAGTGGATTTGTCCTGGCATTTCATTTGATAATAATTGGTTTTTCATCCGCCAGCTGGCGGATGGAATAGCTATGAGGTTATTATCATCTCTCCTGGAGATTAATAAATCATGGCGATTCCATTTGTTTATGACTTTTTCAATATTGTTTCCATAAGGATCACACTATTCCAGATAGACAAACATATGGGGCAATTTGTTTAACAGCAGAGCATAAAAAACTGACTTTTCTGCAATTCAATAAAATTTTAAGTACAATCTGTTTATAATTTTGCCTTTTAAATGGCCAGAAGGAATACCCGCCTAATCATTTTCGGTCGGTCCCGACATGTCGGGATGGGTATCACATAACCGAAATAAAAATTAATTTTAAGAAGTTAATGACCTTTGAAATTCTGTTCGCAACATGATAAATATTAACTCCTCCTATACATCTTCCGGCATAATTCTTCAGTTACCGATGCGCTGTTTACACATGCTTCTTTTAGCCATAATTGCAGCTGTTCCAATGCTGACATTTGGTACCGGGTACCATCAGGTGATCATTCAGCATGCAGCGAAAGCAGGTGCAGTGGAGCTGAATATTGCAGGATTACTGGCTGACAGGCTCATGGAAGCAGGAATTTCCCGCGTTTGAGATACGCGGCACCCAGGTGGGTGGGGTACCATTGTTTCTGAGGTTTGGCTGATGAAAAAAAACTAAATTTGGAGATCGCTTTTTTATCCTGAAAATTTACTGATGATCCTTTTTTACTGCAGGTGAGCAGATTTTATCCAATTCAATAAATAATAGATCATTATGAGCAATTTGATTGAAAAAACAAAATCAGCATATGCCTTTCCGCTTCTGATTAAGCAACTTTTTAAAGCGCCAATGGCCAATAATCCCGACCAGGAGATCGTTTACAGGGACCAGCTGACCATTACATACAAGACCTGGCAGGAACGCGTGCACCGGCTTGCCAATGCCCTGTCATCCATCGGGGTTGCTGAGGGTAGTACTGTTGCAGTCATGGACTGGGATTCTCACAGGTACCTCGAAGCCTACTACGCTATACCCATGCTCGGGGCAGTTCTTCACACCATCAATGTGCGACTTTCGCCGGAGCAGATGATTTATACTATCGATCATGCCGAGGATGATGTAATTATATGTCATACAGAGTTTCTTCCATTGCTGGAAGGTATCAGGGGACGAATAGCAGAAGGAAGAAAGTTCATCCTGATAGATGAAGGCGGTGAAATTTTTAAAAATCATTTTCAATTTGAAGGTGAATATGAACAAATGCTTGCGGAAGCATCACCAACATTTGATTTTCCGGAATTTGACGAAAACACGCGTGCAACAACATTCTATACAACAGGTACAACGGGGCAACCTAAAGGTGTCTTTTTCTCACACCGGCAACTGGTTCTACATACACTCTCAACCACAGCAGCCCTTGCCGCCAATTCCGTTCAGGGCCGTCTGCACAGAGAATCCATCTATATGCCACTTACACCCATGTTCCATGTGCATGCCTGGGGTATTCCCTATGTCGCAACTTTTTTGGGTATAAAACAGGTTTATCCCGGGAAATATGTGCCTTCCATGCTATTGAAACTGCTGGAGACCCACATGGTTACCTTCAGCCACTGTGTACCAACGATCCTGAATATGTTGATGAAAGATCCAGCATCCACAGGGTGTGATCTTTCTCGCTGGACCTGCGTCATTGGAGGGGCAGCCCTCCCGAAGAATATTGCCCTGGAAGCTTTAAAACGTGGTATTGATGTTTTCGCAGGTTACGGAATGTCGGAGACTTGTCCGGTAGTGTCTCTGGCTCAGTTAACTGAAAAAGATTTGGAACTCTCACCGGAAGAGCAGGTAAATTTACGTTGTAGAACCGGCCAACCGATTGGATTAGTACAAGTGCGTGTTTTGGATTCTGAAGGCATTGATGTACCCTGCGACGACAAGACCCCTGGCGAAATTATTATCCGTTCCCCCTTCCTTACACAGGGTTACCTAAAAGATCACGTTCATTCAGAGAAATTGTGGGAGGGAGGATGGATGCATACCAACGATGTAGCCTGTATCAACGCGAGCGACAGCTTAAGGATCACTGACCGCACCAAGGATGTGATCAAAGTCGGCGGAGAGTGGCTCAGCTCTCTGGAAATGGAAGATGTAATTGCCAAACACGCAGGAATTTCTGAAGTAGCTGTGATTGGAGCACCGGATAATACCTGGGGAGAAATTCCGTTGGCCATCATTGTTCCGAAAACAAATGCTGACTTTGATGACTGGGATATTATTCAAATTGTCAAGGCAAGTGTTGATTCCGGTGTTTTACCCCGTGAAGCCATTACCATGAAGGTTATAAGGGCAGAATTGATTGATAAAACCAGCGTTGGGAAGGTGAACAAGGTAGCGATCCGGGCGAAATTTCTGCAGGATTCATATTGAGGTGGGGAGAAGAAAGCAGGAGCAGACTTTCAATCTGCTCCTGCTGCCTTGTTTATAATTTGTTTTTTAATGGTCAGATGTAATACCCATCCGCCTACTGGCGGATTCGGTTGATGTGAAAATTTCCTTTTGGTTATTTCTATTGGAGTTTTTCAATATTTGCGAGCATCCAGGTATTTAAAAATCCGATGCGGATTACGTTACTCATCTTGACAAGGTTTACCTTGTAAGGTTTATCCCCCGGGCGGTGATAATCTTTGTGCATGGCAGCCATATAAGCCATGATGGGGATTTTCTTCTCGGCAAAATAGTTGTAATCGGAACCGCCACTGGGAGTCTCTTCCGGGGTATAACTCATTTTGATACCTATCTTATAAGTTTCAATATCTTTCTCGGTAGATGTTTTCAGTACCTCATAAGCCTTGGTATAGGTCAGGTCACATTTTACCCCAAGCGTATCCCGGTCGGAGTCCCTGGAGATCATATCGAAATTAATGTTGGCAAAGATGTCAGATTTTACAGGATTCAGGGTAAAATAGCGGGATCCCAACAACCCTTCTTCCTCGCCGTCCCAGGCTGCAAAGATGATGGTTCGCTTTGGTTTCACCCCTGTTGCAATACAGGCGCGGGCAATGGTCATCACCGCTACGGTACCCGAAGCATTGTCATCGGCTCCGTTCCACACTACCCCATTGTATTTGCCTTTGTGATCGTAATGGGCCCCCACCACCACCACCTGGTTGGTATTTTCACCCTCCAGAATTCCCAGAACATTACGTCCCCGGTATAGTTCCGGAACCTGATTTTTGAGGTTGAAACGAACTGATTTATTGGTCAATTCACGGGAGGCCGGTTTAATTTTCTCCATAGCATTCTTCTCAAAAAGAGCAATATCCAACCCTGAATCTTTGGTAAGTTCGTTAGACAACCTTTTGGAGATAACAAAGAATGGCAAAACCTTCTCCAGACTATCACTTACAAGTGAAAAACTGTTGTTGTACAGTTCTTCAGGAAATTCATCAAACTCCATGTCACCAACATAGTACCGGAATATATTTTTGGGACTGCTGAACTGGGTCTGGCCTGGTGAGTTATTGATCTCAATAACGGCCAAAGCCCCCAATTCCATAGCTTTGGCATTTTTATTCGATTCGTACCGGTAAATCTGCCGCCAGTCTTTTGTATCGGGTCTGAATTTTCTGCTGGCCAAGCTATTGGTATCTTTTTGTCCCGGAAATCCGCGCAGCCGCAATATGATCTTTCCCTTTACATCGATCCCCTTGAACTCGTCATACCCATTTTTCGTGTCAGAAATGCCGTATCCGACGAAAACCAAAGGTGCCTCACCCGACAAACCACCAAGGGTCGGATTGTACCTTCCGCCAAAAGTAAAGTCTGTTTCCGAGTTAAAAATTTGCACAAACGAACTTTTGCCTGTGGTTGTGACAATGGATAGCTGATGCTCTTTGGATGGCTGTGTTTTCAGCATGGCAAAATCCTGGAAATAGCCCTGCTCACCGATCTGTGGAATCGCCCGGCCCATAGTTCTTGTGTTCGTAAAAGGTGGCTTGTATGGCCTTAATCCGTATACCTGGAACATGCTGGTGATATAGTCTGCGGCCATGGCAATGCCCTTCGTACCGGTATTGCGCCCCTCCATCCAGTCTGAAGCCAGAAAATCGAGCTGTCCCTTCACACTTTGATTGGTAATTGCATCCAATCCCTTTTTGATTGGATCATTTTGTGCCGAAAGGATCTGGAATTGTCCGATAAAACAGAGGAAAAGGAGGATAGCCGCAATTTTTTTCATAATGACCTGGTTTTAAATAAAAAACCAAATATAATAATTATGCCAACGGGAAAACAATCATTGAAAACTTTTAGTCTGCCGGCTAATCATTACAAAAAATTCTTATCCAGGTATTCTTGAAATTTGGCTTTATACTGATCACTGACTGGGATATATGTCTTCCCAAAGACTATCCGGCTACGGTCGATTGTTTCTATTTTGTCGAGGTTGACCATAAACGATCGGTGGACCCGCATAAACTTCCCGGCCGGCAGTTTATTTTCGAGCGATTTGATCGAATTAAGCGATAAAACAGGTTTGTTATCTCCGGTAGTATATACTTTGACATAATCTTTTAATCCTTCAATATACAGGATATCATCGAAGTTGATTCGCCGAATCTTGTACTCTGATTTTAGAAAAAGAAACTGGCTGTTGGCTTCAACCGATGGAAGATTATTGGCCTCCAGTTCGGCAATTTTATGCGCTTTCCCTGCCGCCTTCAGGAACTCTTCGTAGCTGAATGGCTTAAGAAGATAATCCACGGCATTCAGCTTAAATCCTTCGAGGGCATACTTTTCGTAGGCAGTTGTAAAAATAATCTTGTGCTCCTCCTGCAGGCTTCTTGTAAACTCAATTCCTGATAATTCGGGCATCTGAATGTCCACAAAAATCAGTTCGGCATCCTGGCCGGAAAGAAAATCCACCGCATCCAGCGGATTGTCAAATGCGCCGACCAACTCAAGGAATGGAGTTTTACTGATATAGTCAGTTACCAGTCTGAGGGCCAGTGGCTCATCGTCAATTGCGATTGTTCTCAGTTTCATACTTGTTGTTTTGTATTAAGTATGGTTAGTTCAACTTTAAAAATCGCCTCTCCCTGATCAATTTTCAGTTCATATTTCCCCGGGAACAACAATCCCAACCGTTTCTTCACATTTTCAAGTCCAATGCCCGAATGTTGCAGATCTCCAGTCTGAACATTTTTACAAATGCTATTCTCAGCCGCAAAAAAGATCCTTTCCTTGTTGATTTCCATCCTGATATTGATAAAAGATTTATCCCGTTGACCCACCCCATGTTTAAAGGAATTTTCGATGAAAGGAATAAAAAGCAGCGGAGGAATAGAGAAATCTGCATAATCTTTTGGAAATTCTATTTGCAGTTTCACCCTGGGGTTAAGCCGTAACTTCATCAAATCGATGTAGTTATCCATGAAATCAATTTCGTTGCTCATCCTGGTTTCCCCTTGTTCCGATTCGTATAGCAAATAGCGCATCATTTTCGAAAGTTTCAGCACCGATTGTTGTGCGGTGGGTCCGTCAATACCGATCAGGGAATAGATATTATTCAGGGTATTGAAGAAGAAATGGGGACTAATCTGGTTTTTAAGGAAAGCCAGCTCAGAGTGTAACTTCTCCTTTTCCATCTCTTTTTGTTTCTTTTCGTTCTGTTTCAGTTTCTCTGTGACACCGAGCCCGACGGCAAAACCGGATAGCAAAAGGGAGGATATGAAATGGGTGAAAAAGCTGAAAACCTGCCGGGGTGGACGGAAACCTTGTTCTTTCCCAGACATTCTCTTCATTGCCTCTGCGGTTCTTGCCTCATCGACAGGATTGGAAAGCAGATATTCTTGTATAAGATTTGTTAGAAAGTGAGAAGCGATGATTAAACCTATCAAAATAACAAAATAGAGAATTTGTCTTTCCTGCAGGAAAAACTTTGGAACCAGCCACAGATATCCCACATAAAAAATTACCCCTGCAGAAAATGTACGCAGATAAAAATCATAAAGGCGATGCAGATTACCTCCACCAAAAGCAATATTCAGGTACAAGGGTATGATTATTATGATGATCCAGGCAATGGCATGAAGCATCCATTTGATCCAATTGTTGGGTAAGGAGATTGATTTGTTCATTTGATCACATTTTTCCAAAGATAATTAATTAGTTTTTAAAGTACTTGCCTCTCTGCCTGCTCCGGATGGATGAAGCTGACATATTGACTTCCTGCAATTTAAAGCGAAACAAAACAACCTTTTATTTTACTGAAAATGGAATAGACGTTGGGGCTAATTTTATCGGCATATGGGCGAATTTTATCGCTGAATTTTTCCCTTCTCAATTTGCATTCCAACTTGTATATTTGAATGGAATTGCATTATCCGTCCAGATGAGGTCCGGCCCTGCATTTTGCACCCCATCAGACAGCTATTTACTATTAAAATAACCAAGATGAAAATTGCAAACAGGTTCCTGCCAACCGTAATTCTGCTCCTATCGTTCGCCGCTTTCCAGACGAAAGCCTCACCCATTCAGGCAAAGACAAAACTCCTCACTGCTGAATTCATTTACGAGAAAGCCTCCTTCCCATCCTGTCACGCCTCCACAATTACAGAGACAAACCAAGGGCTACTGGCTGCCTGGTTTGGTGGCACCCACGAGAATCATCCGGATGTCTGTATCTATACTGCGTCATGTATCAAAGGGAAATGGAGCCAGCCTGAATTGGTTGCCGATGGAATTGTGAACGATACCCTGCGATATCCATGCTGGAATCCTGTTCTCTTCAAAAGAGACAACGGGGATATCCTCCTTTATTATAAGGTCGGCAAAGATCCCCGTTCCTGGTGGGGAATGTATAAGATTTCTAAAGACCAGGGGAAAACCTGGTCGGCTGCCGTTAAGATACCGGATAGTTTGCTTGGACCAATCAAAAACAAACCTGAAAAATTAAAGAATGGGTTAATCCTCTATCCAACCAGTATCGAGACCAAAGAAATATGGAATGTGTACATAGAAACATCTGATCAGGAGTTAAACCATTGGGAGAAAATAAATATTGACAACAATGGGTTGAATGCCATACAGCCGACCATTCTTTTTCACAAAGACGGCAAGATACAATTACTCTGCCGGAGCAAAGAAAAAAGAGTTGTTGAAACCTGGTCAGATGATCAGGGAAAAACCTGGACTCCACTTCAACTCACTTCCCTTCCCAACAACAACTCAGGCCTTGATGCAGTGACTTTAAAAAATGGGATGCAGCTGCTGATATGTAATCCGATTGAAAAAGGAAGGAATAAAATCGCCGTTCTGGCTTCGGCTGATGGTAAAAACTGGGATAATCTGATCGTTTTGGAAGATCAACCGAAAGGCGAATTCAGCTATCCTGCAATCATTCAGGCTAAAGACGGGACGGTGCATATAACTTATACGTACAACAGGGAGAGAATAAAATATGTGAAGCTCAAAGTCAAATAATTCAGCTTTCCTCTGAATAATTAGCTCATATTCAAATAAATAAATTATCAGAAAGTGAAAAATCATCCTATTCAAATGTTACTTTACCATGAACAGCAAAATCACCTTTGCATTTATTTGTATCTGTTTTACAGCGACTAGTGTCTTTGCACAGTCGGCAGGCAGAGAAAATTTTGATGAAAACTGGAATTTTCACCTCGGTGATGTTGCTCAGGCTGAGCAAGCCACCTTTTCTGATCTGAAGTGGAGAAATCTGAACCTTCCTCACGATTGGAGCATTGAAGGCTCCTTCAGACCTGATAATCCTTCCGGTCACCAGGGAGGATTGCTTCCCGGTGGTATTGGTTGGTACAGAAAGAAATTTAATGTTGCAGATGTTTCAGAGAAAAAATACTCCATCGAATTCGATGGAGTATACAAAAACAGTACAGTCTATTTGAATGGACACATCCTGGGTGCCCGTCCTTATGGATATGCCACATTCTGCTACGATTTGACCCCATGGCTTCAAAAAGGGGAAAATCTCATTGCTGTTAAAGTTGATAATTCCAAACAACCTGATTCCCGCTGGTACACCGGTTCGGGGATATACAGGCATGTCTGGCTGATCACAACCTCACCGGTATATGTAAGTCAATGGGGTACTTTTGTGACTACACCAAAGGTTTCCAAACAGGAAGCGACAGTGTGTGTAGTGACCTCAATCACTAATGACACGAAAGAAAAGGCAAATCTCAGAATTGTGTCTGCCCTCATGGACAATGCAGGAAAAGAGGTTGCCTCACAAACACAGCAGGGAAACGTTGCCGGTGAATCCGGGACAGTATTGAACACGACGATAAAAGTTAAATCCCCTAAACTGTGGGATCTGCAAAATCCCAATTTATACCAGGTTGTGACCAGGGTGTATGACGGGAAGGCCTTAAAAGACACTTACGTGACAAAATTTGGCATTCGGTCTATTGCCTTCAGAGCCGACAGCGGATTTTTCCTGAATGGGAAAAATGTAAAAATTCTGGGTGTATGCAATCACCACGACCTCGGTCCGCTGGGAGCCGCACTCAATGACAGGGCCTTGCAGCGCCAACTTGAATTGCTGAAAACAATGGGATGCAACGGAATCAGATGCAGCCACAATTTAATGGCACCTGAGCTTTTGGAGCTATGCGACAAGATGGGATTTCTGGTCATGGATGAAACTTTCGATTGCTGGTACATCGGTAAGGACGCTGCACCTTTCGGTTTTCAGAATTATTTCAAAGAGTGGCACGAACGGGAAATCACCGATATGGTACTGCGCGACAGGAATCATCCTTCAGTCATTTTCTGGAGTATTGGCAATGAGATCAAGGAGCAGTGGTTCCCGGGCAGCACCAATGGCGGAGAGATTGCCAGAGAGCTGGTTGGGATCATCAAAAAACTGGATACAACCCGTTTTACCACCTCCGCATTTAACTTTATCAGGGAAGCAGAAAAGAAGGAGATGACCGCGGCCGTTGATGTAGTTGGATTTAACTATTCCATGGATGCCTATGATGAGATCAAACAAAAACATCCGGAGTGGTTTTACCTCGCAAGCGAGACTACATCACAATTTGACAGCCGTGGTGTGTATCATTTTACCCTGGATACCCTGGTCAAAACATACCCGGATTGTCAGACTTCGGCCTTCGATGATGCCGGTGGAGGAACAACTCATGAGGAAGCCTGGAGAGCGGTAAAGGAACGGCCCTGGATGTCTGGGATGTACATCTGGACAGGATTTGATTACATGGGAGAACCTTCACCCTACGAGAAATTGGCCGTTAGCTCCTACTTCGGAATTTTTGATCTGTGTGGTTTCCCCAAAGACGGCTACTATTTCTTAAAAAGTCAGTGGACCAAAGAGTCCATGGTTCACCTCCTTCCCCACTGGAACTGGAAAGCCGGACAGCTGGTGGATGTCGTATGTTATACCAACTGCGACGAGGTGAAACTTTCTCTTAACGGGATGCCAATGGAGACTAAGAACTTTAAAAGCACAAATAAAATGTCGCTTCGCTGGAAAGTGCCATTTGCTGCAGGAGTTCTGAAGGCTGAGGGATACCTCAACGGAAAGCTGGCAGCAACAGACAGGGTACAAACTGCCAGGAATGCCTCAAAAATTGAGCTTACAGCCGACAGGGACAAACTGGAAGCATCAGGAAAAGACCTCTCATATATTACAGTTCGAATAACGGATGAAAACGGAGTGATGGTTCCGGATGCGGATAATCTGGTTCATTTTGAGCTGGAAGGTGAAGGAAGGATTGTCGGTGTTGCCAATGGTAACCCGATGAGCATGGAGCCTGCAAAAGGATCAGAAAGAAAGGCTTTCAGCGGAATGTGCCAGGTTGTGATCCAAACATCCGGCGAAAAAGGCAAAATTTTACTTAAGGCGACCTCTTTGGACCTGCGTGAAGAAAAAATTATTCTGCAAAGTAATTAGCGGCTTTTTGAAAAAAAATCAATAAAAAACAGCGGTTGAACATAATGTCCACCTTTGTTTGTTTTTAAAACCTGCGTACTATTCCTGGTTATCTTCTTCGCGAATCTGTACCCGTCGGATCTTTCCGCTAATGGTTTTTGGTAATTCGTTCACAAATTCAACAATCCGGGGATATTTGTAAGGTGCAGTCACCATTTTCACATGTTCCTGAAGTTCTTTGGCAAGCTCATCACTTGCCTGGTAGTTTTTGGATAAAATAATTGTTGCCTTTACCACCTGTCCGCGGTCCGGATCAGGGACAGCAGTAATGGCGCACTCCAAAACAGCAGGGTGTTCCATCAGGGCACTCTCGACCTCGAACGGACCAATTCGGTAACCTGAACTTTTAATTACATCATCGGCCCGGCCAACAAACCAGTAATAACCATCCTCATCTCTCCAGGCCATGTCGCCGGTATAATAAATATTGTTGTGCCACACTTTTTGGGTTAGCTGTTCATCCCTGTAATATCCGTTGAACATCCCAACCGGACGGTTTTGGTCTGTATAAATGACAATCTGCCCTTCGTCGCCGGCTTCACAGGAGCATCCTGCTTCGTCGAGGAGATCAATCCGGTAACCTGGCGAGGGTTTCCCCATCGAGCCCGGCTTTGGATCCATCCAGGGATAGGTAGCCAATGCTACCGTGCATTCCGTTTGCCCGTATCCTTCCATCAGCCTGATTCCGGTCACCTCCAGAAATTGTTTGTATACCTCCGGATTAAGTGGCTCACCTGCAACAACACAATATTTCAGGGCTGTCAGATCGAACTTCGACAAATCTTCCTTGATCAGGAAACGATAGATGGTGGGAGGTGCGCAAAAAGTAGTAACCCGATACTTTTCAATGACCTCCATGAGGTTTTTAGGCACAAACTTGTCGTAATCATAAGTCATTACTGCACTACCCGAAAGCCATTGTCCATAAAGTTTTCCCCATGCCGATTTAGCCCAGCCGGTATCAGCAACAGTGAAGTGCAATCCGTTGTCTTCAACATGTTGCCAATATTTGGCCGTAAGAATGTGTCCGAGCGGATAAACAAAATTGTGATTCACCATTTTTGGCATACCAGTAGTTCCGGATGTAAAATAGAGTAGCATGATATCATCGTTTTGGGAGGCCTCATCACCTTGCGGCCGTTCAAAATGATCTGAACTTTGCTCCATCCCCACATTAAAATTCAACCAACCTTGCCGATCTTCCCCTATCAACGCTTTTACCTGAAATGTCGGCGATTTTTCTTCTGACTCTTCAACATGCTGAATGACTTCAGATTCCGGAACACAGACAATCATTTTGATATCCGCAGCATTGTTCCTGTAAATCAGATCTTTTGTACTGAGAAGATGGGTTGCCGGAATGGCAATCGCACCAACCTTGTGCAAAGCCATGGCGCAAAACCAAAATTCAAATCTGCGTTTTAGAATCAACATCACCGGATCGCCCTTGCTTATTCCGGCTGAGATGAAGAAATTGGCCGCTTTATCACTCTGTTTTTTTATCCGGCCAAAAGTGAAGATCTCCTCCTCTCCCTTGTCATTGCACCAAACCATGGCGATTTTATCAGGCATCCTTGAGGCAATTTCATCCACTACATCAAAGGCAAAATTGAAATTCCCGGGAATATTAATCTTAAAATTCTCTATAAAATCGGAATAGCTCTGAAACTCTGTTTGAGGAAGATATTTGTCGAGTACCATTTGATTCGGTTAAAAATTATTATAAAAGATGGGGAAATCCCTGATGACTTTTGAAGGACTGCCGTGAAAACTATCGCAAATGGGTCAGATCACCACGGCCAAAAATCTGGCATGCTGGTTGTTCAATGCTTTCATGGCATGCTGAAAAGCAGAATCAAAGTAGATAGAATCTCCTTCATTCAGTTCAATTTCATGACCATCCACAATGACCATCAAACTTCCTTCCAGCACAAAATTAAACTCTTGTCCGGCATGGGAGTTAAATTCCGGAGAGCGATTTTCCTGGTAAGGCGATACTGTGACTATAAATGGCTCAACTTTCTTATGGATGAAATTGTAGGCCAGATGTTCATAAGTATATTGTTTGCGGCGATCAACATTTAATCCCTTTCCCTTCCTCACAACAGAATAAACATGCAACTTTGGCTGATCACCGCGCAGAAGAGCAGATAATTCCAAATTAAAACGATGGGCAACATTAAACAAAAAACCTACCGGAATATCAGTATTACCACTTTCGTAACTGAGCAAGCGTGCCGTATCAACTTTTACCTCATGCGCGAAGCTTTCAACTGATATGCCTGAAATCTCCCGCAGTTCCTTGATTCGCGAGGCGATTAATTGTATCTGATCCGTCATGGTGATGTGTTTGTTATGAAATAAGTTCAAAAACCAAATTTAGGACAATTTACTTTCGGGTCTTTGAAACAATCCATTTTTTTTGTTCGGGGCGATTTGGCTATATTTGGGACAGATCCATTTTCCGCATGGCGGATAATCAAAAAAATATTAATCCGAATGAAGAAAAAAACAGGTTTGGCATTGCTTGTCTATTTGGCAGCTTTCTGGCCTTCCTTGGCGCAGGATCCAACTTCCGCTATAACAAACTGGCACAACAACAAATATTCGATGTTTATCCATTTTGGGGTCTATTCCGAATTGGGAGGTGTCTGGCAGGGAAAGGCTGTCACCAGAGGTTACAGTGAGCAGATCCAGGCTCATGCAGGTATTATGACAGATGTTTATGACGAAGTCCCTACTAACTTTAATCCATTAAAATGGAATGCGGATTCGATCGCCTCCCTCGCAAAAAATGCGGGAATGAGGACTATTGTAATCACCTCCAAGCACCACGACGGATTTTGCATGTACCATTCGGACTATACACGATTCAATGTGGTGGATGCTTCACCCTTTAAACGGGATATTATTAAAGAACTTTCCGGCGCCTGTCAGAAAGCAGGGCTAAATTTTGGATTATATTATTCATTGATCGATTACCGTCTTCATCCGTTTGCCAGTCACAATGCCAATGCAATTACATCAGATCATCATGAATACAACAAAAAACAGATATCCGAGTTGCTGACCAATTATGGACCAATATCTGAGATGTGGTTCGATATGGGATCTTTGACCATTTCGCAGAGTACGGAGATCTACGATTTGGTTCATCGGTTGCAAGCCGGCTGTATGGTAAGCGGCCGGCTTGGGAATAATGCTTATGATTTTTGCGTCATGGGCGACAATGAATATCCTGATTATAAAATAGATGCTCCATGGCAGACACCGGCTTCCATGTTTGATGAAACCTGGGGTTATCGTTCCTGGCAAAAAAGGGAAGATGCACCTGCCAAGAGCAAGGAAAAACTGCTGAGTTTGATAAAAGTTGTGAGTCGTGGTGGAAACTTCCTGCTGAACATTGGTCCAAAAGGGGATGGGACTGTCGTGCCTTATGAAGCAGAGGTCTTATCAGGCATTGGCAAATGGCTGGAGAAATACGGGGAGGCGATTTATAATACAAGTGCAAATCCGCTATCTGAAACATTTTCATGGGGCGAAATTACATCCAGGGATAACAATCTTTTTCTGATATTATCGGGAAAAAAGGTAAACAATCTTGAACTTCCGGGCATTACCGGAAAAATCAGACAAGCATGCCTGATGGCTGATCCCAAAACCGTTTTGAATACCCGATTCGACAAAGGTATATTGAACATCAGGATTCCTGAAGGGATCTATTCAAAACCCGACATTCAGGTTGTTAAACTGGAATTTAATGGCAAATATCTGCTCAAACCTGAGTTGCTTCTTTCGGACAGAGAAAAAAATCTTGATTTCCACAATGCAATTAAACATTACAGCTATTCTTGTATCGACTATTATAACAATCACCGAAGTGTTGTAAAACAGGAGTGGAATTTTACTGGCAAAAAGAGATTCATTACACCGAAAATCTACTATACTGCCGAAGAGGCCGGCAAAGTAATCGAACTTACCTGGAACGGTCAAACAGGAATTATTGAATTTACTGATGGAGAGAAGATCCCTGCCAACGCAACACCCGGAGCCATCCACTGGGGTAAACGGTACAGCTATGGACCTGTTGATTCTGATTTTGAAAGCAATCCGGGGAAAATCACTCCGGAAATGAATGTAAACCTTGACTGGTTAAACAAAGATCAGGTGATATGGATTGCAATCCCGGATTTTCAGAATGGTAAAGAGGAATCCATGATTTCCAGACCCATTCAATTGAAATATATTTTGCAGGAAATCAATGCCGATAAGGTACAAAATCAATTGATTGAAATAAAAAGTGGGGATGGTGTGCAGGTATGGCTCAACGGAGAAAATCTTGTCAAACACAATAATCCCAGGGGAAGCATCCTGAAAAGCGAGATTGTTCTATTGCCCCTTCAAACCGGCAAGAACCAGTTACTGATCAAGTTTTACAACCGCTATGGCTATGAGATCGCCTACAGCATCAACAACCAGATCAGTCAGACGCTTTACCTGAAGGAGCTTCCAATGCAAACTATTTCCGGTATTAACAAGTGTGAATTAAGGTTGCACAATCCGGAGAGTGTTCATCAACCGATACGAATGAACAACATCAGGATCAACATAGAGTGAGTAAATTTTTACCGCTAATTCCAATGGGATGTCTTCATTTATAGAATCCAAACTCATAGGCCGCTTCATACATAGCTACAATATTCTCAGGGGGCACACCCGACTGGATATTATGAATATTATTAAAGACATATCCACCGCCTTTTTTGAAGTTTTCGATAGACTGTTTAACGTCTTTCTTTACCTTATCGGGAGCAGCAAAAGGCAGAACATGCTGTGAATCAACGCCTCCGCCCCAGAAAACAATCTGATTGCCATATTGCCCTTTCAGATTAACAGGATCCATATTTTTGGCACTGGTTTGTACGGGATTGAGAATATCCACACCGTTGTCAATCAAATCAGGTATATATTCCACACATGAACCGCAGGTGTGATACCATATCTTTGCTTTGGTCAGGGAACGAATATGTTGAACCAGTTTTTTTTGGCGTGGTTTAACCACAGCCCGGTAAAATTCAGGAGAAAATAGCGGCCCATCTTGCCCGGCAAGGTCATCACCTATCATCACAATATCTACAATATCTCCCACGGCTTCCATAAAGCCAGTATAATAATTGTACCAGAATTTTAAAGTCTGATCAATTAATGCTTCACAAAATTCGGGATTGGTAAGCGTATCACAATACCATTGCTCTAATCCTCTCAAATACCAGCAGTATTCGTAAGTCACACCACCTATACCGGTCGAAATTGCATAATCAGTATTGTTGCGAAGTTTCAAAGCAGCTTCCCGCACACCTTTGAATCGCGTGTTGTCAGTTCCATCGGGAAAGGGATAATCGGCAATATCTTCAATTCCTGCATTTGCAAGAGGGTGATGCGAAATATCCATGAAAAGTTGCTGATCATCAGGCATTGACCATATCACCCCAAATTCATCCTTTAAATCATGCCAGAGCCTGCCGTTTCTAACATTTTGCTCAATTTCTCCCTTGAAACAGTCTGGGCCGTGAGCGGTGATATACCTGACATCCACGTGGAATTTTTGCAGGACGGCCTCGCTTGGTTTCACAATTTGCTGAACCGGATCAAGCATCACAATATCTTCTTTGATCCCTAAATAATCAATCAATTCTTTATATGCATTCTTATGAATACCTGTTTGAAAACCACCTAAATCGATTGGAACCCTATCGGATTCCTGATGGTTTAGGGCTGCGTTTACCCGTTCACGTGGAGTCATTGTTTCTTTTGACATAAAAGCTTTCTCCTAAATTATTAAATTGGAAGATGCATCTGTTAGATAAGATACTTATATTTAGTGCGTTATAACGAAATTTAATTTTTCCAACAGATGAGTAATAAAAGTAATATAACCAAGGAATTTAGGGTAGAGAAAGCCGATAAAAATTTCACAGAAAAACCGTGTTGTATAATATTCAATTCAGAATTTCAAGTTGCACTCTTTAATAATTTATACTGATTATCCAATAATTTATATCAACAAGTCCATACAATCGATTGCGCAACTTAATATATTTGTGCTCTAATTAACCATAAATCCATTGCATTATGAAGAAAATGATTGCTGTGTTTGTCTTAGCTCTTGTCGCTTCAGTAAGTTTTGCAAAAACTGAGAATACAAAAAAACTATTCGCTGCCCGGAATATCAAAAAAACCATGGAAAATGTCACCGCCTGGCAGTTGAAAAATCCCAAACATGAGCCAACCGACTGGACCAACGGAGCGTTTTATGCAGGAGTGACGGCTGCCTGGGAAACAACGAAATCCAGGACAATCTATCAGGCATTGATGGATATGGGAAACAAGAATGGCTGGAAGCCCGGTAAACGCTGGTACCATGCTGATGATATCGCCATCTGTCAAACCTATGTTGATCTATACAATGTGGAGAAAAAGCAGGAGATGATCCAGCCCTTTATCGATACGCTTGCCATCTTCATGACGAAGCCCTACCCTATCAAAGGGATTCAGGTAATCAGATGGTGGTGGTGTGATGCTCTTTTTATGGGACCTCCGGCCATGGTGAAGCTTGGTAATGCAACAGGCAACGACAGTTATCTTGCCTACAGCGATCAGTTATTCAAAGAGTGTTACGAACTTTTGTACGACAAAGAGGAGCATCTTTTTGCGCGCGACCTGAAATATGTGATTAAAAATGACGGTAGTGATATCCGTGAGGCCAACGGAAAGAAGATTTTCTGGTCACGGGGCAATGGATGGGTCATGGGTGGACTGGTTCGAGTCTTGCAGGAGCTGCCTGCCAACAATGCCGGAAAGGATTTTTACATCAATCTTTTTAAGGAAATGTCTTCAAGACTGAAAGAATTGCAGCAAGCCGACGGACTGTGGCGTGCCAGCCTGCTTGATCCGGATTCTTATCCCGGAGGCGAAGTAAGCGGTTCTGGTTTTGATTGTTATGCCATGGCATGGGGAATCAACAACGGAATTCTCGACAAGGCGACCTACCTTCCGATCGTAGAAAAAGCGTGGATTGCCCTGAACAAATGTGTCCAAAAAGATGGCCATGTAGGATGGGTACAGCCTGTCGGAGCCGATCCAAAGAAAAATTTCAATGCCGACAGCTGGGAAGTCTATGGATCAGGAGCATTCCTGCTGGCCGGAAGCGAAGTGATCAAGCTAAAGAGATAACCTTACTGCATATACTATTCAGATGAACCAAAAGATATTTCTGATTTTTCTTCTCTTTTTGACCTTGGCATCAGGATCCTTAACCGGATTGGCTCAATCGCAGTGGCGTGGCCCCAACCGTGACGGCATATATACCGAAACCGGATTACTGAAAGAATGGCCTGCAGAAGGGCCAAAAATGCTGTGGTCTTTCGAGGGGCTAGGAACAGGACATGGAAGTGTCGCTGTATCCAACGAAAAAGTATTTGTCACGGGCATTCCTGACACACTCACTTCTGAAGGCTTTCTTTTTGTTTTTGATACAAAAGGCAAGATGTTGTGGAAGAAGAGCTATGGCAAGGACTGGACCGGAATATTTCCCGGAGCGCGTTCTACTCCAACTGTTGTAGACGATCTGGTTTATGTGGAAAGCGGAAACGGAAGTGTTCATTGCCTCAATGCACAGAACGGCGATAAAGTTTGGAGTGTCGATTTTTTTAAGGATATGCAGGCCGACTCAGTTCAGTTTGGATATGCAGAATCGGTGCTGATCGATGGTGATATCCTGTATTGTACCCCAGGGGGGAAAACGAACAACATGGTGGCATTGAATCGTTTCACAGGCAAGAAAATATGGTCAAGCCCCGCATTCGGTGAGCCGGCAACCTACTCTTCCCCCATTTTAATAAACCAAAATGGCACTCGCTTGCTCGTTAATCTTACCGCAAGTTCCATCATCGGACTGGATGCAGAAAGTGGTGAAATGTACTGGCGCATTCATCAGTTTCAGGACAATAAGATTCATGCCAACACACCGCTCTTTTCAGCTGGCAAAATTATTGTATCCAGCGCTTCAAAAAAAGACAGTTCGGGTCTGGTAATGCTGCAACTTTCAACTGATGGCAAAAAAGCAGATATTGCATGGCGAAACAAGGAATTTACAAACCTAATGGAAGGTGCTATTTTAAATGATGGCTTCATTTATGGTTCAGTGTATCTGCAACCAAAATGGTTCTGCATTGATCTGAAAACCGGAGAAACCAAATACATTGCTAAAGGGTTGGGTGGTGGTCCGGTGATTTATGCAGATGGAAATTTATATTGCTATGCAGAGAAGGACGGAGAAATGGCCCTTGTGGAAGCCGATCCAGGCATATTTATCATTATCAGCAGATTCAAAGTGCCTCTTGGAACAGCACAGCACTGGGCGCATCCTGTGATCGCCGATAAGAAGTTGTATATTAGGCACAACGAAGCTTTAATTGTGTACGACCTTAAAAAATAATTTGCTGTTTTTATCCAAACTGATAGCAATGAGTCTCAGGAGATATTTATGCAAACATGTTGGAATCGGGTTGTTGACGACTGTCTTCCTGCCTCTGTTTGCTTTTGGCGGTACATACCCCGCTGGAGCCTGATTCACTGGTACAAAGATGGGAAAAATGAACGCTATAACATTCCGCTCGATATTGGCGAAAATTCAGATGTGGCAGCCATTCATCCAGACATTGTAATGAAATTAACCAAAAAACTGGGAGATTACCTCAAGTCAGTAGACGCACAACTACCTGTAGACAAGGTCGCAAAGACGCCTTGCCCATATCCAGGAGATTAGGTAACAATCTCAATATCTGGAAGTGTCTAAAAAAAAATGGTATTTCACCACAATAGGCCCATATACATCATCGTCGCTAATGTAAACTATGTGCCTATTATGGTGAATTTTATACGCGAAGTTCCATTCGTTTTGGAGAGAAGCAAAGAGTTTTTACCTTTACGAAAACTCTATTAAGATGGAAGAATTAGCAGTTGGTACCCGCGTCGAACATCCACGTTACGGAGAGGGGATCGTCAGTAAAAATAAAATCACCTCCTACGAGATCTTTTTCGAACACGGAGGGAAGATTGAGCTAACCAAGCGCAACGAGGATTTAGAGATAAAGGAATTTCCGGCGGAAAAGCCAAAAAATTCATTAACCCTGGCAGAGGTGGAAAAAGTGATCCGCTTTGTTCTGGAAGAACAAAACGTTTTGCAGGAGCTGGTTCCTCTTGGAGATAAATGGATCGGAGGAAATATGCTCCTTCAACCAGCTAATCTCAGCCTTAAACCCAAGGAGATTCCCATCGAAGGTTTTTTCCACAAAATCGTCATGCTGAGAGACCGGCTTCGCGTACTGGAACAAAATATAAACAGCCATCCCGGATTATCCGATGAGGAGAAGGTGAATATGCAGCAATATATCACCCGAATCTATGGGTCACTAACCTCTTTCAACCTTCTTTTTGCCGAAACCAAACACTATTTCGTGGGGGCAAAATCATGAAAATGAGTGGAATAATGGTAATATCGTCCAATCCGCCGGGACAGGCCGGTTTAATAAGTCAATGATGAACTCAAGAGAACGCGTCTTAAAAGCATTCAAAAGAATGCCTGGGCTACCGGACAGGGTGCCCGTTCAATTCGACCTGTGCCGGCAGCTGTACGATCATTTTGGGAAAGCGTTGGGGATACCTGTAAATTACACCGAAAATCTTTACGAGGATGTAACATACCGCATTAGTGCCAATGAACTTCGTGTCGCCATGGGCAGCGATGTGGTTATAACAGGGGCATCAGTATCGGACGACTTTCATATTGAAAAAGAGGCAGATGGTACATGGCTTAATGAATACCGTATGAAAATGCGCCAGGGTGATATTTATGTGGAGGTAGTCAATTATCCCCTGGCTCACGCCGAAACCAAGGCCGACATAGATGCTTATCAATTCCCGGATCCAAATGCTCCGGGCCGGTTTCGCGACGCAGAGGAACTTGTCAGTAAATTCAAAAATGATTACCTGATCTTTGGCGACATTGAAGTTACAATCTTCTCATTGGCTCATCAACTGGTCGGCATGGAAAAACTGCTGGTCGACATGATGATGGAGACTGAATATGTAATCCCACTTTTTGAAGCCTGTGCAGCATATCAGACTCAAATCGGCCTGAAATTGATTGAGAAAGGAGTTGATGCCATATGGGTCGGAGATGATTTTGGGACCCAGCAAAGTTTGATCATGCCACCCGAAACTTTCAGGGAGCAGTTGAAACCCCATTACAAACGGATGATCGACAGCTTCAAAGAGGCCAAACCCGATATCATCCCCATCCTGCACTGCGACGGAGCAGTAGCTGAATTACTTGACGATATCAGGGAGATTGGATTTGAAGTATTTAACCCGGTTCAGCCAGGTGTGCCGGGACATCTTCCACCGGACATGAAAGAGCGGTTCGGGGATATGTTTAGCTTCTGGGGAGCCATAGACCAACAAGAATTGCTGCCGATTGGATCGGATGAGGAGCTGGAACGCGACATCCTCGAAAAGATAAGCATCCTGGGCAAAGACGGAGGTTACATGATTTCTCCTGCGCATATTATGCAAAATGATGTGACACCCGAACGGGTTATCCGCTTCATTGAACTTTGTAGAAAACACGGGAAATACTAACATCTGGGAATTGACGGACCAATCGGGCATTCCATTAAGGAGATTCATAGGTTTGTCCTGCATTGTAGCTGTGCGTTTGTCTTTTTTTACCTGACAGAAGTATTTTCATTGCATGCTTTGCGAGAACCATTGTAGCCTGAAAAATCAAATATTGTGGACTTAATCCTTTCTCCAAATGAAAAAATCAAGCTTCAGTACAATCCTTGTAATTTTACTTTGTTCCTGCAACTCATTTGCACAGTCAAATAAATTTCTGGCTAACATATACAAATACCTCGAAGATCCAGGGATGTTTGCGCTGAATCAGGAACCCGGCCATGTCCCCCTGGTACCATTTTCGAACGTGAATGAAGCCCTCGAAAACGACTGGTCAAAATCGTGGGGATACCAATCCCTCAACGGCACCTGGAAGTTCAAATGGCATGAGATACCCGATCAGGTTCCATCTGATTTTTACCTTGAAAAATTCAAAGACCAGGCGTGGGATAACATCAGCGTGCCCGGAAACTGGGAAATGAAGGGATTCGGCGACCCGATGTTCCGCAATGTATCCCAACCTTTCCGCCCTAATCCACCATTTATTCCCCACGATTACAACCCTACCGGATGCTACCGGCGCACCTTCACAGTACCCGGGAACTGGACCGGCAAACAGGTGTTCCTGCGGATGGAAGCTGCAACCTCCGCCTCTTTTATCTGGATCAACGGACAGGAACTTGGATTTAACGAAGGTGCCAACGAACCAGCTGAATACGACATCACCAGGTACTTGAAAAAAGGAGCCAACACATTGGCTGTTTGTGTCACCAAATATTCGGCCGGCACTTACCTCGAAGATCAGGATTTCTGGCGCCTGGCGGGCATTTTCAGGGATGTTTACCTGCTGGCAGTTCCGCAGGTCCATATCCGGGACTATTTCGTCACAACAGACCTTGACAGGGATTACAAGGATGCTCAGTTAAATATTTCGGCCGATCTTAAAAATTACTCATCGGCTTCTGCTAATGGATATTCTGTCCGGGTAACTATGTTCGGAAAAACCGGAAAACAGGTTGGATCAACACTTCAATCCGAAAAAATAGCCATGAAAGACCGGGAAAACCAATTGATTAAGTTCTCTGCCAAAGTTGAAAATCCTGATAAGTGGAGCTCCGAATTTCCCAACTTATACTCGCTGACTTTTGAACTGCTGGATCCTGCCGGTAGGGTAACAGAAGTCCTCAGCAATCATATCGGATTCAAGAAGGTCGAAGTGAGGCACCAGGTTCTGATAATCAACGGGGTGCCCGTCAAGCTCAACGGCGTCAACTCCCACATGCAGCATCCCGATCTCGGGCATGCCATGGACGATGAAACCATCCGGAAAGACCTGACCCTCATGAAGCAGTTCAACGTCAATTGCGTCCGTACAAGCCATTACCCTCCGAATATCGCCTACCTCGACCTCGCGGATGAAATGGGCATCTACATCGTGGACGAAACAGGCGACGAATCACATGCCACCGAATTTGTCTCAACACTTCCTGCCTGGAAAAATGCCTATATCGACCGCGTAACCGGGATGATATTCCGCGACAGGAACCATCCTTCCATCATATTCTGGAGTGCCGGCAACGAAAGCGGTTTCGGCAACAATATCTGCGAAGTGATTAAAGCCGGGAAAGTCCTTGATCCCAATCGCATATTCATGTACGGTGGCAATACAGATGATGTGGCCTGGAAAAACGAAGTGCCCTGCGAAGACATTATCGGACCAAGATACGCCACTCCCTATGAATTGCGTGCCCGGATTGCTCAGGTTCCGGAAAGTCAGGACTCCAGACCTTCCTTCATGGATGAGTACATCTCTGTGGAAGGCAATGGTGGCGGTGGGTTTGACGAATACTGGGACGTAATCTGGAAATATCCACGTATATGCGGGGGAGCCATCTGGGACTGGGTCAGTCCCGGTATACGCGAAAAAATCAGGTTCCTCCCTGATGATTCCAAAAACCATATCAATGTTGCCCTGAAAGGCCGGGGAAAATTGGTGGAGGGAAAATTCGGGAAAGCCGTTGAATTGAGCGGCCACGATCAGTGGATCGATGTCTATCGTGATCCTGCTTTGGACATCTCCGGAAAGCAATTAACTCTTTCACTCTGGGTTTTTCCGCGCACATGGAATGGCAATGGTCAGATGATTACCAAGGGAAGCTATCAGTTCGGGCTGAACCAATTCAAAAAAGACTCACTGGAATTCTACCTGACGGACAAAGAAAAAAGGATTCTGAAAATTGCCCTCCCGGGGAATTGGGAAAACAACTGGCATCAGGTTTCGGGTATATGCGATGGCTCAAATATGGAAGTATACATTGACGGCAAAATATTTGGCAGTAAACCTTTTACCGGATCCATTACCAACAAGCCTTTTCCTGTCAATATCGGAAGGTTTTCGGACATGGAAGGACAGGAATATCCTGATAACCTGAGCAACGCGCTATTCGACAGGGTCTGCATCTTCAACAAGGCAGTACCAGTAAGTCAATTGACCAATCCCTCCCCGATATTGAAGGAAGAGGCCCTGCTTTGGCTCGATTTCGACGAAGTTCAGGAGAAGGGTGATTTTTACAGCATGGGAATAGGCGGCCGGACCTATGGATTGATCTGGCCCGACCGTACACCGCAGCCCGAACTGAACCAGGTTAAAAAGTCGGCCCAACCTGTCCATGTTGAATTGGTAAATCCGGATGACGGAACGGTAGAAATCGAGAACAGATATTCCTTTACCAACCTACGCGATCTGAAAACATCCTGGCAGCTGCAGGCAGATGGTGAAATCCTGCAAAAGGGGGTATTGATTGTTCCGGCCGCACCATCAGAGAAAATAAAAATGAAAATTCCCTGGCAAAAACCGGATCTTCAACCGGGCGTCGAATACAGGCTCCTTCTGAGTTTTGAGTTGAAAGAGGCAAGATCCTTTGCCAAAGCAGGTTTTGAGGTTGCCTGGGACCAGTTGGAGCTCCCCTGGCACAAATCCGCTGCACAAGTTGGGAACAAATCATTTCCAGCGATCCGTGTGTCAGATTCCAATGAAAAACTCACCGTTTCAGGCACGGATTTTGAATATGTTTTCAGCAAAAAAACAGGAAAACTGACATCACTCCTGAATTCTGGCAAGGAAATGATACACGAAGGGGCCCAACTGAGCGTATGGCGCGCACCCCTTGCCAATGACCTGGATAACTGGACTACAGGGGCAGCCAACCTTAATCCGCGAAAACCGGATCTGGGAACCTTCCCCGCAGGCACCTGGTATTATTACGGGATTGACAAACTGCACTTCAGTCTGGAAGAGTTCAAAATCCTCAGAAATGATAGCAATAATATTGTGATCGAAATTAGGGACCATGCCGAGGGAGCAAGTTATACCACGGCATTCGACAACCATTACCTGTATAAAATAGAAGGCTCTGGAGAACTGACCCTTGACCATACAGTTTCACCGCAAGGGAATATGCCCGGCTGGCTTCCAAAAATCGGTCTCAGGTGGATCATTGACAAGTCCCTGGACCGGGTTACCTGGTTTGGCAGGGGACCTTTTGAAACTTATCCTGACCGTAAAACGGGAGCAAGAATTGGCATATACAAAAAAACTGTACAGGAGATGGCTGAGTCTTACCTCGTACCGCAAGATTACGGCTGCCGTACCGATAACCGGTGGGTTAAATTAGAAACAGCCGATGGAACTGGTTTACAATTTTCAGGTAGCGACATCTTCAATTTTAGCGCCCAACCTTACAATATTGAAAATCTGTCAAGGTCAAGATATCCATACCAGCTTCAGCCCATGGAGGGCTATACCTTCAATTTCGATTATGCTACAAGCGGCGTGGGTTGTACCGCCATATCTGTATTGGATCAATACAGGGTTCTGCCACAGGTGTACCATTACAGGATGCAGGTAAAACCTTATAAGGTAAAATAGCTGGAAAAGTTAATGTTTCGCACCCAATTTCTTCTTTTTTAAAATTTTGTTGGTTGACAAACAGGTCCTTACGAATA
This sequence comes from Bacteroidia bacterium, assembly GCA_025358025.1. Lineage (GTDB taxonomy): Bacteria > Bacteroidota > Bacteroidia > Bacteroidales > Prolixibacteraceae > CAINVV01. Next base: position 54,122 of record JANYKW010000008.1, on the reverse strand, counting down.
TATCTTACCGATTAATCAATTTTGCACTTCCTGCTGAATATCTCTCTCCTTGCACTTTAATTTTTGAGGAGGCGGTGTTTATCTCCTGAAGCTCGACCGTTGTGAGTTCTACTGTTGCGGCTCCAAGATTCTCGCTTAAACGATGCAACTTGGTAGTACCAGGAATTGGAACGAACCACGGCTTTTGCGCAAGTATCCATGCGAGTGCAATTTGAGCCGGCGTAACATTCTTGCGTTGCGCCACTGCTGCCACCAAATCCACAAATGCAATGTTGGCTTTCAGATTTTCGGGCGACATTCGGGGAACAGTACTCCGGAAATCCTTGATGTCAAAAGTGGTATTCTGGTCCATTTTTCCCGTCAGGAATCCCTTTCCGAGTGGACTAAACGGCACAAAACCAATTCCAAGTTCTTCAAGCGTTGGGATGATTTCGTCTTCCGGCTCTCGCCACCACAAGGAATATTCGCTTTGCAGAGCAGTAACAGGTTGTACCGCATGCGCGCGCCGAATGATCTGTACTCCTGCTTCCGAAAGTCCGAAATGTCTTACTTTCCCTTCCTGAATCAGATCCTTCACTGCTCCGGCAACCTCTTCAATAGGCACATTTGGGTCAACACGGTGCTGGTAGAAAAGGTCGATGGCATCAATCCTGGGCATAAATATTATTCATTCACATAAAAATACCTGATCCTGCAGGCTCTCCCCTTGCTTTGCGGATTATTTTCAGCAAGAACCCTGATCTGCAGCTTATGTTTCCCATATTTTAAATTGTATCCCATGGTATAGAACCAGGGCAGATGCAGACTTGCGCTCCAGGCTGTGTAGAGATCTTGTTTTTGCCATGGTTTCCTGTCGATGCGGTATTCGACCGTTCCGGCATCCTGCCCGGCAGCAACGGCTATTCCGACTGCATTCCCTTCGAAAGCAAAATTCAGGATGCCGGTCCGGGTTTCAGCAACCAGCATCGGTACATTGGTAAAATCAGCGCGGGTGCCAGTCTTGTCGGAAGGCTTCCAGAGAGAAATTACTTTCCATCCTTTGGCCGGTTTGACTTGCACTGCAGGGATGAGTTTTCCCTTGTCATAACAGCCTGCAGCCAATTTTTCCGGAAGTGGGTAGGCAGTCAGTTTCACGTCGCTGACCACAAATCCGCTCCAGCAAAAATCAAGGAAGGATTTCATCGACTGGTAATAGATGTGATGTCCGAAAGGCGATGGATGAAGATTTTTGAAATCCTTTTCCCAGCTGAATTCGCCATTGTCGATGCGGTCTGTTACCTCTTTGGCCAGGTTGATGGAAGAGATACCGTAATGTGCTGCAACTTTTTCGTGGTTCTGTATCTCAACAGGGACGATCCCTTCCCTGTAGTCTGCCATCTTGTCGGGATCTACAAAATGCATCAGTACTACCTCCATGGCAGGGTTGGATTCACGGGCATGCCGCACAATGCCTTCCATACCAAGCACTTGCGTTTCATTGGTGAAACCGTTGGTCCTGTCATTGACTGCAGCCTCTTCGAACAAAAGATCAACTTTGCCTCTGGCCAGCACATCCCGCTCGAACCGGAAAGCCCCGGGAGTACTCCCCATGGAGCCGATCCCCGCGGCTATAAAATCAAATTGCGTATCAGGAAACCGTTTCTGCAAATAGGCACAAATACTGTCCCTCCATCCGCTCCCCTGGGTAATTGAGCCCCCTAAAAACGCTACCCGGCCTTTCTTTTCACGCTCAAAAACAATTTGTGCATTGTGTAGATTGCTCCGATAGTTATGGTAGTTCTTGCTTTCCAGTGGGGCCAGGGACTTTGCGACTTCTGGTTCTCTTCCCGACAGCTGCCTGGCGATAACTTTGGCCATCAATCCGGCCCCTTCCGCATTCGGATGAATCTGATCAGGAAAAAGAGAAGCCATCCCCGAAAGGGCATTATATAAATCGATTACCTGAAGATTTTCTTCCTTTGCAAGTTGTTCAACAGCAGGAATAACTCCATGAACGATGATTGAATCACTGATACCCCATCGGGAGGCATAGGCAGGTACTGGTTTGCACAAATATATTTTGGGATGCGAGGAGAGCATTTTCAACTCCATGACCATCGAACGACTATCAGCCAAAAACTCCTTCGAATATTTCCAGTTCTGTGGCTTGGTATCATTGGTGCCCAATTTGATGATGACCACATCCGGCAGAAATGCTTTTGCCTGGGTCCAGGCCTCCTCATTCCAATAAGGAAAATCACCCTTTTTCAACATGGTTCGGCCACCCACCCCGAAATTGCGGACGATCCACTTGCCACCCAGCATCCTGCCCAGCTGCGCAGGGTAAGAATCACGCGAACGATCCGGAATACCTGAACCAAAGGTGATGCTGTTTCCGATACATGCCACCTTAACCGGGGATGGAAAATTCGATGGATCAATGGGCTGGGTGTAACCGGCAACATAATGCAGAACAGCTAAAAAAAGGAGTGAGAAATACTTCATGGTTTCAACTGTTTTGAGTCATCCCAACAATTGTCTAATCCTTTGCGTACCAGCATATAGACTCCAATTTAATCAGGTTATTGTCCATTTCTACACTTTTACCATTCAAAGGTACAAATTTGGCCTTCAATTTCCTCATGTTTAAACGTTTTGATATATTTGGTGTCTATAGGTTGACTCAGGATCAAACTATCTTTAAACTATCAAAAAACACCACCATGAAAAACTGCATTCTTCGTTCAATCCTCCGGAAATCATTTCTTTTATTTGGTATACTGCTCGTTCTGATCGAGACCAAAGCACAGGATCTGTCATCATTTACCACCAACTGGCCCGCCTGGCGGGGACTTTACAACACGGGTTCAGTAGCCGGTGGCAACACACCGGTGGAATTCAGCGAGACGAAAAATGTAAAATGGAAAACTGAAATCCCTGGAAAAGGTCATGCCACACCAATCATCTGGGGAAACCAAATCATTGTCCAAACAGCGGTGGCTACCGACAGGAAAGCTGAGAAAACGGATGTAGCCGCACCTGCCAGTCCTATGTCACCCACCCAAACCGAACTCATTCACCAGTTTAAAGTGATATCGGTGGATAAAACCTCAGGTAAAATAATCTGGCAAACAGTTGTAAAAGAGGAAACGCCACTGGAAAGGACCCACGAACTGGGTAGCTGGGCCTCCAACTCCCCGGTAACTGATGGCGAAAATATCTATGCCTTTTTCGGATCTCGCGGGCTATATTGTCTTGATTTTAAAGGGAATGTGAAGTGGGGACGCAATTTCGGCCAGATGGAAATCGTTGCCAGTTTTGGTGAAGGCAGCTCCCCGGCTCTCTACAAGGATAAGATTTATCTGCAGTGGGACCACCAGAAGAAATCTTATTTGTATGCTCTGGACAAGAAAACCGGCAAAGAAGCCTGGACATCAGAAAGGGAGGAAATTACAGCCTGGGCAACTCCACTGATCGTTGAAGTAAACGGGAAAGCTCAACTGATTACCAGTGCAACAAACAAAGTTAGAAGTTACGATGCACAAACAGGTGAAATTATCTGGGAATGCAAGGGAATGACCAAAAACGTGATTCCTACTCCATTGTACGCTGAAGGCATATTGTATCTGATGAGCGGATTCAGAGGAAATGCTCTTAAAGCCATTGACCTCGCAAATGCAAAAGGTGACATTACCGGAACAGCAGCAATACTTTGGGAATACAACCAGGATACTCCCTATACACCAAGTCCGGTTTTAATGGATGGAAAACTTTATTTTCTGAAAGGAAACAACGGAGTGTTGACTTGCCTTGATGCCAAACACGGAAAGGTTGTTTACAGCAATCAAAAACTGGATGGCATTACCAACATTTTTTCTTCACCTACCGGAAACAGGGATAAAATCTATATAGCAGCTACCAATGTGGTAAACGTCGTGAAGGCTGGAGGAGAATTTTCAATTTTAGCCAAAAATACGCTGGAAGACACCTTTCACGCGTCTCCTGTTATCGTTGGGGATGACTTGTTTCTAAGGGGATTTAAATACTTGTATTGCATCTCTGAAAAGTAATATTCAATATTATTCGTTTGAAAAATGCCAACCTCAACAAGAAATTCATTGTAGGAATTACGCTGATCTCTGCAATGGGCGGACTGCTTTTCGGTTACGATTATGTCGTGATTGGTGGTGCAAAACCATTTTACGAGCGCTATTTCGAAATAACCAATTCACCACATTTGCAGGGATGGGCCATGAGTTGCGCCCTCATCGGCTGTTTGGTCGGAGCACTTGCATCCGGTTATCTGACAGACAAGTTTGGCCGAAAGAAGCCACTTATCCTTGCGGCATTCCTCTTTACGGTTGCAGCAGTTGGCACAGGTGCTTTCAATTCATTTGCCCTTTTTATTTTGTTCAGGTTGATTGGCGGACTTGGGATCGGTCTTGCCTCTGCCGTTTCCCCCATGTACATTGCCGAAATATCCCCGGCTTCCTTACGGGGACGATTGGTCTCTGTCAACCAGCTAACCATTGTCACAGGAATTTTGGCGGCACAAATTGTCAACTACCTGATCGCAGAGAAGGTTCCGGATGGGTCTACCGACCTGATGATCCTTAACTCGTGGAATGGTCAAACCGGCTGGCGCTGGATGTTTTGGGCAGGAACTTTCCCTGCAATGGCATTCTTTATTTTGTCCTTTTTTATCCCGGAGAGTCCGCGCTTTCTTGCAAAATCAGGAAACTGGATCGCTGCTGCTGAAACCCTGAAACGAATAGGAGGGACAAAATATGCAGCTGAGGAGCAAAAGGAGATCGCGGAAACACTTCATGGAAACAGCTCAAAAATCGACTGGAAGGCACTCTCATCAGCGAAAGTCCGTCCGCTGCTGATTTTAGGAATTATTCTTGCAATATTTCAGCAATGGTGCGGAATCAATGTGATCTTCAATTATGCAGAGGAGATATTTTCATCTGCCGGCTACTCGGTCAACGACATGCTTTTCAATATTGTAATCACCGGAACTGTCAACCTGATATTCTGCCTGTTAGCCATGAGGATGGTCGACAGCTGGGGTCGCCGTAAACTAATGTTACTGGGTTCCCTCGGATTGGCACTCATCTTCTTCACCCTGGGTGCAACTTACTATTTCGAATTAAAAGGATTAGCCATCCTGGCTTTGGTGCTGTTGGCCATCGCAACCTACTCCATGACTCTGGCCCCGATAACCTGGGTTATACTTTCGGAAATATTCCCCAACAGTATCCGGGGGACAGCCATGGCCATAGCCACCTCTTCCCTTTGGATTGCCTGCTTCATCCTGACTTACACCTTCCCCATCCTAAACAAGCTGTTAAATGCCAGTGGTACCTTCTGGCTGTATGCACTGATCTGTCTGACAGGTTTCCTGTTTATCCTGCAAAAACTACCGGAAACAAAAGGTAAAAGCCTGGAACAGATCGAAATGTCGAATACAGGAAACTAATATAAAATATACGCCTTTGATACTATAAATTTTATCAGCCCTCCCATGAAAAGCCTAAAACGAATTTTCCGCCTGGCCGTAATTTTAATTATTTCAGCCGTTTGTGCATTCGGGCAGCACAAGATTGAACTTTCAGGAACTTGGAAATTCGCCGTTGATCCCAACGACAAAGGCGTTTCCGGGAAATGGTTCAGCCGGTCTTTGTCAGACGAAGTGACACTTCCGGGCTCAATGTCGACCAATGGGAAAGGTGATAATATTGCACTGGACACCAAATGGACCGGACAGATTATCGACAGCTCCTATTTCAAAAATCCCGAATACGCGAAATACCGGGAACCGGGAAACATCAAAATTCCATTTTGGCTGCAATCACTGAAACATTACCAGGGTGCTGCCTGGTACCAAAAAGAGGTGACCATACCACAAAATTGGGCAGGACAAGACATCTCATTATTCCTGGAGCGTTGCCACTGGGAGAGCCGTCTCTGGATTGACAACATGGAAACAGGCATGCGAAATTCATTGGGTACGCCACATATCTACGATCTGACAGACAAACTTACTCCGGGCAGACACCTTCTAACCCTCTGCATTGACAACCGTACCAAAGAGATAGATCCGGGCGTAAACTCGCACAGCATTTCCGATCACACCCAAACCAACTGGAACGGCATGATCGGACAACTGTTTCTCGAAGCAAAGTCAGCAGTTCACATCGGTAATATTCAGGTTTTTCCTGATATTCAAAATAATAGAATCACAGCAAAAATAAAGGTCATAAACCCTACCGGGAAAGTTGCCGGGATCCAACTTGGGGTGAGTGTCTCTGGAGCCTCAGTCACGGCAGGAAAAACCGCCCATTTCAATCTGGGAACCGGTGATAACCTGTTGACCATGGAGTACCCAATGGGCAACGATGCAAAACTTTGGAATGAATTTCATCCGAATTTGTATCATTTAACGACTGTTTTAACTGATCTCTCCTCAAAATTGACTGATACCCTTCAAACAACATTCGGAATGCGGGAATTCAAGGCGGTTGGCAGGCAGATCCTGATCAATAGTCAACCTACATTTCTTCGCGGTACACTCGAGTGCGCCATCTTCCCAAAAACAGGTTATCCACCCACTTCAACCGCAGAATGGCTCCAAATTTTTAATGTCTGCCGGGCACACGGTCTCAACCACATGCGCTTCCACTCGTGGTGCCCACCTGAAGCGGCATTTGCTGCAGCCGATCAAATGGGCTTCTACCTGCACGTTGAGTGCTCCTCCTGGTGTAATCAATCTACAAAACTAGGAAATGGGTACCCTTTTGACAAATATCTCTATGAGGAGAGTCAGCGTATGGTGGATACCTATGGAAATCATCCTTCCTTTTGCATGATGGCTTATGGGAATGAACCCGGAGGGCCCAACCACATCAGGTTCCTGACCGAATTCGTGACTTTTTGGAAAAACAAGGACAGCCGCCGCATATATACCGCAGGAGCAGGATGGCCAAACCTGGAGGAAAATGATTTTCTCAGTACCCCCAAACCACGGATTCAGGGATGGGGAGAAGAACTCAAAAGTATCATCAACAGGAGTGCACCAGCAACGGATTACGACTGGACCTCCAAAATTTCATCCCTGAGGCAACCTATAGTCAGTCACGAAATCGGACAGTGGTGTGTATATCCGAATTTCAAGGAAATAGCCAAATACAAAGGGATTGTCAGAGCCAAAAACTTTGAGATCTTTCAGGAAACCCTGAAGAATCATGGAATGGGACAACTTGCCGACAGCTTTTTACTAGCTTCGGGCAGACTTCAGGCACTATGCTACAAGGCTGAAATAGAAGCAGCACTCCGCACACCAGGCCTTTCGGGATTCCAACTGCTTGATTTGCACGATTTCCCCGGACAAGGTACTGCCTTGGTAGGAGTCCTGGATGCCTTCTGGGAAGAAAAGGGATACATCTCACCCAAAGAATACAGCAGGTTCTGTAACTCGACTGTACCACTGGCCCGGTTAAAGAAGTGCATTTTTACAAGTGACGAAACTTTTGAAGCCTCCATTGAAGTGGCTCATTATGGGGATGTTCCAATCAATTCATGTAAACCGGAATGGAAAATAACCGATGCACAGGGCAAAATTGTAAAATCCGGTAAATTGAAATCCATTGATATTACCCTCGGAAATTGTATTTCGCTGGGCATGATCTCCATGGCTCTCGCGAACATAAATACCGCGCAACAACTTAAACTGGAAGTCACTGTAAATGCCTTCTCCAACAGCTGGGATTTCTGGGTTTATCCCTCATTAAAAAATATTGTTGCTGATTCGGAAAAGATAAAAATAGTCTCCTTACTGGATCCTGCAACCCGGCAATATCTTGAACAGGGGGGGTCTGTATTGCTGACATTGAAAAAAGGAACCTTAAAACCCGAATATGGCGGGAATATTGCCATTGGATTCTCCAGTATCTTCTGGAATACGGCCTGGACCAAAGGACAACCACCGCATACACTGGGAATACTATGTAATCCAAACCATCCAGCCCTTGCTGAATTCCCAACAGAATACCACAGCAACTGGCAATGGTGGGATGCCATGAGCCACTCAGGAGCCATCATCCTGACCACATTTCCTCCAGCTATAAATCCCATTGTCAGGGTGATTGACGACTGGTTTACCAACCGCCCTTTGGCACTCCTTTTTGAGGCAAAAGCAGGAAATGGGAAAATACTGGTTTCTGGAATTGACCTGACAACCAACATGGGACAAAGACCGGAAGCACGGCAACTGCTTTTCAGTCTGAAAAAATATATGACCGGAAACCAGTTTAACCCGGCAAATGTGGTAAATCCGGAAAGTATTCAAAACCTGACAGGTATGTAACATCAACTTACAATTATTAATTCTGAAAAATGAAAAAATCATTCTCTTTTGGCCTTGTATACATCTTTACAATGGCAGTATTTCTCACTCCAACTAATACGCTGGGTTCAGGCAAGAGCCAGCCCGCTTCGCCGGAGAATATGGAGATCTATACCCCTGCTCCTAAATCCACTCCACGTCTCAATGGACCGCTGGTGTACGGATGCACTCCCGGAAAGCCATTTCTTTTCCGGATTCCCTGCCAGGGTGATCGTCCGATCACTTTTACTGTCAAGGGATTACCTGCAACACTTAAACTTGATCCTTCCACCGGTATAATCTCTGGAAAAACTCCTGAGAAAGGAGTCTATGATCTGACGATAAAAGCCAAAAATCCCAAGGGCAAAGACTCCAGGGAACTAAAAATTATTGCATCCGGCAAGCTGGCACTGACACCTCCTATGGGATGGAACCACTGGTATGCCCACTACGACCGGATTACAGATAAGATGGTTCGGGAAGCTGCTGATGTTATGATCAAAAGCGGCATGGCTGATGTTGGCTATGATTATGTAAACATAGATGATTGCTGGATGAATGCTCCGAAAAATAATGACCCCAAAAGGGTTGGTCCGCTGAGAGATGACCAGGGAAATATCCTTCCCAATACCTACTTTCCGGATATGAAAGCACTTACCGGCTACATACACGACAAAGGCCTGAAAGCAGGAATATATACTTCACCCGGCACGTTGACCTGTGGTGGTTTCACAGGTGCCTGGCAACATGAAGAACAGGATGCACGCCTGTTTGCTGCATGGGGATTTGATTTTCTCAAATACGACTGGTGTTCCTACGGAAAGATAGCGGGGAATGACAAAAGCCTGGAAGCCTTTCAGAAACCATTCCGGCAAATGGGAACTATTTTGAAATCAATGGATCGCGATATGCTATTCAATCTCTGTCAGTATGGCATGGGTGATGTATGGAAATGGGGGGGGGAAGTAGGTGGCCACTGCTGGCGAACCTCCGGTGATTTGGGTTTCGAACTCGACAGAATCTTCGAAGTTGCTCTGAAAAACAGTGAATACAAGGCATTTTCAAAACCTGGAGAGTGGAACGACCCGGATTACATTCAGATAGGGTGGATTGGCAATGCCTCCAAAATGGGTATACCCGAACTTGCGCCGATGCCTGCTGCAATGCAGTACGCTTACATGTCCTTATGGTGCCTCATGGCCGCTCCGTTAATCTACAGTGGTGATATGTCCAAACTGGATGAATTCACCCTGAACGTGCTGTGCAATCCCGATGTCATAGAGGTAGATCAGGATCCGCTGGGCGAATGCGCGCTTGTGATTAAACGTCCCGACACCAACTTTGTCATGGTTAAAAACATGGCCGACGGATCAAAAGCAGTCGGCTTGTTCAACCGCGGCAAAAATGAAGTAACAATCTCGGTTGACTGGAAAGAACTTCAAATATCTGACAAACAAATCGTTCGTGATTTATGGCATCAAAAAGACCTTGGCGTTTTCGGACAGAAGTTTATTGCGAATGTCCCTGCTCACGGTGTCGTCATGGTTAGAATAACCAAAAAATAAGTAAAAATGGGGAACAGGTTGTGAGGTACCTTCTCCAGCTTTGGGATATTCTACCGGGATTGTATATGGATAGATGGAATCCGTAGTGTTTAACATCAAATAATTGCGGACCTTTCATTTGATTTTTTTGCCCTATGATGGCTTTGTTACCGGCTTGGCCCTTACATATTGAACAGGCCACTCTATGTCGCTGTTCAAGGCTAATGCTGCCTTAAGCGGAAAATAAGGTTCCCTCAGAGATTCCCTCCCGATCATAATCAAATCGGCAGCTCCTTTTACCAAAATTTCTTCTGCCTTTTGAGCTTCTGTGATCAATCCTACCGAGCTGGTAAGTATTGATGCTCCTTTCCTGATACGCTCCGCGAATACAGCATGATATCCCGGGGCAAGCGGTATAGTGACATCAGGGACCAATCCGCCCGATGAACAATCGATAAGATCAACTCCCGCCGTTTTTAAAATGGAAGAAAGGGCTACTGCCTCATCCGGATTCCATCCGCCAACGGCCCAATCGGTAGCAGATATCCTGACAAACAATGGAAAATTAAGTGGCCATACTTTTCGAACTGCTTGTACAATCTCCAGTAAAAAACGAATTCTGTTGTCAAAGCTTCCTCCATAATGGTCTGTCCGTCTGTTGGATAGGGGAGAAAGAAACTGATGGATCAGGTATCCATGTGCCGCATGTATTTCAACTACCTGATAACCTGATTGCAGGGCTCTTGAAGCAGCTGTTTCAAAATCGTAAATCACCCGATGGATTCCTTCAACATCCAGCGCCAGCGGAACAACATCATCAGAATAAAAAGGAAGAGCAGACGGTGCAACGGTTCTCCAGCCTCCTGCCTCTTCTCTCATCTGTTTACCTCCAGTCCAGGGAGAAGCGTATCCGGCTTTTCTTCCTGCATGCGCGAGCTGAATACCGGCAACAGCGCCTTGCTGATTTATGAATGTCGTGATTTGCTTCAGTTTTACGATATGTTCTTGCTTGAACAATCCGAGGTCAGCAGCAGTAATCCGACCTTCGGGAGAAACCGCCGTAGCCTCCTGAATGATTAAACCGGCCCCGCCGACAGCCCTGCTTCCCAAGTGGACCAAATGCCAATCATTGGCAAAACCATCAACTGCCGAATATTGGCACATGGGTGAAATGGCAATTCTGTTTTTTAGGGCTAGCGAATTTATTTTTAGAGGCGAGAGTAATATTGACATGGCCATCATTCGGATATGAATAAAAAAACAATGATTATTTTTGGCTAAAATAATCATTGTTTTAAGCTGATAAACAGAATCTCAAAAAAGAACCAAAAATTCATCCGATCTGTTAGAAATATTATTTCCCCCTCGATACATATTTTGTAACCTGGGAAGCCTGTACAGTAGTCAATCCTGCCATGGAAGCCATACCCGGAACAATACTTTTCCAGTTTGAGGCAGAGTAACTTTCCGGGGAGTATAAATTGTGGCATCTCCCGCAACTATTGATGAATATACTTCTGCCGGCTTGTAAGTCAGTTAAGGTGGCACTGGCAGTAACATCAGAAGTTGTAGGTACATACAGCGCATCAGTATTTGCTGTCAGATTTTTGCTGCAACCTGCAAATAAAACGGCCAAAATGGCAACGACCAAAACAGACTGCAAAAATCTTCCGATTACACTGTTCATTTTCATACCTGGTTGATATAAATAAATTGTAATTAGTACATTTTGCAAATATTGATGAAATAATCTTATAAATTGATATTCTGTATGTTAATAATTATTAAACCACGATAAATGCCAAAATCACTACGTTAAAAAACTGTAAAATGTATATTTAGAGAGGTAAATTATATTTGCATAAGGTATCAAGCAGTAATTAAAGACCCTAAAAAAGTCTTTGTGTTGGGGCCGGAAGAGAGATGATCAGGTATGAATATCTTTTCAGTAAGGGAGGGAAGATATTTTCTGAAGTGATTCAATGTTCCGGTTCTAATTTTTTACCCCCACAAGAAGAAAGGGTGTCTCAAAAGTTGAGACACCCTTTTCTTGTTGTGGGTTGTACTGGAATCGAACCAGTGACCCCTACCCTGTCAAGGTAATGCTCTAAACCAACTGAGCTAACAACCCGGTATTGTACAGCAAAAATACACTTTTTTCTGAAAAAATCCCTCCGGATTATCCCGGTGGGATTTTTTATCAAAAACACTTCTATTCACTCAGGAAAATGTACCTTATGACGACCAGTGCAAAGAGAATGTACATCATCCAATGCACCTGTTTTGCTTTACCTGAAGCAACTTTAAGAATTGTATAAAAAAAGATGCCTCCGGCAATTCCGTTTGCAATGCTATAAGTAAATGGCATGAGCACAAAAGTCATAAAAGCAGGAAAACCTTCTGTGAAATCATTGAAATCAATATCCAGAACTGAAGAGGCCATTAAAACACCAACAATTATCAAAGCAGGAGCAGTTGCTGCACTGGGAATCATGGTTGCAAGCGGGGCAATCAGCAAAGCAAGAAGAAACAATACCCCCGTAGTGATTGCCGTCAGACCGGTACGGCCACCTTCTCCAATACCTGCTGCACTTTCAACATAAGCGGTAACAGTAGAGGTTCCCATCAATGCGCCAAAAGAAACACCAATGGCATCAACCAGCATAGCCTTCCCGATCCTGGGAGAATTACCATCCTTGTCTATCAACCCTGCCTTGTTGGCTGTGCCAACCAGCGTCCCAAACGTGTCAAATAACTCAACAAAAGTAAATGTGAAAACAACTGTCCATATACCCATGTTAAGTGCTCCCCTGATATCCAGTTCTCCAACAGCCAGGTTATGAAAATCAGGAAGGGCGAAAAATGCAAAGTCTTTAGGTACCATGGTAACACCCATCGGAATTCCAATCAGCGTAGTAACGACGATCCCTATTAAAAGAGAACCCTTGATATGCCTGGCCATCATTATTGCCGTAATTGTGAGTCCGATCAAACACAACAGCATGGCAGGATTATGAAAACTACCCAAGCCAATATTCCACTCAAAGAATTTCAGGGTAGCCAAACCACCTGATTTGCCAACAGCTTCAAGTGTGGGAGGAATCAAACTTGTACCAACAACCATAATCTCAGAGAGTTTCAACCCAATAATGGTAATGAATAGTCCAATACCTACCGTGATAGCCCTCTTAAGCGAATTTGGTACAGCAATGACCAATATTTGTCTGATCCTGGTGATAGTCAAAATAATAAAGATGATACCAGAAATGAAGACTGCTCCCAAAGCAACTCTCCAGGGCATTCCGATACCTGCCAGCGCAACAGTGGCAAAAAGTGCATTCAGACCCATCCCCGGTGCCAGGGCTATCGGGAAATTGGCTACCAGTCCCATGGCGATGGTTACAAAACCGGCGGAAATAGCCGTGGCAAAAAATACGGCATTCTTATCCATACCTGTTGAGGCCAGAATATTGGGGTTAAGGAAAAGAATATAAGCCATGGTCATGAAGGTGGTAATTCCTGCAATGATCTCGGTGCGTACAGTAGTTTTATTCTCCTGCAACTTAAAAAATTTACTGATAGAATCCATTATAATCCCGTTTAAAATGTGTACTTGATAGCGGCCGTAGGACAAAGTTTCATCCCTTGATGTAATGCAAAGTTTGATGCGACCTCAACTTCCGATCCTGCAGCAAAGTTTTTATTGAAATTATACCATATTTGAGGTTCGCTCAGGAAAATAAAATCGGTTTCAGTTCCGATGGGAGCATTAACAAAATAGTTCGTCTTTTCTTTCCAGAAATCTGCAAACCCGGTGAACGAAAGTTTGTTTTTTGCAAAATTCACATGCCAGACGGCAGTCAACTGAAAACTGTTTGGTTTGCCATCTACTGTATTGTTAATATTCTTATAGAGCGCCTTCAATGAGAATCCTTTTGAAAAGTCTTTGGAGTTCCATGAATAATCCAAACCTGTTAGCCAGGCATCATCAATAGTGTATGCATTTTTAGCATTATCCTGCAGTAAACCTCCATTATATTCACCATGCCAGCTGAACGGAGACTTGCCCAATTTAAAACAACGTGCAATTTCGAAATAGGCCAGTGATACGCCTTCAACATTTCCAACACCATAATCCATATCAACAAAAAAGAAAGTATTCCCGGTTTTGTCGGGTTTGAACATTTCAATGGTACTGGTAAGATATCCACGATCTTTACCCATGTCATAATGCAACTGGATATTTTGTGCCTGAAGCACCATCGCACCAACAATAACCATCAATAGCAAGAGAACTTTTTTCATGTAGCTAAAAATTAAATTGAAAATTAAAATCTACGCAAAAATAAAAATTAATTATTACTAAATTCATATCGTATTATATTGATTTAGTGCATGTTATAAATTATTACCAGATATGCCGGGTTAAAAAGTGTTAAAAATCTTAAAATTATTCCGTACCGTTTTCATCAATTGCACGGTTTAAAAATTGATTGAGGGGCAGAAGCATTTTGTAAATCAGCAAACTTTTCGCTGTAAAATTTTCGGCAAGCAGCTCCTTCTCAGTCACACGCTGGCCAAAACCAAAGGATCGGTTTTTAATCAGCCCAAGATGTTCCCAATCTTTGGGAAAACCCTTTGGGGAAGTTTTAAGCGGATCGAAGAAATGCAGATCAAAATTGGACCGGAATGGTTCATTGTCAATGATCCGGAGATATTCATCCGGATGATAATAGATCTCCTGGCGAATGGCCGAAAGATGTTCCGGAGATGGCATGTATACCCCGCCGGAAAGAAAATATTCGCCAGGCTGGATGTGAAAATAATACCCTGCATATCCCGATTTTCTGCCGCCTCTGGCGATATAACTTCCATAATTGGTTTTGAACGGGCGCTTGTCATTTGAAAACCTGATATCCCTGAAGATCCGGAACATGCAGTCTTTTGGCTGTAGCAAAGGAACTTCGGCATCAAATTTTCTGATACCATCTATCAGCCAGGCCGTAATTGCAAGGAATTCATTGCGCGTTTTTTCATAACGGCTTCGGTTTGCTTCAAACCACTCTCTTTGGTTGTTGGCATCGAGTTCTTTTAGAAATTGGAGTATCTCTTCCATCTGGATGCTAAAAATTAGTTATCCTCAAAAATAATTAAAACAGGCATCCTTTGTAAGATGAAAAAGCTAATTTTATTATCCTGTTTTGAGGTATTTCCGTTAATATTTTCACACATGAGAAACAGTGTTATCATAGTTGCAGGAGGCAGTGGCTCCAGAATGGGAAGTACACTACCCAAGCAGTTTATCGTATTGCAAAACTATCCGGTTCTGATGTGGACCATTTCATGCTTCGTTGAATATGATTCTCTGATCTCAGTGGTTGTGGTGCTTCCGGAGTCACAAATCAGCCATTGGCAAGCATTGTGTGCAAAATATTCTTTTGATCATGCTCATCAGGTGGTGGCAGGAGGGGAAACACGTTTCTGCTCGGTCAGAAACGGTCTGGATGCACTGGCAGAAACAGATCTTGTGGCGGTACATGATGGAGTCCGCCCGCTGGTTTCAAAGGCCACCATTGAAAACTGTTTCAACATGGCTGCTGAAACTGGAGCAGGGATTCCTGCCCTTCAGTTGAACGAATCTTTAAGAACCGGTACAATGAACCATTCCAAAACCGTTAACAGGGAAATGTTCTTTGCAGTTCAGACTCCACAGGTTTTCAGGTGGTCCATCCTAAAAGATGCTTATACCCAATCATGGAGAGCGGATTTTGCCGATGATGCATCTGTTGTTGAGAGCATGGGATACCCTGTATTCATGGTTCCGGGGAACCGGGAAAACCTGAAAATTACCCATCCTGAAGACCTGATTATTGCAAACGAATACCTGAAAAAAAAGAAAGACATCGGGTGATGCCTTTCTCTTCTGCTCAAACCATCAATCTATCTCCCAACTCAATGAGGTTAGATCATTTTAATTGATTGTTCTTTGAATAAACCAGGATAATAGGAAGCAATCAGGTTCAAATGATCGACCGTTGCGGTCGTCCCGCTGGTCAGAACTCTTTGGCGATAAAACTCTACCTTATTTAGATTTTCCAGTATGGTTATATACCCATCGGTTTCCAATGTTTTATCAAGTTTTTTAATTCCAAAATAAGTCCCGTTGCATTCATATTGGACTGGGTTCTGTTCCGAAAGAACATAGTACTTCTTGCATTTTTTTTGTTTGTCAATGACTACGATAACCGACAAGTCAGTATTTTCATAGGTAATCCGGTATTTATCCAACTCTTTGTTCATGAACATCAGATGGTCGTCCAGGGCTTCAATTTTGTAATCTCCGAAAGCTGAATTGGATTTTCCCTGAGCAACTATGTTCGTTGCAAAAGTAGCAACGCATAACGTCAGGATTAATACAGTGGTCAATAAAATTCTTTTCATGGCTAATAATTTTAAATATTCAAAAAAAGTTTAAAGAACTTCAACTATTGATCAATTTGAAAGTCAACTATAAGACGCTTGAAATTCTTGATAGTTACAGATACTGATCCTGTCTGTTAATTCAGAAAAAGCAAAAAGAAAGATCATTTTTGATCCTAAAATATGGTTCATGAGTCATAAATATTTTTGCATAGTATTGATATTTAAATACATGATACATTATGTGATGAAAATATTTAACTCATTATTCTTTTCATCCTTACGTACCCGCGCTACTTATTTAACCTGTCATTAACTAACTTTTAACTATATTTAATACAAAAACAAGTATTGTAAAAAATAAATGAGAAACTGAGAAATACTTTTATGGAGTAACTGAACATTTATTAGCTAAATTTGTAATCAGGTGATCCTAAAACGATCAAATAAAAAAGTAATCCTATAATTCAATTATCAAAAAAAATGGAAATAAATCACGGAGAGAGCAGAAGAATTTTTCTGAAAAATCTTAGTATGGTAACGGGTGCCATGATTTTGCCTACAGGGCAAATCGCCTTTGGGAAAGCTAAGAAGAATGAAATGAAACTGGGTTTTGTTACCTACTTATGGGGAAAAGACTGGGATCAGGATACGATCATTAGGAATCTGTCAGCTTCCGGAATTCTCGGTGTCGAATTGCGGGTTGATCATGCACACAAAGTGAGTCCTTCACTCAACAAAGAAGAGCGCGCCCTGGTCAGAAAGAAATTCAGCGACAGCCCGGTGCAAATCGTTGGTATGGGAACAAACCAACAGTACGATTATATAGAGCCTGCCAAATTGCGCGAATCCATCGAACAAACAAAAGCTTTCTTTCAACTGAGCCGGGATATCGGAGGAAAAGGTGTTAAAGTCAAACCAAATCAGTTCAGGGATGGTGTTCCGCATGAAAAAACCATCGAACAGATTGGACTTGCATTGAATGAACTGGCAAAATACGGCGCCGATATGGGACAGACACTACGTCTGGAAGTTCATGGCAATGAAACTCAGGAACTCCCCAACATCAAGGCAATCATGGATGTGGCCAACCATCCCAACGCAACGGTTTGCTGGAACTGTAATGCCCAGGATCTGATCGGAGATGGTCTCGAAGCAAATTTCAACATGGTTAAATCAAGATTTGGTGACATCTGCCATGTTCGTGAATTGAACGACACGACTTATCCCTACCAGGATCTGATGAACCTCTTTTTGAAGAATAAATACGAAGGATGGATTTTACTGGAGTGCAGAACAGATCCGGCAGATAAGGTTAAAGCGCTGATTGAGCAAAAGGCAATCTTTGACAAAATGATTGGAAAATGAAAAACTTAGTTGTCTGGTTCCACTGGATACCGAGATTCCTTTGTATACTGGCAATTCTTTTTGTCAGCATGTTTGCACTGGATGCTTTTGCTCCTGGTCTTACATTCTGGGAACAAATAGGCGGTTTCCTAATCCATCTGACACCCTCCTTCCTGTTGCTTATTGTACTTCTGGTTGCATGGAAATGGGAAAAAACCGGAGGGATTATTCTGATGGTCATTGGATTAGGGCTAAGCCCTTCAGTCTTTTTAATGAACTTCCATCGAACCGGATCCATTTGGCTGGCTTTGGGAATCGTTTTGATTATTAACATTCCCTTTGTGATGGTTGGTGCGCTGTTTGTGATGAGCAATTATTTGAAGAAGTCAGTAAAGCAATAAGAAAAGGCCTTCCGGCTTTTTCTTATTGCTTTAGCTTTTCAAACAATCTCTTGAGATTTACCTGGTCTGCAATAATAGATTTTACCTGATCAATCGCCACCCTCTCCTGCAACATCGTATCCCGGTATCGGATGGTCACCGTATCGTCTTCCATGGTTTGATGATCAACTGTTACGCAGAACGGGGTACCAATAGCATCCTGACGCCTGTATCGTTTCCCGATTGAATCTTTTTCATCATACTGACAGTTAAATTCAAACTTCAGATCATCAATGATTTCACGGGCCTTTTCGGGAAGTCCCTCCTTTTTGATCAGTGGCATTACGGCAAGCTTGACCGGTGCAAGCGGGGCTGGGAGCCTCAATACCACCCGAATATCCTTTTTCCCATCGCCACCTTCAATTTCTTCTTCAAAATAAGAAGCAGAAAGTACCTGCAGGAACATCCGATCCACACCGATGGAGGTTTCAACGACAAAAGGTACATAGGATTCATTCAGCTCCGGATCAAAATACTGAATCTTTTTGCCCGAAAATTTCTGGTGTTGTGAAAGGTCAAAATCGGTCCGTGAATGAATTCCCTCAACTTCTTTAAATCCGAATGGAAATTTAAATTCAATATCCACAGCAGCATTGGCATAATGAGCCAATTTTTCATGTTCGTGAAAGCGGTAATTGGATTCACCGAAGCCCAGGGCCTTGTGCCATTTAATACGGGTTTCCTTCCATTTTTCAAACCATGCCAACTCTGAACCCGGGCGAACAAAAAATTGCATCTCCATCTGTTCAAATTCCCGCATCCTAAAGATAAACTGGCGCGCAACAATCTCATTTCTGAATGCTTTACCAATCTGCGCTATTCCAAAAGGGATCTTCATCCGGCCGGTTTTCTGCACGTTCAGGTAGTTGACAAAGATACCCTGCGCCGTTTCGGGTCGGAGATAGATCTTCAGTGAACTGTCAGCTGTCGAACCCATCTCCGTAGAGAACATAAGATTGAACTGGCGCACTTCTGTCCAGTTCCTGGTACCGGATACAGGGCAAACGATCTCGTTGTCTTCAATAATCTGCTTCAACTCCACCAGATCTGAATTATTCAGTGCCTCGGCAAAGCGGTTATGCAAGTCATCCCACTTCTTTAGATTCTCAAGTAGCCTTGGATTGGTCTCCCTAAATATTTTCTCATCGAAGGATTCACCAAAGCGACCCCGGGCTTTTTCGATTTCCTTGTCAATTTTCCCTTCAATTTTTGCCAGTTCCTCTTCAATCAGAACATCTGCACGATATCTTTTTTTAGAGTCTTTATTGTCGATCAAAGGATCATTAAATGCATCCACATGACCAGATGCTTTCCAAATAGTAGGATGCATGAAAATTGCAGAATCGATGCCTACAACATTTTCGTTGAGCAGAATCATTGAATCCCACCAGTATTTCTTGATATTATTTTTCAGTTCAACACCGTTTTGTCCATAATCGTAAACAGCACCAAGTCCATCATATATCTCGCTGGAGGGGAAAACATATCCGTATTCTTTACTGTGTGCAATCAGCTTCTTAAAAAGATCTTCCTGGTTCATTTTGTGGTTTATTGTAATAAATATTTAGCCTGAAAAATTATCTGTGGGAAGCAGAATAATCACTTTATCTCTTCAAAGTCGACGTATTCACCATCCTCCCTCCGGGAAATTTTGTCTTTTCGATCTGTTCGCTCTACGGTTACTTTTCCTGGCGAAGAGGATGCAGGTCTTCTCCTCGCTTCTTCCTGAGCTTTCATGTCCCTGTAAATTTTATCGGCTGCTTTTTCTACAACCCTTGGACCAAAATACCGAAAGAAAAATTTAATTCCGTAGTATACCAGGAGAAGTATAAAAAGCGTATCGAAAAAGGTTACTATATTTAAAATGATAAATAGGGTCATACTTTAACAAAATTTCAACAGCGCACAAAAATAGTAAATTTTATTTGAGGTCAATCCTTTTCAAGCGGACATCCTGGAGCAGATCTCACCGGACGCCGGTTGTAAACACCTTTCCGTTGCTTGGCTTCATCCTGAAATATCAGATTGATTCCTACTCTTAAATTCATGTTACGGGCTGAAGCTGGCTGAAAGAAAGAAAATACGTTGTCTGAGGCGGCATAAAGCTGAACAGGTCCAATCCGGTAAGCAGCAGCCAAACCAAGGTTATCAAAAGTAGATTCCATCACAGAATAACTGGCTGACAGGGAGAATTTTTTGGAGAATGCAG
Source organism: Bacteroidia bacterium (assembly GCA_025358025.1). Taxonomy (GTDB): domain Bacteria; phylum Bacteroidota; class Bacteroidia; order Bacteroidales; family Prolixibacteraceae; genus CAINVV01. Next base: position 33,797 of record JANYKW010000008.1, on the reverse strand, counting down.
CATTAGCAGAAGCAGTGAAAGAGGTATGTATCATGTTATTAAACACCCTGATACGGGCTACACCACCAAGTGTTACCTCGTCGTTGAGCCGGTATTCCCCTGCAATATACATCTTTACAGGTAGTAGTGTTGTAAAGGAGGTAGTTGTACTGTCCGGATGGAAAGCAACTGCCAGGCTGTCGCTCAGTAAAGTGAACAGATTATGAATATTAGTAGTTGTTGGTGGGGTATTGAGCGGATCATCCAGATTGATCCCACGGTAAAGAAATTTACCATTTTCAGAAAAGGATGAGAGATCAGTTTTCCAGGAGATAAATCCAAAATCAATAAGACTAATGGAAAGCTCCAACTGTTTGCTGATTTTGTTCGTAAATCCCAGATCAACAGCAAATCCGGGATTTCCAAAATTGGTTAGATAGCTCCTCCGGTCATAATAGCTTTTGGCACTAAATCGATTGCTATTTGTGATCTGTATGTCAACCGGAGCACTGATAAATGCTTTCCCGGTAGCCCCCAAATCAATCATATCTCCACTGGCAGGCATCCCGGCAACCACATTCAGCCCGGATGTTTTAACTGCTGACATTCCGAAAAGCAATTTACCTGCAAAACCAACACTCATCTTCTTGTTTATCTCCCGGGCAAAATTGAAAGTAAATTCGCGGTAATGCTGTGCAGCAACACCAAAATATCCCGTATGGTAGGTCGTTCCAACATAAGGGGCATTACCATAATAAATTAGGTTCGCCAGACTTTTGGTAAAAAAAGGTTCGGAAAATTCACGTTCAGTCCAGGAAAAAGCAAAGAAATTACGCTCTTTTTTCCAGCCACATTCTATAAGCGTCCAGGCAGCCGACTCCATCAAGAAATTGTTCTTGTCAAGTACAGAGAGGTATTTTTTAAAATCCCAAACAAGAGAGTCAGACAGTGACCCGCTACCCTGATGGATCAGATCATTGTAGCTCCAATTATTTGTGTTTGCCGAGAGATCCAGCTTCGAGAAAAGGGGCATGCTTATGTAAAAGCCTCTTTCAATACCAGGCCTTGCTGGATTAAGGTCTTTGGTCTGCGGAACGCCTTTCAGAAAATAGAGGGTGTTGGGTTGTGCACATAATTGGTTGGTACCTGATAGAAAATACAAAAACACCAGGAGAAAAAATGATAAACCCTTCATTATTTAATCTTTACCAGGTTAACGGGTGCACGAAACCCAATTTTAAAAATGACCTGCGAACTTTTCAGAACATTGGCAATAACAGAACCTGTATCTGGCTGAAAAAGTGAGATGGATAAGCCAAGGATTGGAGCAGTACCAAGCATCTTTATCTCAGCAGCATTCAGTCCAAATTCGAGCGAATCCCTGGCTGCTTCCAGAACATCCCCATTCGAATTGAGTTTTGCACCTTTCAAAGTACCTGAATCCATCATGGTGCCCGTAAAAGATAACTTATACTGAAGTTTCATGGGAGTCTCATTGACAGTTTTTACAATGACAACCATGGTATCAATTGCCAGGGTACTAAAATTCATCCCTTTCAGATCGTAAGGAATTGGAAACAGGTCAAAATTAATTTGCGGCTGAAGTACAACAGCATTACCGGTCTGCGGGATAGTTGCAAAATCCTTTACAGGGTATGTTCCGTAAGCAACAGGAAGGTAGACTACTGGTTTCAGATCAGTAGGTTCAGTTAATCTGCTCGTTTCAAAATCTGACAAATTGCAGGAATTAAGAGAGAATAGCAGCGCCCCAAAAAACCAGAATAATATAAACTTGCTCATTTTATGATCATTTGAAAGTTCGATAAAAATCCATCCGGGGTACATCCCAGCTTATTTATAATACTATTGCTGGCATCGAAAGTTCCGATAGCCGGCAAACAGAATTTTCCGGGTATAAACCTATCAAATATTGAGCCATCTTTTTTTATCAGGATCGTCAGGTTCTCAGTTGCTGAATTCAATTCAATAAATTTTTCATCTCCTATTTGAAACAACTTTGGCTTCTGGTCAACAGAAATATTCAGTTCATTTGAAAATAATATTTTACCTGAAAAATCATACAGACTGAGCTTTTGCCTGTCGACGAACAGGAAATTGATGTTGCCGTCCCCGGAGAAGTCGACAGGAAGAAAATAGTGATCAGATGAAAAATTCCCGGCTGTAATTTTTTTTGTCGATCCATCAAAACCAAGAAGCCTGATTTTTCCCCGATCATCGCTTGAGACCATCCAGTTTCGACCTTCATTTGTTTTGATCAGGCTGATATCGTTCCTTGAACGAACAAATTCATCCTTTATTTTGATTCGCTCCTTCCCTTGCCTGTCAAGAATATAGGTATGCAACTGATCAGACAATACAATATAATCTTTGGCTCCAATCCGGTAATGATGGGCAGCAAACCCGGCGACACCCTGGACAGCTTTTGGTTGCCATCCTGAAATTATCTTCCCTGATTTATCAAAATTGTAAATCTTGTGATCACTGCAGGCGACAATGTACCTGTAATCTTTCTTTCCATCGTAATCAAATACTGCGACTTCATTGGTAGCAGCAGATTTTAGGCGTACCGGAAAAGACTTTACTTCATCTCCATTCCTGTCTATCCGGTGAATAGCAAGCCTGGTATTAAATAAAAGGTGAAATTCATCCCTTTTATTGGTTTCAATTACCTTAATTTGCCCCATGATTGCTCCTTCCAGGCGGATCTTCCAGCGTTCTGTACCATCCTTGTCGAGGTCAATCAGGTAATTGTCAAAATCCTGAAATACAAGCTCTCTCAGGTTATTTTTTTTGGAATATGAAACAAAAACCGGATGATCTCTTATTTTCGTTCTGAGCGGATAATGCCAGAATGGAATCTCATTCTGGTTGGCATCCGGATTAACTTTAAGCGAAGCTGTATTGTAAATAACACCATTTTCGTAACCCCATTGCCATGAGAAGTTCTCAAACTTTTTAAGGGCATTAATATGCTCATTTAATGGCCGATAAAGCATTGGTTTGATCAAAGATTCGAAAAATGGCAAGGACTGCCCGGGAGAACACCACATATAAAAGTTGGAAGATCGGGCCAATCCGGAGGAGGATTTCATGTATGATGGATTTTCCTGCAAAAGTTCTCTGTTTCTAAGCAAATTCAGGTATCTTTTAAGTGATCCGGGTGTTGATCCCATCAAAATAAATCCTTCACCAACCGTCATCCATTTAGTTTCTACTGAGCCAAAATAAAAATCTCCGATCAACCTGCCAAAATAATCTGTGGGCACTCTCCAGAAATTGTCTCTGTCGGAATCAGATAATTCATCATCCAGCTCATTCATTTTGTGGTCGGTCGACCACTTTTTTATTGCCATCACCAGCGGATCACTGCCTTTGGAGACCACCTTCATAAGGAAAAATCGATTGTCTGATCTGTCTGACATATTCTGGTTAGTGAAGACGGTTGCTGCTTCACCTGTCCAGTAGCCATTCAAATATTGACCGATATTTAGATTCAGTTCTTTGGAAACAGTTGAAATCTGATCGTTGTAACTATTAATTTTATCATTTATGCGAAGGTAGGAGACATAATCTTCAAAATACTGAACCGGCTTTGAAAGATTTTGAGCCATAAAAAAGGTTGTGGTTGACGGCATACTCCGTATAATTGAACCCACAAGTGGTTTTTGATGGCGAAAAACATCCAGATAACATGCAATCGTAGTATCTGTAACTGAAAAACCATTGACCAACAATTGACTATCCTTCAGGGAGACATCAATCTCAGTCCATTTAGCATAATTTGGCAAAAGGATACCTCTGGCCAGAGAATCTGTACAAAAGCGGTTTAAGAATACCGGAAGAGTTTTGTGGTTGATGAAAATATTGAGATCCGTGTTTTCCGCAGTATTCTTATTGATACGGAGATAGTCTGAATCTTCAAGAAGTGAAGGCTGATCCATCTGGTCAATGGCTGTTATCAGATGAGACCACGCATCACCAACCATCAGAAGCCCTCTGTAAAAAGTAATCAAAATCCTCCTGGATTCATTATTCCTTACTATTTCATATTGTTGCAAAGTGGCATCTTTATACTTTTCGGTCGTTGCGACAATATTTTTGGAGAGAAAGAAGTCCCTGATCAATGAATTGATGCTGTTTTTTTCCGTGATGCTGCCAATCTTAAGCAGATAAAGTCTGGAATCTTCCGTAGGTACTACAAATAACTCTCTGTGTATAAGCACGTTTTCATATTCTTTGTTACAAAGCATCAAAGAATCTACCAACGCTAAATCACCATACAATTCCGATATTTTGCTAAAAATACGTGCGTTTTGCCAACAGCTATTTTTGACTGATTTTTCGGCAAATGCACCCAGATTTCCGATCCTAATAAAAATAGAAGTTTGTACCGGTACCGCTTTAAGTGGAGAAGTACCTAAATACCTCGATTCTTTGGCAAAGAAATACCATCCCGCTGCAAGCCCGGCAATCAGAAGGACAGTAATTACAATAAACAGTCGTTTCGCCATAATCGATCCTATATATCCATCGTAAAAATAGCATTTTAACGAGGAATAGTCCGGCTTATGACAAATATTCCCAAAACTTCCGGGAAGCTACCTATTGAGATTTTACCTGTGAGGCATCAACAATTTTATATACTTTATCAGATCGCCTTACTTTCAACGGAACTGTAACTGAGCAATAAGATCCTTTCGGAGCTTCATCGACCGGCTGCAGTTCAACCCTCACCTCTTCGACTACTGTCTGCATCACTCCGCTGCTCGGTCCGGTAATCATTATTTCATCCCCTGGTTTCAAAGAACCTGTTTCAAGCTTAATCTCGCCAACACTTAATCTGGTAAAGTAATTCGTGACCTTACCAAGATAGACCCTTCTTTTGGTGGCCAGTGAACCGTAATTCCCGCTCCATTCACCCAAACGCTGACCAAGGTAGTACCCATCCCAAAATCCCCTGTTGAAAACTGTTGCAAGCCTGCTATCCCATCCGGCAATTTTTTCCGGAGTGAAAGTCCCCTCAATATATGCATCTGCAGCTTCACGGTAGCATTCTACAACACATTTCACATAATCTGCACTCCTTGCACGTCCTTCAATTTTCAATACAGATACGCCTGCATCCAGTATCTTGTTTAGAAAATGTATGGTTTTCAAGTCTTTGGGTGACATGATATATTCGTTGTCAATCTCGAGTTCTGCCCCTGTTTCCTTATCTGTGACTGTGTATGCCCGTCTGCAACTCTGCATGCAGGATCCCCGGTTGGCAGATGAATTCATCTCATGCAGGGAAAGATAGCATTTGCCGGAGGTGGCCATACATAATGCCCCATGCACGAACATCTCAAGCCGGATTAACTCACCGCCCGGACCACGCAGATCATTGGCTTTGATCTTATTGGAGATCTCCCAAACCCTTCCAATATTCATTTCTCTGGCCAGAACCATCACATCGGCAAACTGGGAATAAAATTGAATAGTTTCGTAATTGGTGATATTCAGCTGAGTGGAAATATGAACCTCCATCCCGATGGCCCGACAGGTCTGAATAACCGCCAGATCTGAAGCGATAACAGCGGAGACTCCTGCTTCTTTGGCGGCGCTAATAATCCGCTTCAGCATCTCTGTTTCTTCATCGAAGACGACTGTATTAACGGTCAGATAAGTCTTAACTCCCGCTTCTCCTGCTCTGCGGGCAATCTCCCTCAGGTCTTCCAGCGTGAAATTATTGGCTGATCTGGCCCGCATGTTGAGGTGCTCCACCCCAAAGTATACGGAACCGGCTCCCGCCTGGATGGCTGCCATCAATGATTCATATGAACCCACCGGGGCCATTATTTCGATTTTATTGGTCATTCTTCCTTTGATTAATATGTGCCCAAAGTGAACAAAAGTTCATGGCCTTTTATTTTAGTTCACTTTAGGCACTTTAGCTCACTTCCTGTGGGGTCAAAAGTAAGATTTTATCTGCTGTTATATATTACTCTTTCCCCTTGATAATGTTTTCGTATAAAACGTATATTTGAAAAATTCCTTAATGAATGTGAATAAATCATAACTTCCTGAATTATGAAGTACTTAATATTTGTTCTCTTAACGCTTATTATACTCCCGTCAGCAAAGTCAGACAAAAAATATTACGACGAATTATACCGGCCTCAGTATCATTTTTCTCCAGAGAAGAACTGGCTCTTTGAACCCAATGGATTTGTCTATTACAAAAGTGAGTACCATCTTTTCTACCACAATATTTCGGTCAGCGACAAGATATTCAGCGACCAGCTTGGACATGCGGTCAGTAAAGATCTTGTTCACTGGAAACATTTACCGATTGCTTTTACACCCGACGAAAAGGGAAAAAGTCTGATCTCTTCTCCTCCCACCGCAGGTAGTGCTGTAATTGATTCGATGAATCTATCCGGATTACAGCAAAAGGATGAGAAACCAATGCTCATTTTTTATTCCGACAATAAAGGGAATCAAAATCTGGCATATAGTAACGACAAAGGAGTAACCTGGACCAAATATGATAAAAACCCACTCATTACTGTTTCTGAAGGAGATGCCCGCGATCCCAAAGTATTTTATCATATCCAATCAGAAAAATGGATTCTGGCCCTTTTCCAAAGTTCTGGTGATGTGACAAAAACACCCGGAATTTCCTTTTACAACTCATCAGATTTGCTGCATTGGAAATTCAGCAGTCATTTGGAAGGTTTCGGAGAGTGTCCCGACATTTTTGAAGCGGCATTGGAGGGAAGTACCCCTGAAAAGAAATGGGTCGTATTAAGCGGTGAAGGCAACTACATGATTGGTTCTTTTGATGGCTTGTCGTTCAAATCAGAAACAGCCATGCTTAAACTTGATTCAGGCAAGAATTTCTATGCTGCTCAATCCCTTTCTAATTCACCAGATGGAAAAGTAATCCAGATTGCCTGGATGAGAGGCGGCGAGTTCCCTGATATGACATTCAATGGTCAGATGACTTTTCCGACAGAATTATCGCTGCGCACAACTAAAAAAGGCATTGTTTTATGCAGGAAACCGATTGAAAATATATCCTCCCTGTATGATAAAGAGATAAAAAGGAAAGATAAAAATTTCATACCGGGACTGAAGGGAAGTCTTGTCGGTGGAATGAAAGGCGATGCTGTTTTCATTAAAGCGGTATTTCTGCCCAAAACTTCAGACAGTTTTGGATTCATCATCCGAACAGGAAAAAAATCAGAAGGAACTGATATCAAGTACGATACAGCTAAAAAAATATTGGAAGTAAACGGGATTAAAATGCCTCTGGAACCCATAGATGGGAAAATTGAAATGGAATTATTGATTGACCGGTCTTCGATTGAAATATTTGCAAACCATGGAGAACTTGGAATCAGCACCTGTTTCTCTCCTGTTAAGGGAGAAGATGATCTGCTTCTCTATACCCAGGGAGGGGAACTTTATCTCGAATCACTTGAAGCATATAACCTAAAAACAGCCTGGTCGAACAAATAAAGTAATAAAGTCTATCTTTGTTTGCTGAATATTAACCTGTATCCCGGTCTCGCAAAAAGTTTGGATTGAATGGCAAATCTGCTGGAAAATATCGACTATCCGTCTGATCTTAAAAAGATTAAAATTAAGGATCTGCCAAAGGTATGTACCGAAATAAGAGAACTGATCATCAAGGAAGCTTCCTGCAATCCAGGTCATTTTGGTGCCAGCATGGGAGTAGTCGAACTGACAGTTGCCCTTCACTATGTTTACAATACTCCCTACGATAAACTGATATGGGATGTTGGGCACCAAGCATATGGTCATAAAATTCTTACCGGAAGACGAAAACAATTTCATACCAACAGAAGATACAAAGGGATCAGTGGCTTTCCGAACAGATCGGAAAGTGAATACGATGCTTTTGGCGTTGGGCACTCTTCTACTTCCATTTCTGCAGCCCTCGGAATTTCAATTGCTTCTGCATTGAACGGAGATAAAGACCGAAAAGTAATTGCCGTGATTGGGGATGGATCCATGACCGGTGGAATGGCTTTTGAAGGTCTGAACAATACAGGAGGAGCCAATGCAGATGTGCTGGTCATCCTCAACGACAACAACATGTCAATTGACCCCAATGTCGGAGGTCTGGCCAGATACTTTGTGAGGATGCAGACTTCCCGGGCATACAACCGCCTTAGGTCAGGAGTCTGGCAGGTTCTCAAACATTTCAAAACAGCAGGGAGAAAGATGTTGTCCTTGCTGAGAAGACACCAGCATGCCGTAAAATCGATCGTTTTCAACGACAGCAATCTGTTTGAAGCGCTTGGATTTCGATATTTTGGTCCTGTCGATGGGCATGATGTAGTTGCACTTACCAGAATTTTCCATGATTTAAGGGAGATTCCCGGACCAAAATTGCTTCATGTACTAACAAAAAAAGGGAAAGGATATATCCCTGCAGAGAAGGATGCAACAAAATGGCATGCACCTGGTAAATTTGATGTAATAACCGGTGAAATATTTACCGATCCTGACTCCTTACCAAAGATTTCAAAGTATCAGGTAGTCTTTGGACAGACACTTCTGGAACTGGCCAGATTAAATAAAGATATTGTTGGTGTAACGCCTGCTATGCCAAGTGGCTGTTCCATGAATATCATGATGGATGAAATGCCTGAAAGGGCTTTTGATGTGGGTATCGCGGAACCGCATGCAGTGACTTTTGCAGCGGGAATGGCCGTATCAGGAAAGATTCCCTTCGTGAATATTTACTCTTCATTCATCCAGCGTTCTTATGATCAGATCATCCACGATGTTGCCCTGCAGAAGCTCAATGTTATCTTCTGCATGGATCGCGGAGGTCTGGTTGGTGCTGACGGCGCTACCCACCACGGGGTTTTCGATTTGTCATTCATGCGAAGTATCCCCAATATGATCGTCTCGGCCCCCATGGATGAGCTTGAACTTCGCAATTTGATGTACACTGCGCAACTTCCCGACAAAGGTCCATTTTCCATCCGGTATCCCCGCGGACATGGAATGCATCTTGCATGGAAAAAAGACTTTGAAGAAATCCCGGTTGGGAAAGGACGGAAAATGGCAGAGGGCGATGATGTTGCTATCCTTTCCATTGGTCATCCGGGGAATTTCGTTACCAAAGCCATCCGGATTCTTGCATCAGAAAATATCTCTGTCGCGCATTTCGACATGCGATTCGTAAAACCCCTTGATACAAATATTCTCCAGGAAGTTGCAGCCCGTTTTGACCGTATCATTACAGTGGAAGATGGTGTAATTCATGGCGGATTTGGCAGTGCGGTACTTGAGTATTTTGCCTCAGAAGGATTGAAAAAAACAGTCATCAGACTTGGAATACCCGATCGTTTCATCGAACAGGGAACACAACCTGAGCTATACCGCGAGTGCGGATTCGATACAAACGGGATATGTGCAGCAGCACGGAGTATTATCGCGGGGAAATGTGAAAATTAAATCAACTCCTCTTTTGTATAATATTTTTTTATACCTTTGCCAAGCTTTTTAACAAGGATACTTATGAACTACCTTTCGCAATACACCCTTCCATTTTCAGGATTGAGCGAGGGAAAGCATCAGTTTGATTTTGCTGTTGATGATCGATTCTTTGCTGAGTTTGAAACATCGGAAGTAGTGAAAGGGGAGTTAAAGATCCAGGTTGAACTTGAAAAAAGTTCAACTTATCTGTCTTTATCCTTCTCTATCCGCGGAACAGTTGAGCTGGTTTGCGATCGTTGTTTGGAAAATTTTATTTATCCTCTGGAAAGCAATAGAAAGCTGTTGGTAAAATTCAGCGAGAAACAGGTTGAAGATGAGGCCGAATTGATTTATCTTCATCCAAATGATTTTCAGGTTGAGATTTCACAGTATATCTATGAATTCGTGATTTTAAGTTTGCCCATACGGAGAATTCATCCGAATGGTAAGAATGGAGAAAGTATGTGCGATCCGGTGATGATCAAAAAACTGGAAGAGCTCAGACACCATAGCAACACTTTAGATGAACCGGATGACCCGAGATGGAATGAGTTAAGAAAATTTATAGGTAATTAAAGTAAAGATTATTAAAAATGGCACATCCTAAGCACAAACACTCCAGTACAAGAAGAGATAAGCGCAGGACTCACGACAAAGCTATCCCAGCACAGATTTCATCCTGCTCTAATTGCGGTGCAGCGGTTAAATATCACACCGTTTGCGCAGAATGCGGTTATTACAGGGGTAAATTAGCGATTGAGAAAAGCGCAAAAGTCTAAGTTGTTCAATCGGACAAATTATTCTTAAGAAATTTCGGACAATTCGTCTAAAAAATCCCGAAAGGGATTTTTTTGTTACTGACATTTGCGGAAATACCTACGAATTATTATCTTCATCGGCATTATAAAATGATCAATAAATTCGACCATGTCAAAACCAGTCATTAATGAAGTGAAAGCCCTGAATACAATTGCTCAGGACACAAAGATTAAAGGGAATATCGAATCTGACGGAGATATTCGTATCGATGGTACGTTGGTCGGCGACCTCGATTGCAAAGGCAGGGTAGTGGTTGGTCCTGATTCCAAAATCAATGGAATCATTCGCTGTACCAGTGCTGAAATCATGGGATTCGTGAAAGGTGAAATTGTTGTCAAGGATCTGCTCTCCCTCAAAAGCAGTGCATCCATTACCGGCAACCTAACCATGGGAAAACTTTCTGTTGAACCCGGAGCCCGTTTCGTTGGACATTGCAAGATGATTAACGATGAAAAAAATGCTTCTGAAACAGAGCCGGAGGAAAAGTAACACTCCTGATTCTCTTCCTATTGTCCAGATCTCCGATACGCACAAAATATGCTCAGTTTCCAACATCTTCTGGATTTTTTTGAAAAAGAATTTCAAAAAGAGATTCAATCCATGCAAGTGACAGCTCCTTTGCAATTGTATGAACCTGTGGCATATTCCCTGGAAGGAGGAGGGAAAAGAATCCGACCGGTCCTGATGCTCCACGCAGCCTCCCTTTTTTCGGAACATCCTGAGACACTCTTCCCGGCTGCAACAGCCATTGAGCTTTTCCACAACTTCACCTTGCTTCACGATGATATCATGGATCACGCCAGCATCAGGAGAGGCTTACCAGCTGTTCACCTGAAATATGGCCAAAACAGTGCCATTCTGAGCGGGGACGCCATGTCCATAATGGCTTTTCGATATTTATCCCGCTGCAAAGTTTCAGAACCTGCACCGCTTCTTAATCTTTTTTCAACAACAGCACTCGAAGTCTGCGAAGGTCAGCAATACGACATGGAATTTGAGAAAAGAGATCAGGTATCGATAACTGAATATCTTGCAATGATCAGGTTGAAGACAGCAGTTCTGATTGCCTGCAGTCTTAAAATGGGCGCAATGCTGGCAGGTGCTGATGAAAAAAGTTGCCGGTTGCTATACGACTTTGGAATTCTGACGGGTATCGCATTTCAGCTTCAGGACGATTGGCTGGATGTTTACGGAGAAGAAAATTCCTTTGGCAAACAAATAGGTGGTGATATCTGCGAGAATAAAAAAACCTATATCTTATTGAAAGCCATTGAAATGAGTGATCAGAAAACCCGTTCACACTTGCAGGAGTGGATGGGAAGAAAGAATTTTGATCAGAAAGAAAAAATCGAAGCAGTCAGAAAAATCTTTACAGAATCAGGAGCTTCAGCAGCAACACGAACCCTGATGAAGGAATATCATGATCTCGCACTTGAATCATTGCAGCAACTGCGTATCGAGGATTCCTCTAAAAAGGAGTTAAGAGAATTTGCGGCGAAGGTCCTTTCAAGGGAAAAATAAGAACTAATAACACCCCAGTACCTTCTCCATGCGGGTGAGCGCTTCCTCCAGAACTTGTAATGGACATGCAAAATTCAATCTGAAAAATCTATCCCCTTCTTTGCCGTAAATGGATCCTTTATTCAAGACGATCTCAGCCTTTTCGATCAGTAACCTGTTCATTTCCACCTCCCGGATACCATATTCTTTAAGATCTAACCAGGCAAGATAAGTCGCCTCTGCGAAGGTCATCCTGATCTTTGGCATCTTCATCGTGAAAAACTCTAGCATAAAATCACGATTAGCTTCCAGGTATTCATTTTGCTGGTCAACCCAGTCCATGCCATATTGATAAGCTGCCTCAAGGGCTATGTTGCCAAACAGATTTCCGTTCTTCAAATGCAGTGTACGTAAAAAATGGTCAAATTTCTGTCTTATTTTTTTATCCGGGATGATAACATAAGAGGTGGAGAGTCCGGCAATATTAAATGTCTTGCTGGGAGCCATACAGACAATACAATTGGCACCAAGCTGATCCGAAACTTTTGGCAGAGGGATGTGCTGGTAACCTGTGAAAATCAAATCAGAATGAATTTCGTCCGAAATAATCAAAATATTGTTTTTCAGACAGATGTCACCCAATTGTTCAAGTTCTTCTTTAGACCATACCCTTCCGACCGGATTGTGGGGATTGCATAAGATGAGCAGACGGGTTTTTTTGTCGATTTTGCTGAGGAGATCCTCGAAATCAAAGGTATATCGGCCCTCTACGTTTATAAGTGGATTCTCCACCAACGTTCTGCCGCAATCACGAACACAGGAGAAAAAAGGAGTATATACCGGAGGTTGGATAACTATTTTTTCGCCTTCTTCAGAAAAAGCCATGATAAGTGAGGCCAGGGTCGAGACAACACCCTGGGTTGGAAGAATCATTTCACGCTCTATTTGCCAGTCATGCCTCATTTGCTGCCACCCGATGATCGAATTGTAATATCCTTCCGGTCTGAAGGAGTAAGCATATATTTCATGGTCAGCACGGAAACGTATGGCAGCCGAAATAAAATCAGGAACCCTGAAATCACTGTCCGCCACCCACAAAGGGATGGCATTCCCATTGCCAAAATGGCTTTGGAGGTGATCGTATTTTTCACAGTCCGTCCCTTTGCGTGGAATTATTTCATCAAAATTGTATCTTTTCATCCGGGAAATGAGCTAAAATGAGCTAAAGTGAACTAAAGTGACTAAAGTACTCAAAGATTTAATGGACTCCAAAGGTCAGGATCAATGTTTGGTAGTATGGGAAGTACTTTAGTTCACTTTAGTCACTTGAAGTACTTTTACCCCTGCTTCTTCGGTTAGCCGGATAAGAAAATCGAACCTGTCGAGATCCAAACAAAGATCAAAATCTTGTGCCGGGGACCATGCCTGGTTTGCAGGATCAAGGAGCCGGGCTCCGTCGCCTGTGCGCAAGACCTCTTTCATCCTCTGAAAATCGGTAGATTTTCCCATTAATACTGCTTTAATATATTCTGCCAGAAAGGTGTCTTCCTGCGTTGGTCTTTCCCCTTCGTAGCCCATGCAGACCAGACTGACATTCTCCGGATTCCTGCTTTTAAGATAACGAATGATGGCACCGGCATTTACAAAACTCCCTGTCAAAATCTCATCTGCGCTGGTAGCATTCATCAATCCCTTTGTCCCTGAGCTGGTTGTCATGATGATGGAAGCCCCTTTGAAATCAAGAGAAGCAACATGGGTAGGCGAGTTCCCGAAATCAAAACCTTCCACTTTTTTTTCACTCCGCTCCCCCAGCAAAATTGCATCCGGAATTTGTTTTTTCAGTTGCAGGGCCTCTTCGATCTGTTCAACCGGGAAGATCCTTGCAGCACCTGCCGCAAAGAGGTAACAGGCCGTGGAAAAAGCCCTGAAAACATCTATTACCACCGTTGTTCCTTTGGCATTCTTTGCCCCTTCAGTTAGTTGAAGTATTTCTATCTGCATTCGTTGATCTTTTTAACTTAGCCACTTACCTTAACTGAAATTAAGGTTTCTTTTTCTGCCCTTCTGCCAATTTCCTTCAGTTTGGATAATTTTATTCCAACCAGATTTTCTGCAGGTGTATCCCTGGCGATGGAATAAATCATCACGCTCCTTGGCTGGACCTCTTTCAACAGTTCGATCCAGCTTTCTATCTCCCGGTCTGTTGTGTTATCAAAAGCAACACCCTTAAAGGATCCTTTCAGAAACATGGTTTGCAGGATGAGTGTTCCTTCAAATTTTTTTAAATGACTGACCAGTGTATGGATATTTAACTTTCCTACTGGTTGGTTGAGCAGCAGGATGGTCTCTAAAATTCCTGAATCAAGCTTGAGTATATTGTCATCTACCAATTTCAAGGCTTTAACCACAGACTCCTTATGCAACATGGTAGCGTTGGAGAGTACAGCAATCTTTGATTCTGGAGAGAGTTCATTTCTGATAAGGATGGTATCGTGAATGATGGCAGCAAAATCAGGATGCATGGTTGGCTCGCCATTCCCGGCAAAAGTGATTACATCCGGAAGCCGCATCTCGCGCTTCATCTCTATCAGTTTCTGTCTGAGCAACGACTGAACCTCCCTTCGCTTTGGCAGGCGAACAGGGTGTTCCTTTCTGTCCGGATTCCAGCCACATTCACAATAAATGCAATCGAAAGAGCACAGTTTTGTGTCATTTGGAAGCAGGTTGATCCCTAGAGAAACACCCAGCCTCCTGCTTATTACAGGCCCAAAAATTGTCTGATCAAACAGGAAAGTAGCCATAGCTTTGTATTGGATATGCAGAATAAATTAGCAAAGTTTCTTTATACATGTTCCAGGCAGCAATTTTCGTTCAGAGAGATCGAGTCCTGTTAACAAATTGATCCCCGGACGTTTTCCTACCTCAATAGAACCTGCCCAATTGTCAATATTCAAGGCTTTTGAACCATTGAAAGCGGCCCAGCTGGTAAGTTCCCCGAGAGATATATGGGGATATGCCAGCTGTATAATCTTCATCTCTTCCAGGATGGAGAGCTGGTGATTGGATGCCAGACTATCCGTACCTATACAAATTTGAAGGTTATTTCTCCTGAACAGGTCTATGTCAGGAAGCCGGTTTTGAATAAAGAGGTTGGATCCCGGGCACAGAACAAACCAGGTATTGCTCAACTTGCGAACACTTTGGATGTAGTCCAGATCATGCTGCTTGGTAAAAAGGTTGTGAACCAGCAACAGACTATTTTGAGATGGCAAATTTTCAAGGGTACTTCGCATGGCACTTTCCCCGGTAGGGTGAAAAAATGTTGTATCGATAGACAAATTATTCCGGAGATGATTAACCAGTTCACCCGTTCCTGTTTGGTACAACTCGTCTTCTTCAATACTCTCCTGACTATGAATCGACAAAGGTAATCCTGCATGAATCGCTTCTGTGGCAACAGCCTCGAAAAGCTGTCCGGAAATAGAATAGGGAGCATGCGGAACAATAGAGGCTTTCAAGCCCAGGTCTGCTGCCCTCTTCACGCAGACCCGTGCCCATTCCATGGCTTTCTCTGCCCGTCCTGGCGCAAATCCCAATGTTTCAACGAAAGTGAAATAATGAATCTTAGAGTTATGCTTTACCTCAAAAGAGTTGGTTCCATTGGAAATATCGCCGACGGCCACGATTCCGTTTTTAGTCATCAGGATATCGGCCCTTTCCGCCTCAAATGCAATATTATCCGGGGTATTCAGCTTACTGTCTACCACTGTTTTTAAAAAACTGACAAATCCTGTACCTTCAGGGAATGCATGATGCAGATGAGATAATTCGAGGTGGCAGTGCGCATTGACAAAACCGGGAACGATCATACCACTGTAAAATTCTATCCCGGAGGCTTCGTATAATTCTCCTTTGGTGTCCTTAATTTCCAGGATGGTTCCGTCGGTATCAAGCGTCAGGATCCCTTTGGAATAACAATTGCCCTTGCCATCCAGGATCAGATGTGCTGAAATTTTACGCATGTGTCATTTCTTAAAAATTCCTCACCTGATTTGGGAATCTCTCTTCCTGGCAGGCGGCGGAGGTCTCTTACCTTTTAATGTGTCAGCATCAAATCTCCCCTTTTGAACAGGCCTGAGCGAATCACTTTTAGCCTTCACATCCATCTCACTGAGAACATTCAGAACCTCATCATAGATAGGTATATATTCTCCGGTGTGCTTCCCGTAGTAATGAAGTGACTTCTCTATAACAGAGCGATCGAGTTTGTATTTTTGGCAAATGGAGAGGTATAGATCCTCGGGGAGACTGTCTCTGACCATGGACATGCTGTATTTTTGAATGTTGATGGCCTCCGAAAGATGAATATCCACAAGGATAGGTACCATCTTCTTCTTTGGCAGTACCCCTTCAGGTAAAGCATTCCCCGAGCAGGCCAGAAGTGCCAGCAGCACAAAAAATATAAAATATTGACTGTATCTCATTCGTCGTCCTCCCTTTGTTTCAGATCACGAATTCTTTTTGACAAGGGTGATGCAAATACAAATTCGTTCAGTTTTTTATTATTTGTAAACAACACCTGGGTGCTATTTCCTTCCCATCCTTTTTCACCCTCTGAGATGAATAAAATGTTATCGCCTATCTCCATTACGGAGTTCATATCGTGTGTATTGATCAGGGTAGTGATATCAAATTCCACCGTAATCTCTTTGATTAGGTTATCAATTAGAATGGAAGTAACCGGATCAAGACCCGAATTTGGCTCATCACAGAAGAGATATTTCGGGTTAAGGGCAATGGCTCTGGCAATGGCTACCCGCTTACGCATACCCCCGGATATTTCAGAAGGGGAGAGATGATGGGCACCTTTGATATTCACGCGATCAAGGCAGAAATCCACATGCCTGGCCTTTTCTCCCGGCGTCATGGTTGTGAACATATTCATCGGGAATTGCACATTCTCGGCTACATTCAGCGAATCGAACAAAGCACCGCCCTGGAAAACCATTCCCATCTCCTTGCGAAGCTGTTTGAGATCTCTGAAATTCAGCTTCCTTATATCCCTGCCATCAAAAAGGATCTCTCCTTCATCAACTTCCAGAAGCCTTACAATTGATTTCAGCAGAACCGTCTTTCCCGATCCACTCTGACCAATAATCAAATTGGTTTTACCTTTTTCAAAAAGAGTAGATATATCCTTCAGGACAGGCCTGTTTTCGAATGATTTCTTTATATTTTTTATTTCAATCATTTGAAAAGTAATTGTGTCAGAACCAGGTCAAAAAAGAGGATCAGGATACTGGTATTTACAACAGATCGTGTACTGGCCTTACCAACTTCCAGGGCACCTCCCTGTACGTAATAACCATTAAATGCAGGAACTGTAGCAATCAAAAATCCGAAAACCAACGTTTTGATCATGGAAAAAGTAACATAGTACGAAACAAAAAAGCTTCTGATACCTCCAACATACTCTGCAATCGTGAGAACTCCTGAGAGCGGACCAGCAATCAAACCTCCGATTATTCCACAGAATACACTAAGGATGAATAATATAGGGCTCATAAAAACTACTGCTGCAATTTTCGGAAGAATCAGGAAGGAGGCTGAATTAACGCCCATCAGCTCAAGTGAATCAATTTGTTCAGTCACCCGCATACTACCAATTTCAGAAGCAATATTCGATCCGACTTTCCCTGCCAGCATCAGGCTCAATATCGTACAGGAAAATTCAAGTATCAGCGTATCGCGGTTTCCAAGACCAATGAGGTAAATGGGCATCAGTGGACTGGTCATATTGTAAGTTAACTGAAGTGTGATAATTCCCCCCATGAAAACGGATATAATAGCAACGATTCCCAAAGAGTGAATCCCAAGCTTTTCAATCTCCAGAAGCACTTGGCGCCAATAGATTTGCTTCTTTTCAGGCCTGCTGAAAACCCGGTACATCAACAAAAAGTAACTCCCGATTTCGTTGAAAACCTTCATACTTTTTTTTGTAAAAATACAAATATTTAAACAAAGGCAGGATGTGTTTTGCGGTTGGCTTTTATTTGGAATATATGCTGATTCTAAAAAAATAAGCTAATTTTGATCAAAATAGCCTGAACATGGAAAATTGTAAAAACTACTGCATTATTATGGCCGGCGGAATCGGTAGCCGTTTCTGGCCACTTAGTACTGCAGACCGGCCTAAGCAGTTTATTGATATTCTGGGCATTGGCAAAACTTTGCTTCAACTTACCTTCGAACGATTCAACCGTATCATTCCTGCTGAAAATGTTTACGTCGTTACCAGCGAAAAGTACAAAGATCTGGTGATGGAGCAGCTACCTTTACTTAGTGAATCTCAGGTTTTGCTTGAACCCCTCAGAAGAAATACTGCTCCTTGTATCGCCTATGCGACATACAAAATTCTCAGCGTTTGTCCGACGGCTAAAATGGTTGTTTCACCCTCCGATCACCTGATCCTGAAAGAAGATTTGTTTCTTAATGAGATAGAAAAAGGACTACAGTTTGCTGGCGAAAAGGAGGTGCTGGTCACTTTGGGGATTCAACCATCAAGACCTGAAACCGGTTATGGCTATATCCAGGTAAACGAGAAAATGGATTACAACCTCTATGACAATCTTTTCAAAGTGAAGACCTTCACTGAAAAACCTGATCGTGAAATGGCCCAGGTTTTTGTGGATACAGGAGAATTTTTCTGGAATTCAGGAATTTTTGTCTGGTCGGCACTTGCCATCCAAAAAGCCTTTGAAAAATATCTGCCGGATCTCAATACCATTTTTGAGAACGGAAAAAAATTGATCAATACTGCAGACGAATGCCACTTTATCAACAAAACTTACTCTGAATGCCCCAATATCTCCATTGATTACGGAGTCATGGAGAAAGCCGATAATGTATATGTTTTAACTGCCGATTTTGGTTGGTCTGATTTGGGAACCTGGGGATCACTCTATGAAAATCACCCCCTGGACAAGGCAGGTAATGCCGTTTCCGGCAGCAAGGTCTTTCTGTATGAAACAGAAGGTTGTATTATTAACCTGCCTGAAGCAAAGATTTCTGTCATACAGGGATTAAAAGATTATATCATCGTAGAGTCGGGAAAGGTTTTACTCATATGTAAGAAGGATGATGAACAACAAATCCGGCAGTTTGTTGCAGATGTGATGTTATCGGAAGAGAAAAAAATCTGATTGATCAGTTCGTGGCATTCTTTTTAGATCCTTCCTGATTTACATTCTTCAGTTCTCTTAGCAATTTGTCTCTTAGGAGCATAAAAACAGGCTTATTCTTATCATTGACAGGGTCGGCCGGAGGTGATTTCAATTTTAGGGGGTCTATTGGAAATCCATTCATAAATACACGATAATCCAGGTGAGGTCCGGAGGCAAGACCGGTTGATCCAACATAGCCAATAACATCACCCTGTTTAACCCGGGTTCCTGTCTGAATCCCGGAAGCAAATTTTGAAAGGTGCATGTAGGTTGTCGTGTAGACCGAATTGTGCCTGATTTTAATAAAATTACCTCCACCCCCTGGCTGATAAGCTCTTGTTATCACCACACCTTCCCCAATGGTATGGACAGGTGTTCCGGTTGCAGCAGCGTAATCCACGCCGAAATGAGGTCTCACAATACGCAGAACGGGGTGCATCCTGGCTGCAGTAAAACGCGAACTGATTCTTGAGAATTTTAGAGGCGCCTTTAAGAATTCTTTTCTGATGCTCCTTCCTAGCTCATCAAAGTAGTTCTGACCATCTTCCTGTTCAAAATGAATGGCATAAAAATCCTGACCTGAAGAATTAAAGATTGCCGCATGAATCAAGCCTATTCCAATTTTTTCGCCTTTGACATAATCCTGATTATACAAGACGGTGAAGTGATCCCCTTTTTGTATCGCGAAGAAATCTATGGTCCAGGCAAAAAGATCCGACAAATGAATGGCTAACATTGGATCAAGATTATTCTCTTTCATGGCATTCCACAAGGAGGAATTTATGGTACCAGTAACAATTTTTCGCTCAGTAGTCACTTCATTCTTGCCATGAATGACATTGCACGAATCGAATGAAAGCTGATATTGATAATAATTGACATCATCTTCAGAATAAACAAAATAGAGGGGATTACGCAAGGAATCACGGGAGTAAAATACCGCGTATTCGTTGCCTTTCTTCATCTTGCGAAGATCGAAAACTGATGAAGGCAAATGTGCAATACGATCGATAACCATGGAGGAAACTCCCCGGTCAGTTAATATATCCGAGAGACTCTCATTGGCCTTGACATTGTTCTCCTCCACGTGGAAGGAGTCGACTGGCAGACCAAATAGCAATTTAGGCTCTACCAAAAGAATGTCCTCTTTAAGATCGACGGTTGGTATCATGTAATTATACCACATGATGCGGGAAAAGCTAAAAATAAGCAGGAGAAACAGAGAAATTCCCAATACCCATTCGGGGAGATTTTTTCTTTGAACAGACCCCTTTCCTGCTTTCTGAATCCGGCGAAACCATTTCGTTTTATAGCTTGATTTCATCAAACCCCTTCCCATAAACACCCATCACAGAACCTTGTGAAATAAAGGCCTCCGGGTCGATCTCTTTAATTCTTTGAAAAATCATGGGAGATTCTCTCTTTTTAACTACTGTCATAATCATCTTCACCTGTTTCTTCGTGTACCAGCCTGTACCTTCAATGACCGTCAATCCTCGCCGGGATTCTGTGTTGATAAAGTCAGCAATCTGTTCATATTTCTCAGAAAAGATAAAAAGTTGAACAGACTGCTGAGCTCCGGTCAGAAACGCATCGATTGAATAAGCCACGATCCACATCGTAACATAACCGTATACCAGTTTTTCTACCGACGCAAGTACAAAGTAAGAGGATGTAATAATAATTACATCACAATACATAATAATTCTGCCAGGACTAATATTTCGATACTTATTGATGATCATGGCAATGATGTCCGTGCCTCCGGTGCTCCCGCCCTGGTTGAAGGTGATTCCCAAACCGACACC
This sequence comes from Bacteroidia bacterium, assembly GCA_025358025.1. Lineage (GTDB taxonomy): Bacteria > Bacteroidota > Bacteroidia > Bacteroidales > Prolixibacteraceae > CAINVV01. The sequence goes on along the minus strand of JANYKW010000008.1, from coordinate 12,949 downwards.
ACCCAGGATCCCTCCCAATACGGAGGAAAGAAAAATATCCTTAACAAGTGGTTCTTTAATAAAACCCTGCATAACATTGAGCAGTATGGAGATGACCACCATACTAAAAAAGGTTTTCAGACCAAAACTGGTGCCCAGAATTCGGATAGCCAAAACTACAAGAAAGCTGTTTATGATAAAATAGGGATATCCTGTGGGGATGCCGGTTGCATAATATATCAGCATGGAAATACCGGTTACACCACCTGCAGTAATCTTCAGCGGAATAAGGAAAGCTGTCACCCCAAAAGCATACAGAGCCAACCCGATGATCATGAATGAATACATTTGAATACCGGAAAATATTTTCTTGCTCATGGGGAATATTTAGAAGTGCTAAATTAAATCTTTTTTAAAAATTTACTTAATTTCACGACGAATTAACAAACTAAACTTTTCCGTCAGAAAATTCGAATAGGCTAAATATCAATTTTTTCACTGACCAACGTATTTTAATCAAATTATTTAGATATGAAGATTCACGAATATCAAGCAAAAGAGATTTTTTCACGTTATCGGATCCCTGTAACCAATGAAATTGTATGCTACACTGTCGCCGAGGCAGTTGCGGCTGCGGAGAAGCTTGGATTGCCGGTTGTAGTTAAAGCTCAGGTGCTTGTCGGAGGGAGGGGCAAGGCTGGAGGTGTGAAGCTGGCAAGAACCGCGGAAGAGGTTCCGGAGATGGCTGGCAAGATCCTTGGCATGGATATCAAGGGATATACGGTAGAAAAGATATTGATAGCACAGGGAGTAAAATTCTCTTCCGAGTTTTATGTTGGCCTGACTATCGACCGTAACTCAAAGTCAGTTATTTTCATGGCTAGCAGCGAGGGAGGTGTCGAGATTGAGGAAGTAGCCAAAGAAAATCCGGATGCCATACACAAATTTGTTATTGATCCGGATCTGGGAATGACCCCTTTTCTGGCAAGAAAGATTGCTTTTGCCCTTTTCAGTGATTTCAATTTAGTAAAGCAGGGAGCAGATATGTTCCAGAAACTATACCGGATTTTTATGGATACAGATTCATCCTTGGTAGAGATCAATCCTCTGGTAATTACCGAAGATGGCAAGCTTCTGGCACTTGATGGCAAGATGAATTTTGATGACAATGCGCTGTTCCGTCAGCCTGAAGTCGAAGCCTTGAATGAACCAACTGAAGATGAGCGGAAAGAAATTGATGCCAACGAAAAGGGTTTGACATACATTCGATTGGATGGATCAATTGGTTGCATGGTAAACGGCGCCGGCCTGGCAATGGCCACACTCGACCTGATCAAATATTTCGGTGGAGAACCAGCCAATTTTCTTGATATCGGTGGGAGCTCAAATCCCCAAAAAGTAATTGATGCGATGAATCTCATCCTTTCAGATAAAAATGTTAAGGTTGTCATGATCAATATTTTTGGTGGCATAACACGGTGCGACGACGTGGCGCGTGGTTTAATCATTGCCCTCGAGAAGTTAAAGGTCGAAATTCCTATTGTAGTTCGTCTATCCGGAACCAACTCAAAAGAAGGACTCGAAATTCTTAAACAGGCCAATCTGCCAATTGTTGAGACCATGAGTCAGGCTGCTCAAAAAGCCATTGAATTGTGCGCACAAAATTAAGAACCAACTTATTAAACACATATGAGCATTTTAGTCAATCAGAATACGAAATTATTGGTACAAGGGATCACAGGCAGGGATGGAAGTTTCCATGCAGGTAAAATGAAAGCCTATGGAACAAATGTTGTCGCTGGTGTATCACCCGGGAAAGGGGGTTCGGCCGTTGATGGCATTCCTGTTTTCAATACCGTTGAACAAGCAGTTCACGCAACTGGAGCCAATACTTCCATAATTTTCGTACCGGCACATCTTGCAGCTGATGCCATACTGGAAGCCTCTGAAGCCGGAATTGAACTCGTTATTGCCATCTCAGAAGGGGTTCCTACACTCGACATGGTTAAAGTAATGCCTTACCTGACAAAACGGGGAACCAAACTAATAGGTCCAAATTGTCCGGGACTGATCTCTCCTGATGCAGCACTGGTAGGAATTTTGCCTGGAAATATTTTTCTGAAAGGGAATGTCGGTTTGATGAGCCGCAGTGGAACACTCACTTATGAAATGGTCTACCAGCTAACAAGCAATGGCATTGGTCAGAGTACTTGTGTTGGGATTGGCGGAGATCCGGTTGCCGGACTCTATTACCTTGAGCTGTTGCAAATGTTTCAGGATGATCCTGAGACCAAAGCCATTGTACTGATTGGTGAGATAGGGGGAGATGCGGAGGAACGTGCGGCTCAATATATTCAGGATCATGTTACCAAACCAGTGGTGGCATTTATTGCAGGACAGTCGGCTCCTCCCGGGAAAAGAATGGGACACGCAGGTGCCATCATCTCCAGCGGAAGTGGTACAGCAGAAGAGAAAATCAAAGCATTCGAAAGAGTTGGCGTTAAAGTAGCTAAAATACCAAGTGAGATACCTGACCTGATTAAGCAGGTAATGAGTTAACAAAAATGGGAGAATCGATTCTCCCATTTTTGTTAACTATCATTTTTCTGTCCTGGCGGCATTGAGTACTTCATTAACTGAACCGTGCAGCAGGAGCAATCTTTTTGCTTTATCCTCACTGTAACCCAATTCACTGACAATCATACGTGTTCCCCTGTGGATCAGCTTCTGATTAGTCAGTTGCATGTTGACCATTTTATTCCCTTTGACCCGCCCCAGCTTAATCATCACCGAGGTCGTAATCATATTTAGGATCATTTTTTGAGAAGTGCCTGATTTCATGCGGGTACTGCCGGTAACGAATTCCGGACCCACAATTGCTTCGATGGCAATATCTACGTTCAAAGCAAGGATGCTTCCGGGATTGTTGACGATGCACGCAGTTAGGATTTTATGTTCCCTCGCTCTTTTCACTGCACCAACCACATAAGGTGTCCTGCCGGAAGCGGCAATTCCTACTACCGTATCCATCTCATTGATCTCCATCTTTTTTAACTCATTCCATCCCATCTCTTCATCATCTTCTGCAGCTTCCACTGCTTTGCGGATAGCTTTGTCTCCACCGGCAATCATTCCGATTACCAATCCATACCCAACGCCAAAAGTCGGCGGGATTTCTGAGGCATCCAGAATGCCCAAACGCCCGCTGGTACCTGCTCCCATATAAAAAAGACGTCCTCCCTTTTTCATCCTGATAAAAACCTGCTCAACAAGTGCCTCAATCTGAGGCATCACCGCACCAATGGCAGGCAACACCTTTTTATCCTCTTCGTGGATCTTCTGAAGTAACTCTTTTACCGACATCTTTTCCAAATCACTATACAACGAATCCTGTTCGGTAATGCTTACGGTATTCATTTTGTTTCTCTTAAGTGTTATGATTCAGATGATAATTAACAAGACCCAGCATCGGCTCCTGCTGAATGGAGATACAATTCATCTGATAAATTGAACAAACTTCCTCTACAATCCCTTTGAAGTGGAAGGCAACAGATCCAACAAATCCAATAGAATAAGAGTTGTAATCCGGTAGCTTGGTCACATTGCGTTCAAAAAATTCGATCAGGCTATTACGTACAAGATGAAAGCAATAGTTTTCAGATAATTCTTCCGAAAGAAATGGGGCAAAAGAGGCCAGGAAAAAATTTGGTTTCTCTGTTTTATATACTTTTTGAAGTGCCTCGTCTCTGGATAGATGGTATTTTGCTTCAAATTTTTTTCTGACTGCTTCCGGCATTACCTCCTTGAAGTAATCACCCAGCAATTTTTTTCCCAGTACTGCCCCACTGCCCTCATCTCCAAGAATAAACCCGAGGGGTGAAATTCCTTTGGATAAGGCAGTGCCGTTGTAAAGACACGCATTTGATCCTGTACCCAGGATGCATGCAATTCCAGGCTTGTTGCCAAAAAGGGAACGGGAAGCTGCCAGCACATCACTGTGAAGCGCTATATTAGCCGATGGGTAAAATTGCCGCAGAGCGCTGCGGATGACTCCCGCCTTTTCCTCATTGATAATTCCTGTACCGTAAAAAAAGATTTTCTCAACCGGTTCGGTGGTAAAAGGAAATAGTCCCGAAAGTAATTCCTCATAAATAGATTCCGAAGTACGGAAAAAAGGATTTATTCCAGAGGTAAGTAAGGATTGCATCTCTCCGGTATGGGAAATCAGTTTCCATGCACATTTGGTAGATCCACTGTCGGCAATTAATATCACAATTACACCTTTTAAGATATCAGTAAATCAGTTACTTTCTGCTTTGGTTCATACTTCCGGAAGGTTACATCCTGGTTCTGTAAGATTCAGAAAAAGAATACACTAACATCTTATCCAAAATCTAGCTAAATTCACAGGAAAACGTCCAGGCATTTCCTTTTCTAATTGTAAAGATAAAATATTTTAACAATATATTACAGGTATTATATAACATGTATTACCAATATTGCGATTTTCATTATTTGGGCTATTTTTGAAGTTAATTATAACCAGGACAACTTTATTAAACTCATAGCGATGATTAAATTTTTTAGCATATCGATGCTGATGATTTGTTTGGTTTTCCACTCGTTTGGGAATGAGGTAATCCGGATCAATCAACTGGGCTATCTTCCCGAAGGACTAAAAATTGCAGTATTCCTTAGTGATGAAGCTGTAACATTAAAGAAATTCAAATTGGTTGACAACCTCTCCGGAGAGATTATTTTTGAGGGAGTTCCCATTCTGTCTGCAGGAGAAAAGTGGGGTAAGAGAAGTGCATACAAACTTGATTTTTCTTCTGTCATACACCCAGGTGGATACCATCTTGAGGCCTCCAATGCAATTTCTCCTTCTTTCAAGGTTTCATCCGGCATTTATAAAGGGATTGCCGACTTTATTCTTCAATATATGAGACAGCAACGTTGCGGGTACAATCCCTTTCTGAAGGATTCCTGTCATACCTCTGACGGGATTATTGTGGATCATCCCCAAAAAGAAGGTCAATGGTTAGATGTTACCGGGGGCTGGCATGATGCATCAGACTATCTGCAATATACACTTACTTCAGCCAATGCTGTATATCAGATGCTTTTCTCCTGGAGAGAAAATCCATCCGTATATATGGACAAATACATGTCAAATGGATTACCTGGATCAAATGGGATTCCGGATATCCTGGATGAAGCAAGGTGGGGACTGGAATGGTTGCTGAAAATGAATCCGACGAAAGGTGAAATGTATTACCAAATTGCTGATGACCGCGATCACCGGAGTTACAGGCTCCCCACGATGGATACTGTTTCTTACGGTCTTGGGAAGAAATACAGGCCTGTGTATTACGCTACCGGGAAACCGCAGGGTAGTGGAAAACATCAGAACAGGACAACAGGCGTTGCCTCTGTAGCTGCCAAATTTAGCTCTTCTTTTGCCCTCGGATCTGAGGTATTTAACCGGTTGGACCCTACTTTTGCGGCTCAGTTAGAGAAAAAAGCAAGAGAAGCCTGGGACTTTGCCAAGTCTGATCCGGGTGTTTGCCAGACTGCCTGCGTGGTCTCTCCCTATTTTTATGAAGAGGAAAATTATGCTGACGATATGGAACTTGCAGCTGTAACGCTATCGCAAATTTCACATTCTGACGAAGATCAAAAAGCAGCTGCAAAATGGGGAGAACTGGAGCAGGTAACTCCATGGATGGAACTACACCGTGCACGTCATTATCAATATTATCCATTTGTCAATCTTGGACATGCCTTACTTTCCCAGTCCCAGGATAGCCTTGTTTCAACAAAATTCCGGTCATACATGAAACAAGGTTTGATCTCCCTGCAAAAATCTTCCATCAACGATCCTTTCCCGATCGGAATTCCATTTATCTGGTGTTCCAACAACCTGGTTGTGGCAGCTGCCACCCAGGCAAAGCTTTACCGGGTGATCACAGGAGACCGCCAGTTTGAACAGCTTGAAACGTCGCTCACAGATTGGCTCTTCGGCTGCAATCCCTGGGGCACATCCATGATCTGTGGCCTGCCGGCTACCGGTGATTATCCGGAGGATCCACATTCAGCGATTACTTATTGGATGAAACAGACTACTTATGGAGGTTTGGTCGACGGGCCTGTTTATCGACAGATTTACAATTCACTGATTGGTATTAAACTTACCAAAGCAGATACTTATGCCCCCTTTCAGGGAGGAATCGCAGTATACCACGACGACAACGGGGATTATTCTACCAACGAGCCCACCATGGACGGAACTGCCAGTTTAAGTTACCTGCTCTCTTCGCTTGAGTCTTCCGACCACCAGCTGACTGCAAAGGTGCCATTGATAGATAACCAGGGAGCTATAGTCAGGATGGTTTCTTCCGACAAAAAAATATACCTGATCTTCTCTGCCCACGAATTTGGAGAAGGAGGCTCTGTAATAGCGAATTCATTAAGGAAATCAGGCACCAAAGGTTCATTCTTTTTTACCGGTGATTTTTACAGAAATAAACAGAATTCAAAACTCATTAAACAACTCCTTGCGGATGGACATTATCTGGCAGCACATTCCGACCATCACCTACTTTATGCAGACTGGAACAAAAGAGACTCTACGCTGGTAAGCAGAACCGGTTTCGAAAAAGACCTGCAATCCAATTACAAGGAAATGCTTGCGTTTGGGATAAAATCCCGGCATGCGAGTTTCTTTCTTCCTCCTTATGAATGGTACAACAGCGAAGTTGTAAACTGGGCAGGACAGATGGGTCTAACGACCATCAATTATACGCCCGGCATCCGGTCCAATGTGGACTATACAACACCTGATATGGCAAATTACAGGTCATCAGTGCAGATAATGAATGACTTGAAACTCTTTGAAGCCACAGATCCCAATGGATTAAATGGTGCAATCATTTTGATTCATCTTGGTACCTCTCCACAACGAACTGATAAATTTTATAATCATCTGGATGAATTGCAGGGATTTTTGAAGAATAAGGGGTACCAATTTTGCAAACTGGAGGAAATAAGAGACTAAGATCCAGGTTCTCCTCAAATAGTTCAAACAAATTTTGATTATTTTTAGCGTATGATCGTCATCATCAGAAATATCCTACTTACAGCTTTGCTTCTGGCAGCCACTTCCGGGTGCATATTTCAGCCAGCCCCACCAAACATAATTCTCGCTGAAAGTCTGCTCAAAAACGGGGAACTGACCAAAGCCACGAAAATATCCGCTGAAATTTTAAAATCATCCGGTCTTTCTCCAAAAGAACAGGCTAAAGCAGACTCGATTCTTGAAATTTGTTACAGAATAAAAATTGATTTTACTTTATCAGAAGATGATGTCCTGCAAGGACTGTTAAAATATAATTCCAGAGCCAACAACATTGAACTTCTCCGTCTGGAAAAGGAACGCAAAATTGATTTTCTGGTGATCGAAGGTAAAAAGTGCTATTTCAAGAATTCGGTAAGAAATATTTTTCTTCTTGACTCCGGCTATGCCAAATTAAGAGCAGACAAGGAAGGCCCCCTGATTGATTCACTTTCCCTTTTCAGAATAGCCCATTCCACAGATGTTCTGAAGAAAACAGAAATACCCGGGAAACCGGCAATTCCCATCAGAATGAAGCTTGCCTATGCCATCAGTGTATCGGCTAACGCGATACCTTCAGGAGATACCATCCGTTGCTGGATGCCATTCCCCAGGGAAAACAATCTAAGGCAAAAAGATATTCAGTTAACAGCTAGTGAGCCTTCTGCAAACCTCATCTCTCCCTCCACTGATTTACAAAGATCAATATACCTCGAAAAAATTGCGGTTGCAAATCAGCCAACAATTTTCAAAACTGAATTTGAATTTACCTCCTATGCTCAAACATTTCAGCTTACACCGGAGATGATCATTCCTTATCATAAAGAGAACGCTCTTTACAAGGAATTTACTGCTGAAAGAGCTCCACAAATTATTTTTAATGATAGTATCAAATCCTTAGCCAAAAGTATTTTAGGAAATGAGACCAATCCTTTGCTTCAAGTAATAAAAATATATAAGTGGATCAATGATTCTGTCACCTGGGCCAGTGCCCTGGAGTACTCAATCATACCTGATATACCCGGGTTCGTGATGAAGCAGCGGCATGGAGACTGTGGAATGCAAACAATGCTCTTCATGACACTGGCCAGATCTGTAGGTATTCCGGTTAAATGGCAAAGTGGCTGGATGCTTCACCCCGGAGAAGTTAATCTGCATGACTGGTGTGAAGTCTGGTATGAAGGTATCGGCTGGGTCCCTCTGGATCAGTCATTTGGACTTCAAAATAACTTAAATACAGCAATTCGTGACTTCTATATCACCGGCATAGATGCTTATCGCCTGATTGTTAATGATGATTTTAGTAAACCACTTTCTCCAGCAAAAAAATATTTCCGAAGCGAACCTTACGATTTCCAGCGGGGAGAGGTTGAATGGAAAGGTGGAAATCTTTTTTTCGATAAATGGAAGTGGCACATGGATGTTACCTATCAATAATATAAATTATATCACCTAATGAAAAAAATGAAGTATGCCATCGTATTCCTATTATTTATAGGACTTTCTGTCTCTCTGAGTGCCAAAAATTATCCAAAGCGGGAAATGCGGGCGGTCTGGATTGCTACAGTAGAAAATATTGACTGGCCATCTTCTCCTTTCTTGTCGACAGAAGAACAGAAAGCAGAAATGGTAGAATTGCTGGATTCGGTCAAAGCATACAACATGAATACTGTAGTTTTTCAGATCAGACCGGATGCTGATGCGCTTTATGCTTCCGAGCTTGAACCCTGGTCGGAATGGCTGACCGGCAAACAGGGTGTTGCCCCCAGTCCCTGGTATGACCCTTTGCAGTTTACGATCGACGAATGTCGCAAGCGAGGATTGGACATTCACGTCTGGCTCAACCCCTACCGGGCAGTTCAGAATATCGACAAGGCCACTTCAGCACCAAACCATGTTTCAAACACCCATCCAGAGTGGATGCTCACCTATGGAAAGAAAAAATATTTTGATCCCGGAATCCCCGAAGTGCGCAACCACGTTGCAAATGTAGTGAGCGATCTCGTGAGAAGATATGACATTGATGCCATCCATATGGACGACTACTTTTATCCCTACAAAATCGGAGGGGCGGAATTTCCTGATGACAACTCCTTCAGATTATTTGGTCAGAATTTTTATCCTCAAAACAAAGAGGATTGGAGAAGAAACAATGTAGATCTTATTATAAAACAACTGCACGACAGTATAAAATCAATCAATCCATCTGTTGAATTTGGCATTTCACCTTTCGGTGTTTGGCGCAACAAAAAAGATGATCCAAATGGATCAGAAACCAGGGCCGGAGTCACAAACTACGATGATTTATATGCCAATATTCTCAAATGGCAAAGTGAAAAATGGATCGATTATGTCACACCGCAACTTTACTGGTTCATAGGCAAAGAGGTTGCCGATTATGCGATTCTGGCGAAATGGTGGGCAGAACACAGTTATAAATGTCCCATCTACATTGGCCATGCCCTTTATCAGATCGATCCCGAATCAAAGGATCAGGCGTGGAGAACCTCAGATGAAATTATTAAGCAACTTTCACTGAACCGGACCATACCGGAGATTAAAGGAAGTATGCATTATAGTGCCAAGTTTCTTAAGAAGAATCCCCTTTCGCTGAAAGATAATCTTCTGAGGGAGCACTACCGCTATCCTTCCCTTACACCTGTCAATCCAATGGCAACACCTGTAATTCCTGAGCCACCCGGAGAACCTATTATACAAAAGGAGGGGAACGACATTGTATTATCGTGGCAAAAGAGTGAAAACAACAACCTGTTTGTTATTTATTGCTTTAAGAAACTTCAGCGGGCTAAAATTAACAATCCTGACAAGATCCTATCCGTAACCTCCTGGCAGAAACTTCTCCTTCCTGCTGCAGCAGGCTACAATCCGGCTAAATACCGCTATGTAGTAACTGCATTGAGTCCGACACATACAGAGAGCAATCCTGTAAAATTCAAAAAATAACAGATAAATGCAACAAAAAACAAGCAGCCAAAGATACCTTGCACTGGATGTGCTTCGGGGTATGACTGTTGCACTGATGATACTAGTCAACAATCCTGGCAGCTGGTCCCATATATATGCTCCTCTTGAGCATGCTGCCTGGCAGGGATGTACTCCTACCGATCTGGTCTTTCCCTTCTTTCTTTTTGTGGTTGGTGCTTCCATGTTTTTCTCTTTCTCAAAATATGGTAATCACCTAAACAGGGAATCACTGCTGAAAATTGGTAAACGAACCCTGCTCATCTTTGCCATCGGTATCTTTCTGAACTCATTTCCACAGTGGAGCGCCGATTTTTCAAAGTTGAGAATCATGGGTGTACTGCAACGTATCGCTTTGGCGTATGGTATCGCGGCATTGATTGTTTTGTCGGTTAACAGAAAATATTTGCCTTGGCTGGGTGGAATCATCCTGTTGGCATACTGGGGATTGGTGGTCTATTTTGGAGGATCTGACCCCTATTCACTTTCCGGAAATCCTGCAGCTCCTTTTGACTCTGCGCTACTGGGTGAAAACCATCTCTACAGAGGATTCGGCATCCCATTCGATCCTGAAGGAGTGTTCAGCACCCTCCCTGCTATCGTTACGGTACTTATAGGCTATCTTTCCGGAGCTCTTATCAAAGAAATTCCAAAGAAGGAAGTTCCTTTACGGCTCGTTATTTTTGGAATAGCGGTGATATCCATTGGGGCGCTTTGGGGGAATTATTTTCCAATTTCCAAACCAATTTGGTCCAGTTCCTATGTACTTTTTACTGCCGGGATGGCAGCATTATGGATGGCAGGGTTAATCTGGCTGATCGATATAAAAGGTTGTTCCCGCTGGACCTCTTTTTTCGTAGTCTTTGGGGTTAATCCCCTCTTTATATTTGCCGCTTCCGGTTTATGGGGTAGGATTCTGGGACGTATGATCCATGTTACTGCTGCTGACGGAACTGTTGTGAGTGGATCAACCTGGATTTACAAGGAGCTATTCCTTCCTGTGGCAGGAGAGATGAACGGGTCTTTGTTGTACGCTATTGCCCATGTAATACTTTTCTGGTTGCTGGGTTATGTTTTGTTCAAAAAGAAAATATTTATCAAAGTGTGATTTGGATTATGAGGATAATTAATTGGATTAAAGGATTAAAAAAAATAATAACTATGCGTTATATAAAATTTGCATTCCTGTTGCTGTTTTTTCTGTTGACGACCCAGGTTACAAGGGCTGACAGGTACGAGCGCCTGTACAATAAGGCAAAGGAGTCATCCCAAAAATTTGCTTTGAAAACCTCGGAAGGCAGGACCTTTAAATTCAAAATCGATACCCTGAAGATGGATCCCAAAGCAGCATCCCTGAAACTGGAGATGAAAACCACCTTTTTGGATGTTCCATTCCGCCCCGACAACGTTCATCAGTTCTACACCGATTACAAACAACTTCTCGGCAGGAAATTCAGTAAAAGCAATGTTTCGATAAGTACTGCCGGGAAGGAGATCAGCGAACTAATTCCCAATTTCTACCGCACCGAACCTGCAAAAATTGATTTATCCAGACTTTCTGTACAAAAAGAACGGAGTAAGCAGATTGTCAGAAATCAATCCAGAAATGTTTTTTTTCCAAATGGTCTTGATAACCGGAACATCACCTTGTGGCAGAGTCATGGATGGTACTACGAAAATACACTCGATCGTTGGGAGTGGCAGCGGGCGCGTGATTTTCTCACGGTCGAAGATATATGGACCCTCAGTTTTGTCGTTCCCTACCTGACTCCGATGCTCGAAAATTCAGGCGCTTCCATCTGGCTGCCACGCGAAAGGGATCTGGGTTCCAAGGAGATCATAGTCGATGGAGAGAAATCATCAGATGGATCAGAATACCTGGAATCCGGGACTAAATGGGAGCAGTCTTCAAAATCGGGATTTGCTTTAAAGTATCCCTTCCTGTTTGATGGAGAAAATCCCTTCCAGTTTGGTCACGCCAAAACAACAATTGCCAAATCCCAGGCTGATGCGGTAGCTAAATATATACCTGAATTTCCGAAAACAGGAAATTTCGCCGTTTATGTGTCTTATCTGCAAGACGATCAGAATGTGACAGATGCTCACTATACGGTAACCCATGCTGGTGGAAAGACCGTATTTGCAGTAAATCAGACCATAGGCGGAGGTACCTGGATCTACCTGGGAACCTTTAAGTTTGAAAAGGGAAAAAATCCGGATAAAGGAATGGTGGAACTTGACAACGCATCCTCCGAACCCGGTAAGATGGTCTCTGCCGATGCTGTACGTTTTGGCGGCGGTATGGGAAATATTGTCAGGGGGAAAGAGGAACAACTGAAAAAATTGTTCGATATCAGGGAAAAAGAGGGATGGAGAACAGACACTGCTGTTTGGAAACCATTTTCAAGCCAGCGCCCCAGATACCAGGAGGCAGCAAGATACTATCTTCAGTATGCCGGCTTTCCTGATTCACTTGTATACAGCCTCAACCAGACCAAAATCGACTATTCGAACCGTGGAAGCGATGCAGCAGCTTTTGCATCGCGTGAAAGCAAGATGGAAGATTACAAGGATGATTACATGTGCCGGGGAGAGTTTGTCAACTATCTGATGGGTGATCCCAATGGACCAACCAAAGCGCCGCACGCCAAAGGGATGGGAATTCCCGTTGACATGTCGATGGGATTTCATACCGATGCCGGGACAACAAAGGACAGTTCGATCATCGGTACACTCCTCATCTATGACACCACTTTTGGCGCAGATACTTTCCCAAATGGACAATCCAAATGGGCCAGCCGTGATCTGGCGGACCTGGTTCAATCGCAGGTTGTAAATGATTTAAGGATGCTATACAAAGCCGACTGGACGCGA
>JANYKW010000219.1 GCA_025358025.1 Bacteroidia bacterium | reverse complement strand
CATGATCAGCATTTATTTCTATTTCAAGCCAATCATGGCGAGCTATTTTGCTGATGGTGAGCCACAACACAAAATAGAATCAAGCTTCAATTTTAAATTCAACATCATCCTTTGTACCGTTTTGATGATCGTGCTGGGTTTTCTGCCGAAGATTATTATCAATCTGCTTTGATTTGCTCTCGAATGACCTTAATAACATCAATTAAATCATACTCGTGAAAAAAGGAATCTTTCTTTCATTGCTTATAGTGCTTGTATTCGCATGTAAACCAAAATCTTGCACCGTTATTCCTCCCTGGAAGCCCTATGATGAATCTGCAGAGTTGGCTGCCAATGCCAATCATCCGTCCAAAAAGATGCAGTACAAACTCATCCAGTCAAAGTTTCTGGATAAGAATGAAATCTGGAAAATTGTTTCAGATCAGCTATGCAACTTCTCCGAAGAAAAGTACCAGACCTTAAAACCATTCATTCTTGAACAAGACATACCAACTCTTCAGTCACACATCAAATCCGGCATTCTAACCTATGAAACACTTACGCAGTGGTATCTCTACAGAATCGTAAAATTCGAAAACGACCGGGAGAAAGCGTTAAATGTCCTGATTTCAATCAATCCATATGCGGTGAGCGAAGCACGAAAAAGAGACAAAAACAGATCAGCTGCAGATCATCCGCTTTTTGGCATGCCAATTCTTCTCAAAGATAATATCGGGTTTGAAGGGCTACCTACCACTGCTGGAGCTGTTGCGCTAATGGAAAATAGATCACGGGATGCCTTCATTACAGCCGCAATAAAAGAGAAAGGGGGTATCATCCTTGGAAAGACCAACCTCAGCGAATGGGCCAATTACCTTTGTCAGGATTGCCCAAATGGATATAGCGCTGTCGGTGGACAAACGCTAAATGCATATGGACGAAGAAAAATCGATACCGGGGGATCAAGTTCCGGCAGTGGCGCTGCGATGGCCGCCAATTATGCGGCAGCGGCAGTAGGAACCGAAACCTCAGGGTCCATTCTTTCCCCATCAAGCAAAAGCTCTATTGTCGGCCTCAAACCAACGGTTGGCCTGCTGAGCAGGAGTGGCATTGTCCCCTTGTCAGGTACTGTGGATACCCCCGGACCAATGACAAGAAATATTACCGATAATGCTATTCTGCTTTCGGCCATGAGCGGGAAAGACCTATCTGATCCTGCCACGAAAGACCATCCCGGAAAATTGAATTATTGGGAGAACATCTCTGCAGGAACACTGAAAGGATTGAGATTTGGTGTTATCAAAAGCTTTTTGAAAGACTCTATTTACAAGGTGACAACAGAAAAAATTGCTTCACTGGGAGGAATTATCATAGCGTTTGAACCAGGGCAATTAAAGTTTGATGACTTCGGTACGATGCTCGGCGCCGACATGAAAACGGACCTTCCTGATTACCTGTCCAAATATGCATCACGGGTAACGCTGCGTACCATTTCTGACTTCGTCGCCTTTAACAGGAAAGATTTATTGAAGAACATTCCATACGGTCAGGCTCGTTTTGAAGAGATGCAGGCTAAAAATATCAGCCAGGAAGAGCTGATTCAATTGAGAAACCGTCTTCATCAGGATGGCGTAAATTATTTCGAAAAACCGTTGGTTGAGAACCAACTGGATGCCATCCTTTCCATCGATAACCGGAGTGCCGGTTATGCGGCCGCAGCCAAATACCCCTGTCTGGCAATTCCGATGGGCTATAGGGTAAACGGTGAGCCATGCAGCTTAACTTTCATAGCCAGGCCATTTGAGGAAGATAAACTCCTGAAAATGGGATATGCCTTTGAACAGGCAACCAAAATTAGAAAGATGCCTGTTGATTACCGGTAGAAAATAGTTCCTTGCAAGGAGTATTCAATTGGGGAGGAGGATCAGGAGTCCAATGGAAGTAAAGCTTTTCATGCTTAGTGTGCTAATATTTTGACCGCAAAAATAGGGCAATTATTGGAAGATTATGACACTTTAACTTTTTTACGATTATGCAGATAATCCGTAAATAAGTGATTATATTTACCTTTCAATTTGA
>JANYKW010000212.1 GCA_025358025.1 Bacteroidia bacterium | reverse complement strand
TCAATCCCTTCGTGGTGATTTTCTCGATGTTGGAGATATAACTTGCTTTTTTGCCAACTACCGTGAAATCGCTTCCGGCCTCCAGCTGAACCCGGAAAATACCATCTCCATCATGACTTTGTTGGGTAACATTGCTGCCTTTTGTCTCGTTAACAACATTAATTTCAGCTCCACCTTCCGGGTTATTTTTGGTCTTGTTAATGACAATACCCGAAAGTGTAAACCGGGGATCGTTGTGGGTCAGGGTAAAGTTGAGTTGCTTTTCATTGGTCTCAAAATTATCTTTCCTGATAGGCAGAACAACGGTATTGACCTTGTTAAGCAGACCACTAACTGTATAATCAGCAGGCGCTAAGGCGTTGAATGTAACCTTCCCATCTGCACCGGTTGTTCCGCTTATCATTTTGCCTTCTGGCCCACTCACAACTACCTCAACAAAGGATAACGGCTCTCCTGTAACTTCATCCTTTACAGTAATAACAAAGTCTTTTGTCAGATCTGTATTTTCTTTCTTAACAGGCGCTGGTACTATTACGGGCACTTCTGCTTTTGCGGGTTTCAGCTTCTTTTTACCCAATTTGGCGCCAACGCCAATGCTGTATTGAAAATGGTTGTTGACAGCTGAAGTTAGCGCATTTCTGTATTGGACCTTGGTCAACACAAAGGCCTCATCGAACAGGTTGAACTGGATTCCTGCGCCCAACGGCAGATATAAACCCGATTTCCCATTGTACAACGAAGCCCCAAGACCGGTAGATAAGTAGGGAACAACTCTGTGCCGGTCTGTTAGCAACTTTAGGTTCACCCCAGCGTTGGCATCCAGTAAAAACACGCTGCTACCATGGGTGCTGCCATCTTTGTAAAGGTAGTCCGTTGAGCTGCCATCCAAAGATGCCACAAAATCAATCTTAGGTTTGATCCCTTTCAGGTAGTTGAAACCAAAACCCATTTGCATTTCGCCAAACTTACTCCAAAGATGATTGTCAAGCACGTTTTTTAAGGAGCTGGTCCGGATCTGTTGGGCCGTCTTAAAATCGTTGTAGAAAAAATGGAAAACCAGGGTGGCCGCCTTTTTCTCCTCATTCTCCTGGGCTGACAATTGCAGAACAAGACAACTAAGTAAAAATGTGTATATTATTTGTCTCATTGTCAGTGATTTATTAGATCTTCATTCTTACTGTTCGTTTTCAGGTTATCCATTTGGTTCACAATTTTGAATGTGGCGGGTTCACTTCTCCCCTTACTGGTCATATCCATGGTTGGGACCGGCATTCCGTTCACATCGAGTGATTGTACCGTCCAGATGAACCGGTGGTTGGCAGTAGAATCGATCATCGGTAGATTCGTTCTCCAATGATATTGGGTAATGCCTTTTGATACAGGTTCGTCCAACAACGGCCGATTGCCCCGGAAAGCCTGCATCGGTTGCTGTCCCGGCAGGATTTCGTACACCTGTATCCGGTAAAAGGTAAGCTCCGCAGATGCCGGAATGATGCTTGTCCACCGGAATGTGATTATATTTTGTGCGATGCGGGCATCCAGCATGGATTCATTGGCTGGTTGCATCAGAACCGGAAGCTGGTAGGATACCATGGAGAACAGGCGGGTTTGCTTTGCCAGAACAATATCTCCGGCACTGTTCACCACTTCGACCTTCAACTGATACTGACCAGCGGCCAGGCGACCTGTGCGCTGAAGCAGGATCTGTACATTTCCGGGCAGCGCTAAATTATGCAATTGCAGCGCATCGGCCATGGTGAACTGGTTCACTCCCGGTCTGAGGGTATAAATCCGTGCAGCATTAACATTTGAAGTTCCAATGATACTGCCGCTTTGATCGAGCAGGGTGGTTCTTAGTTTGACATTTGGATCGTGTGCTACAGTCCCTTCCTGGTAAGAGATAATCATCTGTCCGTTGATCGGATAGACCCAGTCAGACAAATAGGGTTGCGGCCTGCTGTTTAACGCCAGGTTGAGGGTGATTTGTGCCTGACTAGTCTGGATAAACACAAGCATTCCAAACGATATGATTAGAATAATTTTTTTCATTTCTGATGAATATTTTTATTTGGTTCTAAAATTTGAATTGCAATCCTGTTCTCAATGTACTCTCCAAGTATCCCGGATTACCTGGATAAGAAGGGGTTAACGAACTTCCCGGCAATTCAGTTCCGTAATGGTAAATGTTTGCCGTTGCAGAAAATTGCCAGGTTAATTTTTTTAATATATTCCAGTCGAAACTACCGGTAGACAGTAAATTTTTATTGGCGGTGAAGGGGGTCATTGTGCTGAGGCAATATTGCAATTGTCCTTTTA
>JANYKW010000206.1 GCA_025358025.1 Bacteroidia bacterium | reverse complement strand
AAAATATTGATTTTTAATTAATTTTTTCAATTCTGGCAGCCCAGCCGCCACCAGGAACCAATCGTATTTTAAGTTTTTCTCCTGAAGAAATTTTGATTGTTTCCTTTTTGTAGTCGGTGGCATCACGATCTGCATTGATCCCATCTTTAAAAACAACTGCCTGATAATTGCCTGCACCCAGAAATGAAAAATCGAGTGTCAATTCGCGCGGGGTCCAGTTGCTCATAGCGCCGACAAACCAGGTTTCACCTTTCTTACGGGCAATGGCGGCGTATTCGCCCACTTTTCCATCGAGCGCAACAGTTTCGTCAGTGGTAGTGGGGACTTTGGAAATAAAATCGGTGCATTCCTGTTCTTTCATGTACGTTGTGGGATTGTCGGCCAACATCTGGAAAGGCGCTTCGTACATCACATACATTGCCAGCTGATTACACCGTGTTCCCATACTCATCGGAAAAGCGCCAATAGACCGGTAATTTGTTTTGTTTGTATTACGCATCGCTCCCGGAGTGTAATCCATCGGGCCAGCCATCATCCGGATGAAAGGAATACTAACCGTATAACGTGGCTGATCTTCTGTGGCCCATTTGTAGTTCTCCAAACCTTTTACACCCTCATAACCAACCACATTCGGATAAGTCCGTTGTAAACCTGTGGGTTTGAAAGCTCCGTGATAATCAACAATTAAATGATTCTCTGCGGCTTTTTTTGCAATTTCATACAACGAAGCTACTGCAATCTGATCGTCACGATCAATAAAGTCGATCTTGAAACCCTTCACTCCCATTTTGGCATACTTCGGAAACGCCTGGTCCATTTGCTGAGTTACGGCATACCACGACGCCCAAAGCACCACGCCAACACCTTTTTGCGTTCCGTAGTCAACTATTTCCTGAATATTGATGTCAGGAGCAATTACGGTCAAAATATCAGTATGGCTCGACCAGCCCCAATCCATAACGATGTATTGCAGCTTATTGGCGGCAGCAAAATCAATGTAATATTTGTAGGTGGCAGTGTTATACCCGGCCCTGAAATCGACATGCGAAATATTCCAGTCGCTCCACCAATCCCATGCCACATTCCCTGTTTTAATCCATGAAATATCTGCCAATCTTGATGGTGAGGCAAGTTTCTGAACCATGTCGTTGTTCAGTAAATCTTTGTCCTGAACGCTGATAACAACAGCCCGCCATGGAAAATTTTGTATACCATCAGTTTTGGCAATATAATCGGCTCTTTTGGTCGGGATCAGGTTCATATTCTGGTACCCGCCTAATTTTGATTCAAGCGGATATTGCGGATAAACGCCCATGAAACCTTTGTTGGTCTGGTTTTTATTGAGGTACATGCCTGGATAGTTTTCCAGATCGGCTTCGAGAATGACCACTTTTTTATTGTTGCCGACATCAACCAGAAGCGGTAGAAAAGCCAATGAATCGGTGGCAAATTTTGAAATATTGATTTCCTTGTAAAGCGCCTCAAACGAATGGTTGAATTTTACGCCTCCGCGGTAATCCCACATGTAAGGAATAAAAGCCTTGTAGTCGTTGGTGAAATTAAAGTTGGCTTCTTCGTTTTTCACGATAAGTTCGCCTTTTTTCTTCGTTGTAAAACGGTAAGCCACGCCATCATTATAAACCCTGAAAATGACTCCATAATCATCCTTACAATTGATTATCAATTGATTGTACTGATCAAGGATGTTTGCCTTCTTGTAATTGATCGCAGCAATTACCTGATCTACTTTCTCAGTTTTGGAAGAGGTAATTTTTGCCAGACCGCCCAAAACTTCGCCACTTTCTAACTGAAGCGAAATAGCTGACGGTGCAATTATCTGCTGCCCGTCGTGCTGAACCGACCACTCCATTTTAGCTCCAACTTCAAGCTTTAAAGCAATTTTGCTGTCAGGAGATTTTAGCTCAAAAACTTTGCTTTTCTGTGCGCTGAGTAGCCCTGAACTCATTAATACGATGGTAAACAATCCAAATAATTTAGTTTTCATTTTTATTGTTGTGGGTTATTTAAAATTTAATTTTTTCCAATGCAAAAGAGGTGTTTATTTCCACGAAGATATATTTTTCCATTGCTTATTGCCGGTGACGCATTCATTCTTTCGCCGATAGAATTTTTTGCTACCGATTCGAAAGTTGGACCCGGTTTAATCACAGTTATCACACCCTGGTCGTTTGGCATATACACCAGACCGTTTACCAACACTGGGGACGAGTATTGTTTCCCAAGATCTTCCACCCAAAGAATCTTGCCGGTAGCAATTTCAATGCAGTGAACTTTACCATTGGTCATGGTTGTATAAAGATAATTGTCGGTACAAACGGGAGATGGCACATAATAAGCGCCTTCTTTGGCTTGCCAAACCACATGACTGGTAGTTACATCGCCCATTCCATCGGGTTTTATTGCCAGCAAATTACGTTGTGGCCAGGCGCTGCTGATCAATACCAATCCTGTTTTTTCATTGTAAACCGGACTGGCACAGAAATCTTCAGAAGGGCCATTTACAAACCAATATTTCGAGCCATCGTCAGGATTATAGGAAGCAACTTCCTTATTGCCTAAAAAAATCATCTGCATTTTACCAGCCATTTTCCTGAAAATTGGAGTACTAAAACTATGGGCCGGATTTTGGTGCGATACTTTCCAAATGATCTTCCCATCGGTCCGGCTCAAAGCAGCAACAAAAGAATCATCACTTTTACTATTTCCATTGATGATGACTTTGTCTTCGAAAAGCGCTGGCGAACAACTATAGCCATGAGGGCTTGAAAATTTACCCGGACGCTTGATCCAAACCTGGTTTCCGGTAAAATCGTAAGCCGCTACTACTACATCGTCACCATCAAGAAATGACACATAAACCAATTTACCATCTGTTGCAGGTGTGCCGGAGGCAAAACTATTGTCACCGTGTTTATTTTCGAAGGCGGATTTAAGTACAGTTTTTTGCCACAATAAATTGCCGCTTTTGCAATCATAACAAAGTAAAACTTTCTCCTGTGTTTCAGGTAAAGCTGTGATAGTAAAAAGTTTATCTTCCCAAACAATTGGCGAAGAATGACCAATACCCGGTATTGGACTTTTCCACACCACGTTTGTTATCGAATCCCATTTAGTCGGCAAGTTGGTTTCAGTACTGGTTCCGTCTCCATTGGGGCCACGCCAGTTGGGCCAGTTTTGGGCTTGTGTTACTGTAATGGAGTTTATTACTGAAAATGTGAAAATTAAAATAAGAAATTTGAGATTGGTCATTTTATTTGGTATTTATCGTTTTTACAATATTGACTGTATTGACTTCTAATACAGCCTCCTTGAGATCTTTTGAAACAGTCGTCAACCGGATTTTTCCGCTTTTAAGTGTAGATTGAATAACTGCAAGCGCCAACCCGTTGAAAGCATTGCGCTGCCTGCTTTGCATTTGGGTTTTGTCCTGAGGGTTGCCATTGTCGGACCCTTTCAGAATTCCTTCTCCTTCCACTTTAAATTCAACCAGGTTATTGGCATCAGAAACGACGATACCATTTTCATCAACGATTTCAACTTTAACATTCGTGATATCATGGGCATCAGCATCTATTTCGTTACGATCAGCTGATAATCTGATAGCCACAGGTTTGGATGTTGTATGTATTTCTTCGATGACCATCTTTCCGCCTTTTCTTCCAATTACTTTCAAAGTCCCAGATTCGTAAGGCACATCCCAGCTCAAATGCAAATCGGATGTTGTTGCCGGAATAAACGGTTTATCGTATGCATTCCAGGCAACCGAAACGCCCTGCTGGGGGAAAATGGCAGATTTTACGCCAAATGATTTTCCATTCAGGAAGAGTTCGACACTGTCACAATTGGAGTAGGCAATAACCGAAATCACCTGTCCTTCATGTCCTTTCCAGTTCCAATGCGGAAAAATGTGAACCATCGGTTTCTTGGTCCACTGGCTTTGATAAAAGTAATAACCGTCTTTCGGAAAACCACAGAGATCGATCACCCCAGAACTTGAACTTTTATTTGGCCAGCGGGCTTCACCCAGATAATCAATACCCGTCCACATAAAATCGCCGATCACATAATCATTTACGGCCGTAAACTTCCACAATTGTTCGGCCTGAATCATATTTTTCCGGTAATCTCTTGGACGGCCCGAACGATTATCTGACTTGTCGGTTTGCAGAATATATTGCCCCCGAATGCCAGGAACAGAAACATTTTCAGTTCCAATCATTTTCCAGTTTGGATGATTGTGCCGGTCGATGCTGTAATACAATTCCCGGCGCTCGCGCCACCGGTCAACGTAGTTGTAACCTACGATATCCTGCATTTCAAGGAAAGGAAGCTTTGCCGGACCATCGCCGGCAGCAATCCGGTCGTTGGCCTGGGTAATCGGCCGCGTCGGATCTTCCTTGTGGAAAGTTTCGATTAATTTCTGAAGTGTTTCATGTCCATTTTCTTTCACCTGATCGGGCACTTCGTTTCCGGCGCTCCAAATTACTATTGATGGATGGTTGCGATCGCGATGAATCATCGAAATCAAATCGGGTTGCCAGTTTGCTTCAAAATATTTATGGTAACCAAATTCCGGAGCTTTTCGTTCAAGCCATTCATCAAAAATTTCGTCCATCACCAGAAATCCCATTTTATCACACAAATCAAGAAATTCGGGAGCCGGTGGATTGTGCGAGGTCCGGATAGCATTGCAGCCCATTTCCTTTAACACTTGCAATCTTCTTGCCCATGCCTGCTCTGGAACTGCCGCGCCCAAGCATCCGGCATCGTGGTGCAAACAAACGCCGTTCATTTTCACATGCTTTCCGTTCAGCAGAAAACCTTTGTCTTTATCGAATTCTATTTTCCGAATCCCAAAAGTTGAGCTATAGTCGTCAATTTCCTTTTTTCCGTCAATCAGGTATGAATTCAAGGTATATAATGCCGGATTTTCAAGCGACCAAACGGCAGGCGAAGCGACTTTGATGGTTTGTTCAATCTCTTCTTTTCCTGATGAATGGATTGAAACAGGAGTTTCGACCGAAGCAATTTCATTTCCTGAAACGTCTTTAACCACCGACTTCAGAACCATTTTTTTAGAAATGGCAAAGCTGTTTTCGATGGAAGTATGAACTGAAATTGTTGCAGAAGTTGAATCAACTTGTGGCGTGGTAATGTAAGTTCCCCATTGGGCAATGTGGACAGGACCGGTAACAGTCAGCCACACATGTCGGTAAATTCCCGAACCTGTGTACCAGCGGCTGCTGAGCTGAAGCGAATTATCGACCCTTACCGCGATTGTATTTTTTCCTTTTTTCAGGTAAGGAATCAGATTGTAGGAAAAACCGGTATATCCATAAACATGTTTGCCCAGATGTTTTCCGTTAATCCAGACATCGCTGTTCATATAAACGCCATCGAATTCAATGCTGAATTGCTGATCCTTCCGCATTTCAGGCAATGAAAATTGTTTGCGGTACCATCCAATACCCATAGGAAGATAACCTCCGGAGCCTTGCGAAGTGGCATCTTCTTTAAATTCACCTTCGATGCTCCAATCGTGTGGCAGGTTAAGCATTCGCCATTTTGAATCGTCAAAACCCGGCTTTTCTGCCTCTTTCACATCCGACTGGATGAATTTCCAGTTGTAGTCCATCAGCAAACGCTGGCGACCTGGCGGAGTTGCAGACCATACATTCAGGCAAAATAAATTTATCAGGATGAGGCTGATAATAAGCGATTTTAGTTTCATAGTTTGGGTCTTTAATAGTTTTTACTCCACTTTAAGCGCCTGTTTCAACTTAATGTCAGCCGAAGAAGCTCCAACACGAATCTCAATGCTGTCGCG
>JANYKW010000205.1 GCA_025358025.1 Bacteroidia bacterium | reverse complement strand
GGTGAACGTTTGGTTAATCAGGACGGTTTCCTGGTTCTTGCCCATCAATTCAAATCCTTTGATGGTTGCATTCTGACCCATGGTAATTCGGAAACACAGCATGAGTATCAGAATGACTGTAAATCTGATATAATTTTTCATTACGGCAATTTTTAGTGTTTTACTTCGATGTCAAAAGTATGCCTGAGGGAGTCTGACATCGATAAGGGATTTGGAGTAAAACAAATTCTAAATAAGGGTAATCAAGTAGTAATAATAATATGCACTAACGTAGGAAGTTTAAATTTTCGTTGAAAGTGATACGATTGCATCTTAAATTTTGGCCAACATATGTTGTGTAGTATACTCTCATAATCAGCATAATATACTTATCGGAGAGCAAGCAGGATGAAATAAAAATTCAAAGATTAAAAGCTGGTGATGGCATCATCTTTTGAACAACAAATTGAAAAACATTATGTTTACATATTCTGTCTTTTTGTCATTAATACAAAAGCTGGCAAATAGGTTACCCTTCATTTGGAGATATTTGCAGATGAAGCGGGGAAAGGATAAAAGGGGAATGGTTAATCACTAATTAACGTATTCACATAAGCATCTTGACAATTTCTTTCTGGTAAAAAAGATTCTGCTTTTCACTGTGCCAAGAGGTAGCTCAAGCCTTTCTGAGATTTCCTTGTACTTGTAGCCATTTAAAAACAGCTGGAATGGCACCCTGAACTCTTCATCCAGTTTATCAATTTCTTTATGGATCTCCTTTTCCGCATGAATGGAATCAACAGACGGATAAAAATCATCTTTTGAGAAAGAGATTCTTAGTCTGTTTGATTGACTTTCCAGGGTCGTTTTGGCTTTCACATTTCTTCTGTATTCGTTGATGAAAGTATTTTTCATGATCGTAAAAACCCAGGCTATCAAATTGGTATCAGCCGAGAATTTGCTTTGATAAGTCAGCGCTCTCAAATAGGTCTCCTGAACAAGATCATGGGCATTCTCTGAATTGCTTGTTAAGCTGAGTGCAAAATAAAACATTTTGTTCTCAAGTCCGGTCAGGGTATTCTGAAATTGAATTGTTGTCATGGCTGAAAATTTAAATATAATTATCAAATAGTACTTATCAGTTATCGAACGACAATTCAAAGGTATCAAATAGATTATTACTTCCTAATTTTTTTACATAAGTATAGTTTCGTTTAGACCGCAATTCTAAATAAGAATAAACATAAGTCGCATATAATTAATAAAATACGTCAAATAATTATGTTAAATACAAATAACGTATTAAGTAAATTAATTTATCATTTAGGTTATTTCGTTTATCATATTGGCATTTTCACTTATCATATATACTTTTTTGTAGATTTAATTATGAAGAAATTGTTCAAAGCATAATTTCATGCTTAACATAAAAAACGACATTGGCAAATAGGAAAAGGTTTACAGAAAAAACTATGCTTAACATAATTGATGAAAAATTTAACCATAAAAAAACCCGGAAATTAATTCCGGGCTTTTCAGACTTTATAATTCGGCTATTCAAACTCCAAATCGACGTTAACCAACTCATACCAGGGCAGACCGTAGCTGTTCAAGGCCTTCATAAAGGGATCGGGATCAAATTCTTCGACATTGAATACCCCCGGCTTTTCCCATTTCCCTTCGAGGTACATCATGGCTCCTATCATGGCAGGTACTCCGGTCGTATAGCTGATGGCCTGGGTTCCAGTTTCTGCGTAGGCTGCTTCATGACTACAGTTATTGTAAACATAGTATGTTTTTTCCTTACCCCCTTTAACTCCCCTGATACGGCATCCAATGGATGTTTCGCCTGTATAATTGGCTCCAAGCTCTTCAGGCTTAGGTAAGACTGCCTTAAGGAACTGTATGGGCACAATCTCTTTGCCTTCATAATTAATAGGCTTTATACCAGCCATTCCAATATTCTGAATGACTCTTAGGTGGGTGAGATATTCCTGACCAAATGTCATCCAGAACCGTGCACGTTTGATTGTAGGAAAATTTATTACCAGAGACTCAAGCTCTTCGTGAAAAATCAGGTAAGACTCTTTTTCGCCGATTCGCGGATACGTGAGGGGTTGATGAATTTCATGGGGTTCGGTGATAATCCATTCACCATTCTCCCAATATTTACCTTTCTGGGTGACCTCCCTGATGTTGATCTCCGGATTAAAATTGGTAGCAAACGCTTTGCCGTGGTTTCCTGCATTGCAATCAACGATATCAAGGTAATGGATTTCATCAAAGTGATGTTTCGCGGCATAAGCAGTGTAGATTCCTGAAACGCCGGGATCGAAACCACAACCAAGAATGGCAGTTAAACCTGCTTTTTCGAATTTCTCCTTATAGGCCCATTGCCAACTGTATTCGAATTTTGCTTCATCCAGCGGCTCATAGTTGGCTGTATCCAGATAGGAAACACCCGTTTCCAGACAGGCATCCATAATGGTCAGATCCTGGTATGGCAAAGCAACATTTACAACGAGATCCGGTTGAAATGACCTGATTAATCTCACCAATTCCGGTACGATATCGGCATTGACCTGAGCAGTCGTCAAATTTTTACAGCCTATCCGGGCTGCAATGGCATCGCACTTGGATTTGGTTCTGCTTGCCAGCATAATTTCAGAAAAAATTTCAGGTTCTTCTGCCATTTTATGGGCAACGACTGTACCAACACCGCCGGCGCCAATGATTAACACTTTTCCCATGTTAGCGGATATTTATTTTTACGGACCTTTTCTAAAATAATTAATAATATCGTGATCCAGGTGTCATGACCGGACGCTTCAGACCAATCCGGATGAATCAACCAGAACGACAATGCTGTTATTTTTCACCTCGGCAACTCCACCATTTATTTCAAAATAAGAGATCTTGCCATTGGATTCCTTCACCTTGATTTTCCCTTCCATCAGCGTTGCAATGGTTGGTGCGTGATTCATGAGTATTTCAAACGAACCGCTGGTTCCGGGAAGCTTTACCAACTCCACTTCTCCTGCAAAGAGCCTATTTTCAGGGGTTATGATTTCCAAATTCATAGATCAATTTTTTGAAATACTACAATGCAATTACCTGGATTGCGCCAAAAGCTTCTCCCCTTTCTCAATGGCATCTTCAATGGTACCGACCATGTTGAAGGCTGTTTCAGGATACTGATCAACAGCACCATCCATGATGGTATTGAACCCTTTGATGGTATCTTCGATGGAGACCCAGACTCCTTTCATGCCCGTAAAAGCCTCCGCAACATGGAATGGCTGGGAGAGAAAGCGTTGTACTCTTCTGGCTCTGTGAACAATCAGCTTGTCAGATTCGGATAACTCATCCATACCCAAAATGGCTATGATATCCTGCAGTTCCTTGTATCTTTGAAGTAATTCCTTAACTCTCAGTGCAGTATTGTAATGTAAATCACCAATAACGACCGGAGTAAGTATCCTGGAAGTAGAAGCCAACGGATCTACTGCAGGATAAATTCCCATCTCTGATACCTTTCTGTTTAACACAGTTGTAGCATCGAGGTGCGAAAAAGTTGTTGCAGGCGCCGGGTCAGTTAAGTCATCAGCAGGAACATAAACTGCCTGCACAGAGGTAATTGAGCCGTATTTTGTCGATGTAATACGTTCCTGCATCAAACCCATCTCTGTGGCTAGTGTGGGCTGATAACCAACTGCTGAAGGCATCCGTCCCAGAAGTGCTGAAACCTCAGAACCGGCCTGCGTAAACCTGAAAATATTATCGACAAAGAACAGAATATCATTTCCTTTGCCTTTCTTGTCGCCATCCCTGAAATATTCAGCAACGCTCAATCCGGATAGCGCTACCCTGGCACGCGCACCGGGTGGTTCATTCATCTGACCAAAAACAAGTGTTGCCTTGGATTTTGCCAGCTCTTTTTTATCAACAAGCGACAAATCCCAACCCCCTTTGGCCATATCTTCCTTAAAGGCTTCACCATACATAATAACACCAGATTCAATCATCTCGCGTAAAAGGTCATTTCCTTCACGGGTTCTTTCGCCAACACCTGCAAAAACCGACTGACCATCATATTTTTTTGCAACATTGTTAATTAACTCCATGATTAATACGGTTTTGCCAACACCTGCACCGCCAAAAAGTCCGATTTTTCCCCCTTTTGAATATGGTTCCAGCAAATCTATCACTTTGATCCCTGTGTAGAGAATCTCCTGATCAGTAGATAAATCCTTGTATTTAGGTGGCTGATTGTGAATCTCATAGGTTTGATCTTTGGGTATAAATCCGATACCATCTATCCCCTCTCCGATCACGTTCAAAAGCCTGCCTTTTATATGGTCTCCAACAGGCATCGAAATGGCCTTACCTGTTGCAACGACCTTCATTCCTCTGGAGAGTCCGTCGGTAGAGTCCATGGCTATTGCACGAACTGTGTGTTCACCAACATGTTGTTCGCATTCGAGTATCAAAACCTGTCCGCTGTTTCTGGTAACCTCCAGTGCATCATAAATTTTGGGTAATTGCGCATTATCCTCTTCGAAACTAACATCGACAACCGGTCCGATGACCTGTATGATTTTTCCTGTGGATTGAGACATACTAATAAATATTTGAAATATTTGCTATATTTTAATCAACAATGTATTGAAAATCTGAATATTAACTTAAAATGAGTAAGTTATTAGCTTTGTAACGCGTTGGCTCCGCTTACTATTTCCAGAATCTCACCGGTAATAGCAGACTGTCTTGCCTTGTTATACAGAAGATTCAATTCACGAACCAGCTCGGAAGCATTGTCCGTCGCTTTGTGCATTGCAGTCATCCTTGCACCGTGTTCGGACGCGACAGAATCAAGTAGTGCCTTGTAAAATTGAATCTTAAGGGATTTTGGTATGATGGTTCTCATTATTTCAACCACATTTGGCTCAAAAATATAGTCATTAAAATAAGGGTGTGAATCTGAATTTGCGTCCGGATTCTCTGTAATCTCAACAGGGAGAAACTGTTCAACCATTAATTTCTGAATGGCTGCATTCTTGAATTGATTGTAAACCAGATCAATGCGATCATACTCCCCTTTAGAAAAGGCATCCATCAAATTCTGAGCCACCTCTTCTGCAGTGCTGTAATGAAGATTATCATACAACTGATGAATCGTTCCTGAAACCTTGATATTTTTGGCTTTCAATCCATCTACCCCTTTTTTACCGATAGCAATGATATCTACAGCCCCTTGCTGATAAAGTGATTCGTAGGTTGTATTGAGCAACTCCTCCACTTTTTTAACTACATTTGAATTAAATCCACCACAAAGACCTCTGTTTGAAGTAATTGCGACAATCAAAATCTTATTGATTTCTTTGTGATCAGCATACTTGTTTTCAAAGTCAGATGAACCATTCTGATCAACCAGACTGACCAGAATATCATGCAGTTTTTCCGCGTAAGGGCGAATCTGAATGATGGCATCCTGGGCTTTGCGCAGTTTGGCTGCCGACACCATTTTCATGGCTCTGGTTACCTGTTGCGTCGATTTTACCGACACAATCCGGAGTCGCATCTCTTTTAAATTCGCCATCTGATCATTTTTTGCTTAGATGGTCTCATCTTAAAAAACAAAGTTTTGAATTGTTTTTTTAGCGGCCAGTTCGAGAGTTTGTGTAATCTCATCATTCAATTCACCTTTGCTTAGCTCCTGCAGGATTCCTGCATAATTCGTTGTCAGCAGGTGTAAATATTCTTTTTCGAAATCTTTGATTTTTTCTTTTGGAACATCCATTAACAATCCCCGGGTACCGCAATAGAGAATAGCGATCTGTTCATCTACACGCATGGGTGAGGCACTCCCCTGTTTCAGAATTTCCACGTTTCTTGAACCTTTCTCGAGTACTGATTTTGTTGCAGCATCAAGATCAGATCCAAATTTGGAAAATGCTTCCAGTTCCCTGAATTCTGCCTGCGAAAGTTTCAAAGTACCGGCCACTTTTTTCATTGCCTTGATTTGTGCATTTCCACCAACCCTTGATACAGAGATGCCTACGTTGATTGCTGGCCTGATACCGGCGTTGAAAAGATGGGACTCCAAAAATATCTGACCATCTGTTATCGAAATTACGTTGGTAGGAATATAGGCAGAAACGTCGCCATCCTGGGTCTCAATAATTGGCAAGGCAGTCAGTGAGCCACCTCCTTTCACGAGATGTCTGATTGATTCCGGAATATCATTCATCTGTTTGGCCACGCTCTCCGTTTGGTTGATTTTTGCAGAACGTTCAAGGAGTCTGGAATGGAGATAAAAAATATCTCCGGGATAGGCTTCCCGGCCCGGTGGCCTGCGGAGTAGCAGCGATACTTCACGGTAGGAAACGGCTTGTTTTGAAAGATCGTCGTAAACTATCAATGCCGCATGACCGCAATCCCTGAAAAACTCGCCGATCGCGGCTCCGGCAAATGGCGCATAAAATTGAAGTGCTGCCGGATCTGATGCCGTAGACATCACGATAACCGTATAATCCATGGCACCGTGTTCCTGCAGTGTTTTGGCTATGTTCGCAACAGTCGAACCCTTTTGTCCGATGGCTACATAAATGCAGTAAACAGGTTCACCTTTTTTGAAATACTCCTTTTGATTGATGATCGTGTCGATTGCAATGGTAGTCTTGCCGGTTTGGCGGTCACCAATGATCAATTCGCGCTGACCTCTTCCAATCGGAATCATCGAATCAATGGCTTTAATACCGGTTTGCAGAGGTTCCGAGACAGGTTGCCGGTAAATGACACTGGGTGCCTTCCTTTCGAAAGGCATTTCATATAAAAGCCCGGTAATGGGTCCTTTGCCGTCAAGAGGTTCGCCCAGGGTATTGATAACGCGGCCCAAAAGCCCTTCTCCAACCTGTATGGATGCAATCTTATTCGAGCGTTTAACACTGTCTCCTTCTTTGATCCTCTCGGTAGGCCCCAGCAAAACACAACCAACGTTATCTTCTTCCAGGTTCAGCACGATTCCCATCACGCCACTGTCGAACTCTACCATTTCGTTCGATTGAACATTGGATAGTCCGTAAACCCTGGCAATACCATCGCCTACCTGCAAAACTGTGCCGACTTCTTCAAGATCAGCGACGGTTTTGAAGCCATCCAGCTGTTGTTTTAAAATTTCAGATACTTCAGCAGGTTTCAATCCAGCCATAATCTTCTATTTAATTTTTTGTAAAACTTACCAACTCTCTTCGCATTTTTTTCAATTGGGTAGAGACAGATGCATCCAGTTGCTTGTCTTCTACCTTCAGAATGAATCCACCTATAAGGCTTTCATCCACTGTGGTTAAAACCTCCGCTTTGCTGCCAAAACGGACCTGTATTAATTGATTAAACAGCTTCAGCTGTGTGTCATCCATTTCGACTGCAGTAGTCAGTTGTGCTGATTTAATACCTGTCAGTTTGCCATATAAACCCTGAAAATTAAGGCATATCTCAAACAAAAAGAGTTCACGGTTGTTCTTTAACAGCAAATGAAGAAATCCCATGGTCAGTTCATTGAACTGGGCTTTGAAAACCTTGTCCAGGAAACTACGTTTATCCTTAGTCTGAACCACCGGACTTCCAAGTATTTCTTTCAGTCTTGGCTGCGTTTGCAACAGATGCAACAAAAGATCAACATCTTTTTTGACAACAGGCAGCAAGTTTCTTTCCACAGCGGCAGAAAAAAATGCCTTGGCATAACGTACAGATATTTTACTCTCGTTCAATTTTTTCGGTTTAAATGAAAAATAAGACTATCCTTGTCGCAACTAATTCAATTTGATGTTTTCCAGGTAGTTGTTTACCAAATCCTTTTGATTTTTACTGTCTGAAAGATGTTCTTTCAGTATTTTTTCGGCAATTTCAATGGAAAAGGAAGAGATGACTGATTTCATTTCATTTACTGCTTCTGCCCGTTCCCGGGTGATGGCAGCTTTTGTCTCATCCAGAACCTTGTTTGCCTCGATGACAGCTTGATTTTTTGCTTCACTTACAATTGAATTCTTCAGTTCTCTTGCCTCTTTAATAATTTTCTCTCTCTCCAGCATGGTTTCCTTGAGCAATTTTTCGTTGCCTGCCTGCAATTTAACCATTTCATTTTTTGCAAGTTCTGCTGATTGCAGTGCTTTTTCAATGGAAGCTTCCCGTGCAGAAAGTGCTTTTAAGATTGGCTTCCATGCAAACTTAGCGAGTAACCACATCAAGAGAGAAAAGGAGAGAACCATCCAGAACAACAGACCAAAATCAGGCATTACCAGACCCATAGGATAGAAATTTTAAGAATTAATAAAAAGAAGTCCCCATGATTTGCAATTCTCCAACCGAGATGATTTTAACCTCGTGGGTATTCCATCCGCCAGCCGGGGGATGAAAAACAAATTATTATCAAATGAAACGCAACGTAAGATGCTAAACAAATAGTATCAAAAAGCAAATTACCATGGCAAAAAATGCTGCTCCTTCAATCAAAGCTGCGGATACAATCATGTTTGAACGAATATCACCTGCTGCTTCGGGTTGACGTGCAATCGCTTCCACTGCACCTCCTCCGATACGGCCAATGCCAATACCGGCACCGATTGCTGCCAAACCTGCGCCAATTCCTGCACCCAATTTTGCCAATGCAACATTGGCCACAACTTCTAAAATCACACCTAATGTAAACATATTAACTTACTTTTAAAGTTATTAAATTACTGTATTTAAATATCTTATAAAAACTAAACTTCCATATCAATGACTTTTCTCAGCATGTTCTTCATGTTGTTCGAGTGCCATTCCGATGTATAATGCAGAGAGAAGGGTAAAAACATAAGCCTGAATGAATGCAACCAATAATTCCAGCAATCCCATGAAAATGGTAAAAACGATGGTTACAATGGAAACGCCATAACCGGCATAAACGCTCTTTTCACCGAAAATAAATATCAAACTGTAAAAGCCCAGCGCAATGATGTGTCCGGCAGTAATATTGGCAAAGAGCCGCACCATCAACACGAATGGTTTGGTGAAAACACCCATTATCTCGACGATCGGCATCAATGGAATAGGCAGTTTCAGCCACCAGGGTATTCCGGGTGCATTCACGATGTGCATATAATAATCCTTCGAACCGCTAAACAGGATGATTACAAAGGTGATCAAAGCCAATACCATGGTAACGGCGATGTTTCCCGTAAGATTTGCTCCTCCTGGTATGATGGGAATGAGTCCCATTACATTATTAATCAGGATAAAGAAAAAGACAGTCAGCAAATAAGGAAGATATTTCCGGTATTTCTCTTCTCCGATGGAAGCTTTGACCACATCATCCCGGATGAAAAGGATAATGGGTTCCAGCCAGCTCTGAATTCCTTTGGGAGCCCGGTCAAACCCTTCTTTATATCTTTTTGCTATGGAGGTAAATATCAGGAGTAAAATGAGGATACTCGCGAACATGGACAGTACGTTCTTGGTAATGGAAAAATCATATGGTCTTACCTCGCTGCCGTCTGAAGCTGCTTCGACTATCTTGCCCTTGAATTTGGATTCTTCCCCGGCAACATGAAAACCCAGATAGCTTTCTGTTCCGTGGTGGAATTTACTGGAGATAAAAAAGTGAAATCCGGTGCCGGAGCTGTAAAGAATTACCGGCAGAGGAATACTAATATGGGTATGACCGACTTTTGCAATGTGCCACTCATATGAGTCGGCAATATGCTCCATGATCAGCTTGCTGGCATTAAATTTCTCTGCAGCAGGTTCAATTCCGGTGGTAAGTTGCTCTTCTGCTTTGAGTGTCAGATAGGTAGATGAAACAAAAGCAGAAAGGAGTATGAATATTCTAAAAACTTTCAGCATTTCCGGTTATTTGTGCGTCAAATTTAATTTAATAATTTGAAGAATTTGGATTTTTTTTCAAAAAATTCGAAATTTCTATCACTTCAAAAATTGTAAATATCATGTATAGAATAAGGAATGTCAGCACAAAATTTACTGCATTTGTGCGATCGATCAACAAACATACAAGGATAAAAATAAGATAGATGAAAAGTTTGATGGACATGACAGAAAGAAAAGTTGTACTGAATTTTCTTGCATTCTGTTGCACTGCATGCATCAGTCTTAAGTGGCTTATCACGGTTACGACGAACACGAGGGCAACCTGCAACGGATAGATCTTCAAATAATACCCCTTCAGCACTGAGTCATAAAGGAGCAAAGACAGTCCGATAACCACAAGGCATAACAGCAGGGCTTTTTTCAGGAAATAACTTCTCTCAGAGATCATCATAACTGGAATAAATTTTATGCTGTTTATTTGGTAAAAATGGTTTTGAAAAACAGATAGAGTGATAATATGGCTGCAAGGATAATCAAAATGATTGTAAAAACAGGAGGTTGCAGTTTAAAATAGCTGTCCAGTGCCTTGCCACCAAACCCTCCCATCACCACCAGGAGGATCATCTGAAAAGTAATGCCGAAGTATTTGGCATATGCTTTCAGGTAATCGTTCTTATTGTCCATATACATCCTTAAAGCTCATTTCTCAGACTAATTTTTTAAGCTCTGCCGCGTGATAGGCCAGATCACAAATTTGTTCGCCAGTAAGTGATTTACAGTTAAACCTTTCGTGGTAAAATATTTCATCTGAAAATTTTGTCCGGTAGCTATCCCTGAATTTCAATCTTTGCATATCCCTTTCAAGAACCAACTTTCTGGCTTCTGAAACAGGGATCCCTTTGAGCGAACTGATCCTGTTTGTTTTCCACGATAGCGGTGCTTCCAGATACAAATGAAGTGATTTAGGAATATCCCAGGCAATGGCACCGCCTCCCCTTCCGACAATGATTACATGACCCTGGATCGCAAGATTTTTGATCAAATCATGTATTACCTTTTTTATTCTGGCATTTCTGACATGATATGAATCAGTAAATGAAGCAACAAGATCATGTAGCATGCCGCTTTCCTTTGCCTTGACATAAGTCTCCACATCTCTCGGATTCATTTTGAGCTCTTCTGATGCCTGTTGCAGGATCTCCTTGTTCACCCATTTCCATTTAGGGGAATGACCATCAGTTATCATCTTGTGATTCAATTTATTCACGAGTAATTCAGCGACGAGGTTAGCCGGACAACCGCTCTCCCTGGAGATGGTGATAACAGGTCCCTGGTGCTTGTATATCGCGGTCGAAAATTCCAGCCGCTCTCCCATGTACTTTAAAAGTAGATTTTCCATTTCAGTCCAGATAACGTTTGTTAATTTCCTGGTAAGCATCTATTCTTCTGTCTCTCAAAAATGGCCACCATCTTCTGACATTTTCAGAATGATTCAGGTCAATTTCGACCATCATGCAGGAATCAGCCTCCTGCGGCGCTTCGGTGATGATCTCCCCCTGGGGACCGGCCACGAAACTGTGGCCCCAAAATTCAATGCCTTGTGTATTAGCTGAATAATCTTTTTCATGGCCGGTGCGATTAACGCAAATCACAGGAATACCATTGGCAATCGCATGTCCCCGCTGGATGGTTATCCATGCATCAAGCTGCCTTTTACGCTCAGATTCAACATCATTGGAGGTCCAGCCGATGGCAGTAGGATAAATCAGTATCTGTGCTCCTGCCAGTGCCATCAGTCTGGCTGCTTCGGGGTACCATTGGTCCCAGCAAACCAGTACACCCAATTTTCCCAGAGAGGTTTGGATGGGAACAAATCCCAAATCTCCCGGTGCAAAATAGAACTTCTCATAGTAATTCGGATCGTCAGGAATGTGCATTTTCCTGTAAGTTCCTGCTATAGAGCCATCTTTTTCAAAAACAACGGCAGTATTATGGTACAAACCGGCTGCCCGCTTCTCAAAAACGGATGTCACCAGTACAATATGCAGTTTTTCACACAAGTTGCTATAGAATTCGGTAGTTGGTCCGGGTATCTGTTCAGCCAGGTCAAAATTACCAGGCTCTTCATTCTGACAGAAATAGAGCGATTCATGCAATTCCTGCAGAACAATCAATTCTGCACCATCTGTCGCACATTTGGTAATACCGGCAACCAGTTTCATCCTGTTTAAATGCAGGTCGGAGGAATTGGATTGCTGTATAAGTGCCGCCTTTAACATATATTGTTGTATTTTAAGTTGTTATTAATTAATTAGCCTTTAGCCTTTAGCTATTAGCTATTAGCTATTAGCTTTTAGCTTTTAGCTATTAGCTATTAGCCTTTAGCTTTTAGCTTTTTGGGGACTCCATACACTTTCCGTTTTTTTACTAACAGCTAATAGCTAACTGCTAATAGCTTTTTTTTCTAACAGCCAACAGCTAACAGCTAATAGTTTTTTTTTTCTAACAGCTAACAGCCAACAGCTTACAGCTAACAGCTAATAGCTTTTTTTTACTAACCGCTAACAGCCAACAGCTTACAGCTAACAGCTTATAGCTTTTTTTTACTAACAGCTAATAGCTAACTGCTAATAGCTTTTTTTTTTCTAACAGCTAACAGCTAACAGCTAACAGCTAATAGCTTTTTTTTACTAACCGCTAACAGCTAACAGCTAATAGCTTTTCTTTTCTAACAGCTAACAGCTAACAGCTAACAGCTAATAGCTTATAAAACCCCCACCGGAAATTGCATGGTAACGCAGTGCAGAGAGCCATGTTGTTTGATCAGGGCGGAACATTCTATCCCAATCACCTTTCGATCAGGAAAGGCATTTTGAATGATGGTCCTGGCCATTTCATCCTTCGGTGTCGAATAATAGGGTATTAATACTTTGTTGTTGATAATCAGGAAATTGGCATAAGTGGAAGGCAGCCTGAAGCCTGTTTCATCTTCGACATAATCAGCCATAGGCAATGCGATGAGCTGATAGGGTTCATCATCCAGGGTTCTGAATGATCTGAGCTCCTCCTCCATCTGCTTTAACTGGGTATAATGTTCGTCCGAAGGATCATCACATGATACATATGCGATGCTCTTCTCGTTGCAGAATCGGGCCAGGGTATCCACATGACTGTCCGTATCATCACCAGCCATATAACCGGATGATAGCCATAGAATACGCTGAATACCAAATGTTTCAATCAAAAATATTTCAATATCATCCTTCGACATTCCTTGGTTTCTGTTCACCGACAGCAGGCATTCCCTCGTAGTTAGCAGCGATCCCATTCCGTCGGTTTCAAAACTGCCGCCTTCCAGAACAAAATTCATCAAATTTTTATATCCGACACCTGTGGAGAAAGTATTCATCCGGTACAACTGTGTAGTTAGCTGATTATCCAGGCAGGCCGGAAATTTCAATCCCCAACCATTGAACTGAAAATCATACAATACAGGTGTTCCGTCAACGAATACTGTGATGGCACCATGGTCCCTTGCCCAGGTATCGTTTGAATCCAGCCGTACCAGTATCAGATTTTCCTGAAGCGAACGGTCAATTTTCGAGGCAACAGATGCAGGATCCGGGCAAACGATCAATACCTTCTCATCTTTTAATATCTCGTTGGCTATTAATATAAAACAGCTTTCTACTTCATCAAGAAGATCAACCCAATCGCTGTTTTCATGGGGCCAGGTAAGCATCACTCCACTTTGTGGATACCATTCAGGTGGCAAAAAGAAGGATTGAGGTGATACCATGATAGCAAAGGTAAAAAATTTGAACCTTGAATTGCCAGTCTCAAGATTGATTTATTCTATTTTGGAAGTTTAAAGGCACTTAAGATATCTTTTAGAAATAGGTTGTGGTCGAATTTATCGTCGCCAAAGCCCAATCTTACAACAACCAGTTCCCTGGACGGGATGATGAATACCCGCTGACCTCTGTGCCCCTGGCAGGATATCATATCCGCGGGTGCATCCGGCAATTTCCCGGAGCGATTGAGCCAAAACATGGCGCCATATTCGCCATTCGCCGCTTTGGCAGGGGTACTTGTAAAAGCGACCCAATCCTTTGGCAATATGCTATCTCCCTGCCATACACCATCCTGCAGATAAAGTTGACCGAATTTTGCCCAGTCAGTGGCTGTAGCATAACCATAGGATGATCCAACAAAATAACCATGGGCATCCGTCTCTAAAACCATGCTGTTCATGCCTATTTTTCTGAAAATTTCGGTGTAAGGAAATTCAAAATATCGTTTATCATCGTTCAGGGCAAACCGAATAATTCCCGAAAGTATATTGGCTGTACCGGATGAGTATTTCCATTCGGTACCAGGTTTTTTGCTGAAGGGAAAGCTACTGGCATATTGATAACAGTTTCGTTCTTTGTAAAGCATGGTAGTCACGTCCGAAATATCACCGTAATCTTCGTTCCATTCCAACCCGCTGCTCATGTTCAGCAGATCATTTATGGTAATATCCCTTCTTTTGTCCTGCAGCCACGCTTCTACCGGCGCAGAGGCTTCCGGCGAAAGCTTATGCTGTTTAACAAGTACCCCCACCATGGCGTTGACAATACTCTTGTTCATTGACCAGCCCCAAAGCCGGGTATCGGGCGTTACAGACTGTTCCATCCAGTATTGTGCAGCAACCAGCTTTCCTTTATAAGCCACCACTACCGCAGCAGTTCTTTTCTGCTTTTCACCCGGTTGGTCGAAGGCTTCATCCAGGGCTGACTGAAGCACCGTTGAATTTATCTCCGGAAATATCGTGTCGCTCTTTCCATCACCAACAGGCCATTGATTTTTCCAGGACTGCTGATTTGCAATCTTAGGGAGAGACCAGGTGGTTTTTAATGGAGCCGGCATGCCTTCATCCACCAGATAACATCCGAAATCTTCACGGCAGATGGCTTTTTGCCTGGCCAAACCGAAAAATGAAGTGACTACACTTTTCTCTTCGTAATTGATTTTACTGGAGGTATATTTTGCAAAAGAATAATCCAGATCGTTTTCTTGTATGTTGACCGGATCCCTTCCTGCAACAAATATTGCGGAGGCCATGCATTTTGCACCATATCCGGTAGCAATATATAATTTAGGATACTGAGAGGTGACAATTACCAGGATTGCAGCAACTACAAGCAAGGGAACCCAAATTCTTTTCTTCATCTTCAACCGGTTAATTTACTCAAAGCTACTTCTAAATATAGTAATTTGCAAGTGATCTACCATTGGCAAATGGGGAAAATTGATGCCACCTACTTTAGTTGCAAAAAGGTTTTTTATACATTTGTCCCTTCTTAACAACCTGCGAACTTATGTTTTCACCTTCACGATTACGTATTACCGAGGTAACAGATGCTATCACTACCAAGGAATTTAATGACTTTCCTGCCTGGTTATATCGTGGTGAAAGCAAATGGAGCAGACCTCTTGATGCCAGTGTAGCGGAAATTTTCGATGTAATACATAATAAACATCTTCATAATGGCATGATTATAAGGTGGATAGCACAAGATGGCAGTGGACAAAGCCTGGGCAGGATTGCCGCTTTCTACACAGAAGATTCGTTCCGTCAAATTGATATGCCTACCGGTGGAATTGGCTTCTTTGATTCGGTTAACGATCAGGAAGTTGCTGCACTTTTATTTGATACTGCCAAAGATTGGCTGAAGGAACATCATCTTGAAGCGATGGATGGTCCGGTAAATCCGGGAATGCGGGATGCCTTCTGGGGTTGCCTGGTGGACGGTTTTCATGAACCTGTATTTAATATGCCCTACAACTTTCCATATTACGGGGAACTTTTTGAAACGTACGGTTTCAAAAACTATTTCAATCAATATACCTACCAGCGCACTTTCGAGGATGTTTCAAATCTTCATCCAGTCGTATTCAGAACCGCCAAAAGAATATTGTCAAGTCCTGATTATCAGTTTAAACTGATTGAGAAAGGGAACAAACAATTCGCCATGGATTTTTGTACTATCTACAACAAAGCATGGAGCAAATTTACGGGCACCAAGGATATTACCGAGCATGAAGCTTTAACTTTGCTCAAAACCATGGAACCTGTCATCGACAAAAGACTTGTAATTTTTGGTTATCACATGGGTAAACCTATTGGATTTTTTATCAATATGCCTGATATCGGTCAGATCACCAAAAAATTTAATGGTAAATTTCATTGGTACAATAAGTTACGCTTTTTTTGGGATCTTAAGGTATTGCACCGCGTCGACCGGGTGATCGGCCTTATTTTTGGCGTTATTCCAGAGTTTCAAAATAAGGGTGTGGAAGGCGCCCTGATATTATTTTTTCAGGAACAGATCTTAAAACCATCCTTCAAATACAAGACTTTCGAGTTGAACTGGATCGGCGATTTCAATCCGGTGATGATGAAAGTCGCCGAATTCATTGGCGGCTCAATTTACAAAACGCATGTCACCTACCGCTATTTATTCGACAGAAATGCCGAATTTACCAGGGCTCCATTGGTAAATCAGGGCGAAAAGATATGAAATATGAGAAAGGACGGACGGAATGGACAGAGTGATTGGGAAAATATTCGTCAGCGCGTTCTTCACTATTAACTGTTGCCTTTGGGACCAGGAGATAAGAATGTTGGTGCAACAATCTTTATTTCAGCGTTATAACTAAATAAATTTACAATTGTAAACGGATGTTTTGCCTGATCTTCTTTGCCCTTACAGGGCTAAGAAGCATGGTGAAATTTTCTGTATGAATGTCAATTATGCCAATGACCAATCTTCTTTGACGCAAATTATGCGGGATCGCTTGAATATATCGGCTCACTCTCAACTCAATCCCTCCGGCCCATATAGATCGAAACATAATAAAGCAAAGTAGCCAATGATGCAAGAGCTGCCACGACATAAGTATATCCGGCCCACCTCAGCGCATCCTCCGCTTTCTCGTGCATTTCTGAGTTTGCAATTCCACTGGTCTTGATCCACACCAGGGCCCTGTCGCTTGCATTGATTTCCACCGGCAGGGTGATGAAGCTAAATAGCGTTGTCATGGCAAACATGAAGATGCCAAACAGCAACAGGGCAGGAAACGTATTTACCAGCAGAATACCGCCCAACAATACCCATTGAATATATCTGGAGCTAACGCTTACGACCGGAACCAATGCGGAACGCATTCCAAGCCAGGCATATGCCTGCGCATGCTGTATCGCGTGACCTGTTTCGTGCGCGGCAACAGCGGCTGCAGCAATATTTTTTCCATAATAAACATCCTCGCTTAAATTGATGGTTTTATCGGCCGGATTGTAATGATCTGTCAGCTGTCCTTCAACCGACTGGATATTCACACCGTAGATCATATGGTCGCGCAGCATCTTTTCCACAACCTCTTTTCCTGACATCCCGTTTGAGGTTGGTATCTCTGAATACTCTTTAAATTTCCTTTTCAACTGATAGCCGACCAGCCAGCTGGCCAATGCAAATCCAATAAAAATGATCCAAATCATAGCGTTATGTTTTATAATATTTACTTTCTACAAGATATTTCCAACAAAAAGTAAACCAAAATATGCAGATGCAAATTTGTCAGTTCAATCCGTATTAATATTTATTCATGCAGCATGTCCATTTCCGATACTCCGCCGGATACAATAAACTTCATGGCCTCCGCCGGCGAGATATTGAGCGGTTTGACCCTGGTTTCTGGGACAATGTACAAAATTCCGGAAATATTATACGAAAACGGGAAGTAAACTGCAACTTTCCCATCAATTCCCATATTGGACAGATTATCATTCGTCAGAAACCCCATTCTCCACAAATCGTTTTTTTCGTCGACCAATACCACCACCGGACGGTGAAATTTCTTCTCTTTACCGACGAAGGCAGAGAAGAGATCCTTGAAGGAGGTGTAGATTAGCCGAAGGATAGGAGCTTTTAGTAATATCCTTTTTATCAGATACTTAACTGGTTTTGCAATGAATGTTTCACCGATAATACCCAGAAATACCAGGAACAACATGATGATAAGAATACCCAATCCGGGGATCTTCCAATCAAGATAGGTTTCAAGATAGGTACTCAGTAGGCCGTCGGTGAACTTAAACAGAAAAAAAACAATATATACTGTTGCAGCCAGTGGCGCTACCAGCAATAATCCCTGTAAAAAATAGGTGCCCAGACGTTTCATTCTTTTAAATATTGATTTTGATGCAAATATAATCAAAACCGATACTTAGAAACTATTTAAGAAAAAAAGCCTGGGCACAACCAGAGATGATTTCTCAGCGAACGGGCTATTTTGAATCAATCAATCCGCCATACGCAGGGGGATATCGCCAATTTTAATCATCGTAAGCAACATTTTAAATGCCTTAACTGCCTCTACAGCATGTATTTTACCGGCTGGCAAGATCAGGCAGTCACCGGCGCCCATTGGAAACTTGTTCTCTTCGATCGAAAAAGAACATGCTCCATCCAAAATCTGGACCAGGGCATCGAAAGGAGCCACATGCGGACTCAGTCCCTGTCCGGCGTCAAAGGCAAATAAGGTGATGGTGCCGGTAGTTTTCTTGATAATTGTTTTGCTGACAACCGCATCTTTTGAATAAGCGATGTCATCGTTCATATTGAATAATTTTCCTGTTTCCATTTTGAAAATATTTATTGTAAATATTTGTAATTGAATTAATTAGCCTAAAACTTATTATTAAAATATTACACAGAGATAATTGTTTACTCTTCTTGCTTACTTTATAGGGAGATGAAAAATGATTCCACTTTCAATCTGACAATATTTTGAGGAGAACGGAGAAACACAGAGAGGAAAATCGCTTGCGATTTTTTAAGCTCTGCGGTCTCTGTTCTTTTCTCTGCCAATTTACATTATGGCAACCATGTATAAGACATCTCATATCTATATTTTAAGTATATAATCCTCTGTGTAAGAATTTTAGATATTTTATATTAAACCCATTGTTCATTTAAAATTTCCCCTTTGATACTGACGGTTACAGCTTTTACCGGAACTTTCCGGACCGAACGCTGTGCGGCCATCTGCACCAATTGAAGCAATCCACCGCAGCATGGAACCTCCATGATAAGTACAGTAATCGTATTGACCCTTGATTGGTCGATCAGATCCATCAGTTTATTCATGTAGATCTCCTTGCCCTGGTCCAGTTTAGGACATGCAATAACCAAGGTTCTGTTTTTTAGCCAGTTGGAATGGAAATCACCCAGGGAAAATGCTGAGCAGTCGGCAGCTACCAAAAGATCAGATCCCTGGAAATATGCAGCAGCCGGATTGATCAGATGCAGTTGAACGGGCCATTGTCTCAATTGAGAAGCTGCGGATACTGTTTCTTCCTTGCCCATGGGTCGCAGGGAGGCAGGATCGAATACCACAGTTTGCGAACCCGGACAACCACCACCGCAGGACGAAGCCTTCGCAGGTGCAGCTACCTGGTGCACAGCATCTTTGACATCCTGAACCCTGAAACTCAATTCTCGCTCATGTTCAATCAGATAGCCCATTCCCTGCTTCAAATAGAAGGTTTCATTGTGCTCCCTGAGGTGTCGCAGATGGGCTACAACGGTATTGAAGCCCTTTCCTACCATCAATTCCATGACTTTCAGCTCATCGTAGGGTTCTGCTTCCCGTTGTTCGATCTCTATGGCACCTTCCGGACAATGTCCGATGCAGGCACCCAGTCCGTCGCACATCAGTTCGCTCACGAGCCTTACCTTGCCGTCAATAATCTGCAGCGCACCTTCATGACAATTTGGCACACAATCTCCGCAGCCTGTGCATTTGTCGTCGTCAATTTTGATAATATCTCTTTTCATTGTTGAAATGTTTAACTTTATAAACCCTTTGAACTTTATAAACTATAAAAATTTTTGTCTGTGACCCGTCAAAAGTAGTGTGTCAATCGAAAATAAATTGTAACATTTGTTACAATTTAAAACAAATTTGCCTCATGTATCAGATTTTATTGAACTCTCCCCTGTTCAGAGGGATATCGCCTGAAGAGCTGAACGGTTTGTTTCAGCGGATCAACCACCAGGTGCGTCGTTTCAGAAGCGGTGAAATGCTCGCGCAAGTAGGAGAAGATGTTGGCAAAGCCATGCTTTTGTTGGAAGGAAGGCTTCAGGGAGAGATGGTTGACTTTTCCGGTAATTCGCTGAAAATAGAGGAGTTGGATCCGCCTCAGATGGTCGCAGCGGCATTTTTGTATGGTCCGAAGAGTATATTTCCAGTCTATTTGAGTGCAAAAACAGATGGTGAGATGCTGGTGATACAAAAGAAGGATTTTACGGCCATGCTCTCGATGGAATCCCGCGTGATGGTCAATTACATCAATATCGTATCAGGAAAGGCACAGTTTCTCTCCGGCAAGATTACATTTCTTTCGCTCAAGACCATCAAAGAGAAAATCGCCTACTATCTGATGCAAAGAATGAAATTTAGCGGAAATAAAATGGTTGCGATTGAAATAACACAAACCGGTTTGTCAGATCTTTTTGGTGTAACCAGACCTTCGCTCACACGTACCATTCTTGAGATGGAGAAACAGGGTATTTTGACCTGGTCCAGGGACCATGTAGCGGTCAACGACCTCAAAAAGCTGCAACAAATTTTAGGAAAATAACGCTGATGACCACGAAGCTTGAAAATTTCATTGATACGATGAACAAAATGGGAGAACAACGTATTCCATTCTTGTTTATCATTGATTATGAGATGAATATGCCTGTAATTCTGCCGTTGGATGAAACTGCGAAGGCCGGGGTGTTTTTTTCGGTAAGGAAGCTGCGTAACTTTAAGAAGTCTGTTTCAGAAAGGAATTCTTTGCATTTTACCAAAAATCCTGTAGATTTTTCTACCTACCTGGAAGCCTTTGAAACTGTGATGAAACAGATCCGGCTGGGAAACACATTTCTGCTGAATCTGACCTTTCCGACCGGCATAGAGACCAACCGGAGCCTGCGAAACATCTTTGAAGAGAGTGATGCCCCCTACCGGCTTTTGTACCGGGATGGGTTTGTACTGTTTTCGCCCGAATGTTTTGTACGGATCCTGGAAGGTGTCATCACCTCCTACCCGATGAAAGGTACGATAGATGCCTCTATACCCGGTGCCGCCGGTATCATCGGATCGGATAAGAAGGAGAATGCAGAGCATGCAACCATCGTGGATCTTATCCGCAACGATCTCTCGATGGTAGCCAACCAGGTAGAGGTGAAGAAATACAGGTACCTTGAGGAGGTGGTGGCCCACGACAAGACCCTGCTGCAGGTGAGTTCGGAGATATCCGGCATCCTGCCGGAGGATTACCGGTCGAACCTTGGAACGATCATCTGCAGGTTGTTGCCCGCAGGGTCGATATCTGG
Source organism: Bacteroidia bacterium (assembly GCA_025358025.1). Classification (GTDB taxonomy): domain Bacteria; phylum Bacteroidota; class Bacteroidia; order Bacteroidales; family Prolixibacteraceae; genus CAINVV01. Next base: position 4,587 of record JANYKW010000205.1, on the reverse strand, counting down.
GGCGCCAAAGCCTTCCACGCTGAAGATCATCCGTAAGGTAGAGAGCTATCAGAGAGGCTATTATACTGGTGTTTTCGGTGTTTTTGACGGCACGAGCCTGGATTCTGCCGTGATGATACGCTACATCGAACGGCTGGATGGCAAATTGATCTACAAAAGTGGTGGAGGGATCACCATGAACAGTGAGGCACACAAGGAGTACCAGGAACTAATTGACAAAGTGTATGTACCAATTCATTGAGACGATCTGTTACGAAAATGGAGGTTTTCAGCGTATCTCCCTGCATCAGGAGCGCATGAACAGCACGAGGCTCCATTTCTTTGGCAGGAAGGATGTGCTTTCGCTGGAAAGCGCTATGGAAACACTCACTGCTGCGGATTTGCAATTCTCATCGTTCCAAAAGAGCGATCCCGCTGCTGCGGATTTGCAATCCGCTCCCCCTGCCTTTCCCTTCCGATCGGGCTACCAGAAGATAAAGTGCAGGGTGACTTATTCTGAGACAATTGAAAGCATTGAATTTGAGCTATATACGCCACGGATCATTCGTAGTTTGCAACTGGTTTATGATGACGGCATCGATTACAGCTATAAATACAGAGACCGGAGTACCCTGAATGCCCTGCTGGACAAGCGAGGCGGTGCCGATGAGATATTGGTAGTCAAAAACGGACTGATTACAGATACCAGTTACAGCAACATAGTCTTTCTGAGGGATGAGAAGTGGTTTACCCCAGAATTTCCGCTTCTTTCCGGCACCAGAAGGGCTTTCTACCTGCAAAAGAAGCTCATTTTTCCACTCAATATTAAACCTGGAGAGCTAGTTCAGTTTGAAGAAGCGAGGCTGATCAACGCGATGCTATCGCTCGAAGATGCCACGCCCATTGCGATAGAGCGTATTTTTGAATAATAAGACATGAGACATGAAATATAAGACATGAGAATCTTGATAGGGTTAGTGCCTAAAAATTTGAGCACCTTCTTGACCGTTTGTTGTTTTCCCACATAACTTGCTTTTGATCAATAACCTTTGCTAGCAAGAGCGTGTTTATTCCAAGTCCAATACTATTTTGAGATTCTCAATTACAATTTTTCTTAAATCGGTTGGTAGCTCCCCAATCTTCCCGACAAATCGTTTATTGTCTATAGCCCTGATTTGATCAATCATCAGGTCGGATGGTTTCTGCATATTAGACATGCCTTTCTTTATGTGTACCCTTAAAATATCACTTTCCTTCACAATATTTGTCGTTATAGGGCAAATAATTGTAGATGGATGCAATGAATTAAGTAAATCTGTTTGAACAATTAGCACAGGTCTGATTTTGCCAGGTTCGGTACCAATTTGAGGATTAAGGTCAGCCGTCCAAATATCGAATTGTTTAATCTTCATGGCTTATTCTTTCAAATTCAGCCAATACAGACATCGATTCTTCCTGAACTAATTTAGATTCAGTAGCAAGCTTTGCAGCAAGTATTTTCCGATTATTATACCGATTATAATAATCAACAGCCTCATTGATGTAACGATTCCTCGTCTTCCTAACTTTAGAGATCACTTCCTCTGCTTCGTTAAATATCTGATCTTCGAGTTTTAGTGAAAGTGTTTTCATTTGATAATAACTTGTTTTTCATCCGCCAACTGGCGGATCAACTCGGTTGGTACGCCAGCTGGCGGATGACGATTTAAAATACTATAAATTAATTCCACAAATGTATATACAATTTGTGATACCAACAATATTTACACAGACATTCAACCCATGACAGCTATCTCATTTCTCATATCTAAAATGCAATCCCGATGCTTATTCCGCTCCGAAGCCATGGATAGGGCAATGAGCTTCCTTTTACGACGACCTGGTTGGTTCCCTGTTTGCTTACCGTAATTCGATCCTGCCAGATGGAAGGCATTCCATTTACGGCATCCAGCACATCGTTGTAGATATTGTCGATCTCTGCCCCGTTGGGGGATGTCACGGAAGCATCAATATTTCCCAGTCCCATTTCAAAACCGAGGAAATACCAATCGATGGATACCCTTTTGGCGATCAGCCATTGGTATCCCAGCTGTAATCCCAGGCTATAGGTTTTGGCATTAAAATCCAGTTTTTCACTGTAGGATATTCCGTTATCGTCTTTTGCCAGAATCGTTGCAGCCGCGGTAATCTTCTGGTATTTGAAGTAAGGAGAAGAATAAAATCCCCTTGGTTGAAGGTGTTCCTTTGAATAGTGACGATAAGCCAGCCGGAGAGAGAAAATTCCCAATTCATCATCGGTGATGTCGTTATCAGGATTGCCGAGGTTATAAAATCCTGGAAATGATTTGGTTGCCGGGATTCCTATCCCCAGAAGCAAGGAGTTTCTCTGACTTAATTTCCGTTCGTATTCGAAGGCTACACTATTAAAAGCCAGGCTTACCGGAAGAAATTTAACTGCATTTTTACGTGCCGGATTACTTTTGGTACTGTCGGATAATTCCTGAGCGAAGGTACAGAATGATAAAATGATAAACACGAAGATTAAAGCAAGGGATTTCATCGTTAAGTATTTTAATTAATTATTTAAAATTAGAAAAATATATTGATACAATTGATATTAAAACGCTTCCCTGTAAAATCTCGCCGGCGCGGATTTGTAATCCGTGGCCCGCAAAGACACATCACGCTGATTATATTGCCCTTACAGGGCGCACGTTGTGATTTGGCATCGTTTCACAGGGCGTTGCCAGTGCTGAGATATACTGCCCTTTGAGGGCGGAGAAGACCGGCAAAACCTCTGTTTACAATTGTAATTAGCATAAGTTATTACGCTGAAATAAAAATTGTTGCACCAAGACTAATATCTCAGTCTCCTATCTCATATCTCATATCTCATATCTCATATCTCATATCTTATATCTTATATCTTATGTTTCATAGCTCACATATGTTAACATACGTTAAAGCGGAAATTGACTGCGTTAAAAAACTGCAGTTCCAATTATATACAAACGGATATACCTTTGGCTGCTTGTTAAACTGGAATTAAATTTTTAATGCTTCTACTGTAATGGAAGATCTTCAGGGGCTAATGCAATTTAGCAGAATAGTTGTGCAAAACAGCACAATAGTTGGTATAAGTGTACCCTTTGCACGCGCTATTGTTTTTACTGAAACCCGGTCCTATGCATATAACAGCGAACTTAAGCACGTACTTTTCCTTTTACCCTGTTTGCAACAGACAAGTAACAATGAACCATCGAAATTTGTTCGTTGTTGCTTGTCTATGTTCATTATATACTTCCCTAACCTGTTTAACAGGTTTACCTACCCTTAATTAAACAAAAGCCATGAAAACCGACCTGAGCAACACCAATGAAATTCCGGAACATCGTTCCAACCCTTTACAGCATCAAATTTTTCTATATAACTCCCTTAATAACATGGAACAACCAAAAACTTGCCACAATATGAAATCCTTAATTTCTGAAACCGTTGAAAATCACCTGACCCGATTATTTTTAAGATTTGCTTTTTTGTTCTTGCTTGTGGCAGGAATGTCAGGTGCGCTGAGTGCGCAGACTGTAAGTACAAATAAAGCGGATTATGCACCTGGAGAGACAGTGCGCATTTACGGTTCAGGTTTTCAGCTAGGCGAAGTAGTTAACATAGTTATCACACACATTGAGCCAGGAATTCCCACAACAATCCATACCCATGCAACTTGGTCAGCAACTGCTGACTCAGAAGGTACTGCAAAAGGTAGCTTTGAAACGAGCTGGTATGTAAATGATGTGGAACTAAATACCACCCTATTTCTCGAAGCTATTGGCAATATGGGAAGTTATGCTGCATGTACTTTCACAGATGCCAATAATGTTAAATTTGCTGTATCAGGTTTGCCTTCCGGTGCTTCAGTTAAAGTAACTGGAATAAATTATTTGAGTACAGGAGGATCTGGAGGAACTCCCGTTGTTAATGCATCTGAAATATTTTTAGCATCAGCAACATCTAATACTTTAGGTGTTTTAAGCGGATCAATTGATTTTATTTTTCCTCCATCCGTTACATATTCGAACAGCACTTATATTCTTTCCTCAACGAGTCAGACAAGTCCTTATACACCTCCAAATGGAAATACAACAATTACAGGAACCTACATCAGTTGTGTCTTTCCTACCATTACATCTACCCAACCTTCAAGTACAACAATCACTTATGGTGCAAATGCAAGTTTTAAAGCTAATGCAAGTGGCACAGCAACGCTAACCTATAATTGGGAGATAAGCAAGAATTCTGGAGTAAGTTGGAGTAATGTCAGCGATGAAACATTTACCGGCTATTCAGGTACATTTACAGCAACTCTTAATATAGCTAAACCAACAGTAGCTATGACTGACTATAAATACCGTTGCGTTGTTTCTAACAGTTGTGGAAGTGCAACGAGTAATGGTGATGCTACTTTGACTGTGAATCCGCTTCAGCTGACCATTGCTGACCCGACACTGACAAAATCTAAACCGTACGATGGCTTAACTTCTGCTGTTGTTTCTGCAAACGCTTTGACAGGTGTTCTTGCTGGCGAGCTTGCTAATGTTGGCGTTTCTG
>JANYKW010000173.1 GCA_025358025.1 Bacteroidia bacterium | reverse complement strand
ACAAGCACAATAGCCTGCTCAATAATAGTAAAACCCGATTTCTTTCTCATAATCTGAAATTTTAATGGTTAAAAACTTCGAAGTTGAGAAAGAATCGGGTACTTTTGATTAAGCTACCCGCGTAGGCGGGTTTAGTTCAACTTTGCCTATAACTGAATTAATCATTCATCTGAATCAACCATGAGAAAACTGGCGAGTATTCAAAGAATTAGAGCGTTGGAACCGATTGAAAATGCCGATGCAATTGAGAAGGCAACTGTCCTGGGTTGGCAATTAATTGTCAAAAAAGGGGAATTCCAACTAGGTGATCTTGCCGTCTATTGCGAAATTGACAGCCTGATGCCAGACAAACCTGAGTTTGAGTTTTTGAAGCCGAGGGGAATGAGGATCAGAACTATACGGCTACGTGGACAGATTTCGCAAGGCATCTGTTTCCCCCTCTCTATTTTGCCTGCTGATTTTCCGGTTGAGGAGGATGCAGATTGTACCGAAATCCTGGGTATCTCTTTGTACGAACCGCCAATGCCTGCCTGTTTGGCTGGTATTGCGAAAGGGAAATTTCCTTCGTTCATTCCAAAAACCGACGAAACAAGGGTTCAGGTACTGCAAAAACTCCTGGACAAATATAAGGGCGAAAAATGTTATGTGACCGAAAAGGTGGATGGCAGTTCCACAACTTATTTTATTTACAAGGGAGAATTTGGCGTTTGCAGTCGCAACCTGGAATTAATGGAAAGTGAAGAGAATAGCTATTGGCAGGTAGCCCGCCAAATGGATATCGAAAATAAGTTACGCTCGTTGAATGGTAATTTTGCCATCCAGGGCGAATTGATTGGCGAAGGAATTCAAGACAACAGGTTAAAAATCAGGGGACAAACTATCCGATTTTTCAATGCATTTGACATCGATGGATTTGAATATCTTCCCTATCAAAGGTTTGTTGATCTAATGAATCAACTCGATTTACCTACTGTTCCTATTATTTCTACTGATTACGAACTATCAAATGATATTGAAGCCATCATCAGCATGGCTACCATTAAAAGTAGGGTTACCCCGGCAGTCTGGGCCGAAGGCATAGTAATCCGGCCACTTCAGGAAAAGATTGAATTGTTGCTGTCAAATGAAAATTTCAACAATGGCAGGGTAAGCTTCAAAGCGATTAACCCCGAATTTTTGCTTAAATACGGGGGATAGGCTTTCTATTTTACCAGAATCCTTGGATCGATAGATTGTGGCAGCCAGACCCTAAACCAAGAATTTTCGTCAAGGGTATTTCCGGCAGAGGCATAGTCACAAAACGTAATTTCTTTGGGTTTATTTTCTCCCTCCTTATGTGATTCAATCATCGAAAGGCACTTATATTTCATCCATATACCATCCTGATTGACGCCTACCGGTTCAAGTTTTACATATCCATCCTTATCGATGAGCGGTTTAATTGATTCATCCACATGAGGTGATCCGAGCCTGGCATCCCTGGTTAGCACAATCGGCCCCCTGACAATTGCAATATTTTCTGGCAAACTACCATTACGAATGACACGGCCGCGCATATCAAATGCCAGACTGATGACATCTCCTGGTTTCCAGAGACGGGAAATATTTGCGTATTTCCCTGCTGTAACTTCACCAATAGATTGACCATTCACTTCGATTTCAGTATGTTGGCTCCAAAGTGGAATGCGGATACCCAACTTTAATTTCTCGTCTTTTGGTACTAAAAGTTTTACTGTGATTTTACCTGTTGCCGGATAATCCGTTTGCTGAACAACTTCCAAAGGTTTCCCTCCGGGTGTCTGCAAATGATAGGTTCCTTCAACAAAAAAATTGATACTAATCCCTTCTTTGTCACTCATAACAGCGGTTAGAGGCAAAGTAAATAACCCTCTGGGGCCGCTTGCAACACAGCAATTGATCCCCATGCCACATTGTTCACCACCCTCAAGCCTTCTTCCGGCCAACGGGGTGTATTTGGCCCAATCGGCGCCATCAGGATGCATCGAACCCAATAAGGCATTGTACCAGGTCTGTTCGATGGCATCGGCATATTTTGCTTCACCTGTGAGTCGCAGGAGTTGTTGACTTAGTTTGATCCAGGTTGCGGTTACACAAGTTTCCTGATAATGATCTATATGCATGGTTTGTAAGTGTTTCCCTCCAAACCAACACTCCATGCCAGTTCCAGATCCGGCAATATTGATCTCCGTATCAAGGATGTTCTGCCAGGTTTTTTTGACAGCCTCAAGATATTCGGGTTTTCCCGTTAATCGGTACAGTTCCAAAAGACCTTCATAGCAAGACATCATCTCGTAAGCTTTTTGACCTTGTTCCGGACCGTACCAGCTTTTAGGTTTAGGGAATCGCTCAGAAACATCAATATCTGCCTTTGAAATAAGTTGGGGCCCATCACTGGTTTCCATCTGTCTTACAATCTCATTGGCAAAATCGAGGTAACGTTGATCGCTCGTACGGGAATAAAGGAGACAGATCGGTTCAAGTACAGAGGAAGCTGCCATTCCGCGATGATTCCCCTGCTTCACAATCAGTGCTTTTTTGTCTGTCAACTCTTTCATCAGATGATCCGCCAACTTCCGTGTAGCCAGCAAGCTGTTTTTATCCTTCGTAAGATCATAATAGGACAGCAATCCCAGCATACAATATTTTCTACCCCAGATATCCCATTGTTCAAGATGCTTGTCCTCCCGGTAATTGCCAATATATCCGTCGGGTGTTTGTGTAGACAACAGACCCGAAACTGCCTGATCAAGAACCGTTTTCAATTGGGGTTCGGGACGATAACGATAAGCTAATACTGCAGATGTAAACCATTTTCCCCAAAACTCGCTTTGCCAGCAACGATCTTCTGTCCGGTTACGAAATGGTTCAACGAGCCGGTTGACATCTTGTGCAAGTATGCGGTTTTGATAGGAAGCATCCAGTTTTCCGCCAATAAAGCCACCTACCACAGCAGAATTAGCCTGGACTAAATTGTCATTGATCACAGATTTGACAACTTTTTGGCCATAGGAAGTAACTGCAATGGATAATTGCAGCAAAAAGATTAGAAACAAGTTGGTTTTTTTCATTGGTTTATTTAGCATTAATCGTAATTTTTGCCGCTTTCAACCAGGGTGCTGTAAAGGTTACCTGAATCTGACCTTCTTTGCCGGTAGCCTGCACATAGGCCAATAAACGACCATGAAAAACCCGTTGGATGTTATCTTTATAATTGCTCATATCTGTGTTGTTACTGGCCTCGAGACCCAGTAAGGTGGCGGGTCCGTCAATGACACAAGTTACTTCATCTTCGGAGATCATTACCGGAACACCTTTTTCATCAACAACCTGCACAACCACTTGTGCTAATCCACGATTGGTTGCTATAGAAGATAAATCTGATTTTGCCGTTATTGCATAAGGTCTACCGGATGATTGTATTACATAATTGCATGTTTCCCTGATCTCTTTATCGAAACCTTTCACTTCCAGTTTTCCTTCCCGATAGGGGATATCCCAATATATAATGCCTGTCTTGTCGTCGTAATCTTTCAATTCGCCAACCTGTTTGCCATCAAGCATTAGCTGCGCTTTTGCGGAATTGGTATAGCAAACAACCCGAATAATCTCACCTTCCTGATAATTCCAGATTGGCCAGGCATCTGTCGACAAATAATTTCTTTTGTCAGTTTGACGATAAGTGCCGATATAGGCAACTGGTTTTGAACTCCACAATGATTGTCTGAAATACCCCCGTGGTTTTAAGAATCCTCCGAAATCAAGAAATCCGGAATAAAATCCTCGGGAGGGCCAAGCGCCTGACTCACCAAGATAATCAATTCCGGTCCAGATGAACTGCCCAAAAATGTAGTCAGTGTCTCTGACAACTTTCCATGCTTCCATGCCATGACCATTCTCACTTCCGAAAATAACCCGTTTGGGATATTTTGCATGATCCGTCGCATAGCGATTTTCAGAATAATTATATCCTGTGATATCAAGCGCACCGGGATAATCAGTTTCGTTTGACATGATTACTCCTGCCAATCCGGCTGTGACCGGACGGCTTGTGTCAAGTCCATGAACCACGGAAACCAGTCGTTTCGCAATGCCGCCCAACCTTTCCGCTTTGGGGTTGTTTGGTAAATACCCCCCTTGTACCGGTTGGTTGATATTAGCATGATCGAGTACCGGATGAGAATACGGGTCATTGGGGTAATCGACCTCATTTCCAATACTCCACATAATAATGGAAGCATGATTTCTATCTCTGAGGACCATATCTCCAAGATCTTTGTCGCTCCAGTCATTAAAATAGGAAGCGGCTCCCTGGTACCCCGGAATGCCTTTGTTCCAGCCTTTTATCCATTTCTTTTTAGGAAATTCCCATTCGTCAAAGGCTTCATCCATTACCAAAATGCCTAGTTCATCACATAAATCATACACATCGGGAGACTGCGGATTATGCGTCATCCTGATACCATTACAACCCATCTCTTTCAAAGTAATCAATCGCCTTTTCCAAACTTCG
>JANYKW010000163.1 GCA_025358025.1 Bacteroidia bacterium | reverse complement strand
CGAAAATTTTCCCAATCCAGTTTGTATGAGTTGTTCAGCATCATATCCTGGGGCAGGAGTGATTCGTTGTTTCCGACATAGATTTGGAAAGCATGGGTGCTGGTTGAAATTTCGTAACCAAAGGAGACGATAGGCTCAGGTCCGGCAGTATAGTCTTCCTGTTCAGACATTTCTTTGATTTGCAAAGGGAAGTCTGCATTGAAGATGATCGAACCTTGCGGCGATACCTTGATGCGTCCACCCACAAACAAACCAACCTTGTCGTGATCCTGGTGCCAGGGAACGGTATTGAAGTGCGAGAAGTTCACACCACCTTGCAAGGTCAGCATGTCGTTGAACTTGCGTGCAACAGTTGCCTGTGCAAAATAGGAGAGACGGTTGCTTGTGCGGAAATCGTGTCTGGTATAGGCACTGTCGTCCGAAGAGTGATAATATTGCTGAGCAGCCCAATAATCTTCTTTCTGTCTGCCATCGATGGCAACATTTCCGTAGAAGGAGAGTGAGACAGGCATCCCTTCGTTCATTTGTTGGAGGGGCGTCCACTTAACATTGAAGTCGCTGTACATGTTCTTCTTCTGAAGGCCATATCCAATCTGGAGATCTTTCATGATTACATAATCGATTGCGATTCTGACATTGGCTCCGGGAGACATGATTCCAAAGAAATCATCGATTCCATTCTCCATGGTACCGAATTTGTGTTGAATCACAGATTCGAGGGTGTTGACCGGAGCGATCTTTGAAGTCTGCTGATCGATCAGGTATCCACTTTCCCAGACGAAGCGGACGGGTTTATTAACAACCACTTCGGGTTCGGTAGCAGTTGAGTCAGTTTGGCCTTGTGCGAGTTGATAGGTAAAGGGCAAAAGACCTAAAATGAGGAATATAAAGTATTTTTTCATTTCTTGTAGATTTCCTGATTAGTTGTTTTTTGCACCTTGCTGTATCCAGGTCAATACCAGTTGAGCCTCGGCTGCAGAGTATTTCTTCCAGGTATGCATCGTGGAAGTCGGATTTGGGTATGTGTAGATCAGACTGGTCTCGGGGGCTGTGGTGTTGGCCAGATTCATATTTTTGATGCTGTTGTAAGCATTGGTGGCAGTAAGATCAGGTGCAGTACCCCCGGGTTTGTGGCAAGCGATACACTTGGCATCGAAAATTGGAATGATCTGGGTCGAGAATGAGATCGTCACAGTTGGATCTACAGGTGGCAACTCCTCTTCCGCGATGAAATCGTAGGTACACGCGTTGAGCAGCAACCCAAACACAAAGAGAAGAAAATAAATATTTGATTTTTTCATTGAGGAGGATTTTTTGAAACCATATAAAAAAGACTTCCGGTATAGAGAAGCCTTTTTTATATTGGTCCGGTTGACAAACTAGTTGAGAACTGCGATAGAGTTTTTCAACAATGCTCTGGAATAGTCCAGGTTGTGAATTCCCAAACTGTATTCGCGAAGACACATCTGGAAGTTGATGATCGCACCCATTTGTGCATTTGTCAGTTTAATTTTTGGCAAAGTTTTATTGTATGCTGCTTGTTCAGCTGTCCATGAGGATGATGGATTTGCATTTTGGCATACAATACCGTTGTTGGCAACACCAGGGGGGTTAGTAAGAGGATCATATACATTCAGGTAACCATCATAGTTTCCTGCAGTTGTACCTGCCCATAGATTTGTTGCGGCATCCGGGTTTTTATTCATAATCTGTGCTGTGACTGCGCCATCAACAGTAACCAGTTTAGCTGCAAGTTGGTCAAGCAGACCTTTGATTTCAGTTCTTGGGTTTGTCCAGTATTTGGCGTTCGTTGCGTTAACTGTACCAGCTTTATGGCAATCAGCAGCATTGCAACCATTGAAATTCCATGATGTTGAGGAGGTCAGACCTGCTCCTTCGATCGCGCTTCTTACTTTAAACGAGTGTCCACCTGCACTTCCTGTCATAGGAGCCATGTGGCAGTCCTGGCAAGAAGCAACGTTTTTATGAACCATACTGGTATAAGCGATACCACCTGCAGGGGCAAATTCAACACCACCCATTCCGGCATACATCGCACCTACTGTTCCGTAGTGGGTATGTGTACGATAACCCGGAATAATCTGGGCTGTAGTCAGGGAAGCAGGATCAAAGAAGATAGCAGTCGGGGCGTTTTTCAATGCATCATAATCCAGCACATTGCCTGTATAGGCAGTATTCTTGGTGTTGTTGAAAGTAAACGGACGTGGCTGGTGACATTTGATACATAGGTTACTGATACCAGCATCAGGCGTAACGTTGATTGTTTTCTTGGCACCCCACATGGTCATCGGAACCGCAGCAACTGTTGTCAGCTTTGGAAGATCTGTAGACAAATAGGTTTCGTGAATGGAACTGTGGCAGGCACGGCAGGTGATTGCACCATAAGCCTTGTCTATAGTACTCATGTAATCGTTAGCGTACTTCCCTGTTGTACTACCTACGGGTATACTAAATGTAGCAGGTACGTTTCTTTTGATCACATCATGGAAAGACTCCTCCAGGTGGCAAGGACCACAGGAGTTATTTCCTGCTTCTTCTTCGGCAG
>JANYKW010000113.1 GCA_025358025.1 Bacteroidia bacterium | reverse complement strand
TCAAAACCCCTATCTGCAATGGTTTTTCCGTCATCAGTTAGGGTCGCCATTCTTAATCCAACATAATTTCGCACTTTTCTTTTTATACAGACATCTGTTACCAGTCCCGCCTGATTCTCGGCATCTGAACGCGGAAGGTTTCCCTGATCTGGGTCTCCGTTTGGGTTCCCGTCTTTAACATCGAATAAAAAAACGAAGTCGTAACGATTTTTAATTGCATTTGTAGTCATAATTTATTCCTCCACTGTTGTTGATTTTAGTTTATTGTTTTGATGTTCTTTATAATCTTCAAAATCCTTTTGTTTTTGATGGTAATATCCTAATGCAAATTGCCCTTGCTCTTCAAGTGAAAATATTGATGGAAAATCAGAAGGATTAATTGTACGACATAACTCTTGAAGTTTTCTGTCAAGTACTGTGAATGCACCCGAATCTTCTTGTTTTAGTTTTGTAAGGTGTCTTTGGGTTAAGCGCATTATCCGGCCAAAAGCCGGAGCTGGGTTTGTTGAGGCAGACGAAAAGAATACTTCACGAATACCAGCATTAATATTCTTCCCTATTGCAGCTCTTTGAATAGCTACCTGAACAGCAAAAATACGCCCAAACAGGTATGCTATACCCACGTTGGCTGTGTCTAATTGTTCATTCATAATTGTTCCATTTTTTGAGTTATTTCTATTTAAAATTAAACGAATAAGAGAAGCTCTTTCCGATGAGATTGGATCGTTTCGCTTTTTCCCTTCTTCGACAGGTTCAATATATCGGATACGTTTCAATACCGAAGCTAAAATCCACAATGGCGGTACATAGTCCTTCAATAAAGCAGCTTTCCATAAATGATTAGCAATGCGGGAATTTGTTGAGTCATTGCTCAAATTCGTATTATGCCCCGCTTGGGAAAGAAAGTATAATCGGGAATACTTCAATACTCCATCGTTTTGGATAGCAATATCCTGAAACCATTTGGCAATATTTTTTCGATAATCTTCCAAACTAATCTCAATCCAGTCGCGAATAGCAATCCGGGCAGCAGCACCTGAAAGAGTACAAGAATAAAACTGATTGGGTTTGATGTATTTTGCTCCATTTCCTTTGGCATTTGCAACTGAATCGATAAGATTGGTCACCTGCCCTGCATCCGGATTATCAAGCAGGTTCATTTCATCTGTCGATTCTTCTTCTTTTGTCCAATAGATCATAGCAGTATCGGAACCGAAGTTTTTGCGATTGGAATAGACATATTGGCCTTTTGACTTACCTTTCTTATCTTCTATTAATTTTTCACTTCCATGTGCTAATAACCAATTGAGGCCTTCCACATAGTTTTTTGCACAATTTGTACACACTGAAGAGTTGTCGTTTCCTTTTAAATAATAGGATTCAAAAGCCTTTTCATTGTATGAAACCAAAGCACAACCTGCTGATTGCCCGTCAGGCACGCGTTTAATCAAGCCATGAGGCTGATCTAATACAGGAAAATCGTACTTTCCACAAACAGAGCAACATTTCTTTTGTCCAACCATTTGTTGAGTTTGTTCCTTCTCAAACCGTTCGATTATTGCATCGTAAACAACTTGTTGCTCATGCAGGCGGATATCGTTTACCCGAAAAGCAATATTTCCAGCCCTTTCTTTTTCTCCAACTTGATTTTTAAATTCCAGTATTGCTTTATCAATACCTTTTTCCTTATTTGATGTATAAAATGAAAAAACTGGTGCCAAAATTTCTAAATCATTATATAAGAAAAGCTTATCAAGAAATAATTGATGTTTCTTCTTCGATTCTTCACCTCCATAACAAATAAGCTCCTCAGCCTTGTCCAGGAGAAGTCTTGCTTTCCCTTTTTTTGAATTAAGTGCTTCTGCCTTCCTGCTTATCTTTTCAATACCAATAAATGAATCGAATGAACCATCTTCATTTATAATCAAGTCGATAGAAATTGGTTCATCTTTTAAGGCGTCGTGTCCGGTTCTGATCCGTTTTCCAAATTCTGCTAATTCTTTGATCATTGGTCTGCCTCCCTTTCTTCGTTCTGGTTAAACTCATAAATGGCATACGAAACCTCCCCCTCCATATCAGGCTGTAAGTGTGACGAATGCATCATTTTTTCATTCTCAGCATTTGGGCATTCCAATATTCCATTTTCAATTTTCACATCATAAAAAAACAATGGAGATGGTTTGCCTTTCGTATCATAAAATATATCGAAAAGCATGCTTCCAATGGGTATGATCTCTTGTATTGCTAGTTCATTCCCATCAGGTTCAAGAAATTCAGCGGCAAACTCTCGTGTTCCCAGATATGGTCTCCGCCAGCATTGGCCTTTCTTTACCCGACGTTTAAACATTTCAGCATATTTCTTTACAGGATTTTTTGGATCAAATTCTTTCTGATAAACAGAAGCTTCGATGATGTAAGCCACATCCTTCAAAACAATGCTATTGCGTTGTGCCCGCTTTTCTTCAATTATTATGGGCGTTTTACCTTGTTTCGTGTTGATTTCATTTCGTTTTACAGAAAAGAACTTAACTGGATTAAGTACAATTATTCGATGCACCCACCACTGAAATTCTGGTTTCCAAAGGATAGAATCAAGAACTCCCCTGGCCGCAGATGGCGTCATACAAGGGTAAGTCATTCGCTCTACCTTCAGGTCAGGTCGGGTAAAACAAGCAAAGTCGCCAGTTACTTTTACACGTACAATTTCGTTGTCTATCATTTATTTAGGATTAAGAAATTTAAAATCAGAAAATTAACAGTGGGCTAGTAGTTGAGACCCCAAAATCATCATCATAACCACCGCGCCATATCCAGTATCCTTGTGGTTCCTTTCCCAATTTGCCAATATTTTCTTTCATAAAATTATCATACACCTGAACCGAATATTGCTGCATAGCCCGGTAATCGTCGCGCGATAAAAATTGTTTATACCGAATCCGTTCATATAAATCACAACTTTCGTCGCAGAGTACAAAAATTGGAGTTGTTTTGTTTTCAATCAGATGGTAAGCACCGGCAACCGTTTTAAAATTGAAGCCAAGTCTGGCACTTTCAATATTCCTGATATCTTCGGGTATAAAAAGCCGAAATACTTTGCGGTAATATTCTCCAAAAAAATCGTGTTCGTAAAGCAATTTCTCATTCTTCTTGTATAGACTATTTGCAAACTCAGCTAACGAACGATACTGCTTGCTTGGAGCTCCTGTATCTTCAATCGAGAAGAGAAATACATTACCAGCTGCAGGCATTTTGCCTTCGCGGTTGCATCGTCCAGCCGACTGGATAATTGATTCCAAAGGGGCAATCTCCCTGAAAACGCAAGGAAAATCAAAATCAACACCTGCTTCAATCAATTGGGTAGAGGAAACCAAAATCCTTTGCTTCTTACTGAGACAATCCCTTATCTTTCCAATTACTTCTTTTCGGTGAGTTGGAAACATACTGGTAGATAAATGAAAAGCCTGATAATCTGCATTATTCTTGATGGCACTGAAAAACAAGAGGGCTTGTTTCTTTGTATTGAAAATGCTTAAGGTTGAATTTTCCTGATCAAGTACTTTCCTGGCAAGTTCTTCGATTGAAACAGGTTGATAATCGTTAACCGCCAGATATTTAACTCTTCGCGTAGCATCAAAAATTTCTTTAGGGTTTTCGACCAACGATTGGATATTTTCAATGCCATTGAAACCTTCACTTTTCTCAAATGCCGGTTGCGTAGCGGTACAGAAAAGAAATGATGACCCCATCACTTTTTGGACGTTTTTTAGCATGGAGAGGGTCGGCAAAACCAGTTCTTTGGGCAAGGTTTGAACTTCGTCGAAAATAACGACCGATTGAGCAATGTTATGCACTTTACGGCATCGCGATGGCTTATTGCCAAATAACGATTCAAAAAATTGCACCGATGTAGTTACGATAATCGGATAATCCCAGTTTTCAGTTGCCAGCCTTCTGGAATGTGATTCATCTTGAATAGATTCATCTGCAATGTTTTTATTGTCTTCGTCGTCTTCGTTAAAATTTGAATGATGCTCCAGCACCCATTCTTCACCAAAGATGCGTTTCAATTCTTTAGCTGTTTGGTCTATAATACTGATAAAGGGAAGTACAATAATGATTCGCTTTAAGCTATTGTGTTTTGCATGGTGAAGTGCCCAACTTACAGAAGCCAATGTTTTTCCCATCCCCGTGGGTAAAGTCATTGAATAAAAACCAGGTTCCGATTGAGCCTTGGAAATAGCATAACTGCGGACTCTATTTCGTAAGATATTAATATAACCCACTTTTTCTTTATCATTCAGTTCATTTTCAAGCATTGACAACAAAACATCCGGTGAAAATTCTTTTGCATTCCGTAATTCAGAATTCACCTGCTTAAAATGACTTTCAGTATCCAACCAGTCAGCATCAGTCAAGGCGCTAAACAACATCCTGATAAAAAGTTCCTTATCTGTTCCTTTCAAACCTGTGTCTGAATAGATCAAATCAGATTCCTGTGCTGGATTTTCTTTAAAAAATTCTGATCTGATGGTCTTAAATAATGGATGCTCGTCACTGTCAAACTCATATAAGTCAGTTAGCAGATCTCCTTTATCAGGCAATCCTTTGTGATGACCATCAACTGCAAAAGCGGCTTCAACTTGGCCAAATTTCTTACTCAAACCTGCTCCCCAACATGCATGAGGCACACTTCCCCTTGATCCTCCATATCTTAGGTATTTTTGGAAATCTGGTTGATATTTGCCGAAATCGTGAGTAAGCCCAGTAAAAAGAAAGACTTTTTTAAAACTTATATTGGAAACAAATTTCTCCATGAGAGTAGCTACACCACCTAAGTGACTTTTAAGGTTATGCTCTTTACCTTTATCGTTCTTAGAATGGGCAATGTATTCTTCTTGTTTCATATTGAAATCGTTAATGCTTTTCGACATTTGTCAGGAGTTATAGAGAAAACTAAATGGGAGAAACAAAAACTAATTGATTATATTTTATCTGGCATCGTATAGGTTTAGATTCCTTAAAGGTAATAATTCTGTTTCAACTTTTCAACTCATCTTCTTTATATAAATCTGTCCCCGAATCCTTATTTTCCCTGATATTTTGGCTGTACTTGTGTCTGGAATGGTTCTCCCTTTGAAACATCTCTTTCATTCCTTTTTCATTCTTACTGAAGTGAATCGTATTGGTGATAGAAATGGTAGCAGCAAACTTTTCCACGTCGTGATCTGTTCCAATGTAAGTGAAGGTCCACCGGTTCAATTTCAGCTCATCAATTAATTTTTTTATGGATTGACCTGTGTATTCTTTAGAGGCATTCTCTTCTCCGTCTGTAAGAATGGTGACCAGAACATCATAGTCGGACTTTCCTTCCAATATCTGCCGAAGCTTCATAAAACCAAAGCCCATCGCGTCGTACAATGGTGTGGAGGCATCCGGCTGGTACCTGGTGGCATCAATCTGTTCCAGTTTGCTTACCGGATCAATAAAATGGAGTAGTTTTTGGCCAAATCCATTGAAAGTGATCAATGAGATAAAATGCTCCTGTTCGGGAAACTCCTTTTCAATCCCTTTGACTGTCTGAACAATTTCATTAAATCCCAGAATAATGGATTCTTTGATTGAATCCATGGAACCACTTTCATCCAAAATAATTAAATTGTGTACCTGATGCTTCGTTTCCATAATATCTGTCCTTTAAGTGTGAATGAGTATTTCAAAGGACAAAGTTACAGACCTGCTATGCCAAAACTTGACGCACCATTACTTTAAATACAGCAAATGCGCCTCTTCAATCATGGAAGAAATTTCAGCTTTCAATTTTAGTGGTTTAGTGACCCTGGACTGTGTGGCCATCATTAAGAATCTCTGCTTCAATTCAAGGTTAATGATCAAACAATAAGATAAGGTAATTTCACTTTCAGTCTCATTGATCACTCTTTGGGATTCGTGTAAGGGAAGTGTTTGAAGTAGATTCCCAAGATAGGAATTGCATACCAATTCAATTTCCTCTGGCATAGCCCCCTCACACGCATTGATACCAACCACATTTTGAAAAAGTTTAACCACATCATTATTGACACCCCTTACAAACTTAGTACCTAAATCCAGCAAATCAATGATCCTATCCAGACCGAATGTCCTGATTTCTCCGGTGTCAGCCAGGTGGCCAATAACATACCATCGATTCATGTATTCCCGGAGCAAATAAGGTTGAAGCCGGTAACTTTTGGTTACTTCGGAATCGAATCGTTTATACTCCAATTTAATCTCGGTCTTTTTTTGTATGCAACAGGCTATATCCCTGATGTATTGCAATCCTTTGAAGGAACTGTAATCCTCAAACTCAATGATATCGGCGATAGTTGATCCTTCCTTTAAATAGCTGGTTAACAGATCAATATTTTGGGAAAACTCAAGGAGCTTCAAAAAATAAGGAAAGGTTAATTCTTCATTTTGAATAAAATATCCATTTTGACTCACTGAGTATTGAATATCCAGACCAAATTCATAGCGTAAACTTTCTATGTCACGTTTCAATTGACGATCCGCCACCTTGATGCCCGAATCATTAATTTTGGATAACATTTCAATTGTTGAAGGGTACCTGGATTTACCAATCAGCTGAAGAATCTGAATGTAACGTTTTATTTTGGCCTGATAGGACATGGCTATTTTAGGTAATTAGGTCAATTTTTCTTGGAACTGCCAAACTCTGGGAATTATCAAAGATAGGAATTAGCTAAAGAAAAAACGAGCATCCTACTTTCCGATGCAGAAAGTAACTAACCGCTCAAAGCTCTTTATTTATAGGCTTTTATAAAATATTGATACTTTTAAGGTACAAATAGGGTACAATATCATTCAGAAAATTCACTTTTGAGGGGTTAAAGGGCTATACTTTCCAGTTGCGAAAATAGTAAACTTTCCGTTAAGTATTTCAGCTTAACAAAGCCCGTTCAATTTCATGGGCTGGTATGCTTTCAACTCTTTGTATTTGTTGGGTAAGTTTCAGATACTTTTTAGTTGGCTTTCCTGCATACTGTTTTTTAAAGTTCTTTTTGTAAAGCTGCTCAAATAGCTGGTCACTTTTGTAACCCCCTCCCATTGCCTTTTCTAAAATTTTGTAGTACTTACTTTTGGTTTGGTTCTCATAGAGTCCCCTGCATGCTGTCCGGTGGTAAAAGTACTTACCCACTAAATGAAGTTTTCTGCACCGTTTCCCTGTGTGCGGACAAATGAAGTACCAAATTAACCCTTTCCCCAAATTGGAAGGTATCGCAAGCAATTGCACCCGGTATTTTATCGGTTCAATTAATGCCATTTCCAAATTTACAACGGGCCTTAAATCCTGGGCAGCGGGGGAGGTATATTTGTATTTGTTGGCCGATTTGTCATTTGGCCTCCATTGTTTCAACCATTCTTTTTTTAATAATACTGCGACCTCCCGACTTGGCACGATAATGTGGTAGTGGGGGTTATAGGTTTGCATCATTGGATTAAAATTGCACTCAAGGGATTTAATACCAATAAGCTTAATTTCTTTGCCGCGTTGATGGACTTTCTTGCATCGGTTGAGGATTAATTCGAAAGCGCGTAACATCCCATAAATCCATCGATCTAATTTTTCTTCTTTACAAGCTCTGACGGTTAGCGTAACGAAATGAACGTCTGGCCATTTGGAAATGGCGGGATAGTATCTATTGATTGTGTCGGCTTTACGAATGGCGCTACAAATAGTACAAAACCTGTTTTTGCAATATCGACCGTACATTCGATTATCAGAGATAAGGCGACCGGGCGAATTTTACTGCTATTTTTTGTCCCACTTTCTGCTAATGTATTTTCAAGGGATAAGACAAAATTAGGGATACCTAATTTACCCTCGCTTTTTTTTTGTGACCCGCTCATTTTTCCTTACACCTAAAGGGAATGATCTTCTTTTTAAAATCCTCAAGTCATTAGCGGCTTTCTCAGTTGGAATGTTAAGTTCTTGACCTTTAACAAATTAGCTTTATATAGTTGTGCGTTTATGATCATATCTTTTTCAAGGCCCGTACTCCCGTACCATTCGCGCATAATATAATATTTCAAACAGGCCTCGATCTTTTTATCCAGGGAGGGGATGAGACTTTCAAATAGTTTGTTGTACACTTTCAATGCCCGGAAGTATTCAGTAATTTCAATTGCCGTCTGCAACCAGAAGCACCAGCCACCGTTTGTTCAAGGTCTATTATCAGAAGTTCGATTTTCTCGGGTTCACCTTCAAGCCACGGATGGTCAAAGAGCGTGGCAAGTTCAGGATGGGCTTTACGCCAGCTATCAGCCAAAAGAACATTGCCCGGATCACGGATGGGCTGCGAAAGCTCAAAATCCACCGCTGGGTATATTTTCCATTGAGCCGGATAGCGGAACTGTTAAAGTCCAAGATACGGGGCTGGATCAACTATTTCAAATTCGCGAGCATATACAATAAGCTCAACGTACTGGACGGATGGTTACGCAACCGGATACGTTACTGCATTTGGACCGATTGGAAGAAACCGGAGCGGAAACGGAAAAACCTGATCAGG
>JANYKW010000009.1 GCA_025358025.1 Bacteroidia bacterium | reverse complement strand
TAAATGCCTCCATGCTACTCATGGCTATTCCCGATTCTCCTGATAACAAAGGAATTGTTACAGGAAAATTCTTTGAATACCTGGCCGCTGAAAGACCCGTTCTGGCTATCGGTCCAGTGGGAGGAGATGTTGATATCATGTTACAAAAATGCAAAGCCGGCAGACTCTTTGCCTACGATGAGAAAGAAAAAATAAAACGGTATATACTCCAAATTTTCGAACAGATACAGGACGGATCTTTCCGGAGCGAAACAACAGGAACAGAAAAATATACCAGGAGAAATCTCACGGAAGAATTAATAAAAAATATCTGATCCCTATCTCAATACCATGAGCCAAAAAGGAGCCAAAAAGAAATCCATCTTGTTCGTATATACAAGTTTCTCCACTTTCGTTAACAACGATTACAACATCATATCCTCAACTTATTCAGTTCAAAAATATCATTATACACCCGTCAGGGGAATTTTGAAAAATGCGTATCAAATTTGTAAACTATTCCTCTTCCTGTTGATCTTCGGAAGAAAATTCGATCTATTTTATTGCTGGTTTGCAGACTACCACTCCTTCCTGCCCGTTCTTTATGCCAAAATTTTCAGAAAAAAATCGTTTGTGGTAATCGGTGGTTATGATGTGTGCCGTATCCGGAAGTTAAAGTACGGAGCTTTCTGTACCCCATTTCGCGGCTGGTTCTGTGCAAATTCTATGAAAATGGCCAGTTGCATACTGCCTGTTTCCGGTCATGTCGACAGAAAAGCCAAAACAATTGCCCCCCTGACCAGGCGAAAAATGATATACAATTGTGTCACATTTGATGGACCGGAAGAAAACCTATCTCTCAAATCCAATACCGTTCTTACAGTGGGACTGATCAACAACGAACGTACATTTTTCCTCAAAGGAATAGATACATTTATCGAGACTGCCAGAATATTGCCGGAAATAAAATTTGAAATTGTTGGAATCAATCAGTCCAACCTGGCCCACAAACTACAGAATCTTCCCGTCAACATAGCACTTTACGATAAAGTAAAACCGGTAGAACTGAATGACTTCTACCGGAAAGCCAAAATATACTGCCAATTTTCCCGGTCAGAATCCTTTGGAGTCTCTATTGCTGAAGCGATGTCATTTGGTGCTTTCCCGATAGTAACCGGGGAAGGAGGAATGCCGGAAGTTATCGGAACTGTCGGGACGATTGTTGACAGAGATACGCAACAAATCGCTGGAATCATCAGAGAAAGGATACTGAAAGACGGGTATCCTGATGAAAAGACCATCAGTTTACGGGTAACGAATCTGTTCTCATTACAAAAACGTGGTGAATCAATTCTGAAGCTGATTGATACGGTTTAGTCCGGCCTCATCTTGCTTCAGAATTGAATGCGATTCAACGAACCAGCCACTAAAAATATATCTTTGAGGGTTCCAAATATCCTTTTTTATAACCAAATGTCTGCAAATGAACAACGGTACTGCCTGTAAAATCTGTGGAAACATTACCAACAACCGTATCTACATGGCCAAAGAAAGGCTTTTGAACCTGCGGGATGAATTTCCATATCTTGAATGTGCAAACTGCTACTGCATGCATATTGTCGAAACTCCCGATAATCTATCGAAATATTATCCTGCTGAATATTACTCTTTCCGGAAACCAAAATTTGGCCTGTCCCCGAACCCATTCGTCCATTATTTAAAGAAAAGTCTGTTAAGACACTACCTGAAAAAGATTGATCCTGTTGGAGCATTCCTCGCGCTCTTTTTACCCCATCCATTTCCCTGGATGAAACCCAATCTGCTCAGCTTTGATTCCTCCATTCTCGATGTTGGATGCGGTTCGGGACGTGTTATTCTATCGATGCAGCGAAGCGGATTCAAAAATCTGACGGGAATCGACCCCTTCCTGGAGAAGGATCTTCGAAACAGTGCTGAACTGAAAATCCTGAAAAAGGATCTCTTCGAAATGACAGGATCATTCGATTTTATCATGCTGCATCATGCTTTTGAACACATGGATTACCCGGATCGGGTATTGGATAAAATCAGGGAACTTCTTAATCCTTCCGGGACGCTGCTCATCAGGATTCCGGTCGCGAACTCCCATGCCTGGCGGAAATACCGTACCCATTGGTTTGCATTGGATGCCCCGAGACATCTTTTCCTGCATACCCCCCACAGCATTCAATTGCTGGCTCAGAAAGCCGGACTAACCATTGACAGGATTGATTACGATTCTTCCTTTGTCCAGTTTGCATCCAGTGAAAAATATTTGCGGGATATCCCCTACTCCGATGATTTTTCGATGTTTTCCAAAAAACAGATGCAGGATTTTTCAAGAGAAGCCGCAAGACTCAATAGCCTGGGAGACGGAGACTGTGCTTGTTTCTATCTTACGGTGAAATAAAGTTCTTACCTTTCTGTATACGATCTCTTTCCCATAATTCTGGCCAACCCTTCCACATCCAGATGAAAGAGGCTCAAAATCCAGCCGACTGCCGCCCTTAGTTTCCATATGGGTTCTGACATACCATATCCGAAAATCGCGCTGGCATAATCCTCGCGGGCCTGGGCATACTCTTTTCTTATCAGCTTGTACCTGCCCGACCTGGCATAGGCAATCACCATCCTTCCCGCATAATGCCGGTCAAGCTGCTTCACATCTACAGAAATCATCGAGGCGGAAGGATGATTCTTTATAAAAGACTGTGCCATCCTGTAAAATCCCACAGTCATCACGGCCGGATAGGTTTTTGTTACCTGGGTGGCATAGTTGCGCCAGTCGCCCAACGTCTCGGGAATGAAAATAAACCGACCGATTACAGCCAACTCATAAAGCGTGGGAAGGTCGACCAGAGGAAGGCCGAACACCTGCTTAAAACCACCTGTTTGTAACAAAGACTCTTTTTTAATCAGGATGGTCAGCGCCGGGATACAGTTCCGGTAAAGAAAAATATTCATCATACTCCCGACCGGATCATTGAAATAAAACTTTGCGTCGGGTGCGTCGGCATCAGGGGAGGTATAGAAAACCACACGCTTATCTGCATTCACGCATCTTGCCATACTCCAGCACAATACGGCATCAGGCTCATTTTGCATGGCAGCAACCTGGAGTTCAAGTTTATTCGGTGCCCAGCAGTCATCCCCTTCAAGTATAGCCAGATAGATTCCGCATGACATTTCAACACCGAGGTTGTAAGTCTCAGATAATCTGAAAATTCCAACATGTTCCTGGTTGACAAGCCTGATCCGTTTATCTCTGTCCCGGTAGGTGGCTGCAATCTCACTGGTGCGATCACCGCTGCCATCGTTGAGGATGATCATCTCCCATTCCTGGAAGGTCTGACACAGGACAGACTCTATGCATTCAGCCAGGTATTTCTCATGGTTGTAAGTGGGGGTAATAATTGATACCACTGGTCTGTTTTCCATGGCTTGCCTACCGTATTATTTTTAGCTTCTTCATAAAATTATCTGCAACCTGGTTGAGATCCGATGAAATTCTGAAAAAATAAACTGAAAATAAAAATACCAGGCTGAAAACGGTGCTCCGGATTACCAGATCAAGGATATAATGAAAATTTTCAGGTATGGCATGAGAAAGGAAGTAGGCAAAGGCACCAATCAAAATGATGTAGAAAAATCGGATGTTATAGGGTTGCAAATCGTATTTGAAATAGAGGAAAAGATACCTCATCAAATTCAGAAAACCCAGAGAAACTGCACTGCCGGCAGCAGCACCAGTCAATCCGAATCGTGGAATTAAAAGCAGGTTTAGCGCCACAAGCAGAACAACCAATGCCAATAGCAGATAGGACTGGACTTTGTAATATTTTGAAGTACCCATCAGCGAACTGTTGGCACCGGTGGCCATATCCATCAGGCAACCCAGCCCGATGAAAAATATTACCCATTTCCCCGACAGGTAGTCCGGTCCTATGATCTTCATGATATTATCAATATTGAGCCAAACCCCCAAAAACAGGTACGATCCGATCACAAAAAGGGTGAGACAACTCTTCTCATAAATATCGCGTAACGTCTTCCTGTCATCATTTTTCCATGCCTCAGCAGCGGTGACATTGGCAATTTTATAGATCGATCGTGCCGGCAGACTTACGACAATACCAAAAAAGAAGCAAATGGCATAGATCCCTGCAGCATCAAGCCCGATCATCTTATTTACCATAATCAGATCGACGTTTTGTATCATGATTACAGAGAAACCATTCAGGATGCTGAACAAAGAGACAGCACCAATCGAACGAAGCAAATTTTTATTCAGAAAACTAATTTCAAAATGCAAATTAAAATGACCCTCTTTGATCAGCGTATAGAGAATATAGACTGTCGGAACTGAAATGGCAAAAATGTAAGCGATTACAAACTGATGAAAACTGAGCATATTGAAATAATACAGACCAATCATCAGAATAATCAGCATCCTTTGGAATACCTCCCTAAGATAGGTTCCATGTACACTGTTCATCAGGGCAGAGTAGTAAATATCCAGGATAGAAAAAAACAACTGAAAGAAAACCAGAACGATAAGGTAGTTGATGTATTCGACAAGCAAGGTGGACTTCTCCATACTCATTTCTACAAGTACGGGCTTAAATATCAGCAATAAGATAGCGGAAATCAGGAATCCAATCAATCCAACTGCAAGGGCAAGCGGAAGAAAACCATGGTGCTTTTTATCATCCGTTCTGAAAAAAGGGAACAACCTGATTGTGGCACCGTTGATCCCCAGGGTCCCGAATTGCGCAAGCAGGGTGGAGTAGGTGACAATGATCTTCAGTAATCCAACTTCGGTGGTTGTATATATGCGGGGAAGGAGAATGGCTGTGGTGATAAACCCCAACAAAACACCCAGATAGACATATATAGTTCCTTTAACGGATTGTTTGACAATGATTCCCAACAGGATAGATTTTTCAAATAAGGACAAAAGTAGGAAAAACCATTGTATAAAAAAATGTACTTTTACGATCGAATTTCAACACCATAGCCATGGATAACCCTATTTTCAAAAAAGCCCTCCCGCATATTACAGCTGTTTTACTTTTTCTTATTCTTCCGGCAATTTATTTCTCTCCCCAGCTTGAAGGAAAAAAACTAAACCAGCACGATACCAATACGGCAACAGGGATGGCCAAAGAAATCACAGACTACAACAAAACCCATTCAGATCTGGCTTTGTGGACCAATTCCATGTTCGGAGGCATGCCTGCATACCTGATCGGACTACCTACCTACTCGTTGATCTCCCCAATATATTCACTGTCAACACTCTTTGACTGGAGACCAATTAGCTTTGTATTTCTCTATCTGATAGGATTTTACATAGCATTGCTTCTGTTCGGGCTGAATCCTTGGATCAGCCTCATCGGTGCCATTGCTTTTGGATTTTCATCCTACGATTTCATTATTATTGCGGCCGGGCACAACACCAAAGCCATCGCCATCGGCTACATGGCACCGCTCATTGGAGCGCTATACCATTCCTGGAAGAAAAATCTCTGGATTGGTAGCGCTTTCTTTGCTCTTTTCCTGGCCCTCCAGATCTATGCCAACCACCTTCAGATCACCTATTATACCATGCTGGCTATTCTGATTTTCGGTATTGCCGAGCTCTATTTTGCCTATAAAGAGAAATCAGTGACTGATTTTTTGAAAAGAAGCGGAGTCGTTTTTCTATTTGCCTTGCTGGCCATCGCAGCCAATGCTGAAAGACTCTGGACGACCTACGAGTATGGTAAATTTTCTATCCGCGGTCCCTCAGAATTGACCCAGGACAAGGGAATCAAAACATCCGGTCTCGATAAGGATTATGCGACAGGCTGGAGTTATGGCGTTGACGAGACTTTGACCCTGCTGATTCCAAACTTCAAGGGTGGTGCCTCCATGATCAATTTTGGAGAGGACTCTGAAACTGCTGCCCTTTTGCGTAACAACAACGTCCCCAATGCAAATTCCATTATTAAACAGCTTCCCGGCTACTGGGGAACACAGCCTGGTACTTCCGGGCCTGTCTATGTAGGATCCATCGTTCTTTTCCTTTTTGTACTCTCTTTATTTTTGACCAAAGGCGCGGTAAGAGCTTGGATAATAGCAGCCACCATTTTCTCGGTTCTTCTGTCATGGGGACGGAATTTTATGCCACTCACAGAATTTTTCCTCGACTATTTCCCTGGCTACAATAAATTCAGAACAGTTTCCATGATCCTCGTAATTGCCAGTTTTACAATTCCGTTGCTTGCTTCAATAGGGCTTAATAAAATATTTACCGAAGAACTTGACACCGCGCAATGGAAAAAAGCGATGATGTGGAGCGTTGGCCTTACAGCAGGCTTTTCCTTCCTATTCTTCCTGCTGCCTGGATTATCAGGCTCGTTCGTTTCTTCAAACGATTCCCAGATGCCCGAATGGATACAAAAAGGGCTCGTTGCCGACCGAACAGCCTTTTTAAGAGCAGATGCACTGCGTTCCGTAATCTTCATCCTGGCTGTTGCTTTGATACTATGGGTTCAGGTTGCAAAAAAAATAAAAACCAAATACGCGCTGCTTATCATCGGAACCTTGATCCTGGTAGATATGTGGGGGGTGAACAAAAGGTACCTTAACAATGACAATTTCGTCCAGGAACAAAAAGCCAGAAATCCCTACCCAATGACCAAGGCTGACAAGGAAATTCTAAAAGACAAAACAGAATACAGGGTGCTTAACCTTTCGGTAGATCCTTTCAATGAAGCAAGTACCTCCTATTATCACCAATCCATAGGGGGATACCATGGGGCTAAAATGAGAAGATACCAGGAGTTGATTGATTTTCACATAAGCAAAGAGATCCAGCAACTAGGTTCGAAGTTGAGCGCATTGAAATCAGAAAATGGCGTCGACTCCCTCTTCATCGGATTAAATGCCTTGAACATGCTGAACACTAAATACATGGTATACAACCCGGAGGCTGCTCCTATCATCAACTCAAAAGCCATGGGAAGTGCATGGATTGTTAATTCCTATCAACTTGCCGATAATGCTGATCAGGAAATAGCATCCCTGGGGAAATTAGATCCGGGGAAAACAATTGTCGTGGACAAAAAATTCCAATCCCTCCTGGGAAGTGTTACTCAAAGGATTGGAAGTACCTCCAAACTGTCCTTAAAAAGCTATTCCGCAAATCAGTTGGTTTACACTTACTCAGGAAAAGGGAATGAAATTGCAGTCTTTTCTGAGATCTATTATCCAAAAGGCTGGAACGCTTACCTGGGAGATAAGCTGGTTCCGCATTTTCAAGCCAATTATCTGTTGAGAGCCATGGTTGTACCTGAGGGAAATTACGATATTACCTTCAAATTTGAACCTCTTTCCTACAAGCTTGGGAACAAGATTTCGATGGTTTCATCCATCCTTTTACTGCTGTTTATAAGTTTTGTGCTGTATAAAAACCTAATTTATTTCCCACATGGCAAAAGAAAAAATTAAATTGAGGAAATCACTTTTTAGCTCCTATTTCAGTACAATTCTGAGTATCTCACTTGTGCTGTTCCTGTTCGGACTACTCGGACTGTTGCTGATCAATGCCAAACGATTGTCAAATTATGTAATGGAAAATGTAGGGGTGACTTTGATACTGAAAGAAAACACACGCGAAGTAGATATAATAAAACTGCAAAAATCGCTGGAAGCAACCTCTTTCATTAAATCAACCCGGTTTGTTGACAAAGAAACTGCTGCTGAGGAGTTAAAAAAAGATCTGGGTGAAGATTTTGTCGACTTTTTAGGATATAATCCATTGCTATCCTCTATCGATGTTAAAGTTCGTGCAGAATTTGCAACTCCGGAAAGTTTAACCCAACTGGAAGCCCAGTTTCTAAAATTCCCTGAAGTACAGGAAGTTTATTATCAGCGAAATCTTGTGAAACAATTAAATTCAAATGTTCAGAAACTAAGCATGATTATTCTGGTGCTTAGCGGACTTATGTTTACAATCTTCGTCGCATTAATCAACAATACCATCCGGCTTTCGATCTATTCCAGGAGATACCTCATCAATTCGATGCAACTGGTAGGTGCAACCAGATCATTTATCAGGTTCCCATTTATCATCAAGAGTGTAATGCATGGGATCTATGGCGCCATTATTGCTTGTTTCATTCTATTGATGATCTTTTTCTCCTACCAGATGGAATTAAAAGATCTAATTGATTTTCAGGACTCTACATCATTGGCCTTGTTAATTGGAAGCATATTTGTCTTTGGGATTGTCATGACCGCCTTGTCAACCTATTTCGCTGTAAATAAATTTTTACGATTGAAGTTTGATCAGCTCTATTATTGAACTATCTTTGCGGGTTAATAACTAATTCATTGTTAAATGGTCAAGAATAGCGGACAATCGAATTTTGTGGGGTTTGCACTCGGAAAGGAGAACCTGAAATTGATGCTTATCGGATTGGCAATCATCGTTTTAGGATTCGCTTTGATGACCGGTGGCAAAAGCTTAGACCCCAATGTATTCAACAAAGAAGTCATATTCAGTTTTCGCAGAATCACACTTGCGCCTCTTGTTGTGATGTTTGGATTCCTTTTTGAGATTTATGCAATCATGAAAAAACCGAAATCGGAAACCCCAAAGAATTCATAAAATATTCCACTTAATTTTCGAAGGCTATTGTTTTTCCGCAAGCAATTGCATGTCATGTTTTAAAGTTACCCGTTCATTTAATGAGATATAAGGAGCCAAAAGATTTTGATTTCATTCGGGGCGAGATTCTGGTTTTAAACAAACCTCTGGATTGGACCTCGTTTGATTTGGTTCAAAAAGTACGGAACATGCTCTGCCGGTTTTTGAAGATTAAGAAGTTAAAAATTGGTCATGCCGGAACACTGGATCCTAAAGCTACCGGTGTCATGGTACTTTGCTCGGGTAAATTAACCAAGCAAATTGATGAAATTCAGGCCGATGAAAAAGAATATATCGCCCTGCTCAAAGTTGGTGCGACAACACCATCTTATGATCTGGAAACTGATGAAAACGCACAGTTCGAAACAGTTCATATAAACCATGAGTCAGTAGAAAATATTCTTCCGCTGTTTGTCGGTGAAATCGAACAAATTCCGCCTGTCTACTCTGCAATAAAAGTAGACGGGAAAAGAGCCTATCAATTTGCCAGGAAAGGGAAAGAGGTAGAACTTAAATCGAAGATGCTTGTAATCAAAGAGATCGAACTCTTAAGATTTGAGTTGCCTGAAATTGAATTACGAATCGTATGCAGCAAGGGAACATACATCAGGGCATTGGCAAGAGACATTGGCACTGCACTCGACAGCGGAGCCTATCTCATTGGTTTGCAACGCACCCGAATTGGAGAATATACAATTGATAATAGTTTAAATCTCACAGAATTAGCAGATATGCTTTCTGAATACTTTCAAATCAATAAAATTACACCCATTTAAATCATATAAATGTCATCAACAATGAAGCTCTCGAAATTTAAGTACAATTTACCTGATGAATTGATCTCTCTTCATCCATCGAAGAATCGGGACGAATCACGGTTACTTGTTTTAAACCGTCAAACTGGCAACATTGAACACAAAATCTTTAAAGATGTTATGGATTATTTCAATGACAAAGATGTTATGGTTTTCAATAACACCAAGGTATTCCCTGCCAGGCTATACGGTAACAAAGAAAAAACCGGTGCGCAGATTGAGGTTTTTCTTTTAAGGGAACTCAACCGGGAATTGAGGTTGTGGGATGTTTTGGTTGATCCGGCCAGAAAAATCAGAATTGGGAACAAGCTTTATTTTGGCGACGATGATCTTTTGGTAGCTGAGGTAATCGATAATACTACATCCAGAGGACGAACCCTCCGTTTCCTGTTCGACGGAACATACGATGAATTCAAGGATACCCTTTTCAAGTTGGGTGAGACTCCTCTTCCAAAAATTATCAACCGTCCGGTCGAAGAAGAGGACGCCGACCGTTACCAAACCGTTTTCGCAAAACATGAAGGAGCCGTTGCTGCTCCAACTGCCGGACTTCACTTCAGCAGGGAACTCTTAAAACGATTGGAAATCAAGGGAGTGGAATTTGCTGAAATTACGCTGCATGTTGGTCTGGGCAATTTCAGAAGTGTAGATGTCGAGGATCTCACCAAACACAAAATGGATTCTGAGCAAATCTGGATCAAGGAGGAGGCAGTTAATATCGTGAACACGGCAAAAGAAGAGAAGCATCGTGTATGCGCAGTCGGAACTACCGTGATGCGAACCCTTGAAACCTCCGTCTCAACCAACGGAATGCTAAAACCTTTTGAGGGGTGGACGAACAAATTCATTTTCCCTCCCTACGATTTTAGTGTTGCTGACAGCATGATATCCAACTTTCATCTCCCGCTCTCAACGCTGCTGATGATGGTAAGTGCATTCGCCGGGTACGACCATCTGATGAATGCCTACAAAGAGGCAATCAATGAGAAATATCATTTTGGAACTTATGGAGATGCGATGCTTATCATTTGATAATCAGATATATAAATTATCATTCGTCAATTAATAAAACAAGAAAGCCGGTTGGATCATCAACCGGCTTTCTTATTTTATTATCTTTTTGATGAAGTTAAGGAAAACTTATCTCTTCACGCGTTCAGAATAGGAACGGTCGCGGGTATCAACTTTTATTACATCTCCCTGATTGATAAACAGCGGAACCATGATGGTGGCTCCTGATTCGACGGTTACACCCTTTAAAGCTGTTGATGACGCCGTGTTGCCACGTTCGCTGGGTTCAGCATAGGTAATCTCCAGTTCAATAAAAGGGGGAAGATCAACAGTCAGGGGAGTTTCAGTTTCAGCATGATAGGTAATCTCAACAGTCATGCCTTCTTTCATCAGGTCAGCATTCTCAACCATTGAAGCATCAATGTTAACCTGTTCGAATGATTCATTATTCATGAAGTTGTATCCGGTTTCATCATGGTAAAGATATTGATACGGCCTTCGCTCAACCCGAACCGTTGTTATCTTTGTTCCACCAGAAAAAGTGTTATCTATTACTTTACCGGTTTTCATATTTTTAAGCTTTGTACGAACAAATGCCGGACCTTTACCAGGTTTGACATGCTGAAAACTTACTATCTGAAATATTTGATCATTGAACTCAATACACAATCCATTACGAAAATCTGCTAAACTTGCCATTATCTACTTGATTTGAAAGTTTAAAAACTATCTTTAAATTTTTTGCAAAAATAGATAAAACCATCCAAACCAGAAAATTATTCGTAATGCCCGATTTTCAAACCATTTTCAATTTATCCTATACCTATTGGTTACTGATCGGAACCTGTGCGATTTTGGTCGGTATGTCAAAGACAGGAGTACCTGGAGTCTCGATGATTGTCGTCCCGGTAATGGCAATGATCTTTGGAGGAAAAACATCAACAGGCGTATTGCTGCCAATCCTGATCACAGCCGACCTGTTTGCCGTAATCCACTATCATCGCCATGCTGAATGGAAACCCCTGCTCAGAGCACTCCCATGGGCATTCCTGGGATTAATCCTTGCATTGTGGATAGGAGGCAATGTCAATGACCATCAATTCAAAAATATCATAGCGGGTTCCGTTTTGTTTTCTTTGGTGTTGATGGTCTGGAATGACAGGAAGAACAAGCGCAATGATCTTCCCGGTTATCCCTGGTTTGCAGCAGTATTTGGAATTCTGGGAGGATTTGCCACGATGATTGGAAATGTTGCCGGACCCGTTTTTGCAATTTATCTGTTGGCGCTCAAACTCCCAAAGAAGAATTATATCGGCACTACAGCCTGGTTTTTTGCTATTATCAACCTGACCAAGTTGCCATTACAGTATTTTGTGTGGAAAAATATTCATCAACAGACGATTCTGATTGATCTGATAGCAGTTCCATTTGTCCTGCTAGGGGCATATGCCGGAATTAAAATTGTTCACGCGATTAAAGAACCAACCTATCGTTGGGCGGTTGTTGTCATCACATTTGTATCAGCCCTTCTGATATTCCTTTGATTACAAAGCCTTTTGGCCCCTCACAAGTTGATTGTAATAATCTCAGGAAGTTCATTGAATTAATTAAATAACCTTTTTATATTCATCCTTGGTTCTGATTTCTTAACTTTGCCGGATGATTTGATTTACATTGCTAAGTGAAGGGGATATTGTAATCCATTCAATACTATTAACTATGAACATAAAAGAAAATTCAACACAGTTTTTCTGGTGTTTGATTTGTGCGCTTTATTTTTTCTCGTCCTGTGCAAATTCAACAGGCATCGTCGATAAAAGTAAGTGTGTTGTGCTGACCGTCGAAAGAGGAAAAGTGATAAATCCTATTAAAGCATCCGGAGTTGTCGAACCTGAAAGTGAAGTCCTGATCAGATGCACTTACCCCAGTACGATCAAAAAAATTATCCGGGAACCCGGCAGCAGCGTGCAGCGTGGAGATCTTATCCTGGTTTTGGATGATCAGCAAATAAAGATGGACATTGATAACATAAAGGATCAGCTTGCACTCAAAAAAAACAGCCTGGAAAAAAATATTCTTTCTGAAACATCCACCAAGATTGATTTAAAATACAATGAAGAGGTTAAAAAGCTCAATATTACCTCCTTAAAATCACAACTTTCTGCAGAAGAACAACTAATCGAAGTTGGGGGTATCTCTCCGGCTAAAATCGAAAAAACCAAACAGGAATTAGCCCTGGCCGAAAAAGAACTCCTTACCCTGAAAGAAAAAAACACCATCCGGTTGAAACAACTCAGAGCTGAAGAAGAAGGGCTGCTTCTGGGTATCCAGATTCAGGAAAAAGATCTGAATGAAAAACTAACGGCATTAGATTTGATGAATGTCAGATCGCAATCATCCGGTATCGTGCTGGCAATTGGGAACAAACCTGGTGAAAAAGTGAACAAGGACCAGGTACTCGTGAGAATTTCAGATTTATCCTCATTTAAAATATCCGGCTCCATCGAAGAAAAAATGGCTGAATTTGTGAAAACAGGAACACCGATATATGCTGTTTTCGAAGAGACAAAATTGTATGGCCACATTGGGATTGTCTCACCCATTATCGAAGATGGAAAAATTCAATTCAATGTACATCTGGAGGAAAGTTCGAATCCCAAATTAATTCCGCACCAAAATATAGAACTATGGATAGCTAAAAACTACAAAGACAATGCGTTAAGAATTAAAAATATTCCCCAATTTGAAAAGGGGAAACCTGATTATTTATATTTATATAAAGATGGCAAGGCAATTAAGAATAGAATTTCTATAGGTTATGTAAGCCCTGATTACATAGAAATCAATGAAGGTGTCAACGAAGGCGATCAAATTATTGTTCCCCTATCGGGATATCCCCAGTTTAAAAATCTTGACGAAATTACAATAAATGAATAATCTATGCTTCGATTCTTAAAAATATTGCTCTGTTTGTCCCTGCTATTCTCATCGCTTGCTTCAAGTTTGTTGGCTCAGAATAACCAAACCAAAATAGATTCCTTAAAACTGGGACTTAGCTTAAGAAATATCGTTGAATTGGCTATCACCAAATCAGCATCCCTTAAGTATGCACAAAATCAGCACGTTAGTTATTATTGGCGTTACAGAAATTTCTCAAAGCAATTCCTTCCCAACCTGATTCTGAATGGCACGCTGCCAAATTTCACGCAATCGACAGTTCCTGTTACCCAACCCGACGGAAGTATCGAATTTAAACAAGTGTCTTACTTATCCAATTCTTCCAACCTATCTCTGAATCAATACATTCCTTTAACAGGTGCACATATTTATGCTTCAACTTCTTTAGCAAGGGTTCAGGATTTCAACAAAAACAATACAACGTGGTCTGGCAGCCCATTTTCAATCGGATTTTACCAGCCTATCTTTGCCTTCAACTGGATGAAATGGCAGCAAAAAACTGAACCGATGATCTACAGCGAGTCCCAGAAAAATTTCCTTCAGACCATTGAAAGTATTGCATACACAGCTACCTCCTATTTTTTTAACTACCTCAGGATTCAAACCAACTATAATTTAGCCAAAAGCTCTTTCGACAACAGTTCGGATAACCTTAAAATTGCCCGGATCAAAAAGAAACTTGGACAAATTTCTGACAATGATTTTTCACGTATTGAACTATCCGTACTGAACGCGCAAAAATCAATGAGTTCAGCTAAAATGGATTTGAAAAATGCTGACTTTTCACTGAAATCATATATCGGTCTTGACCAAAAAGAAAATATTGAACTGCAGATGCCACTCCTGATCACCCTGTTTGACATTGATCCCGATAAGGCCTTAAAAGAAGCCCGCGAGAACCGATCTGAACAGGTATATTATCTGAGAAGGCTGATATCTGCTGAGAGAGAACTGACACAAGCCAAAAGAAGCAGCGGATTAAGCGCAGCTTTATCCGGAAACTATGGACTATCCAACAGCGCTGAAACATTTCCCGGAATCTATGACCAACCATTAAACCAACGTGTGCTTCAACTCACTTTCAGTGTACCGATTTTGGATTGGGGCAAAGCCGCCTCATCTGTAAAAATGGCAGAATCAAACAGAGACCTGGTAAGTTTCGATGTCAAACAAGCATTTGAAGATTTTGACCGAAGCGTAATCGTTCAGGTCGAACAATTCGGCTTATTGAAAGAACAGTTAAAAACAGCTGAAGAGGCAGACAAGGTCGCTGCAAACGGCTACATCATTGCTTTGAAAAAATTTCAAAATGGTGAAATCACCATAACTGATATGAACATAGCCTCCTCAGAAAGGGTTACGGCCAAACTAGATTATATCAACTCTCTCGCTACCTATTGGTTAGCTTACTATCGATTACGAATTCTTACCCTTTACGATTTTGAACTGAACCAAAAGATTGTATATAAAAACCCCATGTTATCCGGTGAAAATGAGAGCATCAATAGTATAAAAAAATGAAATGGCCATGATTCGTCAATCTCCAATTGATATGGTAATCCGCCGGCTGACGGATGAAAAACAAATTATTATCAAATGAACCTTCTGATCTCTCCGAGTGATGATCCTTACCGGAATCTGGCAACTGAAGAATATCTCTTGAAAAACAGTGATGAAGATTTTATCTATCTCTTTGTAAACAAGCCCTGTGTAGTTGTCGGGAAACATCAAAATGTTCAAAAAGAAATCGATTCGAATTTTATTTATGACAACAACATATTAGTATCCAGACGGTTATCTGGTGGAGGTGCCGTATTTCACGATGAGGGTAACCTCAATTTCAGTTTCATTCAATCTGTTTCTTTCGGCGAAAATATCTCATACAAAAACATTACACAATCCATATTCACTTTTTTAAAACAACTGGCACCTTCAATAACTCTTTCTGAAAGAAATGATTTTCTCCTCGATGGAAGTAAAATTTCAGGAAGTGCAATGCATGTATATAAAAATCGGGTTATTGCCCATTGCACGCTATTGATTGATTGTAACTTATCAAATCTATCCGCTTCACTAAAAGGAAATCAGGACAGATACAAAGACAAATCTATTGCATCTGTCCGCTCTAAAGTTACCAACCTATCAAAGGCTATTGAAAATATCAGTATAAAATCCCTGACGACCGATTTTTCAGACTATATACAAACTGAGAATTTGACTGTCAATCTAATTTCCTTACCGGAAGCAACCCACTATCCAATCAGCAATTTGGTAACAAACAAATATTCTACCCAAAATTGGATCTTTGGATACTCTCCCAAATATACCTACTCCAGTACCATAAGATATGACAAGAATATTATCAACTATATCCTGGAAGTTGAAAAAGGGATAATTGAAAGGTTGATAATTGAATCAAATAATGAATTAAGCCAGTATATCAGCTTACAATTAAAATCATTAGAAGGTAAATACCATAATATCTATGCCCTAAAAAAATGGTTAAACACTCCCCATGCATCTTCATTTAATCAATTTCTTTTGAACTCTCTTTTTTAATGCTTATCCGGATGGAAGTAGGCTATAATTTTTTCACTTTTATCTTTCCCGATGACTTTTTCCAGCTCTTCTTTACTTAATTTCTTGATTATCTCTACTGATTTAAAGTGACTTAACAACTTTTCAGCAGTTTTATTACCAATGCCTGCCACTTCTGATAATGCCGATGAAGTAAAGTTCTCTGCTCTTTTAACCCGGTGAAAAGTGATACCAAACCGATGCGCTTCATCCCGTAAATGCTGCAACACCTTCAACGTTTCTGATTTCTTATCGAGATAAAGGGGAATCGGATCGTTGGCAAAATAAAGCTCTTCCAGCCTTTTCGCAATGCCAATTATTTGGATCCTTCCTTCCAAACCCAACTTTTGCAGAACAGAAAAGGCAGATGAAAGTTGGCCTTTACCACCGTCAATAACAATTAAATCAGGCAGTTGATTGCCTTCACTTAATTGTCTGCTATACCTTCTCTCGACAACCTCTTCCATTGAGGCGAAATCATTTGGGCCTTCAACTGATTTGATATTAAACCGTCTGTACTGCGATTTAAATGGTTTTCCATCTATAAATACAACACAGGATGATACCGGAAAATCTCCGGAAATATTTGAATTATCAAAACATTCAATATGATGAGGCAGATTTGTCAAATTCAAATCCTTTTGCATTTTTTCCAGTAGTCTTTGCTTTTTGAGAACAGGTGATTTTACTGATTCGTTTTTAGCTCTCTCCAGCATGAACAATCTTCCGTTGCGCTCGCACAATTCCAGCAATTTTTTCTTCTCCCCAATTTGAGGTACTGTCATTTTAATATTTGAAAAATCATATCCAATTAAAAATGGCAAAATAATTTCTGACGATGCTGAATTGCATATTTTTCTAATTTCTACAATACAAAAAGATAAAATATCCTCTTTGGATTCATTCAATTTTTTCTTTACTTCAAGCAAATAAGAGGTAACAATGGACCCATCTACAATTCTAAAATAATTCACGTAGCCATTTTTTTCATCTTCATGGAAAGAGAATATATCAAGATTTGTCATGGCAGAACTGCATACCAAGGATTTACTTTTATAATTTTCAAGGATTTGAATTTTCGATTTGTACTCATCAGCCCTTTCAAAATCATATTTATCAGCAGCAAATTGCATGGATGTTTTTAAGAAATTAAAAACAGGTGCCAATGTCCCACTCAAAATGGCCTTTGCATTTTGAATATCTGTGCCATAATTACTTTTCGCATAGAGTAGTTCACAGGGTGCCTTGCAATTCCCAATCTGAAATTCCAGGCATTTCTTAAATTTTTTACTTTGCAAATTGGCATCCGTTAGTACCAATTTACAATTTCTTATCTGAAAAAGTCGCTTGATAACATCCAAAATAGTTTTGGCCATGTACACCGAAGTATATGGTCCATAATAATTGGATCCATCTTTAATTATTTTCCTGGTATAGAAAATCCTGGGAAAAGGTTCATTCTTGATACAAATCCAGGGAAAGGTTTTATCGTCCTTGAGTAATATATTGTATTTGGGCTGATACTTCTTTATTAAATTATTTTCAAGCAATAGCGCATCTTCTTCACTATCCACAACAACATGCCTGATCTTATCAATTTGCCTCACCAGGATCTCCGTTTTTCTGTTGTTGTGGGTTTTTAAAAAATAAGAAGTGACTCTTTTTTTTAAATTTTTAGCTTTACCTACATAGATAATTTTATCTTCTTTGTCAAAAAATTGGTAGATCCCAGGATTAGCAGGCAATTTTTTAACCTCATCATACAACAATTTAGTATCTTCTCTGCTCACAAATTAATTAGAAATGAATTAACGACCAAACCGGAACTTCTTTATTGATACGTTCTATACCTTTCAAAAAATCCAATTCAACGAAAAAATTAACATAAATTCCGGATACGCCAAACCTTTTCACCAAATCAATGGCAGCATTGACTGTACCTCCGGTGGCAAGAAGATCATCGTGTATTAACACGATATCATCTTTTTCCAGGGCATCTGTATGTATTTCTAAAGAATCTGATCCATACTCCAAATCATATGCCTGCGCATAAATTTCGGCTGGTAGCTTACCCGGTTTTCTAATTGGTATAAATCCTGCATGTAACTCCCCTGCCAAAGTGCTGCCCAAGATAAATCCCCTTGATTCAATTCCGATTACCTTCGTAATACCACAGCCTGCATAATGGTTTCTAATTTCAGAAACGATATATTTAAAGATCCTTTTATCCTTGAAAGCGGTTGAAACATCTTTAAACTGTATCCCCTCCTTTGGAAAATCAGGAATATTTCTGATTGAATTTCTTACCTGTTCTATTGTAATGTCCATTTATTTAAATTTTTGTTCCACGTGGAACATTATCTTCCCATTAAAACTAATAAAACGTTTATATCATTTGGTGATACACCAGGAATTCTATGTGCTTGGCCAATGGTTTTAGGATTTATTTTCTTAAGCTTTTCCCTGGCTTCGGTTGATAACGACAAAATAGCATCATAATCAAATTTATTTTCAATCTTTATGTTCTCCAGTCTTTTTAACTTATCTGCTGCTGAAAACTCCCGATTGATATAACCGGCATACTTGATACGGATCTCAACAGACTCAATAACTTCCTTATACAAATCAGCCGGTATGGATTCCAATTTCTTAAGCACATCAGGAAACCTTAGTAGAAATTGTTGAAAATCTACCTGTGGACGGCTTAAAATATTATACAATTTTGTTTTTTGTTTTAAAGGAGCAGATTCAAATTCAAGCAAAAAATCATTTATAAATTCAGGCCTCACAGATATTACTGAAAGCTGATTGAGAATTTTTTCAATCAATTCTGATTTTTCTTTATACCTATTATAAAAAACCTCTGGCAGTAAACCCAATTCATAACCCAATGGCGACAACCTGTCATCGGCATTGTCTTGTCTCAAAATTAATCTGAATTCTGCCCTGCTTGTAAACATCCTGTATGGCTCATCTACGCCCTTTGTAACAAGATCATCAATCAGAACACCTATATAAGCCTGATTTCTCGATAATACCAGGGGATCTATTTTATTGATTTTATGATGTGCATTGATACCGGCAATCAATCCCTGTGCCCCGGCTTCTTCATAACCAGTAGTACCATTTAATTGCCCAGCTAAAAAAAGACTATCCACAATTTTTGATTCCAATGAGTGATGCAATTGCGTTGGATCAAAGAAATCATATTCAATTGCATAGCCAGGCCTGACAATCCTGGCATTTTCCAATCCTGGTATAAACTTAATTGCAGCTTCCTGTACTTCAAAAGGCAAGGATGTAGAAAACCCATTCAGGTAATATTCAATTGTATCTTCTCCCTCAGGCTCCAGGTACAATTGATGTACATTCTTTTCGGAAAATATAATCAATTTTGTTTCGATACTCGGACAATACCTTGGACCCAGACTCTTAATGGTTCCATCGAACATCGGTGAAAACTTGAACCCCTTTTCCAGTTCACTGTGTACTTTTTCATTTGTATAGGTAATATGGCAATTGAGCGGAGACAACAATTTCTTACTGCTGTAATAATAGCTAAACTGATTTCCTGGTTCACCACGCTGCTCTTCCAATTGAGTAAAATCAATGGTACGCTTATCAAGCCTTGGCGGAGTGCCTGTCTTCATTCGGCCAACAGTAAAACCCAATCCTATGAGTTGCTCGGTAATTCCAAAAGAAGCCGGTTCAGAAATTCTTCCTCCTCCCATTTTATTTTGGCCAAAATGCATCAAGCCATTCAGAAATGTGCCATTAGTCAAAATTACTGCCTCAGCATAGAATTCTATGCCAATCTCAGTTTTCACACCGCAAATTTTTTGGTTGTCAACCAGCAACTCAACTGCCGTACCTTGCCAAAAACTGATGTTTTGATTGGCTTGAAGTTCAATTCTCCAATTCTCTGAGAATTTAATTTTATCGCATTGCGCCCTGGGACTCCACATCGCCGGGCCTTTGGAGCGGTTAAGCATTCTGAACTGCAAAGAGCTCATATCCGTGATTTTTCCCATCATTCCACCCAAGGCGTCAATTTCTCTAACAATCTGACCCTTCGCAATTCCTCCAACAGCAGGATTGCAACTCATTTGTGCAACCCGGTTGATGTCCATAGTTATCAATAAAACTTTGGAGCCCAATTTTGCAGAAGCACTTGCCGCTTCGCACCCTGCATGTCCGCCTCCAACAACTATGATATCATATTTTCTATTATTGATCATTTACACAAACCAAAATTATAATCGTGAACTAATGCGACGAAAAAAAATTAGAAGAATCTAAATTTCAAAATTATACTTTTCCAACATTTCAGATTCCTTTTTTCTCATCATTTGAATCTCATCTGGTTCTTTATCATTATACTTTAGCAAATGAAGTAAGCCATGTGATACTACCCTTACCAGCTCATCTGAAAATTTCTGCTCAAAAGTAGCTGAATTATTCAACACGCAATCTGTGCTAATGTAGATATCGCCCGAAACAAAGTTTTCCGTGCTATAATCAAAAGTGATAACATCCGTATAATAATCATGGTGAAGGAATTTGACATTCAGGAAAAGAAGATAATCATCACTACAAAATATGTAGTTTATCAAGCCCAATTTTAATTTATGCTTTCTAACTTCGCTCTTTAAAACCTTAAGAATAACTTCAAAGTTAATTTCGGGCAAAATAACATCCTCATTAAAAAAAGAAATACGCATTACTAAAGCATTTTCTATAGGTGATTAAAGCATCAATTCTTTGGCTAGATAATCAGCCAGGAGTAAATCATCTTGTTTGGGAAAAATATAATCATCCTGAATATTAAAATGATTTTTATTTTTTAGGACTTCAATTCGGGAAACAAAATGATTGGATACATCCATACCAAAATTATCTTGAATATAAGTATAGGAAAGACCTTGAATTGTTCTCAATTTTAAAATAATATATTCATTATATATCTGAATATCGGTTAGTTGCTCAATTTCAAAATCTATTATACCACCCTTTATATCTCTTATATATTTTTTGATATTGGTGTGATTCCATTGTCTGGAAACCAGATTGTAACTATGGGCAGATACGCCAACACCAAGATAAGGCAATTGATTCCAATATGCCAAATTGTGAAAAGACAAATAACCATTTTTAGCATAATTACTAACTTCATACTGGACATAGCCACTCAAAATCAAATAATTATTGATAATTTTGTATTGATCAATGAAACTATTTTCAGTGTTTTCAACAACATCACCTTTTTTAATTTTCCAAAAAAGCCTGGTGTTTCTCGCTACCGTTAAACTATATGCAGAAATATGCTTTATATCGTAATTCAATAACAGCATCAAAGTCAATAATAAATCCTCATTAGAAATACCAGGTACAGCGTAAATTATATCTACCGACAAATTATCAAATGCTGATCTTTCAATAATATCCAAAGCATTAAATATTAACTCTTTGGAATGTTTTCGATTAAAACTATTTAAAATCTTGTCATCCAAAAACTGTATTCCTAAACTTATACGGTTAATACCCAAATTAAAAATTTCGCTTAAATAAAGATCACTTATATTTTCGGGATTACATTCTAATGTAATTTCAGCTGTGGATA
Organism: Bacteroidia bacterium; assembly: GCA_025358025.1. Taxonomy (GTDB): domain Bacteria; phylum Bacteroidota; class Bacteroidia; order Bacteroidales; family Prolixibacteraceae; genus CAINVV01. The sequence goes on along the minus strand of JANYKW010000009.1, from coordinate 71,289 downwards.
TAACTCTAAACTGTTTATAAATTTGTTTTAAAATTTTTGAAATATGATATTTATTTAATAAAGAGGGAGTACCACCACCAAAATATATTGTATTTATCTCTTTATTAATCAAATAGTTAGATCTAAATTCAATTTCAGCTACAATAGCATCAACATAATCTTCCAATAAATACAATTGATTACCGGAATAAAAGTCACAATAAAAACACTTGTCTGTACAAAAAGGAATGTGAATATATAATCCAGCCATATAAAAAAATAAATTCAAAAAACATTAAAGAGGAATTTTTTGAATACGCCTTAAATGTCTTCCAGCGTCAAAATCAGTATGAAGAAAAATCTTGATAATTTCCAATGCTTCAATATGTGAAATAAAACGTGCAGGCAGTGAGCAAACATTGGCATCATTATGAGATCTTGCCAATTCCGCAACTTCTCTGTTCCAACATATTGCAGACCTTATGCCCTGATGCTTATTAACTGTCATATTAATTCCATTGCCAGAGCCACAACAAACAATACCAATCATTTCATGGTCATTTTCAACAGCATATGCCAACGGATGAGCGTAATCAGGATAATCACAACTTTGATCAGAACTACAACCAAAATCAACTACGTTATAATGTTCACTATGAAGATATAATATAATAATTTCTTTAAGTTTAAATCCGGCATGATCAGATGCCAAAGCAATTTTTTTCATATCTGAAAAAATTTAAAAATAATCATCAAAAATACCTTTGAAAAAAATTTCAAAACAATTTACAATAATCTGCCATCTTACTGATGCACATTCTATTTGACTTAAAAAAAACTAATAACTGTCAAGTATAAACAAAAGTTGTTAATTTTTGTTTATAAACATTGAGTAAAAGATTACAATTAAGCATATCTAAAAAATAAATTTAAAATCAATCCAAATATTTCTTTTTATCAATAAAATTTTAAAAATTATTAAACCAAATAAACAATAAATAAATAAATAAACTTATTTAAATATACATAATTAACAACCTGTTTATAATTATGTATTCATCAGTTTTACAATAATATATAGAGTTGACAAAAATTGAGCATCTTTTTAAAACATTAAATTGCCACCTATTTAAAAACATTACCAACATTATCAACAACATATAATTAAAATAATAATTTTACATTTTAAAAATATATTAATTATTATATTAACCTGTTAACTATTTCAAAATCCCTTATTGTGCAACAGCACCTCACAATTATTTAGCAGCTCGTTTTAAAAACTAAAAATTTCTAATGATACCTACCGAAAAATTAAGAGAAAATTTAAAAGTTCTTTTGGTTGAGGATAATGTTCTGAACCAAAAGCTAATGAGTATTAATTTATCAAAATTGCACTGTATTGTTACCATCGCTAACAATGGGCTGGAAGGAGTTGAGTTCTATAGAACGCAACAATTTGATATAATACTTATGGATTTAATGATGCCAGTGATGGATGGTTTTGAGGCTTCCAGAGAAATAAGAAAAATTGAATATAGTGAAAAGGAGAGAAAATTTACGCCTATCATTGCTTTTACAGCCAATACTTTAAATAATGATTTTCAAAAGTGTTTTGAAAATGGAATGAATTATCTGATGGAAAAGCCTTTTAACGCGTATAAGTTTATTGAAATTGTTCAATCTTTAGAGTAATTGAATTTTATGGTTTTAAGTTTATTGATATTTTTTCAAAAAAGAATTATTTAAAATTAATTTTTAGAATGGCAGAATTTGTTGATTTAAGAGATCATAATGGTGAAGAATTTGAGAAGGAATTAGATAATCAGTTAAGACCTTTAAAATTTACTGATTTTGCAGGGCAAACAAAGATAATCGATAATATTCAGGTTTTTGTACAAGCTGCCATCATGCGTGGGGAGTCATTGGATCATGTGTTACTTCATGGTCCGCCTGGACTCGGAAAAACAACTTTATCCAACATTATAGCCAATGAATTGGGTGTAAAATTGAAATTGACATCCGGTCCTGTTCTGGATAAACCTGGAGATTTGGCAGGACTATTGACTAATCTTGAAAAAAATGATGTTTTGTTTATTGATGAAATTCATCGCTTAAGTCCGGTAGTTGAGGAGTATCTTTATTCAGCCATGGAGGACTTTCGTATTGATATTTTGATTGATAAAGGTCCCAGTGCACGTTCCATCCAACTCGAACTGAATCCTTTTACCCTGATAGGGGCTACAACAAGAAGTGGATTACTTACCCGTCCATTGCGTGCAAGATTTGGTATTACCTGTCATCTTGAGTATTATGATATTGTAGTATTAACTGGAATTGTTAAGCGTTCCGCGAGAATATTGGACGTTTCTATTGATGACGATGCTGCTTACGAAATAGCGAGAAGAAGTCGTGGAACCCCAAGAATTGTCAATTCACTTTTAAGGAGGGTTAGAGATTTTGCGATGGTAAAAGGAAATGGTAAAATAGATATTGAGATAACGAAATATTCACTCGAAGCACTCAATATTGATGGGTATGGATTGGATGAAATGGACAATAAAATATTGTCAACCATCATCGATAAATTCAAGGGTGGACCGGTTGGTATTTCAACGATTGCAACGGCAGTTGGAGAAGATTCAGGAACAATCGAAGAGGTATATGAACCTTTTCTTATTAAGGAGGGTTTTATAAAAAGAACACCCCGGGGAAGAGAAGTTACTGAATTAGCTTATAGCCATTTAGGTAAGACTGGTGGAGCTTTGAACTCCATGACCCTTTTTTAATTATTATCTTTTATCAACTTAATTTCGAATATTTTAGGCCAGAGTTTTCCGGTGACATAAATTTTTTCATTTACTGGATTCCAGGCAATTCCGTTCAGTACATTCATCTGTTCATTTTGACTTTGTAGAATTGTTCCTGATAATCCGGTTAAATTGATCTCTCCTTTGATTTTTCCTGTTTTGGGATCGATGATGACAATAATATCTGCATTCCAAATATTTGCCCAGATTTCGCCTTTGATATATTCCAGTTCATTTATATTTTGGACAAAATTACTTTCATTGCATACCTGAATTTTTCTTTCTTCCTGGTAGGTGTCGGGATTGATGTAATAAATATTTTCAGTTCCATCACTCATAATAAGTGAATGACCATCGTTGGTTAAACCCCATCCTTCGTTTGATTTGAAGTTCCAGGTATTCAATAACTTAAAAGTATTTAGGTCGTAAACAAATCCAATTTTATTTTTGTAGGTGAGTTCATAAATTTTGTTACTTAATATGGTGATACCTTCCCCAAAATATTGATCTTCAAGTCTATATTCTTTTTCTATTTTATTTGTATGAAGATTGATACGGTATATTGCTGAGGATCCTTCCTGACCTGTTCCTTCATACAATAAATTGTCATGAAATTCTAATCCCTGGGTAAAATGACTAACATTATGGGGATATTCAGCAATAATCTGGTAGGTATATTTAATTGGTTTGATGTCTGATAAAACGAGAATTTCATCATAATTATCACCGGTAACACCGTCTTTTTTTGTAGCAGATGCTTTGATAATATGCTTACCAACACCGAAGTCAGCAGTTTTGTAAATATAAGAGTTTGTTAAATTATTTGAAGTATAAACCATTTTGCTATCAACGAATATTTCAATTTTATCAAGTGACCCATCCTTTAATTTTGTTTGCATATTGAGTTGAATCTCCTCTCCCACGCTGTAAATCTTTTTTTTGGGCACAGGCTGAATGGAAGTTACAGGATGTCTGGAATGGCTGTTAGACTGTTCACAATTCATGAAAAACATGAGCGCAAACAGGACAGAAAATAGGTAGATTGTTAATCTGTTCATGATCAAGAAATTTTTATCAAAAATAGAATCTTATTTTGTACTGAGCGCATGGGGTGACAGCCTTATAAAGGAATAAGGTGTTCAGTAAATTCAAATTTAATGATTTAAGTATCAAATACTATTCTTCAATTATCTTTGTCGTATAAATGGTTAAATATTTTTGATTTGAGCGCACTTAAAAAATTAGCAGGAGATACCATGATTTATGGTGTGCCAAGTATTGTTGGCCGGTTTTTGAATTTATTGTTGTTACCTATTTACACCTATACTTTTCCTGAAAGTGAATATGGAATTTTGAGCAATCTCCTGGCATATGTTGCCTTTTTTCAGGTTCTTTTGACTTATGGAATGGAAACGTCCTATTTCCGCTTCGCAAGCAAGAGTGAAAAACCAAATGAAGTATTTGGAACATCCATGATGGCTCTTTCTGCAACTTCATTCATATTTGTGCTTTTAATTACAATTTTCTCAAGCAGAGTTTCAGGATGGGCAGGTTATCCGGATCAACATCTGTTCATTATCTGGATGGGCATAACTGTTGCTTTGGATGCCATTACCGCGATACCTTTTGCAAGGTTGCGGCTGCAGCAAAGACCGATCAAATTTGCATTTTTTAAGGTCGTTAACATTGGTATTAACCTCGTATTAAATCTCTTTTGGATTTTACTTTGTCCGAGAATTCTTGCCAGCAATCCGGAATCTTTTGTTCAATACCTATACAATCCGCACATAGGTATAGGATATGCTTTTTTGTCCTATTTGATTGCATCGGTAGTTACATTGTTGCTGTTTTTTCCCGATTTGGGAATTAAAACGATGGTGTTTAAAAAGGACATGCTAAAATCCATGTTGAATTATGGATGGCCGATTTTGGTAGTTGGTATAGCGGGTATGGTTACCCTCAATATCGACAAGATACTTATCCCACAATTGATAGAAAGCGGAAAGGACCCCATGTATGAATTGGGGGTTTATGCTGCTTGTGGTAAGCTGGCTATTTTAATGACCCTATTTATCCAGGCGTTCAGGTTCTCCTTTGAACCGTTTTTGTTTGCTCATTACAAGAATGAAGCTTCCAAGAAAGTGTACAGTGTCATTATGAACTATTTTGTCATTTTCGGTCTGCTGATATTTATTGGAGTTATTTTCTACATGGATATCCTAAAGTATTTCGTCGGGCCATCAACTGCAGGCTACTACGAAGCATTGAAGATTGTTCCCTGGATGTTGATGGGGAATCTTTTCATGGGAATCTTTTATACCCAATCATTATGGTATAAACTGACGGATCAAACCCGTTATGGTGCAATTTTCTCCGTTATAGGTGGTATAATTACCCTGGTAATTAATATCTTATTCATACCTAAAATTGGTTACATGGCTTCAGCTATTGGGTTTTTTGCCTCCTCATTGATTATTACCATTATCTCCTATTACTACGGACAGAAGTATTTCCCTGTCAAATACGACTTAAAAAAAATCGTATCTTACTTCCTGGTTGCTACAGCATTGTATTTCATAGCAATTTTTTTAATTTTCGACAATATTCCTGTTAATTACGGATTCAGAACATTCCTTTTTTCACTTTTCCTACTCTTTATCTGGTACAAGGAAAAAGCGGATTTGAAGAGATTACTTCCAAAGCGGTTCATTGTTGATTGATGAGGCAAATATGTTTCTTATCTTTGCAGATTAGGAAAGGAGGATAATACATTGCATGTTTCGTGGGGTTTCATATGGATTATATACCTCTGTGAGAAGATTTTAGTCAGGGAATTGAGATTTTATTATTAATAAATGAACAAAATCGATCATATTTAACAAAATGAAAGTTAATATAGTCAACAAGTCAAAAAATAGTATACCGTATTACAGCACTGAAAAATCTGCAGGAATGGATCTTCGGGCTGATCTGGCTGAACCCGTGGTGATTAAATCTTTGGAAAGAAAATTAATACCTACCGGACTTTTTATCCATCTGCCTGATGGATATGAGGCTCAAATTCGTCCGAGAAGCGGATTGGCCATTAACAAAGGAATCACTGTTCTTAATTCTCCCGGAACCATTGATGCCGACTACCGCGGAGAGATCAAGATTATTCTCATCAATTTATCCCGGGAAGATTTCACGGTTAACAGCGGTGAAAGGATTGCCCAGATGATTATATCTTCATACAATCAGGTTGAATGGGAAGAGGTAGTCCAGCTGGATGAAAGTGAACGTGGAGAAGGTGGTTTCGGACATACAGGCAAGCATTAACCTATGCCTAAAATTAAGGACATGATCAAAAATCTATCTAAATATTGGGGTGTCTTCATCCTCATTTTTCTTTTATTTTCCTGCAAGGTTCCGCAACAAGCAGTTAAACAGGTACAACCAGAGGAAGAGAGTTCAAGTCTTTCACTGCTGACAGATGACCAAAAGCAACAATTTCAATATCTGTTTATTGAAGGCATCAAGCAAAGAACGATTGGTAATCCAGAGGAAGCTATCAAGATATTTTCCAGGTGCCTTGAAATGGATCCTTATTCCTCCACTTCAATGTACGAAATTGCCAACATTCACCTCTTAAGGGGTGACTTCCAAAGTTCAATGATGATGCTGGAGAGGGCTGTTTCAATAGCCCCTAAAAATCAATATTATCAGATTTTACTGGCTAAAATTTATCAGCAGAATAAGTTGTTTGAAAAAGCTGCAGCTACTTTTGGTTCCTTGTCGGTATTGGATCCTGAAAATACGGATTATCCGGTATTTCGTGCGGAGATGTTCAATATGGCCGGGAAACAGGAAGAGGCACTTGCCTGTTACAATGAGCTTGAAAAAAAATGGGGAGTTACAGAGCAGGTATCTCTAGGTAAACAGGGCATATTTATCAAACAGTGGAAAAAAAAGGAGGCCTATCAGGAGATTGAAAAGCTGACTTCCAAATTTCCAGGCGAGTCAAAATATCTTGGTCTGCTGGCCGATATGTATTTGGCTGACAGTGTGATGGATAAATCTTTGGAATATTACAACAAAGTTTTGCAAAACAAACCGGATGATGGTTTTATACAGTTTTCACTTTCCAATTATTACAGGGTTGCTCGAGATTATGGCAAGTCTTATGAACATTTGGAACTTGGTTTTGTGAATACCTCGCTGGATTTGGAATCCAAAATTCAAATGTACATGTTAATGGCACAGGCAGAAGATCATCGGCTATCGGATGCACAACAATTGGAACTAATCAATATTCTGATTGATATATATGTAGATGATGAACGTCCAAGAGCTTTTCTTTCAGATTATTATCTTGCCAAAAAACAAAATAGCCTGGCTCGTGAACAATTAAGGCTTGTGGTTGAAATAAACAAGGGAAATTATGCCTACTGGGAGCGGTTGCTGTTTATTGACAATGATTTGTCGGACTGGAAATCATTGAACAGTGACAGTAAAACAGCCATCAAATATTTTTCAGAACAACCTCTTTTGTATATTCTGCATGCTGTTGCTTTGATTCAGATGGGAGATTATCAGGAGGTTTTTGCAGTTCTTGATTCGGCAGAGGTGAATGCAACCAACAACAATCAGGTACTTTCGCAGGTTTATACCTACCGTGCCGAAGCCTGTTACAAGCTGAAAAAATATGATGAAGCGTACAGTTGGTTTGATAAAGTTGTAAAGATTGATCCGCAGAACTATCTGGCAATGAACAATTATGCCTATTATTTGTCACTTAGGTCCATTAAATTGGATGTTGCAGAGAAATTGAGCAGCATGGTGGTACAGAATAATCCAAACAGTTCCACCTATCTTGATACCTATGCATGGGTATTGTTCAAAAAGAAAGATTTTCAGCTGGCAAAATTTTATATGGAATCGGCTTTGTCAAACAGTACTGAGGAAAATCCTGTGTTGATTGAACATTACGGGGATATACTGTACTTTCTGAACGAAAAAGATCAGGCAGTAAAACAGTGGGAGAAGTCTTTGAAAATGGGCAATACGTCAAAGGTCTTACCGAAGAAAATAAATACTTCAACTTACTATGAATCAATTGAAGAATGAAATTTTTTAGCTATTTGGGGATCATCCTTTTCCTGTTGGCAGGATGTAAAAACACCGAAAAGGTTGTTATTGAGAAGAAATTAAAACCAATCGGTGTTAAGCGTGTTGTTAGGATGGTAAATGAAAATGAACTTAAATTCAGCACACTGTGGGTAAAAAAGGTCAGTTTAACCCTTAATAATGATAATAGAGTAGTCAGTATCAGAGGTATGTATAAACTTAAAAAGGACAGTATCATACAAGTTTCTGCCCAAAAGCTGACTGTCCCCGTTGGTAAGCTTGAACTTGGTACTGATTCTTTTAGGATTGTCTACCATATTGACAAAGTTGTGATGTCTGGCCTGATACAACAAATCAGTGATTATATAGGTTATGATATTGATTATCAAACAATACAAGCTATACTAAGTAATCAGATGCAATCCTTAAAACCAGATCAAAAAGAGAATCAGTTTAAGGATTATGTATGTGATATTGAGGAAAATATGTATAAAATATCCTCGGTCAGGGAGCGAAGATTCAGAAAATTTGAAGCCAATGAAGGTAGGTACGAACGTTTCATGCAAAGAAAAGATGAACAGCATATGGTAAAGCAGGATATTTTTGTTGATCCTGATATTTTTGTTGTAAGGAAGGAGATTTTTCATGATCTTAGTTCAGACCGGATCATTACCATTGAGTTTTCTGCCTTTCAACCTGTAGGGGTAAAATGGTTCCCTGGCAAAATTCATCTTTCGTTATCCGGGAGGGAAAAATTAGACATAGAGGTTGAATTGTCGAAAGTTTCGATAGACGATGAAATTGATTTTGGATTCAGTATTCCTTCAAAATATAAGAGGGAAGCATTGAAAAAGAATAATAATTGACTTGACAATGATGTGATGGCAGATGGTATAAAAAAAATAGGAGTTGCATTTTTTTTTCTGATGTTAGGATTTTCTTCTTATTCTCAATCGATCAATGATTTACGAAAGGAAAAGGAAAAAACTAGTCAGGAGATTGAGTATATCAACAATTTATTGAAAGAGACCAATCAAAATGCAAAAACATCAGTCAGCCGGCTTACGATACTCGAACGCAAGATTCGTTTGCAGGAAAGTCTGATATCGAATATTAATTCCGAATTAACCTATCTGGATTCGACCATCATCAGGAGTTCAAACAATATTGATTCACTCAGCGCGGATCTTAATCTGATAAAGGACCGATATGCAGGCATGATAAGATATGCCCGGAGAAATCAGGATATGAACAACCAGTTTTTATTTTTACTGTCCGCAGATGATTTTAATCAGGCTTATAAGCGTTTTACTTATTTGAAACAATATGCTGATTATCGCAGAACACAAGCCGGAGAGATTTCGGAACTTAGAGAAAAATTAGCTCGGCTGGTAGAGGATCTGAATTCAAGGAAATCGGACAAGCAGCAACTTCTTTCTTCAAAAATCAGTCAGTCAGATAAGTATGAGAAGCAAAAAGCCGACCAGAAGGAGTACTATGTTCAATTGCAAAAGAAGGAAAAGGAGCTAAGGAAAAAACTTGAGAATCAGCAAAGGATTGCAATGAAACTTGAGCAGGAGATTGAACGGAGTATTGCCGAAGAGGCCAGAAAAGCAACACCAAAAGTTACCAAGAGTTCAAAAGCAGCTAAAACACCCGAGGTCAAACTATCTCCTGAATATAAGAATTTGTCTGATGATTTTTCCATGAACAAAGGCAAATTGCCCTGGCCTTTGCAACGAGGTTTGATTACTGACCATTTTGGGGAGCACCCGGATCTTGTTTTAAAGCATGTGATCAGAAGAAACTCAGGAATTGATATTGCGACCCAGTCAGGAGCAAAGGCCCGGGCAGTTTTCAAGGGAGAGGTTTCCAAGGTATTACAAAATATTGGCGGTAATATGGCCATTATTTTAAGACACGGCAGTTACCTGACTGTTTATTCCAATCTATCCAGTGTCTCTGTTCAGGTGGGGCAGAAAGTGGATACCAAGCAGGAGATTGGCACCATCTTCACGGATTCAGAAGATGACAACAAAACTGTTTTAAAGTTTCAGCTTTGGTATGAGAACAACAAACAGGATCCCGAAAAGTGGATCAGCATGTAAGGATCAGTACTTGGTAAGGTTGGCCACTTTGGTAAGTGCCTGTATGTTAATAATCCTGATTTTACGACCTTGAAGATCGATCAGCCTATCCTGTTTAAATTCAGATAAAAGTCGAATAATGGATTCAGTTGCTGTCCCAACCATGTTAGCGAGTTCTTCCCTTGTCAGCGAAATCTGCAATGTTTTTTCTGCATCCAGGTCAAATTCCTGCCTGAGTAACAAAAGTACTTCTGCAAGCCTTTCCCTGACAGTTTTTTGAGCGATATCGGTGATATAGTCATTGGCTTCTTTCAGCTCTGCGCATACGATTTTAAGCATAGCCAGCGAGAATTTCCAGTTTCTTTCTATCAGGCCCAGTAACGTTTTGTAAGGGATATGGCACAAAGTGGAATCTTCGATGGTTTTGGCTGAAGTACAGGCTGATTCCTGACTTAAAAGGGAACGATAGGCAATGATATCGCCTTTTTTTGCAAATCGGATAATTTGTTCCTTCCCGTCATTACCTGTCTTATATATCTTGACAATCCCACCTGTGATGCAATAAAAGCCTGTCAGGCGACTTCCTTCCTTGTACAGGACACTTCCTTTTTTGTATGTAGAGCATACTTTTTCGTTGTTGAGACTTTTCATCTCTTCTTCAGACAAAGACTGAAAAAAACGAAAACCGGTCAGACTAATGTCTTCTGTTAAGTTATTGTTGTTCTTCATTCTATAAAATTAGAGTGACTTTTAATTTGGGTCCAAATATACGATTTTAGCTTGTAACTACCTATCCCTGTTGTTGAAACTATATTTCATTGCAACCGTAAACTCTCAGAAATTAAATATAGCATGGAGAAATTAATCATAAATAAAAAACAGAGCAATGGCCTATCGGCTGGTTTTGCTAAAATTCTTTTAAGTTCGCTACTTCTCATCTCCGGTATTTCGGCTTTTGCAAAGGAATACCGTATTGATATAGCTTCAAGCACTTTGGAATGGGAGGCTAAAAAGGTTACAGGTCAGCATGTTGGAACCATATCTTTTGGAGAGGGTACCATTCAGGTTGAGAAAAGGAAGATCTCCGGAGGGAAAGTGGCAGTCGATATGAATACCCTAGTAAACACGGATGGAAGTGGTTTAAATAAGAATTTGGTAGGCCACTTGAAATCGGAGGATTTTTTTAGCGTCGTTAAATTTCCTCAGGCTATCCTGGAGGTTAAGAATGTAACTGCCAAATCAGGTAATCTGTATCACTTTATTGCAGATTTGACCATCAAAGGGATTGTCTCTCCCATAGAATTTGATTCGGAGGTGAAAGTTACTTCAGAAAAGCTGACTGCAACCGGTACAATGGTTGTTAACCGCACAAAGTACGATATTAAGTACAGGTCGGGAAGCTTCTTTTCGGATTTGGGTGACAAGATGATATATGATGATTTTACCTTAAAATTTATGCTGGTAGCTGTTAACAAATAGGCACTTTTTTCTGGTTTTTGCGCGAAGGGATGAATTGAAAGATTCATCTGTAATAATTTGTTTTTTATTGGTCAGATGGAATAGCTATCCGCCAGCCGGCGGATTATCATCGTGTCTGGTGATTTGCAAATCATGGGTATTTCATCCCTTTTTTAGGTTCATAATTCAGATTGGAAGGGATATATTTCTCAATAAATTCGGTTGTTACCTGTTTTCTGTCGGCATAATCCTCCACCTGGTCCCGGCCTATTTTCTCAATACCGAAATACCTTGCCTGGGGATGTGCAAAATAAACTCCGCAAACAGAAGCATTGGGAAACATGGAATAGTTCTCGGTAAGTGAAATTCCAGTGGTTTCCCTGGCCTGCAACAGGTCAAAAATGGTCTCTTTTTCAGAATGTTCCGGGCATGCAGGATAACCAGGTGCCGGACGAATTCCCTGGTATTTTGAGGAGATTAGTTCGTCGGGTGTGAGATCTTCAAATTTGTGGTAACCCCAGGTTTCCTTCCTTACTATCTGGTGCAACTTTTCAGCAAATGCTTCGGCGAGCCTGTCGGACAGGGCTTCCAGCATGATTGCCTTAAAATCATTGTTCTCCTCCTTGTATTGTTTAACAAGTTCAGCGACCCCAATTCCTGCTGTAACCGCGAATGCACCACAGTAGTCTTGAATGCCGGTCTCTATTGGAGCAACAAAATCACTCAGACACAGCAAAGCTGTTTGACCCTGTTTCTTCTCCTGCTGACGCAACTGATGGAATTTTCCAAGCAACTGCGACCGTGTCTCATCTTTGTAGAGGACGATGTCGTCACCAGTACTGTTGGCAGGCCAAATGCCTATTGCCCCGTTGGCGCTGATGAGTTTTTTTGTTATGATTTCATCCAGAAACTCATTAGCTTCTTCAAATAACTGTCGGGCTGCTTCCCCCTTGTCAGGATCGCTCAGAATGGCAGGATATTTGCCCTTGAATTCCCAGACAAGAAAGAAGAACGTCCAGTCGATGAATGGACGGAGTTCTTCCAACGGGTAATTGATAAAGTATTTGGTGCCTGTATAGTTGGGTTGAGAAATAGGATATTTGGCAAAATCGGGATTAAAATTTCTGGCCCTGGCCTCCTGAATTGTCCAGTATTCTTTAGGTTTTTTAGCACTATGCATTTTCCTTAATCCTTCATATTCCTCCAGTGTTGCAGACAATATTGCAGGGGATCCTGATAAGAGTTCAGCAACTACCTGGACTGATCTGGAGGCATCCTTAACATAGAGTGTTGTATTACTGTATTCCGGGGCGATTTTCACCGCAGTATGGATTTTTGAAGTTGTAGCCCCACCAATCAATAAAGGCAGGTTCAGTCCCCTCTTTTCCATCTCCTTTGCCACATGCACCATCTCTTCGAGCGATGGGGTAATCAGACCACTCAATCCGATGATATCTACGTTTTCTTTCTTCGCCGTATCAAGGATTGTTTCGCAAGGAACCATAACTCCCAGATCGATTACTTCGTAGTTGTTGCAGGCGAGAACAACACCTACAATATTTTTTCCGATATCGTGTACATCCCCTTTTACTGTTGCAAGGAGAATTTTTTTACGAGCAACGATTTTGTGGGGGAGCAATTTCTTTTCCTCTTCGATGTAAGGCTGAAGCCAGGCTACAGCCTTTTTCATAACCCTGGCCGATTTGATCACTTGTGGGAGGAACATCTTGCCTGCTCCGAAGAGATCGCCGACTTTGTTCATCCCATCCATCAGAGGTCCTTCAATGATGTTGAGGGGAGAGTCGTAGAATGGCATGAGATCGCTGACATCATTTTCGATGAAGTCTGTGATCCCTTTTACCATGGCATGCATGATCCTGTCGGCCAGAGGAAGCTCCCTCCAGGCTTCAATTTTTTCCTGTTTCTCATCAGTCTGCTTAATTTTCTCTGAAAATTCCAGCAGACGTTCAGTAGCATCCGGTCGTTTGTTCATAACCAGATCTTCGACATACTTTAACAGGTCTGCAGGGATTTCGTCATAAATCTGAAGCATACCGGGATTGACGATCCCCATATCAAGTCCGGCTTTGATTGCATGGAAGAGAAATACCGAATGAATGGCTTCGCGGATGGTATTGTTTCCCCTGAAGGGAAAAGATACATTGGATATACCACCGCTAACTTTGGCATTTGGAAGATGTTTCCTGATCCAGGTGGTTGTTTTGAAAAAATCAACTGCATAGTTGTTGTGCTCTTCCAGGCCGGTGCCTATGGTCATTATATTGGGATCAAAGATGATGTCTTCAGCAGGGAAATGTACTGTATCAACCAGAATCCGGTATGCCCGTTCACAAATTTCGATTCTCTTTTCATAGGTGGTAGCCTGTCCTTTTTCATCAAAAGCCATCACAACCACCGCAGCTCCATAATCTCTTATTTTCCTGGCGTAGCGGATGAATTGCTCCTCCCCTTCCTTCAAGCTGATGGAATTAACAATCGATTTTCCCTGAATGCACTGTAAGCCGGCTTCGATCACCTCCCATTTTGACGAGTCGATCATGATAGGCAATCTTGAAATTTCCGGTTCTGAGGCAATGAGATTGAGAAATCTTACCATCTCCTTCTTTGCATCGAGCATTGCATCATCCATGTTGATATCAATGATCTGCGCTCCCCCTTCCACCATTTCCCTTGCAATGGAGAGTGCCTCTTCGTATTTTCCATCCCGGATCAAACGGGCAAATTTAATCGATCCTGCCACGTTGCAACGTTCGCCAACGTTTACGAAATTGGTGAATTTATTGATGGTAAGCGGCTCCAGTCCGCTTAAACGGGTAGCTTTTTCCGGCTTTGCCTTCTTGTGGGGTATAGCCGTTGCAGCCAATTTTACCAATTCGCGTATATGTTCGGGTGTGGTACCACAACATCCTCCAATAATGTTGACTGTCAGATTATTGGTAAATTCAGCTACCTGAAGGCTCATTGTTTCGGGTGATTCATCATATTCCCCGAATTGGTTGGGTAATCCTGCATTGGGATGGACACTAACCCAAAAAGGGGCTTTTCTGCTAAGCTCTTCCAGGTATGGACGAATATCTTTTGCTCCGAAAGAGCAATTTAAACCAATTGTAAGCAGATCAATGTGAGCTACCGAATTGAGAAATGCCTCGATGGTCTGGCCTGACAGAGTCCGGCCGCTTTTGTCGGTGATGGTTCCGGAGATCATCACGGGAAGTTTCAGCGCCCGTTCTTCAAAAATTTCGTTGATAGCTACCAGGGCGACCTTGCAATTCAGGGTATCGAAGATTGTTTCGATCAGTAAAAGATCTACCCCGCCCTCCATCAAACCTTCCACCTGTTCGCGGTAGGACATTTTCAAATCAGCGAATGAGATGGCCCTGTAACCGGGGTCATTGACATCGGGCGACATGGAACAGGTTTTGTTTGTGGGACCAATAGAACCGGCTACATACCTCGGTTTGTCAGGGGTCGAAAATTTTACAGCAGCATCCACTGCAATTTTGGCTGCCTCCCTGTTTATTTCACGAACAAAGTCCTGGGTTCCATAGTCGCTTTGTGAAATTGAAGTTGCATTGAAGGTATTGGTTTCCAGGATGTCCGCACCTGCATTCAGGAAAGCCTCATGTATTTCGTGTATGGCCTCCGGCTTGGTCAGGCAGAGCAAATCGTTATTTCCCTTCAGGGAGGAGGTCCAATCTTTGAATCGGGTTCCCCTAAAGTCTTCTTCAGAAAATTTATACCGCTGGATCATGGTTCCCATGGCTCCGTCAAGCACGAGAATTCTGGATTCCAATACTTTGCGGATATCTGGTTTCATCATGATTTTGTCGTTAGTGTTTTTAATATATCACGTGCGATTAAAACGCCATTGACAGATGCCTGCATAAGTCCCCGTGTAATTCCGGCTCCATCGCCACCAAAATATAGATTCTTTACCGATGGGCTTTGAAATTTCTTGTCAATTTTGACAATATTGGAATAGAATTTTACTTCGACACCATAAAGAAGTGTTTCATCGCTCGCCAGTCCGGGACTTACTTTATCGAGTGATTTGATCATCTCGATAATATCGAAAAGTATCCGGTGAGGTAGTACGAGGCTCAGGTCGCCTGGTACAGCATCTTTGAGGGTTGGTACGATGTTGTTACGGTAGAGCCTGTCAGAGGTTGTTCGTCTGCCCCTGACGAGGTCTCCAAACCGCTGAACCATGATTTTGTTCCGGGTGAGCATATTGGCCAGCCTGGCGATATGGCGACCATATTCGATGGGAGCATTGAAGGGCTCGGTAAACTTTTGAGAGACCAGCAAGGCAAAGTTGGTATTGTCACTTTTGAGATCCTTGTAACTGTGACCGTTCACGACTGCCAGGTTATTGTCGTAATATTCGGAAGAGACAAAACCGCCGGGATTGGAGCAGAAAGTACGCACTTTGTCATCGAAGGTCCGCGTATAATGGATCAATTTTGCTTCGTAAAAATTTTCATTGATCTCCTGCATCACTTCATTCCTGCATTCCAGTCTAACCCCAATGTCCACAATACCTACTTCCACAGGAATAGATTGAATAGCGCATTGTTTCATGAGCCAGTCTGATCCGTCACGCCCGACAGCAACCACGATATGCTTCCCCGGAAAGGTTTTATGGGCTGATAATACACCTTTAACTATTTGATTTTCAATAATAAAATCTGTAACCGGAGAATTGAAGCGAACCTCCACCCCTTGGTCTATCAGATGTTCGAAAAGTGTGCGGTAGAGTTCTTGGGTTTTTTCAGTACCCAGATGTCGAACCGGACATTGCACCAGTTTGAGATTGGCCTCAATGGACTTTCTTCTTATTTCACGCATGGCCGGGGTTTCCGTTTGACCATGGATTCCGGTATCAGCACCAAATTTCAGGTATATATCGTCGGTATATCGGATCATTTCCATGGCAGCTTCCACCCCGATATATTCAGGCAATGTTCCTCCTACTTCGTGTGAGAGGGAAAGCTTGCCATCCGAGAAGGCGCCTGCACCGGCCCAACCAGTAGTTATCGAGCAGGGTTTGCAATGCACACAGGTACCGCCATTGGTATGCTTGGGACATTTTCTTTGGTATATGTCCCTACCCTTTTCAAGCATGAGAATGCTCAAATCAGGATGTTCCCTTGTGAGCTCATAAGCTGTGAAAATACCAGCCGGACCTGCTCCTACTATGATAATATCGTATACTTTTTCCATAAATTCTTCTGCTCTCTTGTTGAACTAATAAATTTTAAGTCCACTCCGAAAAGCCCGAGTTCATTAATTTTCAACTTATTTACTTCTGACCCCTAAAGGGTAACTCGTTGAAAATCAATAAACATGTCAAAGTCCCCTTTAGAGGATTTAGGGGTTTTTGAATTTTCGGAGTGGACTCAATTTTAAAGAATCTAAAGTGTTCAGTTTGATTGTAAAAAAACCCTGTCAAAGGTATGAATTTTCTGAGCAACAAGGTGAATCAGATAAACTTTAGCGGGTTGTTCAATCGGAGTAAAATATTGTTTTAATATGAAGAGGAAATAGTGTTTTTATCATTGGCGGACAGATCGGGTGGAGAATGTAATCGAAAGAAGTACTTTTGTGGCATATGCAAAGAAAAAAATATTTGAATGGCTTAGGTCATGTTAAAGCCATTTTTTTTGATATGGATGGTGTGATTTACGATTCCATGGGAAATCATTCTGAGGCCTGGAGCAAAGCTTTTGGCTACATGGGGTGGGATTTCCCTCTGGAGCAGGTATACTTGAATGAAGGGAGAACAGGATCTTCAACCATTCATCTTTTGTACCAGGAAAAGTTGGGAAGGTCTGCTACAAACGAGGAGATTGAACTGATTTATGGGAAGAAGACCGAATTTTTTGATAGCATGGTCAGACCATTACCTCTGCAAGGAATTTCGAAATTGATGGAAAAGGCAAAATCTGCGGGAATGGAAATATGGGTTGTAACAGGGTCCGGTCAGGATCTTTTGCTTGAAGAGCTGTGCAATGATTTTTCCGGATTGGTTCAAAAGGAAAAGATCATTTCGGGGAAGGATGTAACCAACTGTAAACCTCATCCTGAACCTTACCTGACAGCCCTGGCCAGATCAGGATATACGCCAGACCAGGTCGTGGTTATTGAAAATGCACCCTTGGGTATTGAGGCGGCAAAGGCAGCAGGCATTTTCACCATCGGCATCAATACCGGGATTCTTGAGGATGAAATTTTGTGGTATTCGGGTGCCGATGTAGTTGTGAAAGAGGTGTATCAGGTGGAGGAGTTGATTTTTGTAAGTGAACTAGAGTGAGCTAGAGTGACTAAAGTGAACTAAAGTGACTAAAGTATTATGCTATCATCAAGATAAACGGCCTCATGTCACATATCTTATATTTCGCCTTGTGCTAAAGTGCGGAGTTCCCAAGTACTTTAGTTCACTTTAGTCACTCTTTATTTCAGTTCTTCAAGCATTTCTTTGATATTTTTATGGATGGTTGGAGCTGTTTCAGGTCCTAGTGAGTTGACCTCTCCGTAAGGACGACCCTCTTTTCCGTAGGTGTAAGGAGCTTTTTCGTCCCATTGGCTTTTAGGGACTATGTACCCTATTTCGTCGTTTGCCAGTCCGAACATGAACTTGTATTTTCCCGGCATCATTTCGCGAATAGATGGAGTTTCGACGGGAGAAATCTTAAAATCCTGTCCTTCAGGAGATTCAACCCCACCATTTAAAATTTCAGGATATAACTCTCCAGGTATAGTAACCATCGAAATTGGACCGATTTTCACAACCGCAAGTTCAGATTTCATTTTCATCCAACCCATTGTTCCTCTTTTCATAATTCCCAACATTGCAGCAAGTTTGAACATGGTGTTGTCCAACGGAATGGGCACTGTTTTCGCGACAATTGAAATGGATGCTGAATCTATGATTTCCAGTGGTTTATCCATGGCCAACAGAGCCAGATTAGCCATACTTTTTCCCTGGGCGGCAGCTTTTTCGAAAGTAGGCGCCTTGAATTCTTCGCCTGAGAAAGGATCTTTTACGGTCAGTCTGGGATGAGTTGTCATCAGTCCGCCTAATGCAGCACTGGCATACACGGTTACACCACCGACTCCGGCCTTCATCAGGCTATCCTTGCTAAATACCCCTTTTTCAATACCTTCACGCACATAATGAGGAAAATCCGAAGTCAGCAAGAGGTTATCGCTCCAGAGCGTTTCGGGATGATCGCCAAAGGATATCAGCGTTCCCAGTGTCTTCCCGTTTTCTTTGTCCAGAACCTGAATCATGCGCAGTCCGGAGTCAAAAACTTCGGGCATTCTGGTGTCAAGGACAAGCGGCATTGCGCCTGTCAGGTCTTCTGAAATGGACAGATGAACCGGACGTATATTTTTCGCAGCAGTTTCTATAGCCTTAACAGCCTGACTTTTAACAAATTTAATATGGTCCGGATTGACCCCGCTGCTGAATGGACTCTTCCCCCACATTCCCAGCAGATCCGGTCCTTCATGGGTATGGGTAGAGGAGATGATGGCATATGTGATTCCGGCCTCTTTGGAAATCAGGTCTCTCACATCGATAATATCGTTGTTCATAAAGCCAATGGCATCGAGTACGACAATAGCCAGGCGGGTTTTTCCGTCATCAATGACCATAGCCCGGGCCCATAATTCATCGTGAATTCCATTTGCGGGTTTGTTGTTTCCGAAACCGGCGATCCAAACCGGATCAAACTTCCCGTTGCCATTTCCATCGGTAAAGGTTTCACCGGAATCATATTCGGCATTATTGTTTTTGTCATCCCAGCGGTCGGGAACTGCGGGTGTGATTGACATGGCTGAAAATCCTGCATATAGTTGGGAAGGAGGATTGTTTAAAATTTTCAGGTCTACAGCGTAGCCCGGATGCTGGTCTTTAAGATTGGATGCAACCCAAAAGAGCAGGCAAATAATGAGGAGCAGAAAACCAATCCCCAGGTATTTAAAAAACTTTTTCATGTTAATAGTTAATAGAGATTTGAAACTTAATTCGTTGCAAAGATAATCACGAGAAGGTTATCGATGTACATTATTCTTTAGAAATTAATATTTTGAATTTTTGACGTACCCATCAGAATATTTCATAATTTTATGGATCAAAAAAATCTTACATGCTATCTGATTCAACTATTTGGAATGATTTCAGGGAGGGTAAGAGCTATGCTTTATCATACATTTATTGTCGTAATGTTGAACTCATGTTTCATTACGGAAGGAAATTTTCTCCTGACGAAGCGCTTATTAAAGATACCATTCAGGAGATTTTTTATCGCCTTATCAGAACCAGGACTTCCCTGGGAGAGACAGATAACATCCTTTTCTATTTAATGGCTGCTTTTAAACATGAGATTATTAGAAGTATAGATTCTGAGAAGCATTTTGAAGTTTCGAATGCTGAGAATAATTCCTACGAGTTGTCAATTACCTATTCATATGAAGATGAACTGATTGGAAAGGAAACAGATCAGAATAGAGTTCAGGTAATCAGAAGGGTTCTCAGCACGATTACACCTAAACAACGTGAGATTCTTTATTACCGATATTCCTGTGATTACAGTTATGTAGAAATCTGTAAGCTAATGTCAATCAAGTATGATTCAGCCAGAAAAATGGTTTTCAGAGCTTTAAAGTCCCTGCGAGAGCACCTGGAGCCTGCTGATATGATTTTCCTGTTCCTGCTCAAAAAATAAGTTGCAAAATCTGTCCACAAAGATTGAATTGAAGTCTTTATTATTTAAACGGCCAAAACTCATTTTGTGTATAAGAAATACCTTGGATATACTGTGGAAGAGATGTTGGAAGACCGGGATTTTCCGATCTGGTTGAAACATCTTTCCGAAAATCTGGAACTGGACCAGCTTGTGGATGATTATCCACAGTTTGCACTTAAAGTCAGGCAAGCCAGGGAAATTATCATGATTTTAGGAGTGAAAGAGGAGCCTGTTATTCAGGATGATATTTACGATATGTGGGGAAAAATTTATCAGGTTGATCAAACCCACCAATCAAAGATAAAAACCAGAAGGTACCATAAATTTCTAAGATATGCTGCTACAATTGTTTTTGTGATGATGTTGACAACAGCAGGTTACTGGAAGTTCAAAAAGGATGAAACTTTTCAGTGGTATACTTTAAAGCCGGGTACAATGATGCGGCAATCCAGACTGATTTTATCTACAGGAGAGGAGATTGATTTGAAGAAGGATGAATCTACCATCAAAGTTAACGCACAAAATCATGCCATCCGGATTAATAACGATAGTACCGTAGCACTTTCCAGAGTCAGTGAAAAGAAAACAGAAGTAGCTATGAACCAAGTTGTTGTGCCATATGGAAAAAAAACAATCGTAGAGTTGGCTGATGGCACAAAAGTATGGTTGAATGCAGGAAGCAAGATGGCATTTCCTGATAGGTTCACAGGATCGAAACGGGAAGTATTTCTTGAAGGCGAAGCTTTTTTCAATGTTTCACCTGATAAGTTGAATCCTTTTTTTGTTAAAACCAAAGATGTCGTTATCAGGGTTTTGGGCACCAGATTCAATGTATCCGATTATGAAGCTGACAAGGAGGTAATGACCGTATTGGTAGAGGGATCAGTTTCTTTGAGAGAGAACAAGGGGATGAATTTATTTGGGAAGGAGATTTTTTTAAATGGACATCAGCGGGCATTGTTCAACAAAACTGATCTTACTACAAAAGTAAATGAAGAAGTTGATACAGATAGATATACTGCATGGACTGAGGGATGGTTTTTATTCTACAAAGAGCCTTTGAGCAATGTTTTAAAAAAAGTTGAGAGGTATTATAATATTCAGGTTTTGTACACCGATTTTTTTCCATCGGACGATCTTATCAGCGGAAAACTAGATCTTAAAGATTCTATTGAAGATGTAATGAAGGTATTGGCTCATGTTGCAAAAGTAACCTACAGGATAGAACAGCAAAAAATATTTGTTGGTATAAATAATGAAATGCCTATGAGGAATTAAGAGAATCGAGAGTTTGCCGGTGAGTCTGTCAACTCACCGGCAATGTTTTAGTTCACCGAAAAGTTAAACATAAACAGTACAAATCTATGAAAAAAATTCATGTGCATTCATGTTCCTTCAAGGAGGGCATGAGCAAAATCTTAATGAGAATGAAAATTCTTTCTTTTTTAATGCTCATTTCAATTGCTACCGTTTCTGCGAAAAGTTACTCTCAGCAAACCAAATTTACTTTTTCACTGAATCAGATAGCGGTTTCTCAAGTATTTTCAGAGATTGAAAAAAGCAGCGAGTTCATTTTGCTTTACAATGAAAAAACGCTGGATCTCAACCGAATTGTATCGGTAAGTGCAGAAAATGAGGGAGTCGAATATATTCTGGCTCAAGTTTTTTCGGATACCAAAAACAGGTTCAAAATTTATGACCGGCAGATTGTCATTCTGGAGGCAGATGGTTCTGACCCGAACGTAATTTCTTCAGATCTTCCTCAGTCTCAGAGGAAAGAGATCAAAGGGAAAATTTCAGACGATAGTAATGTCCCATTACCAGGGGTTTCTATTGTGGTCAAGGGGACAACCATAGGAATCACGACAGACGTCAATGGTGAGTTCATTTTGAAAGTTCCACAGGATGCAAAGATCTTGGTAGTATCATTCGTTGGGATGGAAACTATAGAGACAGACATCAGTCAAAAGTCGGTAATCAATCTGTCGATGGCAGCTGTCTCAGTTGGAGTCAGCGATGTGGTTGTGACTGCACTGGGCATGAAGAGGGAGAAAAAGGCACTTGGTTATTCTGTTGCTGAAGTAAAAGGGGAACTATTGACAGAAACCCCGCAGATGAACGTTTTGACAGGACTGCAGGGTAAAGTTGCGGGGGTAAGAATTTCACAAATGAACGGGAATGCGGGATCATCTGTCAATATAATCATCAGGGGTGCAAAATCATTAAGCAATGACAATCAGCCATTGTTTGTAATTGACGGCGTTCCGGTGTCCAACACTGCAACCAACCTTTACAATGGAGCGGATATGGGTAATGCGATATCTGACTTAAATCCGGATGATGTTGAGAGCGTTTCAGTATTGAAGGGGGCAAGTGCAGCGGCCCTTTATGGTTCACGTGCAGGGAATGGTGTTGTTCTGATCACTACCAGATCAGGTGTAAAGGGCAAAAAAGGAATAGGTGTTGCGGTCAATTCATCCACTGTCTTTGACGTAATGACGGATGTTTATCCCTATCAAACAAGATTCGGCAGTGGTAAGGCAGGAGCTCACATTCTTGAGCAGGCCGAGAATGAATCATGGGGTTCTCAATTGGATGTTGGTGAAAAATGGGTATTATGGAACAGTAATGGTGCAGCAGTACCGCTTGTTTCATATAAAAATCGTATCCAGGATTTTATGAGAACAGGGTATACCCTTACCAACAATGTGGCTGTTGAAGGAAACAACAAGAATGGCTATTTCAGGTTATCACTCGGAGATATGAGGAACCAGGGTATGATCCCCAATACCAATTTAAAGAGAAGTACGATCAATCTTAATACGCTGTACAAGTTGTCAGACAAACTATCGGTTACGGCTAATTTTAACTGGAATGAAACCGGATCTGACAATCGGCCGAATGTTACAGGAGACGACAGAAATGACGTGGTAAGAAGTTTATATGAGAAGGGAGCCCAGGTAAATATCAACGATCTGAAAAATTACTGGGTTCCGGGTATGGAAGGCATTCAACAATATGTGAATGCGTCCAAACAGAACAATGCCTATTTTGTTGCTAATGAGAATACCAACTCTTTTATGAGAGACCGGTTGATTACTAAAGTTCAGTTTGACTGGAATATTACCAAAGAGTTGAGTCTGATGGGACGTTACTTAAGGGATGCTTACAATGAGAACCGTGAAGGGAAAAGAGCCTTTAGTACGACCACTAACACGACAGGATATTACAATGTGTCTGATTTCTATAACAAAGAAAACAACATAGAATTTAACCTGTCCTACAAGAAGCAAATCAATAAGGATTGGAATGTAAATGGGTTCATAGCGGCGAACCAAAGATATGTTTATGGAAGTTCCTTAATTAATACTACAACTTCCCTGGTTATACCAGAACTCTATACAATTTCGAATGGGGTTCCTGGAACAATCAGTTATTCCAGCAGCTGGTATGAAAAAGCTGTTTACAGTGTTTACGGCATGGCGTCGATTGATTACAAAGGGTTGGCTTATTTAGATTTAACCGGACGTAATGACTGGTCAAGCACTTTGCCTGCTGAGAACAGATCCTATTTCTACCCTTCCGCTTCCCTGAGTTTAATTGTTTCTCAGATGGTTGACATGCCAATATGGGTTACCTATGCAAAGTTAAGGGCAGGGTTTGCACAGCTGGGGAATGATACGGGTCCCTACAACCTCGCTCCGGCTTTCTCCATTGGACCTGACTGGGGCACTGCCAAGCAAATGTATATGGGAGGAAATCTTGCCAACAATAACCTGAAACCGGAACGTTCAACTTCCAACGAAATTGGTACAGATTTGAAATTTCTGAACAACAGAATTGGTTTTGATGTGACTTATTATGTCATTCAGAACAAAAATCAAATTCTAAATATTTCTTTGCCAATTGAATCAGGTGCATCCTCAAAATCGATCAATTCGGGTAATATTGAGAGTAGCGGATGGGAAATCAATCTAACCTCTTCCCCAATCGTTAAAAAGGATTTCAGATGGGATTTGAATTTCAGTTTTACTAAAAATAAATCCATCCTGAAAGAGTTGGCTGAAGGACTCTCCAATATTGATTTTTATTCGATTGAGGGAGGAAATGGAGTGATTCGGACCAAAGTAGGTGAAAAGCTTGGCGATATTTGGGAGAAGCCGATTTTATCGGTTTCTGATAAGGCATCACCTTATTATGGCTACCCAATTATTGCATCTTCAGGAAAATACCAAATGGATCAGGATCCTGCACACATGGTTAAAATTGGTAACACCAACCAGGATTTTATTCTTGGAGTTCAGCCAACTTTTACCTACAAGGCATTTTCGCTTTATGCCAATATTGAATGGAACCAGGGAGGAGAATTCTATTCCAACTCCTGGATGTTCATGCAAAATAACGGGGTAAATGAAAGTTCATTCAGTGGTGCTCCTCATGACAAAAGCAAAAATATCGTCGATCAGATCAAAGCAAATCCTGATGCATTTTTTGGCAATTGGGTGGGTGGCAGACTTCCGGAATTAGGCGGTTTTGCATGGCCAAATCCAGTACCTGCGAATCGTTATGCGGATGCCAGCTTTAATCCCGGAGTTTATGAAACGACGGTAGGAAGTGTCAAGACTTACGTTGAGAATTTGGGTGATCCGGCACTAACGAAATGGCTGGATCCTTTTAATGCAAACCAGGCGTCTAACAGAGCAATTGTTGACAGGGCTGTCTTTAGCTCAACCTACGTCAAAATAAGGGAGGTTACTTTATCCTATCGGCTTCCAAAGACATGGATGCAAAAAATCAATATTCAGAATGCGTCTGTAGCTTTTGTTGCTGCAAACATTTTTGAATGGACAGAAGCAGGTATTCACATCGATCCGGAAAGGGCCTACCGAAATACAGGCAGCAGCTGGATTCAGGGGGCCGAATACTATAACATGATGCCCTGGACAGGTTCACTGGGATTTAAGTTAAACTTTGATTTTTAAAGGAGAATTGCCATGAAAAATATAAAGATAAAAATCATTTTATTGACGATGTTATTTCAAATGACGTCTTGTATGGATCTTACTGAGTTAAATGTAAATCCGAATAGTCCTACAAATGTCTCTTCCAATTATATTCTGACTTATGTCCTTACCAGTACAGCAAAGAGCTATAAATCATTGGGTGACCATAAGACAGGAGTAGCAGGAGCCATGCAATATAACCAGATGGGAACCAACGATGGGATGCCGGAGGTTAACCAATATCTCTGGACCAGTGGATCCTGGGCGGGTTACTACGATATCTTAAGAAATATTGAGATCATCCATGAAAAATCCATCACAGAAAACAATAAATTTTTCGAGGCGATCTCATTGACAATGAGAGCTTTCCTATTCGGAACACTTACAGATGTTTTTGGAGATGTTCCTTATTCCGAAAGTCTCAAAGCTACGGAGGGAATCTATTTTTCAAAGTATGATGATCAAAAAGAGATATACAAAGGTGTATTGACAGATTTAAAAAATGCAGAGATAATTCTGGGTGATCCAGGTATAGCCAATCACAAGATTTCAGCAAGTGCTGATGTGATGTACGGAGGAGATCCGGTCAAATGGAGGAAATTTGTCAACTCTTTGCGGCTGAGGTATAGCATGCGATTAATCGACAAGAAAGCAGATATGGGTGCGCTCGGTGTAGATATAGCAGCCGAGTTCAATTCAGCCTCTGCTCAGACTTTTACTTCAAATGGTGACAATGCCGTCGTTAATTATCTTGGTACGACTGCGAACAACTCTGCAAAGGGTGGGTTGCTCAATACTTCCAATCCGGAATATCAAACCAAACCCTGTAAAACGATGGTGGATAAATTGAAATCCTACAGTGATCCACGGTTACATCGCTGGGTTATTCCAGTACAGACCAAATGGGACTTTAACGCTACCACTGCATCGGATATAACTGTTAAGAACGTGTTTGGTGAAACTTTTCCTGTGAAAATTCTGCCAACAACCAATACTGCTCTTGACACCTCACTTTACGTTGGGTTGCCTGCAAATATTTCACTGTTTGATGCGCAAACTTATAATAAAGGAGCAGGGCCTGCTTTTCCACAACCGGAAAGAAGTCCTTACATTTCCTACCTTCATTCCAGATTCAGGGCTAACAGTGAGACTTATATCAAGATGGATCTGATTATGTACAGTGAAGTTGAATTTTTGCTTGCTGAGGCTGCCCAGAGGGGAGGTTTTTCAGTTTCTGATCCTGAGACCCATTATAAAAATGGTATTGTTGCATCACTCAGCAGATGGGGTATTGCGGATGGTTCCAATGGATTTAATTTTACCACGTATTACAACAATCCCAAAGTTAGTTACACTCTTGCTTCCAATAAGCTGGAAAGGATTATGGATCAGAAATGGATCTCTTTGTGGCTTTATGTTGAATCATGGTTTGATTACCGTCGTACGGGTTACCCGGCCCTGATAACGGGTCCGGTCACCCAGTACGGACCAGCTATTCCGTTGCGTTTTATGTATCCGGTCCCAAGCCAGGATCCAAAGTATCTGGTCAATTACACCGAGGCAGTGGCCAAACTGCTATCGACCAGTTATGTCCCATCCGGCCAAAGTAAGGATCATAATTATTCAAAAATCTGGGTGCTTCAGGGAACAGGCAAACCATATTAAGATTAAAATTCAGTGTTTTTGTGATGTTATATGTTAGTTACAGGGCTGCCTTCGCTAAGAGGGCAGCCTTTTTTCTGTCTATATCTGGAATTCAGACAGATTGTAAGTTCAATAGCATTTTCTACCGCATCAAATACACAAAATAAGGTTGTTATAAATCTTTTTTTTAAAAGGTGTAACAATTCTGAAAGAGCGGAGACTTATAGGTAGCGAATTTTTATAGTTAGAGAGGTTAAAACAGCGTTAGTTTGCAAGGCTGCTTCTTATGGGAAGCAGCCTTTGTTGCAATGAAAAATATTAGCTATTTTTACAATTCAACAAAATTCAATAAAATATCTTAGCTATGACAAACAGAAGAGATTTCTTTAAAACCACCTCCCTGATAGTTGCAGGAAGCATGATCGGGGCAAACATGGTGACAGCTGCTATTCCTGCCGGGAAAAAGAAAAAAAAGATTGGACTTCAGCTATATTCGCTTCGTGATGACATGGGAAAGGATGCTATTGGAACCCTTAAAAAAGCGGCTGATATGGGTTATTATTCCCTCGAGACTGCATCTTATGGTGACGGAAAAATATATGGCATGTTGCCCGAAGAGTTCACAAAGAGGGTGAAAGATTTAGGTATGAGGCTAAACAGTTGCCATTTGGGTGGGCCTAATTATACAAAAGAAACTCATGCAGCAGTGATGGAGTGGTGGAAAAAAGCCATTGAAGATCATGCAAAAACCGGTATGAAGTTTATGATCAAACCAGGTTTGAAATGGCCGGACAAGCTTGATGAACTGAAAGTCCAGATGGATTATTTCAATGCCGTTGGCCAATTAACAGCGGCTTCAGGTATGCAGTTTGGATTCCACAACCATAATCATGAATTTACCAAGATCGATGATCAGATTATTTATGATTTTATGATCAATAACACTGATGCAAAAAACGTTTGTTTCGAGATGGATGTATACTGGGTGATGAAAGGTGGATATTCTCCTGTTGATTATATGAAAAAATACCCAAAACGTTTTCCGCTCCTGCACATCAAAGACGAGAAAGAGATTGGTGAGAGTGGATTACTTGATTTCAAATCAATTTTCGAAACAGGATATTCCATAGGGATTAAAGATTATTTCGTTGAAGTTGAGCGATATAATTTTGAACCAACAGTCAGTGTACAAAAGAGTTATGACTTTTTGGCTGCAGCGGATTATGTAAAATAGTTTATGATGTTTGAATTATTTGAAATGTTTATGATGTTTGAAACGTTGACTCTTTTCAACTGCTTACCAATCCATTGAACTCTTCAAACCCTTTAAACATTTCAATCGCTAGAAGCATTTAATATTTCAGCCCGTGAACAGTTTACAGCGAACCATGGACTTTCTGGAAGGGAGACCAGTTGACCGGTCTCCCTTCCATCCCATTCTGATGCGGTTTGCAGCCAAATATTGCGGGGTTGGTTACCGTGATTATTGTTTAAACTACCTTGATAAATGCACAACCAATCTCAGGTGTGCCTCTGATTTTTCCTACGACTGGGTTCATGTGATGTCGGATCCCTATGCTGAAGCAGCTTCCTTTGGAACAAAGATCATTTATCCGCCGAATGCTTTGCCATGGGTTGAGTCATTATTAATCAATGATATACGGGATATCAATAAACTCAAACCCCTGAGAGTTGCAGATCATTCACGGATGGTCTCACGGATTGACGAGATCAGTTACTATAGAAAGATGTCTGGTGATTCCCAGTTTATTTGCGGTTGGGTTGAAGGCCCACTGGCTGAGTATTGTGATTTGAGGGATCTTTCTGAAGCCTTTGTAGATTTCTATGAGCATCCTGAAGAAATGAAAAGAGCCTTGAATCTTATCACTGAGAATGCAATGATATTTCTTGAAGCGCAGATCAAAGCAGGTGCTCATTGTATTGGGATCGGAGATGCGGTCTGTTCATTGGTATCGCCAGATCTCTACAGCGAATTTATTTTTCCGCTGGAGAAATTGCTCGTTGAGCATGCCCATATGCTGGGTGCCAAGGTGAAACTGCATATCTGTGGAAATACCTCTGCAATATTGCAGGAGATGATTCTTACCGGCGCTGACATTGTCGACGTAGATCATTTGGTTGGTTCGATGGAGGATTATGTTAAGTTGTTATCAGCAAATCAGGTTTTTTCCGGAAATAGTGACCCTGTATCAATCATTCAGGATGGATCTGATGAACTGTTGGTGGAAAGTATCGGATTCTGTTTTGGGGCAACAGGCAGAAAAGGAGTAGTTTCAGCCGGATGTGAAATCACTCCTGAGACCACAGTCAAAAGAATGAAGGACTATTCGAGAATTGCCCACGACATTACCAGGGAAACTTAATAAGATTTAACTATTGCTCAGAAGGAAAAAATTGCTATTTTTGAGATACTTGCTG
This sequence comes from Bacteroidia bacterium, assembly GCA_025358025.1. Taxonomy (GTDB): domain Bacteria; phylum Bacteroidota; class Bacteroidia; order Bacteroidales; family Prolixibacteraceae; genus CAINVV01. The sequence goes on along the minus strand of JANYKW010000009.1, from coordinate 41,989 downwards.
GTTCTCTTTTCTCTTATAGCATAAACTTGAACTTATGAAAAGAAAATACCTACTTATTTTCATTGCCTGCCTTCCAATACTGGTGCCTTTGGTAAGTTTTATTCATTGGAAACTGAAAGATAACAGGCCTTTAAAAGTGCTTGTTTACGACATGACAGTGCCACGCAAATCATATGATGAACATAAATCATTCAGTTGGATATTGATTAATCAAAAATATACGACTTTTGATCAATTGAATAATCCGGCAATTGACTACAAGGGATTATTCCCCCTTGATAATTTCAAATTTGTCACCAAAGACTTCCTGAAGCTGACACACAAGGAGGTGATACAGGTCGCAGACAGTCTTGATATGGCTTATTTTACTGATAGTTATGGTATTTATACCAACGAATGGTATGGTGATACTTTGCTCAATGAACGATCCTCCAGGATTTACGGAGGTTTGAACATTAATGACATCACATTACTCCAAAGTATGCAGGATTCTGGTAAACTGGTCATGGCAGAGTTCAATTTTTTGGCAAGTCCGACGCCAAATTCAGTCAGAAGAGCGGCAGAAAAACTGCTGGATATTACCTGGTCTGGTTGGGTAGGAAGATATTATGATTCACTGGATACTTTGGTTAATGCTGATATTCCGATTTGGGCAAAAAGGCTATATCAACAACAGTACAATAAACCCTGGGATTTTCATGAGGCAGGTATTCTTTTCATACACGAAGACAGCAAAATCGTTGTTCTGGAGTTAGGGGTAACGTTAAAAGATGAGATTCCGTGGGTTTATTCTTCGGAATATGGAATGCAAAAGTATGGACTGCCTCAGGAGATAACCTATCCTTACTGGTTCGACATCATGCAATGTGGCAAATCAAACAGGATTATTTCAAAATATAAGATTTATACCAACGATGAGGGTAAGAAAATGTTGAGTGAATCAGGAATTCCTGATGTGTTCCCTAGTGTGATTGAAAATCTGGAGAAAAAATACTATTATTTTTGCGGTGACTACTGTGATAATCCGATTTTTGTTGAAAGCTCCAAACTCAGTGGTGTATCCTTTTTATACAACATTTTCTACAACAAATACAACTATATAGACCGTAATCCTTTTTTCTGGAAGTTTTACAAACCAATGGTCTCCAATATTATGGAGGATTATTACCTTCAGCTGAGCAAAGAGAGGATAACTGGAAAAGTTGCAGATCTGAAATCAAACTAACATCCTTTCGTTTTCATTTTTAAAATATAGACGGAGGTACGAGCTGTTATAAAAAGGATATTTCTTTTTTTGCCGCCAAAACAAAGATTGGATGGTTGTTCAGGCACTTCAATACGTGCAATATTTTCTCCTTTCGCGTTATATACTGAAACTAATTTATTGGTAAGGTAGACGTTTCCCTTGTCATCAATGGTCATTCCATCAGAACCTTCCTGTGCGAAAAGTGTTTTTGACGATAGAGACCCATCCGGATTGATGGTATATTTCCAAATTTTCTTGTCGTTTATATCGCTAACATAGAGCGTTTTACCATCTGGGGTACCAATGAGTCCGTTTGGTTGCTTGAAATCTTCAATGACCCTGATCGTCCGACCTGCAGGATTCAGGTAAAAGACACCCCGGACTTTTTGATCCTCTTTGTGGGATTTTCCCCAATAATCCCTGTGATAATAAGGATCAGAGAAGTAGATTCCTCCGTTTGGAGCAATCCAGAGGTCATTTGGTCCATTCAGTCGAAACCCTTCAAAATTTTCTGCGAGAATTCGGGATTGTTTGTCCATGGTGAAAACTATCAGCCGGTTGTGGAGATCTGCACAGCAGACCAGTTCTCCTTTTTTGTTGAAATAGGTTCCGTTGGATCTTTCGCTGGATTGCATGAAAGTGGTAATGGTGCCATTTTCGTTCCAAACTTCAATTTTGTCGTTGGGCTGGTCGGTAAAGAAAACACGACCATCCGGAGCTACTGAAGGGCCTTCGGTGAATGAATATCCACCTCCGGCCCTGGTAAGCTTTTCCCCTTTGGCGATCAGGTTTTGCTGAGGATCCCTTGAAACAGCGGAAATGGAACAGGAACTAATGATCAGGAGGAGGATAAATCTTGTCATGACTATATTGGAAAACGTTGATTAGCATTGGGAAATCCGCCATTTATCATCAATGAAATTATTGGCAGCAGAAAGATGATCAGGATGACCGCTCCAAAATAGAGCAACCATCGGTCTTTAGGGTAAAGTTCCCTTGTATGATTGTCATTGAAAGGCGATGTCGTTTTTCCCATCAGCCACCAGAAAAGTATCAGGTTGAGAAAATACAATGGTTGTTCCCATCTTACTACACCCATAAAAAGTCCGGTAACCAAATAGCTCCACGCGATATAGGTGGTAAAAATCGAAAAGAACAGGGCCATTACTTCAGTCCGTCCATAGCTCAGCTTTCCTTTGAGCTTTATCCAGGATATGATGATCATCAAGGCAAGGATAATAAGTGTCAATACTGTGATGAACATTGCCTTAGAAGCATCATTCTGTATAAAGCTGCTTTTAAGCAGTTCGCTTGAAGTAAATGCATCTTTCCAAACCAGCAAAGGGATAACCAAAAGGATCAGCCAAAAGGAGAGTCTGTTCTCGTATTTTTTGGGAGTTTCATTTTCAGAAGGCCAAACGGATGTAAAGACTCCATAGGCCATTCCTGATCCGCCCCAGAATCCGATATTGTATTCCATCACATTCCACCAATTGAAAGGGATCTTCATGGCATGGCCGGTATTTTGCAGGAAATTTCCGAATGAAAATCCGAAACCGGCCCCGAGCATCGAATAAAACGCAACACGCAGGGCTGAGGAATATCCATTCCTTGCCATGTGCCACAACATTGCAGCTCCTGCACCCAGGCATACTGCCCAGGCTTCGGATCGTGGTGGTGTCATGAAGAGTTCTGACTGATCGATCAGAAAAAAATATGCAATAACTCCTCCGGCAGTCATTTCGGCAACCAATGATGGCCATTTCACGCGTTTTGCCGGGCTTGAGTTTAGGGAGAGGCCAACCAGTCCGCCGCCAATCAATCCAAAGAGTGCTCCGATCACAAAAAGGGAGAGGAATCCGTAGGTAGAATTGAGTAAATCCCCGGCTCTGCAATATCCTACAACCATTCCATAGCTTATCATGCCGGTAGTACCCCAGCCAATGGCCGAGCTGGCAATAACGGGTAGCATTTTGTTGTACCAGTCCTTTCGTCCTGCTGCAAGCAAGAGCGCTGTACCTCCGATTATTCCAGCCATTGCAGCACCCGGTTCATGACCAAATTGACCCCGGATAGCCCATGCTGTTCCAAAGGCGATTCCCACCAGCAAAATGGAGAGGATTAATTGTTTTGTCTTCATCGTAAATTGTAATTAGTAGTAATTGAAACATTCAAAACTACAAAAGAATTTTCGATATTGGGTTGACAGGGTGCCTGATTGTGTTCTAAGCAATTTGGGTTAAATTTGCTGAATTAAATCCCAGCGATGACAATATTAAAGGTGGATGAGTTTATTTCGAAAATGAAGGAGCACGTAGTTCTGGATATTCGCACGCCTGCTGAATTCAAAGAGGGTCATTTGCCAAATGCCATCTCATTTCCTCTTTTCAGTGATGAGGAGAGGGTAATTGTTGGCACGATATACAAGCAACAAGGACGCGATACGGCTGTATTGAAAGGGTTGGAGCTGGTCGGACCAAAGCTGAAGGATTTCATCTTACAGGCGAGGAAGCACAAGGGAGCCTTGTATCTTTACTGCTGGCGTGGAGGAATGAGAAGCCACAGTATGGCCTGGTTGATGCAAACTGCAGGAAGAGAGGTATATGTGCTTGAAGGAGGATATAAATCGTATCGTGCTTACGGCAGAGAGCTTATCTCAAAAGGACTAAAGCTCATTATGCTCAGCGGACCAACAGGTTCGGGCAAGACAGAAATTCTTCACCAATTGGATGCCCTTGGACATCAGGTTTTAGATCTGGAGGGGCTTGCCAATCATCGGGGATCGAGTTTTGGCGGGATTGGACAACCGCCTCAACCAGGTACCGAACAGTTTACCAATCTCATTCTGGAGAAGATTTCCGGTTTTAACCTCTCCAATCCCATCTGGGTGGAGGGAGAGAGCCAGGCAATTGGGAAAGTAATTATTCTGAAAGAGCTTTTCTCCCAAATGAATAGTTGTACAACGATTCGAATTGATCCTCCAAAATCTGACCGCATAGAGAGATTGTTGTGCGATTATGCCGATTTTCCGGCTGAAGAGCTGCAATTCAGTGTAGAAAAAATAAGTAAACGGTTGGGAGGCAAGGACACCCAGGATACCCTGGAGGCTCTTTCGGCAGGTGATTACCGGAAAGTGGTTGAAATTACCTTGGCTTATTACGATAAAAGCTACGATTTCAGCATGGCACGTCGTGATACAAAAATGATCCCGTTTGTTCCGAAATCGTATAGTCCGGAATTAATTGCCCCTGAACTGGCCGATTTTGTTAAAAACGAGATCCGTTTTTAAGGGGAGATGAATTTATTGGAAATGTTTGAAGGAATTAATATATAAATTTTGTTATCATGCAAATAGTGGATGGGAAAGGTTTGCTGTGTCCGCAACCATTAATTCTGACAAGGAAGGCACTGAAAAATTGTTTGCAGGGAGAGACCCTGAAGATAGAATGTGACAACAAAACGGCTTTTCAAAACATCATGACCTATCTGAATGATCAGGATCTTTCACCCACTGGAGCCGAGGTGGAGGGCATCTTTCAGATAGAGGTAGTTAACCAGCCTGTTCGGCCGCAGGAGGATCCTGTTTTGAGCAGCATTGATCCCGGTGTCTGCTCTTCAGCATATATTGTCGTTCTGGGCAGCGACAGGATGGGAGAGGGGGATCCTCAGCTCGGATCCATTCTGATGAAAGGCTTTCTGAATGCACTGCATGAACAGCAGGAGTTACCCACACACCTTGTTTTCTATAATTCCGGGGTCAGGCTGACTACTGTGGATTCTGGTGTTAGTAGTTCTCTAAAATCGCTGGAGGAGAGCGGAGTGGAAATTATGATCTGCGGTACATGTGTTGATTTTTACGACATCAGAAACCAGATTGCAGTCGGAAAGATTTCCAATATTTTTACAATTACCGAAACGATGGCCAGGACAGGGCACATCATAAAACCGTAGAAACACCCATTGGCAAACGGCTAAAAGGTATCAGCTATTGGTTATTAGCTGCCAGAAGAAGAAAACTAACGAAATAAATTCATTAATGAACTTATACTTTGACAATTGTGCGACCAGTTTTCCCAAACCTTCAGCGGTAGCTGAGGCGATAAGCAAACACCTGAACGAAACGGGAGGTACGTATGGCCGGTCGGCATATCCTCGCATTCTGAACTCAACCAGACTGGTAGAACAGTGCCGGGATCTGTTGGCAGAAAAGATGGGAACAAAGGAAGCAGGCAAGATTATTTTTTCAGCCAATGCAACGACTGCACTAAATCTCATGATTCATGGGATCTGCAAAAAAGGAGGCCATGTGCTGACTTCTGCCATGGAACACAATGCGATAGCCAGGCCTTTGGAGCACCTGCGCCAGATGGGAATGATAGAGTGGGAGTTGTTGGACAGTTCACCCGACGGTACTATTCTGACCGACAGGATTGCAGGCAAACTACGCCCCAATACCATACTCGTAGCTGTTTGCCACATGAGCAATGTGAACGGGATGGCACAATCGCCGGGAGCTATCAAACAGGCCATTGGGGAAATTCCGCTGTTGATTGATGCAAGCCAGTCGCTGGGATCACATCCTGTGGAAGTGGATCGTTGGGGGGCAGACTTTCTGGCCTTCACCGGACACAAATCCTTGATGGGCCCGACTGGGACAGGTGGTGCATTCATCAGGTACCCTGAAATGGTGGAACCATTAATCTACGGAGGAACCGGAAGCGGATCAGATTCACTCTCCATGCCATCCTTTGTTCCGGATCGCTTTGAAGCCGGAACGCCCAATATTACGGGTATCCATGGTTTGAATGCTGCGCTGCAAAATATACCGGCTCCTCAGCATACACGTGATGACTTTGCCGCATTGTTGCAAGAAGTGAAACAAAATAAAAATTATGTTGTACGCTGTGCTGCAGATTTTGATCAGCAGGGGAAGTTGTTTTCTGTCGTACATAACTCGTTAAGCTCTTCTGAGCTTGCGCAAAGATTTTATGAAGACTATGGAATTGAATGCAGGGCCGGACTACATTGTGCACCGCTGGCCCATCGTCATCTGGGGTCTTTCCCCGGCGGGGACTGCCGTTTTTCGCTGTCGCCCTACCATATGCCGGAGGAGTTGAATTTCCTGGCTAAAGCTATACACGATGTTGGACGATAAAGTAATTGTCCTGTTCCGGAATATCCGTCAGGTGATTTTGGCAGAGAGGTGGTTTGTAGATAACAAACTTCCTGTCAAGGTTATACCTGTTCCAAAACCTTATTCCTCGGAGTGCGGGATGTGTCTGGAGGTCACAAAGGAGGATATGAAGATGCTGGAGCAGTTTGCAAACTCAAAGGGGATGATTATACGGATTAAAACAACAAATAACCCTGACCCTACCACAGATTACACAAATGTCACAAAAAGACACCAATAACCCCATCTTAACCACGGATTATGCAGATCGTAGCTCATGATAATGCCCCTGTGCTACATAAGGAACCCATCTATCCGTTCTTTTACATTTTGCCGGATATTCATCCAGAACAGATTGTAATCCCATCTATGATAATTGGTCATTTTTTTCTTTTGAGGGTCAAGACTTTCTTGTGTATCAATCCAAAGGATTTTGGACGAGGGCTCTATCCCGGCGCTGACTGTGTGAGGAACAATTTTTTCAAAATTATTCATGATACCCTGGTGAAGGTCAGATGAAGCCCACTCATTGGAGGTTGACCAGGTTAGCGGATTGACGCAAACCGAATTTCCATTTTCCGCAGCACTACCTTTCGGAATCTCCCCTTTCGCGTAAGTACGCCATCCTACAAAACATCCGATCTGACCGGACCGTTCTCCTACCGGGATTTTTTTGAAAGCATCTTTTTTGATCTGATAACCGATAGCATAAGCACAAACCAGTCTTTTTTGCAGGGGCTTGTCGTCAAAAAATTCCTGCAACAGCCTGATGGCATGTAGACTACCCTGACTATGTGAGGCAATGATTATCGGACGTTTTTTGTTGTCGTGTTTCAGATAGTACTGAAATGCTTTTTTCACATCGTTGTAGGCCAGGTCAAATGCCGCTTTTGCTTCTGGTGTATTGAACACATAAAATGCCTCCATGTTGCCTTGACGGTAGCGGGGTGCAAAAACCCTGCAACTGCCGTTAAAAACAGAAGCCTGAAGCATTATTGACAAGTTGTCGGTATTGTTGTTGACGACGGTGTCCCTCAGATCCGCATTCCATGGTGAACCCTTTTCCTCGCCAAAATAGGAGGTGGGATGGATGAAAAAAACATCGGCACGAGCATCACGGACTTCATTTTTTAAAAAATCCGGAATCTTGTCGCTGGTGTCATCTTTGAAAGGGGAAGCTGCCCAATACCGAAGATCACTGTAATCGGGAGCTGGGCCCCTGTTTGCAGAAGAGGTGTTATCTGTTAATTGATTAGGATATCGTTGGTTTATACCTCCGGTTTTTGCTGTGGCAAATGAAAACAGCAGTGAGCTGGCGATCAGTAAAAGAGTTAGTTTTTGCATGGTCTGTTTGAATCTTCGAAATAAATAATCTGCATTTTGCAACTTTATTTTTGGGGCAAATAGGCAGCCCGGTTAATATCCTCCAGATTTTTTATGGGTTTTTGGGGAGAAAGGTATTTTGCCAGGAACTGATAGATTTTCACGCGGATCTCTTTGGCTGCTTTGGTGTCGATCCGGTCGAAGGAGTGTCCGCCTGGCATATTTTTGAAAATCTCGTATTCGAACTTTTTCCCTTCCGCTTTGAGTGCCTGTATAAGATGTTCTACCTCCAGGACGTATACATCATCGTCATTGGTGTTGGTATGGATAAGCAGTGGTGTTTGTAGTTTTTCAGCATTCCAGGCGGGTGAACGGCGACGATATTCATTGACATCCTCCCGTGCAGTTTTTCCCAGGTGATAACCGGCTGAGAAATCCTTGCGGTAATCATCGGCCGAATAGCCCATGCGTGCAATCAAATCTGAGACGGGCACTCCGGCGAAAGCGCATTTATAAGCATCCGGATTTGCAAAGATGCTCATCAGGGCAATCATTCCACCATGACTCCAGCCAATCATTCCTACCCTGTTTCCATCCACAAAATCGTAATTTTCAATCATATACTTCCGGCTGGCATCACAATCGTCGTTCTCGAGTCCGCCATAATCTATCTGTTCATAGAAGCTCTTTCCATAACCTGTGCTTCCCCGGTATTCGGGAGCCACAACGATATATCCCTGTGCCATCATCTCGCGGATGATGTGGGTGTGATAGGTTGTAAAATCGGCATGAACACCCCCGTGAGGCAATACAAGCAAGGGATATTTTTTATTCAGGTCGATGTTTTTCGGGATAAAAACATAGGACCAAAACTTAACAGGATTCAGTGCTCCCATAGCGGTCGGATTTTTCACCTTCGCCGGCGGCGGACCATACATGAACACTTTGTCGATAAAAGCGGCATCACCCAACCTGTTGAACCAAAGACCGTCGTCGGAAGACTTCTGAAGGGCATCCAGCCGATGGTTCAGGGCGATGTTGTCCTCTTGAAGCTTGGTTACTACCTCCTTTAGAGATTGCACATCCTGGGCAGCTAACAGGTGGGGAAGAAAAATGATTAAAAAGAGAAGAATTCTTTTCATTAGCATGTGGTTTTGTTTTTTACGGCTATTTCAGTAATTCTAAAATTAGAGTTTATTTTAATAGGTTGTATCATTATTGATCATGGGGGAAAGGAATTTGGGTAACCTCTTATTTTTTTAATATCTTTAAAACAGCTATCTTTTCATCAAATTGAACCCGATGGTATCCACCGAAGATCTTTACCGACAACGACTTAGCCGTTACCTAACTGCCATGCGCAACGAAAAGCCGGATTGCATTCCGATTCGTCCTTTTGTTGCTGAGTTTACGGCCAAATATGCAGGAATGACCTGTCAGGATGTAGTGCACGATTACAACCGTGCCTTTGATGCTGCCCGACAATGTGCTGCCGGGTTCGACTGGGACGCTGTGGTTTCGAACATGGTCTATGTTTGGACTGGTCTTACACAGGCGATCGGTCTCACCTATTATGGCATTCCTGGTATCGATGTACCGGCGTGTAATGGTTTTCAGTACCGTGAGCCGGAAGAAGGCAAGTCGTTTATGAAGGAGGATGAGTACGACGAACTGATTGACGATCCGACAGCCTTTCTTTACAACAAATGGTTGCCAAGGGTATCTGCCGATATTTCCCCCATGGGTGCAGCCACCAGTTACCGCAACAACCTGGCACTGGTGAAAGGGGGAATGGCCATGCTTAACTATTTCAATGCCTATGGTCCGCATGTTGAGAAATTGAGAACCGAAAGCGGTACAGTATCTGCCATCAACGGAATTTTCAAGGCACCCTTCGACATATTGGGCGATAAGCTCCGGGGTTACCTGGGACTGACCATGGACATGATAACACAACCCGAAAAAGTACGAAAAGCCTGTGATGCATTGATGCCTCATTTGTACCATGTTGCGCTTACCTCTGCCGATCCGGATAAGCAGGTACCGGTTGGTTACTGGATGCACCGGGGTTGCATACCCTTTGTTTCAGCCGGTGAATTCGAATCGCATTACTGGCCGACGGTTAGGCCCATTGTGGAGGAACTTTGGAAAAATGGACATCAGACGCTATTTTATGCCGAAGGAAACTGGAACCACCACCTCGATAGTTTCGCGGAATTGCCCGAAAAGAGCATCATTTATCACGTGGATAGCGGCGATATTTTCAAGACGCATCAGACGATTGGACACAAATTCTGCTTGAGCGGAGGAATTCCAAACACCCTGCTATCCTTTGGAACTCCCGATGGTATCCGTGCCCGCTGCAAGAAGGTTATTGATGAAGTAGCACGCGACGGGGGATACATCATGGATGCCAGCGCGATCATTCAAAACGATGCCACCGTTGAAAACATGCAGGTTCTAACGGAATTTACCCGCGATTACGGCGTTTATTCCGGCAGTACGGCTCCCTTGCTTGATGTAAAATCACAAAACGCCCCGGCTTCCGGAACGATTTTCGGGTCGGATTACGGAATGGCCAATCACCTGAAATCAAAGGTGAAACCGGGATTGTGTGTTCCGTGGGAAGAAAAGCGGAAAGAGATCCCGGCCATCACCGGAGATGAGCCGTTGATGAAGCAAATATGGGAAGATGTGGATTCGTTCGGAAATATGTTCATCTGGCAATGCTTGCTATCCTTCTAGCTTCAATTCATTTTCTTCATAAGCCCCTCCTTTATCGTATCAATTCGGACGCTAAAATCATCAATGAGACAATAAATAAATTGGCTACATTTGTTTTAGGTCAAAACAGGAGATTCAATTTTACTCCACCCAGTGATCCATTTGTCCTGGTCTTCCCGGTACCCTGAATGAAATATCCGAAAAATGTTCGAGAAAATCATACAACATAACCCAACCCCCGAGCGGCTAGCGTTAAGCGAAGGGAATTACTATCCACCAAAAACGGAGCGGATCGGGCCGGGAATGAACCAGCGGATTCAGCAGTTGAGGAAATTGAGTGTCGAATCGGAGCCCTCGCTTTCCATAGAGAGGGCCTTGCACGAAACGGCATTTTACAAAGAGAACTTCGGAAAGTTGTCGGTTCCGGTATTGCGGGCTGCCAATTTTTACGATCACTGCACCCGGAAAACCATCTACCTGGGAGAGGGAGAATTGATTGTGGGTGAGCGTGGTCCAAAGCCAAAATGCGTTCCTACCTTTCCCGAACTGACGTGCCATAGTATGGAGGACTTGAATGTGCTCAACACCCGCGAACTGCAACGGTATACCATCAGTGTGGAAGATATTGAAACCTACCGCACGGAGGTGATTCCGTACTGGGCAGGAAAGACCCAGCGCGAAAGGATCTTTGGTCATGTGCCCCGGGAGTGGCGGCTGGCTTATGAGGCAGGATTGTTTACCGAATTCATGGAGCAGCGTGCGCCGGGCCATACCACCCTGGACGGCAAGATCTACAAAAAGGGGATGCTCGATTACAAACGTGAGATCGCGGTTAATATTGCTTCGCTCGATTACCTGAACGATCCGGAGGCCACCGACAAGGCAGAGGAGTGGAAGGCGATGGAGATCTCCTGCGATGCGGTGATTTTATTTGCAGAACGGCATGCACAGTTGGCGAAGGAGATGGCCGCGATTGCAAATCACGGCCAGCGGAGGGAGGAATTGCTGAAAATCGCGGAGGTGTGCAGATGGGTTCCGGCGAATGCCCCGCGCAACCTCTGGGAGGCCATTCAGATGTATTGGTTTGTGCACCTTGGCACAATCACAGAGCTGAATGGCTGGGGTGCCATGAACCCCGGTCATTTTGACCAGCATCTGGCTCCGTTTTACGAAGCCGGACTGGCTGACGGCACCCTCACCCGGGAGCAGGCCAAAGAGCTTATCTCCTGTTTCTGGATCAAGGTGAACAACCATCCGGCCCCGCCCAAGGTGGGGATCACGGCCAGGGAAAGCGGTACCTACAACGACTTTACAAATATCAACATCGGTGGCATCAAAGGCGATGGCAGCGATGGCACCAGCGAACTCTCCTATCTTTTTCTGGAGGTGGCGGAAGAGCTGCACATCCTGCAGCCCGGGTTCTCCGTGCATATAAGCAGTCAGACTCCCGAAAGTTTTCTGCTGGCAGCTACCAGAGTTATCCGTCAGGGACATGGCTACCCCTCCGTCTTCAATCCTGATGTCTATGTGGCAGAACTGCTGCGCCAGGGAAAAACCATGCAGGATGCGCGCGAAGGGGGCTGCAGCGGGTGTATCGAAGTAGGGGCATTCGGGAAGGAGGCTTACCTGCTCACTGGCTATCTCAATGTTCCCAAAATCCTGGAGGTGACACTCAACAACGGGATAAATCCGGTTACAGGAATCCCGGTAGGGTTGCAGACCGGTAATCCACGCGACTTTAAAAATTATGAGGAGTTGTATGAAGCCTTCCTAAAGCAGGTTAACTATGTGGTTGATCTGAAGATGCGGGTGAGCAACTACATCGACCGGATGTTTGCCAAATACGCCCCTGCACCCTTCCTTTCGGTGGTCATCGACGACTGTGTGGCCAGGGGAAAAGATTATTACGACGGCGGACCCCGTTATAATACCAGTTATATTCAGTGCTGCGGACTGGGCACCACCACCGACAGTCTGGCAGCACTCAAAAAGCATGTATTCGAAGATCAGCGTTTCTCTATGGACAAGGTTATGCATGCTGTTTTGAATGATTTCGAAGGAGAAGAGGTGTTGCGCCAAACGATCATGAACCGCACCCCTTTCTTCGGCAACGACGACAATTATGCCGATGCGATTGCCTTGCAGGTATACAACGACCTGGTTAAGGCCATCGACGGGAAACCCAACATCAAACCAGGTGGAAAATATCACCTAAACATGCTCTCGACCACCTGCCATGTCTATTTTGGCAAGGTGATGGGCGCCACCCCCAACGGACGGCTGGCCGGAAAATCGATCTCCGATGGTACTTCTCCCTCACATGGGGCAGATACCCACGGTCCGTCAGCGGTGATGAAGTCGCTCACCAAATTCGACCATGTGAAGTCGGGCGGGACACTGCTCAACCAGCGTTTTCTCCCCAGTCTGCTGAAGAAGGAGGAGGACATGGTGAAGCTCGGCTACCTGATACGAAGCTACTTCATCCTGGGTGGCCACCACGTACAGTTCAACATAGTGGATACCGCGACCCTGCTGGCCGCACAGGCTTGTCCGTCTGACTACAAAGACCTGATGGTACGCATGGCAGGCTACAGCGACTATTTCAACGACATGAACAGTGATTTGCAAAGGGAGGTTATTGAGCGCACCGAAAACAGCGGCATATGTGGATGACGGGAGGGACGGTGAGATGGAGGGACGGTGAGATGGAGGGACGGAGAAGACTGTGGAAACTCCCGAAATTGAGCATGAGACGAAATGAATTATTTATAGAACCATTGATGCAAATGCCTTTGCTGTTTGATATCAAGCGTTATGCCATACATGATGGTCCGGGGATACGGATTGTGATTTTCCTGAAAGGATGCAACCTGAGCTGTGCATGGTGCCACAATCCGGAAGGGATCCCCGCGGGCCAGGAGCGTATGTATGCTCCGGCACGATGTATCCGCTGCGGCACCTGCGTGGAAGCATGTCCGAACCGGGCGCTCACCCTGACATCCGGAGGTATCGCAACGGACACTGCCCTATGCCGGATGTGTGGTGCCTGTGCGGAAGTCTGCCCCACGAAGGCGATCGAGTTGTCTGGCACCCGGCTCACGGTTGAGGAGATCATGATGGAGATAGAGAAGGAGCGGGTGTTTTTTGAGCAGTCGGGTGGTGGAGTTACTTTCTCGGGAGGAGAGCCCCTGCTGCATCCTGATATGCTGCTACAGCTGCTGGACGAATGCGGGAAAAGGGGGATTCACCGGGCAGTGGACACGGCAGGGCTGGTGAGTAGCGAAATACTCCTCCAAGTTGCCGGACACACGGATCTCTTTTTATACGATCTGAAGATGGTGGATTCTGTGCGACACCACCAATGGACCGGTGTACCCAATGGGAAGATCCTCGAAAATCTCAGGATTCTGGCGGGAACCGACACCAATTTAATTATCCGCATACCACTGATAAGCGGAGTTAATGATGACGAGGATAATTTAATCCAAACAGCACAATTTGTAGCAACATTACCGGGGGAGAAGAAAACGGTGAATTTGCTTCCATACCATAAAATCGCACAAACGAAATATTTGAAACTGGGAAGAGCCGTTGATTTTCAGTTACTCGAAGAGCCTGGTGCTGAGGCAATTCAAAAGGCTGTCGAAATATTTAAGGAATATGGGATAGAGGCGACAGTCGGGGGCTGAAACCCAGCCCATACCTCAAATTGCACAAATGACCACAAAAAGCAACCGCTATTTTAACAAATGAATTGGTCAATTATTTGGTAGCATTCCTCCTTAAAAAGGTAATTTTCTTCCATGATATTTATTTTAATTGCATTGGTCAAATACAAGTTACAGTAAATGAATCGGATAAACGAATAACAAAATACTTTTTCCTTTTAATCTGTGTAATTAGTGTAATCTGTGGTATGGCAGGGGTTAATTAGTGTAATCTGTGGTAAGGCAGGGGTTATTTGTGTTCATTTGTGCCATTTGTGGTGAGGGCTGTGGTTAATTTGAGTAATCTGTGGTAAGATTGGGGGGTATTTGTGTTTTTGTGGTAATTTTGTGGCTATGAGTGATTTTGATTTGTTAACGACAGTTGAACAGGGTGGTTGCTCTGCTAAACTATCACCGGTACAGTTGGGTGAGATTCTTGCAAAACTGCCCAGGGTGGAGCATCCCAATCTGATGGTTGGCATTGAGACACATGACGATGCGGGTGTTTACAAGCTGAATGATGAGACTGCCCTGATATATACCACAGATTTTTTCCCCCCTGTTTGCAGCGACGGATATGAGTTTGGACAGATTGCTGCTGCTAATGCCCTGAGTGATGTCTATGCCATGGGTGGAACACCGTTGCTGGTTCTCAATCTGATGATGTTCTCAGCTCAAAAAATTCCATTGGAAGTATTTGGAGCCATCCTGCAGGGTGGTCACGATAAAGTAGTGGAAGCAGGAGCTTTGGTACTCGGCGGACATACCATTGAGGATTACCCTCCAAAATTCGGGTTGGCAGTCGTCGGGACCATACATCCCGACAAGCTGATTACCAATTCAGGGGTAAGGCCAGGAGATTTACTGATCCTGACAAAACCACTGGGATCGGGGGTGATCCTGGCCGGACAACGAAGCAGGATGACCGATGCGGATACAGTACGCAAAGCACTGAATTACATGAAGATGCTCAATAAAAGTGGCGCCGTGGTGATGCAGGAGTTCAACCTGAAAGGGGCCACAGATGTTACAGGATTTGGATTATTGGGCCATGCCATGCGTATGGCTGATGCCAGTGGGGTTACGCTCAGAATTCAGTCAAAACAGTTGCCGTTATTTCCTGAAGCACTCACACTGCTGGAAGAGGGGTGTATCCCTGGTGCGGCTTTTAGAAATCTGGAATTTGTGAAGGAGAGTACTACGTTTGGATCTTCCCTGGCTTATGAACGAAAAATGTTATGCTGCGATGCGCAGACCTCAGGAGGATTGCTGATGGCTGTACCTGCAGACAAAGCAGATGAGGTGCTGGAGCTTTTAAAAACAAAGGCAGGCTTACCCGAGTCTGCGATCATAGGGGAGGCGGTACCAAGGAGTAAGAGGAGCCTGTATTTGGATTAGTAGAAAATGAGCAAGCCGATGAGGCTTGCTCATTTTCTACTAATCGGATCTGCTTATTTTTTCTTTTTACGCAGCAGGAAGATGGCTCCGGCTACTACCACCAAGCCGACGATGATATAGACAGTTGAACTGACTCCGCCTTTGGAATCTTCCTCTTCAGTAGCCTGATAGAAAACAGGCTTTGCAGCCTTGTCGGCATTGATAGTATCCTTGGTTGCTACCGGTTGCTGGGCCATCGTGATGGCTGCGATATTCAGCATCAGGACGATTGCCAGTGCCAAACGAATCATGGTTTTCTTCATCTTGTCTGTTTTTATATTTGTTACTAAATAATCATCATATATTACCGGTAGCGTTAATGGGCAGAAACAAGCCGCCCCTGCTATTCATTATTCGCTGTTCACTATTCACTTTTCCCTCGCCAGCTCATCGTATTTCTTTGCCACCTCCGGGTCGGATGTTCTGTAACTGTCGGCCAGTCCAACAATGGCTGGTTTATATCCTGGTTGCATCATCAGGCAGCTTTTCAACAGTTTCCGGGCTTTAATCAGTTCCTTTTGCGCGATCAGGATTTTTGCCAGAACCGGATATGCGTCAAAATATTTCCTATTGACACTGATGAGACGCAGGTATAATTTTTCAGCTTTGACGGTATCCCCGTACTCTGCGTAAATATTGGCCTGAAACATCAGGATTTGTTCGCAATCCGGGTTGATTTCCAATCCTTTTTGCAGGATCAACATCGCTTTCTCCTTGTTGCCCATGGAGTAACAAGCCGAGGCAAAATTAAAAAAGATTATTTCATCCTGACAATCTTTTTTTAGCTGCTCTTCAAAATATTTGACTGATTCTTCCAGAAGGTGCTGTTTGAAGGCAATGTATCCCTGAAAATCAAATTTATTTTCTCTTTTGACAACCGCACAAATCGGGATTCCGTCGGCTTCAATAATCTTTATGCTATTTTTTGGAGGCCAGATTTTGCTTCTCAGGAGCGTCGGTGAGATGTAGCTGTTGGTAACTATGTAGTAATCCCAGTCGCGCTGACTTCTTTCATTGTAGGGAAAATATTTGACAGAAAGCTGTTTTTCCTCTCTGAAGAACCAGTCGGCCGGGAAGTTGGTGCCCACTTTCAGACTGTCGCCAGGATGGTTCTTTTTCAAATATTCTATGAGCCATTCTGAGCCTTCGCGAATGGAATGGTAGTAATAATCTGTTTCATAATTACCGTATGCTCCCTTCAATCCACCTGTCAACTCATTGTAATAGAGGTAATAGTATGGATGATTTTTGGTCATGAACTTGAATGGATGAATCGCCAGCAGTAAAATTGTGCCAGCAACCAATGCTTGAGAGAGGCGGTTATTATAGTAGAAGAGCATGTTCTTCAATCCAATGGAAGCAAGCACCACCATTGCGGGATATATAAAGAGGAAATGTCGCCACGAACCATAGAGGTTGGATTTTTCATAGATCACAAATGCCACCGGGAAGATCACGGTGAAGATTAGAAACCAATATTTCAACGGATCTTTCTTTACTGCTTTCCCGGCCAGGGTCATGAAACCAAACAAACCTAGCCAAACCAGTAGCGGAATGGTGAGAAGCATGAGTTTAGGCAGATAGTACCAGGGCATCCAATCTGACCACTCCATTTTTCCTTCGAATATTTGCCGGATGGTGGAAGGGAATTGGGTCATCACTTTGAAAGATTCCCAAAAACCTGTAACAGGATTCTGCAGTGCATAGGGCCAGAGCAGTATTCCGAGCAGATAGGAGAGGAATATAATCAAAAAAAGGTATAAAAATTTAATTTTCAGGATGCTAAAATTTAGTTTTTTTGTTTCCCGGTAGGTTTTAATCTCCACGATCAGGGTGAAGAGCAGCAGGTAGCAGATAAGCAGGACTCCGCCCGGACGTATGCTGATGCAAAAGGCGATAGAGAGTATCAGCAGCAAGGTATTCCTCCAGGTTATGCGTTCGGCAAACAGCCATTTCAGCATAAAAAGACTACCGGCGAGGTAGGCAAGTGCAAAGGGAATATCCTTCAGGTTATTCTGTGCATGACCCAGGAAAGTAGGGGAGAGGGCAAAGAGTACCAGGGTCAGCATTCCGGCACCGTACCCGGAAAGCCATATGGAGAGCATAGCAGCCAGCAGGATGCATATCCAGGCGGCCAATGCGTTCATCACATGGCGAAAGAAATATATGTCGTCGATGTTAAACCAATTAATTAGTATAGTTGCCAGATTATCAAATGATTGTCCATAGTATTTCAGGTGGGTAGCAGGGGTATTGAGTGCACTTTGATCGGTGCCACCAGAGGCAAAATAGTTGTAAACGGCGATTGATTGCTGGTAGTGAAGATCTTCGTCGCCGGAAATGCCGGCCTCCTTGCTGCTCAGGATCAGGAAGAGCAGTAGAATAGCCGATCCTATCGCAAAAATCGGTTTCGCACTTTTTCCCTCAAGAGGCTGAAGGATCTTCATGGATTTTTTTGATAAAATAGATCGGACGGTTTTGCGATTCCTTATAAATTCTGAAAACATATTCTCCAACGATTCCCAGGAAAATCAACTGTATGGAACCCAGAAAATATAGGCTCAACAGTGTAGATGACCAGCCCAGCACTGCAAGGCCAAGAATTTTTTCAATGAGTACGTAAATTCCAGCAAGCATAAAGATGATTGTTCCAATGGTTCCCATATAGAGGCACAACCGGATGGGTAGTCTGGAAAAGGAGAAGATTGCGTCGTTTGCCAGGGAAAAAAGTTTGGAAAGGCTCATTTTTGGCTCTCCGTGAAACCGGTCTTCCCTGATAAAATCGACGGTGCCCTGTTTGAATCCGATGAAAGAGCGCAGACCGGGCATGTATCTGACTTTTTCCTTTAAAGAGAGGAGTGCCATCAGTGCCTCGCGCGTCATCATAGAAAAGTTACCGGTATTTTCGATGTTCTCGAGTCCGGCAATATTTTTGAAAAGAAGGTGAAATATCCAGGTTAAGAGGGTACGGTTCGTGAATCCCTTACTTCCTGTCCGTTTGCCGCTGATGATGTCATAACCCTCTTTCTTAATTTTCTGAAACATAGCAGCCAGAAGTTCCGGAGGATCCTGGAGATCACCATCCATCATAGCGACTAAATCTCCTGTTGAAAATTCAAGTCCTGCAGTATAGGCGGCCTGGTGACCAAAATTTTTAGAGAGGGAGATGATTTTAATATTTTTATTCAAAAGCCTGAGCTCCAGAAGTTTCTCAACAGTTCCATCGGTACTCCCATCATCAACAAAGAGCAGTTCATAATCGTCGACAAAAGATTCGACAGCACATACTGTTCTGGCAACCAATTCTTTGATTAGCTGCTCTTCGTTGAAGACGGGAATTACCAGAGAGAACATGGTAAGACAAGATTAATATTTGTTCACTGGAAATAGGAAGTATGGTGCGATAGCTAGATTTTTCTTGGACCCTTCATTCTTTCCAGTGTAAATGCTGCCGCATCCTGCAGATTCATATCATTCAGCAGATCCCGAACAGTAGGAAGGCAATAATCAGAACCCATCCATGCGAGTTCTCTCAGAATGAGTCTTTTACCATCCGGTGTTGCGGAAGGGTTTTGTAAAATAGCCACCAACTTTTTTTCAAGCTCAAGCATAGCTACCGGATCGCCACTGACTTTTCGGATTCTTCCTTGAAGGTCAGTCAGGTAGCGGGTACTTTTGTCAATGGTATAATTTGAAATTTTTTCTAAATCCTCGTCAAGTGTAACTATTTTATAATCAGGCCTTAAGACGGAGCCGGCCACGTTTGGAAAATCCAGTGGGATTGGCTGAGTTACTTTTCCGCAGGCAGCCCATTCGGCGCCGCGCTGGAAAGTAACGATAAATCCAACACATTCAGTTGCCGGATGGGTTTCATCTTTCCCAACGTGACCCATGGCAGTGTGAAAGATTCTTCCCTTTCCGTAAGTGATGGTCATGAGCATCGGTTCATCCCTGCCTGTACCTCTTTTTGCAGTATCGGCGTAGGCTGTTGCCAGAATCTCCATGTTTTTGGCAGGTCCGCGCAGGGTGCTGTAAAGTTCATCTTTGCCATGCATCCATGCAACAGGAAGACCGCTCAGGATTGGATGATCAGCCTTTCTGGCTTTCACCAGGTATTCGTGCTGGGGACCGTGTGATCCGGCTGATCCGGCGGCTGTATCTACAACAAGTTGGTCCTTTTTGTAATAGACATAGGGTCCATCTTTTTCAGAACGTTTGTTCCAGCCTCCCAAACCGATAATCTCGTTGTACTCTTTCCAATCAGCGAATGAGTTGTCTGCTTCATGATAGATGACGACTCCTCCGCCATTATTAACGTACCCGAGAAAAGCTGCTTTGGTTTCTTCCGACCAGGAGACACCGTTGTAATCGATTACAACCACATTGTAATTTTTGAACTTTGGCCGAAAATTTTTCATGTCGCCATTTTCCGGAGGAGTTTGCGCGATGTCTGTGGTAAACAATTCTGTCTGGTCGAGTATTGTTTTCAGGATAGGTGCGGATGCTGACCAGTTGTGATTGCTTTGTCCGGTAACTATCAGTGCTTTATATGCTGTTTTTTCCTGACAGGACTGGAAGACGAAAAACCCTGCCAACAGCAGGAGAAGTGAATATCTTTTTTTCATTTTATTTTTCATTTAAATTGTTGGTAACTCCCAGGGTTTACGGTAGGGGCGGTCGAGCAGGCGTGAGGCCATGGAATTATTAACGATCTCTTCCTTCTCCGGATCCCATTTAATCCGCTGTCCGGTCTGCATAGCAATCTCTCCCAAAAGTGCGACTGAGATAGCCCTGTAAGCGACTTCAATCGGAGCGATGGTTTTTTGTCCTGAGCGAATACAGTCGATAAAATTTTGCCAGTGATTTTCGCTTTTGATCAGGTGAATCTCGTTTTCTCCAATCACCTCCTGCAGAATTTTTGGATCAGAAGCCATGAGGGTGTCGCCACGGTTGACGTGTATCCAGCCTTTGTCGCCGTACCAGGTTGTGCCTGAACCTTTTTCGAGACGTGCTTCATTGCATACCCTCATATCAATCCCGTTGACATACTTACATAGAAAGTCGTATTCGACCGGAACATTGTAGATCCCTTCTCTTGGATAGACGCCTTCACCGAAAATTTCGACAGGTCCTGTATGTTCCAGTCCGGCCCCCCAGTTTGCTATGTCGATGTGGTGGCCTGCCCAGTCGGTGAGTTGACCACCGGAATATTCGAGGATCCAGCGCCAGTTCCAGTGGCTGACACCACGGTAGGCAACTTTGGGTGCCGGCCCGAGCCACATGTCCCAGTTCAGTTCAGGAGGGACCTCCTGGACGGGAGGAGTACCGATACCCCTGTTTCCGTTAGGAAGACCGACTTCAATGGTACTGATTTTTCCAATCCTGCCGTTGATGACCAGTTCTGCACCTCGGTGAAAATTAGGTCTTGATCTTTGCCAGCTGCCTGTTTGCCAGGTGATATTATTTTTTTGAACTGCTTTCACGATAGTTTGACCATCGCGGATGGTACGGCAGATCGGTTTCTCACCATATACATGCAGCTTTTTCTCGACAGCAGCAGTGTAGATGATTCCGTGCCAGTGATCCGGAAGTGCGATGGCGACTGCATCAAGTTTTTCTTTCTCCAGGAACTCGCGATAGTCACTGTAACCACGGCAATCGCTCTTTGCATAAGCCGCATCCGCGAGTGCTTTTGCTTTTTGAAGGTTGTTGGCATCGACGTCACACGCTGCAACAAATTGGACCTCTTTGTTGAGTTCCAGAAAATCGCGCATATTACTTTTGCCTTGAGAGCCTGTGCCAATGGCTCCCATGACGATACGGTTGCTTGGAGCCAGACGGCCACCCATTCCCAAAGCTGTTGAAGGGATGATCTGGGGAAGAATCAGCGTTCCCGCAGATGCAACAGCCGAATTTTTCAAAAAAGTTCTTCTGTTTGAATTACCAGTCATAATATTAGTTTGAAGGGTTTGAATTGTTTATAATGTTCGGATTGTTTATAATGATTGGAATTTAAATATTGGGTGGTGTTCCGGGTACCGGGATATCAAATTTCATGTCGACAGAGCCAAACTTCAATTCTTTAGGTCCCAGCTGCATGTCAGATTTCATGATCTCTTCCCAGGTGACCAGCTGTCCGGTATAGGCAGCTGTCCGGCCCATGATGGCGGTGAGGGTCGAAAGGGCAGTCTGCTCGGCCTGGTTCACATATTCCCCTTTACGGATAGCATGAACGAGGTGCATATGTTCCTGAACGTAAGCGGGAATCTTGAGCTGGTTCATCGCGTTGCCGTTCGCGTCTTTCTCGTATTCGAATTGCCATTTCACCTTCCCGTTGAGGTCCCATATGGTGTTGACACAGTTGGTGTATCCTTCGGTACCCATCACCATCTCGCCTGTTCTGTTGTTGCAGCTGTCGATCTCACGGCAGTAGCTGTGAGAACTGACTCCATTACCATAATCAAAATCGATGTTGAAGAAGTCGTATTGGTCGCCTGTGACGCGACGGTGGCGGCCTCCGTTCCCAATGGCACTGATGGGTGTTTTACCCATGAACCAGTTGATGACATCGATGTTGTGGATGTGCGTGTCGAGAATGTGATCTCCGCATAGCCAGCAGAAATTGTTCCAGTTTCGTACCATATAGGTCATGTCATCCCAATCTGCTTCGCGGGTCCTGAACCAGACATGGTCCTGGTTCCAGAATGCCTTGGCGGAAGTGAGCCTTCCGATGGCGCCTGCCTGGACTCGCTTGTATGTTTCGATGTAATCTTCCTGGTGGCGGCGCTGGGTACCTGTGACGACGCAGAGACCCAGTGCTTCTGCCTTCTTCCCGGTAGCGATGAGGGAGCGAATTCCGACAGGGTCGACAGCAACCGGTTTTTCCATGAAGACATGCTTCTTATTTTGGATGGCTTCCAGAAAATGATCGGGCCTGAACCGGGGAGGGGTAGCCAGCAGGACTACGTCAAGATCTTCAATGGCCATCATTTTTTTATAACCGTCGAAGCCGGTAAAGCAATTTTTTTCAGGAATCTCAAGGTTGAAAGATTTGAACCGTTCGCGGAAAGCATCGATCTTGTCCTGAAAAACATCGCATACCGCAATAATTTCCAAGTCGGGACCAGCGCTTATGAAGTTAATGGCTGCTCCAGTTCCGCGGTTTCCAGCTCCCACCAGCCCGGCACGTAGTTTCCTGCCTTTAGGAGCACCTTTTAAAATGGGTGGCAGTCCGAGGGAGACATTGGATACCTCTTTTCTGCAGGAGGAGAGCAACGCATTGGCACCAACAACGGTTATTCCGGCGAGGACACCTGCCCCTAAAAATTTTCTTCTGTCAATATTTTTCTTGTTTTCCATGATAAATAGCTTTACTGACCAACAATTGTTGAGTCTGCTTCACATACAATTCTGAAACCTACATCGTTACTATCTGAATACCACCATACACTCTTCGGCATCTGTGGATCTGTCATCAGCCAGGCTTTGGTTTTTGTGAAATCCCTTGCGGCGCTCCGTACATCTTTGGCATCACTTTTAAAGGATCCGCCACGGATCACATGCTCCTGCCCGCTCTCAGGTCCGCTCGGATTGGTAAGCGAGGCATTGGCTGTATTGTAAGCGTTGGGAGCGTAATAATCGTAGCAGAATTCAGCCACATTTCCCAGCATATTTTTCAATCCGAATGGATTTTCCTTTACTGATCCGGGTTCTCTGGTCCTTGACTGACTGTTAACTTTGTATATCACATACGAGTTGATCGTGGTAGTATCCGGACCAAATATTTTTTTAAAAAACCCTGCTGAACTATATTTTTTTGGACTTCCCGGAAAGAAGTAGGGCTCTTTAGAACCGGCGCGACATGCATATTCCCATTCAGCCTCGGAGGGAAGGCGGTATTTTTTACCTGTTTTTTTGGAAAGCCACATGCAGTAAGTATTTGCTGCTTTCCATGACATGGTGATAGCCGGATGGGTACCTTTACCCCAGCCCTGGTCGGGAGCACCCCATGGAGGAGTAGGACCAGTGATGGCATCTGTGACGGGTTGTGTGAGAACGGCCTCTTTCCGGCCCTGCGAGGCTGTCGCCTTGAAAAATTCGAGGTATTCGTCCCAGCTCACTTCGGCCTTTCCCATCCAGAATCTGGTGATTTTCACTGTTCTGACAGGGCCCTCATCCGCTTTGCGAAGTTCTTCCTTATCCGGACTTCCCATCTCAAAGGTTCCTTCCGGGATGGCAACCATCTCAAAAGTCAGCGTGGTCCCGGGCACTTTTTCTGAGAAATTTTCAAATTTCTGAATTAGAGTCGGTTCCATGAACAGCTCTTTGGCCACGGTTTCGGTTACTCCAAAACTGGCGTTGTGGGCATGGATGTTGTTCTTATCGTAATGTCCTACATTCAGGTGACAATTGATACAATTTGGTTTCTGTCCTTCCGGAGCGTTCAAATATTGCAGGTGGGCGTTGCTGCCATTGACGGATAACGTAACGGGAAATAGATTCTGGTGACAACGGATGCAGGATAGTTCGTATACATATTTCTTTGCATTCTCCAGCGTTTTCTTTGCTTCCCAATCGAATGATGCACTGTCTTTAAACAGTTTGCCATAAACATCTTTCATCCCGTGAAAAGCTTTTGCCGGAAGATAGCCATGGCCCTTTGGGGGAAGGTGGCACTCAACGCAGTGTGTGACAAAACCTGATTTGTTGTTGTAGTGCTCTGATAGTTTCCAGTTCTGATCCTGTACCGGATGAATGTGGCAGGAAACACAATACTTATCTGTGGAGGTGTAATCCGATACTGTGTTCAGAGAAAACAAGAAGATGGCACAGATTAAGATACCGACTCCGGAGAAGAGGAATTTTGACTTTGGTCGCTTGAATACATTGATCCACTTCATGCTGAATATCAATCTATATTTAGTATTATTTGTGTGTTCAATAGAGGAATGAATACAAAAAGCGTCTGAAATGGACGTTATATTTCAATTTTTTATTAATGCCAGAAAATGAATGAATACCTTTTCCAGGTATCTATTACAGATTATTTGTTTATTGTCGTAGTAGTGAGATGAATCCCTCAATAGCAGGGTTAAAATTAGCGTTTAATTTGATCCGATTTAAATTGAATGGTTATAAATTTAAATTTTTTGGAATGAAAAGGTGTCAGATTGTAAATAGAGGAGACTTTGGAGCAAAAAGAACCGGGAGGATCATTTTTGAACGAAATATCCCTGAATTGTGCAACAGCTGTTTGTCACTATAAATGTATCTATTTTTCAGTTATCTTTCAGTCACAAATCCTGAAAGCGGACACTATGTTCCATACAATTATTACGCTTGCCTATATAATCCCCAATATTTATGTTTTTCTCCGCATCGGACAACTCTTTGTCAACAAGGGGTATAAATTTTTTTATGCACTGATTTACATTATCCTGGCACTAATTTATCCTTTTGTAAGTCTCCTTTCGGCCGGATACTCAGGGTTTGTGTTTGATACTATTTCGATCATTGCAAGTTATATATTGCCATTTTATCTTTATTTGTTTCTGTCGGTTCTGCTTTATGATATTTTTCTGCTTGGTAACCGGTTTTTTGCTATTGTCCCGGCAGAAAAGATGAAAAGTACCAGATATAAAGTGTCCGCATTGGGGACCATTGTACTTGTATCAGCGTTGGTTGTAGTAGCTGGCGCCATCAACTTCAAAACCATCCGGATCTCTGAATATCAGATTGATATTCCTGGAAAGTCAGCAAAGATCGATCATTTGAAGATCGCTTTTGTGGCTGACTTTCACCTGCGACCGGGAACCGATATTCATTTTGTGGAGCGGTTTGTCAAAAAAATTGAAATGATCAGGTCTGATTTGATGTTATTTGGAGGGGATATTGTAGAAGGTAGCCGGGAAGGTGGAAATTTGCATGAGTTTGAGAAGATACTCAAAGGAATAAATACCAAATATGGAGCTTTTGCCGTACTCGGGAATCACGAATTTTATGGCAGACAAGATAAAGGGCAATTTTTTGATCAGGCCGGCATTAAGGTTTTGGCTGATACTATTGTTGTGATCGATGATTCATTTAGCCTGGCAGGAAGATACGACAGCCATTTTAACAGAAGAAAAACAGTCGGAGATCTGATGAAATCGCACGCAGATTCACTGCCTGTGATCATGATTGACCACCGCCCCACAGAATTGGATCAGGTAAGCCTGACTGCTGTAGACCTCCAGATGTCGGGTCATACGCACAACGGGCAGTTGTTTCCATTAAATCTGGTTATAGAAAACATGTACCCATTGAGTTGGGGATACCAAAAAATTGCTCATACGCATTTTTTCGTCACCAGTGGAATTATGTTGTGGGGGCCACCGGTAAGGACTACCGGAAAATCGGAGATCATGGTAATAAATATCCGGTTTACAGGTAAATAGAAAAGCCGGAAGCATACCTGTCCAGGTAGGATTCCGGCTTTGCCGCCTCGTCAGAATATTTTAGATTACCTCAGCAGTTACAGTTCGCGAATCTTAATATTGCGGAACCAGCATGCGTATCCATGATCCTGCATGCCAATGTAACCTTCTTTGGCAATTCCTTCGGTCCAACCCGGGAAGTTTTTGAATTTACTTTTTGCTACCATGGCATCCCATTCGGGGGTCCATAAAGTATATTTTACTACTTCCACTCCGTTCATCACATGAGTGACCACGCCATCTTTCACTTTGATAACGATCGTATTCCATTCGCCGGCAGGATGAACGGTTTTGGGATCGCAAGGCAAAATATCATAAAGGGAACCTGCCAGGTGATTTGCTAATTTATTATCGCCGGCATCCACATTGTCAAGTACTTGTATTTCAGGGGCTGCGTAATAGATTGGTTTGCCGGGGACTTCCCTTACATAATAAAAGATACCTGAATTGGTCGCTTTGCCTGCTTTCCAGTCGATAGACAGTTCGAAATTTTTGAATTTTTTGGGAGAATAAACAATGTCACCATTTGAACCTTGTCCGGGTTTTTTGTCGGCTGCCGTAAAAATTTTCATGGCATTGTCTTCAATTACCCAGTTTGCCGGCATTGTGGTACCATTGCACTGTCTCCATCCTTCAAAACTTTTGCCATCGAACAAGAGTGTCCATCCGGCTTTTTTCTCCTTTTTAGATAATTTGTTTACATCCTGCGAAAATGCGGGGGCTGCGATTACGATAGCTGCCAGTAAGGTGAATGTCAAAAAAATGTTTCTCTTCATGATTCGAAATTTATACCCCTTGGGGCGATTAATGGTAAAACTGATAATTTTTGATCAGTGATTTATGAACAAATTTAATGAATATACGAACTGATTGATAATAATTCTGCAAAATCATTAAAGAAGATAATATAGCAAATATATTTACCCTCGCGGGATCAATTTCCCGGATCTTTGCTGTGCAGGACATAAAGATTTCGCTTCCTAAGAGTTATTATTTAGCCGACAGTTTACCCATTTTAAGAGTCAATACACCGCCTTTTACCAGATCCTTATGGCTTAGGGAAGCTTCCCTGACCGGGTTACCGTTGAAATCGGCCGAGAGGATGCAACAGTTTTTGTCGCTATTATTAATGGTTTTGATCGTCAATGACTTTCCAGGATAGTACTTCTGGTTGAGTTGGATGGTAACCGTATTGAAAATTGGACTTCCCAACTGGTATTGCGGATTGGCCTCCGTCCCCCCGTTCATCTGGAAGAGTCCGATTTTGTAGAGGACAGCCAGTGATCCCATCTGACCCTGATCTTCATCGCCATTGTATCCTGTAGCCGGCGAAAGTCCGCTGAAAGCTGCATTGACCACCTCGCGCGACCAGTATTGCGCAAGATCTGGTTTTCCAAGGAGGTGGAAAACAAAAGCGGTCTGGATGGAGGGCTCGTTGCCGTAGTTGATTGGGATTCTGCTGTACTCCGGGTGAAGCTCCTGGCTGTGGGAGTTGCCTGAGGTAAAGCCCAGCTTTTTAGCTTCATCAAAAGCTTGCTTCAGTTTTTTGATGGCAACTTCATTGCCTCCCATCAGTTTGGCCAGTCCGGGAAGGTCGTGCGGCACGAACCAGGTCGATTGGGCGGCATTGGCCTCAATGAAACCGTTGTTTACCTGGTAAGGATCGAATGGGGTCTTCCATTTCCCATCCAGATTCTTTGGCCGGATCCATCCCGATTCGGGATCATAAAGGTTCTTGTAATTTTCAGATCGTTTCATGAAATAGTTGTAATCACTGGAATGTCCCAATGCCTTCGCCATCTGAGCCAGCGTCCAGTCCTGGTAGGCATACTCGAGTGTCATCCCGGCTCCATCCTGGTGGAAACCGTCGTTCTTATCCGGTATCGGATAGGGGACATATCCATTGGCGATATAATATTTCAGTCCGCCGCCAACAGCTGTTTTAAACTCATACCCTGCTCTTTCCATGATACCACCTGGCATGTGGTTCTTCTTCAATGCCTGGTAAATCTCCTCTCCCTTCTCCTTAACGATACCCTTCTGCCATGCGCTTACGATAAACGGAGTGGTAGATGCACCAGTCATAACAAAACTGTAATTACCTCCTGCCGGGCCACGGGGAATCATGCCGCCATCCTGATAATACTGCATTAAAGAATGAACAAATTCTTCGGCGATCTCCGGATATACCAGATCCCACAAGGTGTTCAGATTCCACTGTGCTCCCCAGAAGGCATCGGAATTGTAATGATTGAAGAACGGTTTCCCGGTTTTGTCGCAAGGTAGCTGCTTGACCAGAAACTTGCTCCCGGTGTTATCAGGGTAGGCGCCATTCACGTCGCTGATGGTCCTGCGTCCGAGGATGGAGTGATAAAGATCCGTGTAGAAGCGTTGCTGTTGGGTTTTGGTTCCGCCTTCAATCTGTATTCTGGAGAGCATACTGTTCCATTCCTCCTGCGACTCCTCCACGATTTTGTCGAAATCCCAGTGCGGCAGTTCGCTCTTCATGTTGATGCCCGCATTCTCCTCCGAAGTGTAGGACAGGGCTGCCTTCATCAGCAGTTGTTTATCGGCAGGAAGGTCAAAAGTGATCAGGTAATTACCGGTTTTCGGATCTTTCTCTACGATTTTTATGTCGGTATTGAAATCAACCTGAAAGAAAACCATGAAATCTTTCGGTCTCCTGCGGGTGGCAGCATTGACCACACTGCCTTTCAGGGTACGCGGTCCCTGTTTTTGCAGGGTGCCGGACTTGTTAATGCAGGGACCAATTTCACCGTTGAGGTAAATTATTATGCCCGGAGAGGAATTTGCCGGGAATTGGTAGCGGTGAAATCCGACCCTTGACGTGGCGGTGAGCTCAGCCTTAACCGAATAGCGGTCGAGGAGGACGGAGTGGTAACCTGGTTTAACCGTTTCGTTGGCATGTGAATACTTTGAAGAGAAATCGGTGAAGAGTGACTCATGGATAACTTTGGGTATGGTGACAGGCATGACAAGCAGTCCGGAGATCTGCCATTCGTGCAAGTGGCTGAACCCCCTTATAGTGTCTACCCCATAACGGTAACCACTGCCCCAGTCGCCGTTAATATGGTTATCCGGACTCAGGTTAACCATGCCGAAAGGCCGGCTTGCGGAAGAGAAAAATATCCACCGGGAATTTTCGCTGTCAAGCTGTGGATAGACCAGATCAACCGGCCTGTTACTTTGTTGTGCGTATACAGAACAGGCTGCTATCGCTAATAAAACAATCCCGAATAACTTCTTGGCATTTTTCATTCGTTAATAATTTGTTTTTTAATTGCCCGTTGGAATATCCACATAATCATTATCGGTTGGTTTGAAAATAGTCTTATATATATATCATTATAAGGTATTTATTCAATCATAAATTCAAATTCGCAGGGAGCATAATTCGTAAAGTAGAGACAATCGGCCTGCAATTTTGGGAGCGCACCTCTTAACTGTGTCCATTTATGCTTACAAACTCCAGGACCAATTTTTATGGATTCATTGCCTTTTTGGTAGATCGCGTATTCGCCGTTTCTGATCAGGTAAGCGTTGCTGATGCCAGGTTTGGGATCCACATTGGATAATTTGCCTCCGGAACGAAATCCCAACTCGAGGGTTACCGGTAAATTCTTCGGACCATCCATGGATATTTTGATCATTGCCTTCCCGTTGTTTTCAGTGATGTATATTTTGGTTTTAAGTGTCTGAACTTCCGACTGCGTCCTTTCAGTTCGGGAAACTTTTCCCCAGGCCTCACCTTCAGCAGGTATTTTTTCTTTGGGAAGAGGTTGATAGTAAGGTCCTTCGATGAACGAAGACAGAATATAAGTATCACCTTCCTGATCTAACTTCTGACTTTGAAACTGGCCTTTTCCAAAAAAGGAGGAAGAGATCCTGACCGCTTCCAGGGCGGCCTCACCCTTGAAGAATGTGAAAAATGTAGTGTTGTTTGTAATGACCGACATATCCGTTTTGTCCTGCCTGATCCGTACCATATCGGAATATTTAAAATCTTTGTGATAGGTGGTTGGAATGGGAGTCGGAGCAGGTAAATCCTGCATGGAAGAAGCATCTTCAAGAAAGTAGGGCAGCATATAAAGCAAGTCGGCTACCGGAACTGTATTTTCGATGTAACCG
Source organism: Bacteroidia bacterium (assembly GCA_025358025.1). Taxonomy (GTDB): domain Bacteria; phylum Bacteroidota; class Bacteroidia; order Bacteroidales; family Prolixibacteraceae; genus CAINVV01. Next base: position 11,755 of record JANYKW010000009.1, on the reverse strand, counting down.
ACCATTCCTGCATACCGGCTATTCTTATCATGAAGTGCCATGTAGTTGTAAGCCAGATAATATACTGCCATATTGCTCACCTGGTATTTGTCCTGCCTGTTGGAGGATTCAGTGACAATCTCACCATTGGCATGTATGTAATAAAATGTCATATCAAGATTCTTCCGAACGAGTTCGAAAAGATCAGGATGATCCATTCTTTTGGCTATTTCAATCAGACTCCTGTTGGTAGTTGGTGTATATACCGAGGTACTTCTTTCATTGTACTGACCATCGGGATCCATGTCTACCTTTTCCGCCAACCACTGTTCAACTCTTGCAGGATAGGCCGGGTCAGGGGAAAAGGAGTTGATATATGCCAGGGCACCTGATATCACCCAGCGGTGATTGGGTGTGTGGACACCTCCTACAGACAGGGCCTTCCCGGCATTATGCAGGTATTGTTTGAGGAGGGACGGAACTTCACCATAATTCAGCTTGTCGTTCTTCAGCATGATCGACCAGGCCAGTGCAAGCGGATAAACAGTGAAACCCAGATCGGGTGTAGAATGAAAATTGGTGGAGATAAGGTCAATGGTTCCATCCTTATGCTGCAGGTTCAGCAAGCCGCCTGCAGCCAGGGTCATGCGTTGAAGTATCTCTTTTGATTTGTAATATTTAGAGTCCGGCGAAACGTAACTACACATCAGATTTTGAATAAACTGAGCCGTTCCCATCGGTGTAACTACACTATCCCCGTCAAATACAGCACCGTAATAAATGTTATCCTTTGCAATCCATTGGTTATTCAGGGCACCGGAAATACCTTTGTCGTTCAGCCTGACCAGTTCTGAAAGTAGTTCTTTTTTGTTGTAGGGGGCCTTTATACCGAAAGCATCAGTCAGGTTTAACGCCAACAGGAGAAACAAAAAAAATTGAAATACTTTTTTGCAAGTCATCAGGCAGTGAATTCTGGTTTTCATGATGCTATAATTATGTTCCTTCTATTTAGTAATTTGCTTTGATATCAATAATTTTCGTCGGGAGCCAAACCTGCATCTGGTTATTTCCCCTGTTGCACCAGGAATAATAGGGAATAGCAGTTATCTCCTTAATTATTGTCCCGGCACTTAAGCCATCCGTACCAATGGTGAAAACGGGAACTTTTGCCGATAAGGCAATTACTTTTTCATCCACAACAGAATAGGCTTTTTCTGCGACAGCAACATTGCCCGGGAATATAAAATTCCATGCTTTTCCTTCATTGTCGGCACCTTCAATACAATAAACCAATGGTCCACGTTGCAAGGCAATTCTTCCTTTGTTGGTCAAAACTTCATCTCTGGAAACCACTCTTTTGGCTTCCATGGTCATGGAATACGCTATCACATCCCCTTTTTTCCAAGCTCTATCGATGATATAATAATTATTTTCTTCGGTTGCGGCAATATTCTTGCCATTCAACGATATTTTTATCTCAGACGGAGAAGAATTTGCGGTATCAAAACGGTACAATCCGCCGGGCACTGCTGTCCCGGAACTCCAACCCGGTTTGCGGATGTGTAATTTAAAAGAGATGGTTTTGGCAGGGGAAACCTGAATCTTTACATTTCCATCCAGGGGATAATTTGTTTCCATTTTCAATGCAACTTCATTTTTACCAAGGAGTATTTTGGTGTCGCTTCCCACAAAAAGATTTACCCAGATACCTGACTCGTTTTTTGCAAAAATATAATCGCCCAACGAGGATATTAAACGGGAAATATTGGATGGGCAACAAGCGCATCCAAACCATTCACTTCTGCCATGATTTCCTGTGGATGCCAGAGGATTACCATAAAAAAACCGATCTCCCGACAGGCTTAATCCGCTGAGAGCACCATTGTACAGGCTTCTTTCAAGAACATCGATATATTTTGCGTCACCGGTAAGGGTATTCATCCTTTGGTTCCAAAAAATCATACCCACAGAAGCGCAGGTCTCGCAGTAGGCATGTTCGTTGGGCAAATCATAGTCAATGGTAAAACCTTCGTTTTTACCGGATGAACCGATACCTCCGGTAATATACATGTTGCGGTGTACTACATCTTCCCAAACAAGTTTCATGGCATTCATGTAAGCAGTATCATTATTGGTAGCTCCCACATCGGCTGCGCCTGTGTACAAATACATGGCCCGCACAGCATGACCGGTAATCCGGGTTTGTTCTACCACTGGGAGCCTATCCTGGTAATAATCCTGCGTCGCGGGGTTCCTGGAATAGTAACCGTGGCCCCTTTGCTGCAAGTACCAGTCTGCAAGATCAAGGTATTTTTTATTCCCTGTGTTTTTGTAAAGTTTTACCAGGGCTACCTCAATTTCCTCATGCCCCGATATCCAGTGACGGTTCTGTAGCCGAAAAGTCGAATCAATATGATTGGCAAAACGAATGGCTACATCAAGCAGCTTGCGCTTACCCGTAGTATTGTAATAAGCTATGGCAGCTTCAATCATATGTCCCGCGCAATAGTCTTCATGTTTATCCATGTCAGACCATCTTTTTTGAGTTTTTTCGAGCGTAAAATAGGTATTCAGATATCCGTCTGGTTGCTGCGCTGAGGCAATGATATCAATCCACTCATCGGCTTTTTTTTCAAGCTCCGGACTGGGATTATTCTTCAAAGAATAAGCCATTGCCTCCAACGCTTTGTATACATCACTGTCATCAAAAAATATTCCCTGATGTTTTTGGCCGTCGTTTTTGGCCACATTGATAAAATTTTTGATCCGTGGAGTGGCCGTTTCTGTCTGATAAATACAGGCATTTAACGTTTTTGTCGCCACCAGCGTCATTTTTGGCTTCCAAAAATTATCCGTGATGTTCACTTTTGAAAAACTCACCGGCTCAAATTTAAGCAAGGTAGCCTGGGAAAAAGCCACGATGCCAGTTAATAGCATCAGAAAGCTGAGGATAATTTTCTTTTTCATGTTTGTATTAACTAATTGTTTGCATCACCACCACCTGCTTTGTACAATCCAAAATTTGAAAGGGCAGGGGTATTATTGGCATCCCAAATATTGATACGAACCTTACTTCCCGCGATCGGCGTAATCCGCAAAAGCCTTTTGAATCCGATACTCGTGCCGCTGGCTATCGTCTGCCAACCACCCGGTCGCAGGAGCTGGATGTCAAAGGAGGCAATTCTTTGTCCGAACCGAACCGGTTCCTGCAGGAGGATCCGGTCGAATTTTTTGGTGCTGTCTATGGCAATTTCCAGCGAAGCTTGCCTTTTTCCGGTGGCTGCTGCCCAATAGCTGTTCAAGTCGCTGTCTGCGATGTTTCCTGGACTAAATTTTGCTGAACCGGACTGCACACAGGAAGCAGTGACCATTGCATTTAATGTCAGGTTTTCTTTGAACGATTTATCCAGGATTTCCCTGTATTTTTTCATGTTTGCCACATCCTTATCGGCAAAAAGTCCATCCCTGTTTGGCGGGATATTTAGAAGGAATACCGCATTCCGACCCACTGATTTGTAGTACAGATCGACCAATTGTGATGGGGTCTTGACATTTTCATCTTCCGTTGCATGATAGAACCATCCCGGCCTGATTGAAACATCACACTCGCCAATTACCCATGAACTTCCAAAATAATCTCCGGTATTCAGGTAGTCTGAGTCTGCGTCGCCAACAGCAACTTTGGTCCTGTCCAGCATACTCCAGCAAGTTTCGCCGGCGAAGCCACGTTCGTTTCCGATCCAGCGAATATCCGGACCGGCGTCAGAAAAAATCGATGCCTCCGGCTGAAGCCTGTAAACGATCTCCTGAATCTCTTTCCAGGGATAGTAAGATTTCTTGTCAATTTTCCTTGTCTCTTTGGCCCCACCATAGTAGCCATCGCCACCGTTGGCCCCATCGAACCAAACCTCGGTTATCTTGCCATAATTAGTCAGCAATTCATGCAGTTGATTCTTGTAATAGGTAATGTAGGCCGGAGTCCCGTATCCCGCATGATTCCTGTCCCAGGGAGAGAGGTACAATCCTGCCTTTAATCCAAACTTGGCACAGGCATCGGTAAATTCCTTCACAATGTCGCCTTTCCCGTTTTTATACGGACTGTTTTTGACCGAATGTTCGGTATATATACTTGGCCACAGGCAAAATCCGTCGTGGTGCTTGGCGGTCAGTATCAGCTCTTTGATCCCGGCATCTTTTGCCGCCTTTACCCATTGTTCACAATCCAGTTTTTTCGGATCAAACAAAGCCGGAGACTCATCGCCATAACCCCACTCCTTATTGGTGAAGGTATTCATGCTGAAATGAATAAATCCAACCATTTCCATCGATTGGTAACTGAGCTGTTTTGGAGATGGGACCACACTGTTTGATTTGATGTCAGGTTGACCGGTGCCCGTAAAAGAGAGAAGGAGCAGGGCGAAAATTGCAAAAAGATACTTCATGGTAATATTTAATTAATTGAATGATTATTGTATTTCGAGCCCAACATTTTTGAGTGATTTATCGTCCGAGCTACCGCCATAGAGCAGTCCATATTTGCCCGGAAGGATTTCAAATTTTTGGGTTTGGTCGTTGAATGAATTGAATGTTTCAGGAGCAAGAACGAAACTAACTTTCTGCGACTCGCCTGCATTTGTTGATACTCTTCTGAATCCCTTGAGGGCTTTGAGCGGACCATTCGGATCATTGGGGTTCCGGAGATATATCTGTACCACCTCATCGCCGTCACGCTTTCCGGTGTTTTGCACCTCAACGGTAAAAATTACGCTATCTGTCTGACAGATAACTGATTTGGACAATTTAGCTGATTTATAGGCAAATTTTGTATAGCTGAGACCATAACCGAAAGGATACAAGGGTGATTCAGTCATGTAGCGGTAGGTGCGTTCCTTCATGGAATAATCTTCGAAACCGGGAAGCTGGTCAATGCTTTTGTAAAACGTAACGGGCAGCCTTCCTGCCGGATTGTAATCGCCAAACAGAATATCCGCGACGGCGGTACCGGCAGCTTCACCTCCGTACCAGGCGTTGAGGATCGCATCCACATTGGCTTCCTCCCAGTTTAAAGCCAGTGCGCTTCCGGTGCAAAGCACATAAATAACAGGTTTGCCGGTGGCTTTGAGGGCTTTTACCATCTCTTTCTGGACGGCTGGGATCTCGATATTCGTCCGGTCTCCGCCTTTGAATCCTTCGACCGTCACTCTCATCTCCTCCCCTTCCAGCCGGGGAGAAATTCCACCAACAAACAGGATGACATCCGCGTTTTTAACTTTGGAAACTGCCAGTTTCATGCTGTCAGCATTGACTTCACCCGTATGCCTGCATCCCTTGTCGTAGATGATGGTTGAATTGGGCAATTTGTTTTTAATCCCCTGAAGGATCGTAACGGTTTTTGAAGGAAATCCATTGTAATTGGCCCACAACATGATCGAGTCGTTGGCATTGGGACCCACCACCGCGATTGTTTTAATCTTTTTGCTCAAAGGCAACGTGTTGTTTTTGTTTTTAAGCAGGACCATGCTTTCTCTGGCCATTTTCAGGGCCTTGTCCCTGTTTTCCTGACAATCGACGACACTGTACGGAATTTTGGACCATTTCACCAATTCATCCGGATCGAACATTCCCAGCTCAAATCTGCCTTGAAACAATCTGCGCAGCGAAACATCCAATTCGCTCTCCTTGATCAGACCTTTTTTTACCGCACCCATCAGGCTATTGTAGCTGCTGCCGCACTCCACATCGGTCCCGTTAAGCACCGCATCTGCGGAGGCTGTCGGGGCATCCGGATGGGTATCGTGACGTGGAGTTCTGGTGTCTATTTTGTAAAAATCATCGATGGCCCCGCAGTCTGAAACCACAATTCCCTTGTAGCCCCAGTTATTCCTGAGGATATCAACCAGCAGTTTATCGCTTCCGCAGCAGGGTTTGTCCTCAAAACGGTTGTACGCACACATCACCTGCTGCACGTTGCCTTCTTTCACCAGTGCCTCGAAAGCGGGAAGATAGGTTTGCCACAAATCCCGGTCGCTTACCCGCACATTAAAACTGTGGCGATTGGATTCAGGACCGCTGTGTACGGCAAAATGTTTGGCACAGGCGAAACTCTTGAAATATTTCGGATCATCACCCTGCAACCCTTTCACGGCGGCAACTCCCATCCTGGCTGTCAGATAGGGATCTTCGCCATAGGTTTCCATTCCTCTTCCCCAGCGCGGATCACGGAAGATATTGATATTGGGAGTCCAGAAGGTGAGTCCCTTGTACCTGTCGAATTTCTTCTCCTTCTGGTAATTGTGATATTTTGCACGCGCCTCATCACTGATTACTGTGAATGTTTCGAACATGGCTTTTTCGTCAAAAGTCGCTGCCAGTGCGATGGCCTGCGGAAATACGGTAGCCAGTCCGGTTCTCGCCACCCCGTGCAGGGCTTCATTCCACCAGTTGTAAACAGGAATGCCAAGCCGTTCGATGGCTGGGGTTTTGTCCATCATCTGCATAACCTTTTCTTCAAGCGTGAGCCTTTCCAATAAATCATCGATCCTTTTTTCCGTGGATAAAGCGGGATCGCGGAAGGGTAAATTTTGGCTTTGGGGCTGACCATTTGCAGAGAGCATGGCAAGCAAGACATACAGCGAAATCAAGATGGTTATTTTCATGTGTAAATATTGTTTTTTGAGGATGTAATATCCAAATCAACCTCTTTCTTAATTACCCAATTTCAGCGGAGCCCATGGACCTGAAATGTTGGTACCTCTTTTTATCCATTTGTTCCAGATTACTTTGTCAGACAGCATCTTGATAAAAAATCCCCCTACGACCGATCTGGCCTGAAATCCAACCATATAGGCATTGTCTACAATGTACCAGTCGGACAAAGGTACTCTTTGAGGTGTGTTATCGGCAAACTTCCAGACGGGATCAAAAATTGTTTGAAACGCTGATTTGGTATCAGCCATGGTAGCAGTCCAGGTGATCCAGTCGTTCTTCGTATACCGCTGACGGCTGTCGAGGGGCAATCCGAATTCTGCCTGCTTTGTTTGATAGTATTTGATCTCCTTTTGCAGGACATCATTTGGGAATAAGTTTAAGCCAAGTATTTTATCCCAAACCAGGTTGTACTTCTGGCTCCACGTACCCGGTCTGTCGAATGCCAGAAGGGTGTGATCACCCTCAGCAGATTGCTTCATCCACTCGGCGGCCATTGCTTCTGCTTTTTTCCGGATTTCAACTGCCTTCTCTTTTCTCCCTGTCATCTCACAAAGCATGGAGTAACAGCCCAGCGCTTCAATGGCCTTGGCCGACAGGTTGATGTTGTGGGCAAGATGGCCTGCGAAGTCGTCTGTACACAGCTGATTTTCAGGATCAAAGCCCTTGGCGAGAAGATATTCGCACCATTTTTCCAGCACCGGCCAGTTCTCTTGTGCAAAATTTGCATTGCCCTCCATTTTTGCCAGGACTGCAGTCATTATCACTATATTTCCTGTTTCTTCAACAGGCATCTGGTTCTCCTCTGTTTTTTCCCCACCGCCATAGGCCTGACCGGTTGCAAATGGATAGGTGCCCAAATCGTGGGGAGCGAAAGGGAATCTCCAGCGGGTAGATCCTGAATAAGAAAAAATGGGTTGCAACATGGCTTTGGTAAGGGCAGGACTGAAAAGGAAGAAGAACGGTGAGGCGGGATACATGACATCCACTGTGGCCATGCATCCGTTGCTGAAATTTTCTTTGGAGAAGAGGAGAGGCTGTCCGTTTGCATCGGCCACGAGCTTGTGGGCAGCAAGGCACTGGCGGTAAGCCAGGGAAGCGATCACGGTGTACTTACTGCCTCCTGCAGTTCCAAGATCTTTGATCAGTTCGGTATCGAATTCGACGCATTGAGCCGACAAAACCGGAAACTGGGCCAGCGCTTGGGCAAGTAGTTGTTCCATGGTAGTTCCGTTCCTTTTCCAGTAAGCCTGAAGGGTGGAATCAAAATAGCGGACGCTGTAAATGTCGTCGTAGGCGAGAAGTATCCCTGTTGAAACGCTGTTTTTTCCTACGGTTTTGAAATTCCAGGTTGAGGCCATGGTTACTTTTCCCTCGCTGACTTTACGAGGTTGTGAAAATTCACCGGCATCCGGCAAGGTGCCATTGGCAATGAAACCCGCAAATAATTTTTTCCGTTCCCCGACCTGCAATTGAGGCTTCTGGGACTCTGGAACTGCCAGGTAGGCATATCCCCAGTCAATCCTCAGATCATCCCCTTTTTTCTTTAAAACAGGTTGCTCTGAACTGCCCAATTGAAGAACATTCAAGCCTTTGACAACAGGGACACTCCATTGTACAGCCTGGTCGGGTGTGTTGACTGCAATTTCGGCTCCACAGTCAAAATAGAGCTGGACAGCATGCTCTTTCCCGTCCAATGAATGGATATCCCATGTGATATAAGTGACCGGTCTTGACAAAATATCCAGGTTGGAAACAAGTGCCGGGGTGATAAAAGTCATATCAAACACAACCTTGTTGTTTTCAAATCTGTAAATCGTACGTGTGGGGAAAATTACCACACTGGTTTGTCTGATCGGTTCAAGCTCGGATGGCTGGCTTCCCATCACCCGGTAAGCAGTTCCGTCTATTCTTATGATCGAATGCAATGGCTGACTTTTGCCTGTCCAGTGAACGGTTTCGCAATCGTTCAGATTATTACCGGGCGACCAGATGCTGAAATAAGGATCATGTGTCACCAATGGAACTGAGGGTGCGCGGAATTTGTGGGTATCCTGACTTGTTTGTGCGAAGCCTGATATAAAGATCAGCAGGCAGAAGAGGGCAAAGATAATCTTCATAAAATATTGGTTTAGAGAACGTTTAATGATTTATTTATTTCGGTATGATTTCATTTTAAAAGAATATATAAGATCCTGAAATATTCGACCCCGCCAAGGTTGCCTTGTAATTATGACATTTATTCTATTAACATGTGATCTCTCCGGCTTTATCGGTTTCTTCAAAATTATAAAATTTCTTCATTGTCAATTGTCAACTTCCATTTGTTAATTACTTGTCTGCTGCTTTCGCTTCAATCATGTTAAGTACATCCTCATCACTCCATTCCTGACAATGACCGGAAATTGGAGCAGTCCATTTTTCGGCTCCTATACTCAGAATACCTTTGATATTATGATCCAGGATGAACGGTTGCGTGCCATCCCAGTCGGTTGGAGTGTAACCAACCGTGATATCTGAACTCTGGCGGGGTTCCCTGAGATTTTGCTTTGAAAAGTGAAGGAGTAGTCTTCCTCCCTTCGTGAAGGATTCCTGCAGTTCGGGAGCAACTGAGATTTTTGCACTTCGGAAAGGAAGTTCCTGCGCCTGCAACAGAAAGGTGGATGAGATTAACAGGAGGAGAAGAAATGCAGTAAACAGAGATTTCATGAGAAATAGTTAATCAATTAATATTCTAGCAATCTGCTGAATTCCATCCCTCAAGCACAATGCGCCGTCATGGAGCAGCGAAGCACCCTGTTGATTCAGAACCTTATAAATAGCAAAAAAAGCAAGCCGATCGCAATCCGGTAGTATCCGAAATACCTGAATCCGTAGTCCTCAACCAGTTTGATAAATACCTTCACTGCGACCCAGGCCGAAATGAAGGCCACGACCAGGCCAATACCCAGCAGCGTGAATTCGTTCGAAGTAAAGGTGATAGGGGTCTTGATCAGTTCATATCCGGTAGCAGCAAACATGGTGGGTACAGCCAGCAGGAAGGAGAATTCCATGGCTTGTTTCTTGTCCAGTCCGTTAAAAACACCACCAATAATGGTAGCTGCCGCCCTTGAAACACCCGGAATCATGGAGATGCATTGAATCAGTCCGATGAGGAAGGACCTCCGGTAGGAGATGGATTCCAGATCCAGCGTTTTGCTTTCCCGCGCAACTACTTTTTTGTCGATAAACACCAGGATAATCCCCCCGATTACCAGCGCAACTCCAACAACATAAGGGTTAAAAAGATACATTTTAATGGTCTTGTAAGCCAAAAACCCGACAATCCCGGTAGGGATGAAAGCGACTCCCAGTTTTAAATAGATGGTAAAGCTCTGCAGAAATCTTTTGGCATAAAGCATTACGATGGCCATGATTGCGCCCAGCTGGATGGCGATTTCAAAAGTGTTGACAAATTCACCGGAGATTTTCATCACGCTGGATGCCATGATCATATGCCCGGTGGAAGAGATGGGAAGGAATTCCGTTAACCCTTCAACGATGGCCAAAATGATGCTGTCGAGAGTTGTCATGCGATAGGATTTTAAGGCTAATGCAAGTAATTAAAAATATCCAAAGCAAATATAGCTTTCCTTTCTGATCCGGCCACAATCCCCTCTACGAAAGAACTGGTAATATTTGCGGGTTCAATTTCGGGGGCAATCCAATCCTGATCATCCAATGAATTGCAAGCAAACAAATTTGTACTTTTGTGAGGTTCGGGCACGGGTCTCGAAAACATTTTCTGCCATGGAACAGATTGAACAAAAATTCTATCAAAGGGCATATCTCCTGATTCTTTTCACCATATTTTACAATTTTTTGGAAGGTATTATCTCTGTGCTTTTGGGTTACCGGGACGAAACCCTTGCTCTGTTCGGATTTGGGGTGGATAGTTTTATTGAAGTCATGTCGGGCTTCGGAATTGCATATATGATTATCCGCATCCGTAAAAATCCTTCCAGTTCAAAAAGTAGTTTTGAAATCAGTGCGCTGAAAATTACCGGCACTGCATTCTATGTACTGGCGATGGGTCTTTTGGCAGGCATAATAGTCAGCCTGGTTAACCATCGTGCACCAGAAACGACGATATGGGGTGCTGTGATAGCAGTAATCTCAATTTTTGTAATGCTTTGGCTGTGGTATCGCAAAAATAAAATTGGCAAACTCCTTAATTCTGAACCCATTATAGCCGACGCCAATTGCACCAGGGTATGTATTTATATGTCAGTGGTTTTGCTTGCTTCCAGCCTCATTTATGAACTTACCGGATTCGCTTACGCTGATGTGATAGGTGCTGCCGGGCTGATTTATTTTTCCATCTCCGAAGGGAAAGAGGCTATCGAAAAGGCCAAAGGGAAAGAATGCAGTTGTACTCCTTGCGATTCAAAATGATGATTCCTCCATCTGTTTCTTTTTCATTAAATGAACCCGATTTCCTATCTTTGCGAATTCTTTAGAAAAAAAGCCAAAAGCCAATCAAATAATGAGCAATTTTAAAAGAACCCTGATTACCTCCGCCTTGCCTTATGCCAATGGTCCGGTACATATCGGCCATCTTGCCGGTGTTTATGTCCCTGCCGATATTTATGCCCGTTATCTTAGGCTGAAAGGAGAGGAGGTACTGTTCATTGGCGGGTCTGACGAACATGGCGTCCCCATTACCCTTAAAGCCAAGAAGGAGGGGACGACACCGCAGGCAATCGTCGACAAATTCCACGGAATGATCAAGGATTCTTTTGAAAAGTTTGGTATTTCATTTGATGTATATTCGCGTACAAGTGCCAAAGTACATCACGAAGCTGCTTCAGAAATTTTTAAAACGATATATGATAAGGGGGGATTTGTTGAACAAACCTCGGAACAGTTTTTTGATGAAGAGGCCAATCAGTTTCTTGCTGACCGTTACATTTCCGGTACCTGCCCAAAATGCGCTTTCGAAAAAGCCTATGGTGACCAGTGCGAAAGCTGCGGCACTTCACTGAATGCCACCGATCTGATCAATCCCAAGTCGATGCTAAGCGGCAATGTA
>JANYKW010000006.1 GCA_025358025.1 Bacteroidia bacterium | reverse complement strand
AGCAGAGCAGGGAGATTAGCGGACTGGATAAGCTAATAGCTCAAAAATGGATCATCTACACGGGTTCAGGGATATTTCTTTTGGCTTTGATTGCAGGTATGCTCTCTTATAATTCACTCAATGAGTATGTTGCGAATGAAGATCCGGCCGATAGTAAAGGAATTTCTGAAATTTCGACAGCTCAGCCTGAAATACAACAGTCAGTTGCCTTGTCAGATCCCAACATGACCAAAACGGAGATCAAAGTTCAGGATACTTCACCAACAGTAAAAAATGACAGCATTCCCGATAAAGTTATTGCTGTTTTACCAGCTTCATTGCCGACGAAAGCGCAGTTAAGAGCCAATTTCCCGTTTTTTCGGGGTCCGGAAGGTACAGGTGTTGCATTCCAGAAAAACACCCCGGTTAAATGGGGTGGTTCAGATGGGAATAACATACTTTGGAAAGTTAAAATACCAAAACCGGGGTTCAGTTCTCCCATCATTTGGGAAAATCAGCTATTTGTTACAGGGGCTGACGCGCTGAGCCGGGTGGTGTACTGTTATGACAGAAATACGGGAAAGTTAATCTGGGAGACAACAGCTGATAAAATTGAAGGATCGCCGGCAAAAATGCCCAAGGTTACCACGGATACGGGATTGGCAGCTCCGACAATGGCTACCGATGGCCGCTCGGTATTTGCCATGTTCGCTACCGGTGATCTGATCGCACTGGATATGAACGGTAAACGGTTGTGGGCTAAAAATCTGGGCCCCCCTGATAATCATTACGGTCATGCGTCTTCACTGATTGTATACAGGGATAAGCTCCTGGTTCAGTATGATACCAACAAATCAGGCAGGCTTCTTGCTTTCGATACCCAAACTGGGGTTGCGGTATGGGAGACACCCCGTAATTCGAAAATATCCTGGTCATCGCCTGTTCTGGTGAATACCGGCAGTCGCATGGAGCTGATTCTGACTACCAATCCAAATGTCAGTAGTTACAATCCTGAAACCGGCAAAGAACTATGGCATATCGAGTGCCTGTCGGGTGAGGTAGGACCGTCAGCCGGATACGCGGATGGGATGGTCTTTGCAGCCAACGAATACGCTAAAATGGTTGGCATAAAATCAGGGAATGTTCCGCAGATCGTTTGGGAAGCTGATGAGTTTTTACCCGAAGTTTCCAGTCCGCTGGCTATAAACGGATTACTATACATTGCGACTTCCTATGGAGTTTTTGCCTGCTATGATGCAAAAACAGGGGAAAAATTGTGGAGTCAGGAGTATGGGGATTCATTTTATGCTTCTCCCGTTTATGCTGATGGCAAGGTTTATATTACTGATATGTCGGGGAAAACACATATTGTTCAGGCTTCCAGAGAATATCAGCTTGTAGGAACCCCTGAACTGGGGGAGAAATCGGTATGTTCGCCCGTTTTTATGGAAGGTCGGATCTATATGAGGGGTATGGATCATTTGTATTGCATCGGTTCTAAATAATTGAGGAGTATCGAAGTGGATGATGTTATTGAAAGGAAACAGATTGTAGATAAGATAATTGCTGAAAAGGGAAGATCTGCAGGGTCGGTTATTCCTATTCTTCAGGCAATACAGACCACTTTCAACTATCTGCCCGAAGAGAGCCTGCGGTACGTATGCCTGAAAACAGAAATCACACCCGAACAGATTGTTGGTGTGGCCTCCTTCTATTCGCAGTTCAGAATGCATCCGGTAGGTGACCATATCATCAAGGTTTGTGTTGGAACAGCCTGTCATGTGAAAGGCGCAGGTCATGTTTACGATGCATTGAAACGTCATTTTAATCTTGTTGGTGAAGAGGATACAGATATTTCAAGAAGATATACTCTCGAGAAGGTATCCTGCCTGGGCTGTTGCACACTGGCTCCGGTGGTTCAGATCGATGAGATCACGTATGGCCATGTAACTTCCGATAGAATTGGAAATATATTGTCGGATTTTGAGCACCACCAGGGCATTTCCGGTCAGGGAAAGGGATCCTTCAGAACTGCCGATGGGAAAGAAATCCAGGGTGAGATCCGGATAGGTTTGGGTTCGTGTTGTGTGGCTTCAGGGAGCGAGGAAGTCAAAAAAGCCATCGAAGAGACCATCTTTGACACGGGTATTAAATTGTCGCTCAAAAATGTAGGCTGCGTTGGAATGTGTCATCAGGTGCCACTTGTTGAGATCATTCCACCCAAGGGAGTGCCAACCTTGTATGCAAAGGTGAGCCCTGAAGAGGTCAGGGGAATTATCCAAAACCACTTTAAGCCCCAAAATAAAATTGACAGGCTCAAAAATAATCTGTACCGGTTTTTTGAACGGGTTCAAACCGATGCGGTATGGGAAGGGGTTAAAAAATATGCAATCGATACAAGGGAGGAGCAGGTAGTTGATTTTCTGGACAGACAGATTCCAATTGCGACACAATACAGGGGTACAATAAATCCGCTTGATATGCAGGAATATATGGATCATGAGGGATTTATTGCGCAGAAAAATATTCTTTCAGGCTATACATCTGATCAGATTATTGAGGTCGTAACGCGGAGCGGACTAAGGGGAAGGGGAGGAGCCGGGTTCCCTACCGGCCGCAAGTGGAGGTTGGTAGCAGGAAACCATTCGGAGACTAAGTACCTGATATGCAATGGAGACGAAGGAGATCCGGGTGCCTTTATGGACAGGATGTTACTCGAGTCGTATCCATACCGTGTGATCGAAGGAATGGTGATTGCGGCCAAAGCAGTAAGTGCTACGCATGGGTTTTTCTATATAAGGGCCGAATATCCTCTCGCGCTCAGAAGGATCAGGCAGGCACTGATATATTGCCGTGAAAAAAATTATTTGGGTGAAAATATCATGGGAAGTGGTTTCTCCTTTGATATAGAAATTTATGAAGGTGCCGGTGCGTTTGTCTGTGGGGAAGAGACCGCTCTCATGGCATCTATCGAAGGACAACGGGGATTTCCAAGAATACGCCCTCCTTTCCCGGCTGTAAAGGGATTATGGAATCAACCAACCCTTATCAACAATACGGAGACTTTTGCCCAGGTTCCTTATATTATCAGGGAAGGGGCTGACAGATTTTCCGCTATCGGTAAAGGGGAAAGCAAAGGCACCAAGGTTTTTTCCCTGGCAGGGAAAATTAACAGGGGCGGACTGATCGAGGTTCCCATGGGAATTACGGTTCGGCAGATCGTTGAGGAGATCGGCGGAGGCGTTCAAAATGGGAAAAAATTCAAGGCTGTGCAGGTTGGCGGACCATCCGGCGGATGCGTTCCGGCCGAATTGTATGACACCCCCATTGATTACGAATCATTGCTGGAGGTCGGAGCCATGATGGGATCGGGAGGATTGGTAGTTCTGGATGAATCAGACTGCATGGTAGAAATTGCACGATATTTTCTCTCTTTTACCCAGAATGAATCTTGCGGAAAGTGTACATTCTGCCGCATTGGCACCAAAAGAATGCTCGAAATCCTTACCAGGATAACTTCCGGAAAAGGAATGGAAAAAGATCTGGATGAGCTGGAATATCTTGCCCGCTGGACGAAAAAGGGCAGTCTGTGTGGATTGGGCAAATCTGCTCCAAACCCCATTCTTTCAACGCTGAAGTATTTCAGGGAGGAGTATATTGCTCACATAAACGGGAAATGTCCTTCCGGTAAATGCCAGAGCATGATCGTATATCAAATTAATGACTTGTGTATCGGTTGTACCATGTGCGCCCAAAAATGTCCGACGGAGGCAATCTTGTTTAAACCGCATGAAAAACACGTTGTTATCAACGATCTTTGTATCAAATGCGATGCATGCAGGGAGGTTTGTCCGGTAGATGCTGTGCTGATTATATAGAGCGTTTTAAAAGTATTTTAAAGAGCAGATGGTGAAACTTACAATAGATAACAAGACCGTTGAAGTTCCGGCTGGTACTTCGGTTTGGCAGGCTGCAAAATCTGTTGGGATCGATATTCCAACCATGTGCTACATCGAAGAAACTGAGCATTTTACCTCTTGTATGGTTTGCCTGGTGAAAGAGGCAGGCAGTGGAAGATTCTTTGCTTCCTGCTCCACGCCGGTTGTTGAAGGACAGGTTATCATAACCAATGATGCTGAAACCGTGGAGTCCCGGGTGGCGTCGCTGGAATTGCTGCTGAGCGAACATGTGGGTGACTGTGAAGCACCCTGTCAGCTGGTTTGCCCGGCTCATATGAATATCCCTCTGATGAACCGCCTGATCGCCGCAGGTGATTTTCCCAGGGCACTCGAGATCGTTAAACGCGACATTGCCATCCCATCCATCCTCGGACTGATTTGTCCGGCCCCGTGCGAAGCTGGCTGCCGCCGCAAACAGGTGGATGAGGCTGTTTCTATTTGCTCTTTAAAGCGTTTTGCCGGAGATGAGGATTTGAAAAGTACTGCTCCCTATTTGCCCGAATTTTCTACTCCATCCGGTCAGCGTGTGGCAGTCATTGGTTCTGGTCCAGCGGGTCTTGCCGCAGCATGGTATCTCCAGCTCAAGGGGCATCAGGCTACTATATTTGAGAAAAACGTAGAGGCAGGAGGAGATTTGAGGAAAATTGATACAGAAAATCTGCCCCGTGAAATTCTGGACAAGGAAATTTTAGTTATTCTGTCATCCGGAGTCCTGATCAGGCTCAACGAGACAGTGGATGAAAACCGTTTCTCTGAATTGCAAAAGGAGTATGATGCAGTGGTTGTTGCTATTGGCACAGTCAAAGACGGAATGTCCGTTTTCGGACTGGAAAAATCTATGCATGGAATCATTACAGAGAAACACAGTTACCTTACTTCATCACCAAAAGTCTTTGCCATCGGAAACTCACTTAGGAATTCAAAGATGGCGGTGAGATCTGTCGGGCAAGGCAAAGAGGTGGCTATCGTGATTGATAATTATCTTAAAACCAATGTCGTAAAGTCCTTTCATGAGCGGTTTAGTTCAAAATTCGGCAAATTGTTCGAAGGAGAGTTCACACAATACATAAACGATTCAGAATCGGCAGTGAGGCAACATGCCGGAAGAGAAGGTTTTACAGCCAATGAAGCGATGATCGAAGCCAAACGTTGCATGCACTGCGATTGTCGCAATCCTGAATCGTGTGTTCTGAGAGAGTTGTCGGATCGGTTCGAGGTCTCCCAAAGGCGTTTCAAAGTGGACGAAAGGAAACCGGTGGAAAGGTTAATTCACAGAGAGGGAGTGGTTTATGAATCGAACAAATGCATCAAATGTGGCATCTGCGTGCGACTGACAAGACAATACAAGGAAGCGTTCGGATTTACTTTCATTGGTCGTGGATTTGACGTCAGGGTTGGGGTCTCATTCAATGAATCCATTCAAAAAGGACTTGTCAAAACGGCTGCGATTGTAGCAAAAGCTTGCCCGACAGGTGCTTTGTCCATGTTCAATGAAGAGGAGCAGTTGTGAGCGTGTGAAATTGGGAAATATGAAAATGAAGACCAGCGTGATCAAAATTGAAGCAGATACCCTGAATCAGACATGGTGTTCGTTGGGAAAATGATTGAAATATTAATGATAACAGGTTGAAAAATATAGTTGAAACTGTGGGGAATCGCTTGAAAGAACAAGCTGAAATTCAGAGAAATATGTTTGCTTTCAAACTGGGACTACTCATGTCTTATCTCTTATGTCTTCTATCTTTTCCCCTCTCTGCCCAGCAAGATTGGTCCATATTTCGTGGAAATCAGCAACTTACGGGATCTCTCTCAGCATCAGTTCCTGATAAGCCGCAATTGCTCTTCTCCTTTCAGACGGGCGACGATATCAAGGCATCTCCTGTTGTAGCAGATCAAACAATTTTTTGCGGATCAACCGATGGTTTTATGTATGCAGTAGGTTTTGACGGGAAGCTGAAATGGAAATTTGAGGCAGGGAACGGAATTGAAGCTCCTGCATTGCTGGTCAATGGTTCCGTTGTTTTTGGTTCTCTGGACGGGGTGCTTTTCCGCCTTGACAAGAATTCAGGAAAACAAATCTGGAAATATAAAACTGATAATCAGATCATGGGTTCGGCCAACTGGTTGAAGAATGGAAGTAAGATAAACCTGGTGGTAGGAAGTTATGATTACAACCTTCATATCGTAGGATTCGAAAAAGGGGATAGCCTGTGGCGGTACGAATCAGATAATTTCATCAACGGTGCTCCGGCCATATGGATGAAGAATGCTGTTTTCGGTGGTTGCGACGGCTTTTTGCATCTGGTAAATATCATCACCGGCAAGTTGAACAAAAAGATCAAACTCGATACATATGTGGCCTCTTCTCCTGTTATTGAGGGAAATCATGCATTCCTCGGTGATTATGAGGGCAGATTTTTCTCTGTTGATCTGGAGGCTGGAAAGATTGCCTGGACGTACGATGATCCTGAAAAGAATCTGCCATTTATTGCATCACCGGCTTTAAGTGGCAATCTTATCGTTATTGGAAACCAGGATCGTTATATTTACTGTCTTGATAAAACGACTGGCAAAGTAATCTGGAAGGTTAAGACCAGCAACAGGGTGGAATCTTCTTCCGTGATAGCTTCCGGACGCGTAATTACCGGCACCATGGATGGTCTTTTGTATATCCATGACCTGCAAACCGGAGCCGAACTTTGGAAGTATGAGCTGGGAAGTCCTGTGGTGGGAAGTCCGGCAGTCGTGTCAGGCAAAATTATCATTGGTGCAGGAGATGGAAGAATCTATGTTTTCGGAGATAAACCTTAAATTATTAGCATATGAAGATTGCACATATCATTCCAGGTTCAGGAGGTAGCTTTTATTGCGGAAACTGCCTGCGGGACAGTAAATATGTTAAAGCCTTGAAAGATCTAGGACATCAGGTGATAAAAGTGCCGATGTACCTTCCCTTGTTCGATGATGCCCACGATCTGGATGAAGTTCCTGTATTCTATGGTGCGGTAAATCTGTATCTCAAACAGCGGTTTCCGGTCTTCAGACATATGCCCTCTTTTGTCGAAAAAGCTTTTGACTCGAGGAGTGTACTGCAGCTGGCTGCTCATAAAGCCGGATCTACACGGGCAAAAGGGTTGGAAGAGATGACCCTGTCCATGCTGCTAGGTGAAGAGGGCTTGCAGAAAGCTGAACTGGACAAAATGGTTGATTGGCTGGCAAATGAAGCCAAACCTGATGTCGTGCACCTGTCCAACGCGCTCCTGCTGGGTCTTGCCAGATCAATCAAACAGCGGCTTAATATACCAGTAGTATGTTCACTCCAGGATGAAGATGTGTGGGTGGATGTGATGTCGGAGAAACATAAACGGGAGGTTTGGGACCTGATGAGTGAACGGGGCAAGGAAGTTGATGCTTTTATATCGGTCAGCGATTATTTTGCGGCTGAAATCCGGCATAAGATGATTATCCGGGATGATCAGCTGTTCACCGTCCATATTGGTGTAGATCCTGACGATTATGTACACCGTGAGATTACATCAAAGGATCCTGCTATTGGCTATATATCAAGGATGTGCGAAGAAAACGGACTTGCTGTTCTGGTCGATGCATTTATTTTGCTCTCTAAAAATCCTGAATTTTCAAATGTTACGCTCAGGATAACAGGCGGAAAGACCGATGATGATCTGCAATTTATTAAAGAACAAAAACATAAAATATCGCAGTCTGGTATTGTCGCCCGGGTTTTTTGGGTGGAAGAATTTGGAGGAGAGGATAGACTGGGTTTTTACGATTCTGTTAGGCTGATTTCTGTTCCTGTATTGAATGGTGAAGCTTTCGGCTTATATCAGCTGGAGGCCATGGCATCCGGAATACCCATGGTGCAGCCTGCCCTGGGTGCATTCCCTGAGGTAATTAACAGCAGTGGCGGCGGAGTCATTTATTCGCCAAACGACGCATCGCATCTGGCGGAAGCGCTCACCGCACTCATTCTCGATAATGAAAAATTGGAGGCTTTAAGCAAGGCAGGTCTTTCAGGCGTCAGAGAACAATTTGATATACACCGGCAGGCCAAAAAAATGGTGAAAGTCTACGAACATGTTTTAAATGATCCTGGCTTATGATTCTGGAAGTTCAAAATATTTCAAAAAGCTATTTTTCTGGTGGAAATACCTCCGGGAGATTGATCTTAGACCACCTGGATCTTAATGTTAAACAGGGAGAGCGGATTGCAATTATAGGCCCTTCAGGATCAGGTAAAACCACTTTATTGAATCTGATCGGAACATTGGACAGACCCGATTCAGGAAGGATACTCTTCGATAACATTGATTTGTCTGAAATGGATGACAAACAACTGTCTCAGTTCAGGAATGGGAAAATCGGATTCGTATTTCAGCAGCACTATTTGCTTCCCCAGCTTTCGTTGTGGGAGAATGTGCTTTTGCCAACACTTGCAGGCAAAAAGCAACAAAACACTGAAAGGGAGGAAAGGGCCGGGCGGCTCATCGATCGTGTCGGGCTGTCGGCAGTGATGCACCAGAAACCTTCTGCTCTTTCAGGTGGTGAATGCCAGCGGTGTGCTGTCGTACGAGCGCTGATCAATACCCCCATGCTGCTTTTGGCCGATGAGCCCACCGGCGCCCTGGATCATTCCTCCTCGGGAATTCTGGCCGATTTGCTTGTGGAACTAAATATAGAAGAGGGAGTTACACTAATGATTGTCACCCATTCATCGGACGTGGCAAGCAAAATGGATCGCATTTATTCCCTGGTAAACGGAAGGTTAACTGATGAGCATTCATTATAAGACATTGACATTCAGAAAGTTTATCCTTCATTCAGTCAGGTACTACCGAAATCTGAACATGACTGTTGTATTGGGTATTGCACTTGGTACCGCGATCCTTACAGGAGCACTCGTGGTTGGCGACTCTGTGCAATATTCATTAAAACAGATCGTTATGCAGCGATTGGGCAAATCGTCGAGGGTAATCACGGCCGGAGAACGTCTGTTCAGCAAACAACTGGCTCGTGGAATAGCAAAGCAAACGGGTGTTGTGACCTCCTCCTTGCTTCGCTCCAATGGCTTCGGAGTGATTGATGGAGGTAAAATCCGGGTAAATCAGCTGGCCATCTGGGGAGTCGATGCTTCCCTGGGTCACTTTGGTAACAATTCTGAAGCTTTCGATCTGCAGGATAACCAGGTGGCAATCAATGAACAGGTAGCAAAATTGACAGGATTAAAGGTCGGAGATGAATTCCTGCTGAGCGTAAATAAACTCAATACCTTCCCTGCCAATACACCCTTTGTTGCTGTTGCCGACAACAGTATCTCCTTTTATGTAAAAATTAAATCCATCCTGAACGCGCAGGAGCTCGGTAATTTTAATTTGCAAAACAGTCAGTCTACTCCCCGGAATCTCTTCCTGAATATTGATTGGCTGAATAAGCAGATGATGCTGCACGAAAAAGCCAATGTCATCCTGACAGATGAAAATTTTTCAGGCGAAAATCTGATACAAATCATTCAGCAAAACTGGAGCGCAGATGATTTGAATCTTCAATTAAGGGAGAATAAAGTGCTGAACTATACTGAGCTGATTTCGGATCGGGTTTTTGTAGAACCCGCTGTTGAGCAGTTATGCAGTAGAACACTCCCCGGATTTAAACTGGTGTTCTCCTATTTTATCAACAACTTCTCCGCCAGGGGACTTGAGACTCCCTATTCATTTATTTCTTCAGATCTTCATCTTTCAGATCAACAAATGGCTGTGAATCAGTGGCTAGCTGATGATCTTAAATTAAAGATTAACGACAGCATCAGGATAACCTATTACCAGATTGGTTCGTCGAAAAAGCTCGTTGAGAAGGATACGACGTTCATTGTCAAAGAGATATTTGTCCCAAAAGATGAACGTGCAGATAGAAACCTGATGCCTGTTATTCCGGGTCTGTCGGATGCAGGGAATTGCCGCGACTGGAAAACGGGGATCCAGATCGACCTCAAAAAGATTCGGGCCAAAGATGAAGCCTACTGGAAACAATATGCCGGTACTCCCAAAGCATTTGTTTCGCTTGAGACGGCACAGAAATTGTGGGGCAACCGTTTTGGCCAGGCTACTGCAATAAGAATCGCCGGAGCCTCAAGGGAGGAATTTGAAAAAATGGTATTATCCGGACTTCATCCGGATGAAATGGGATTCGAAATCCGGGATGCCAAAAGTGAAGGGATGAATGCAGCTGTTAAAGGTGTGGATTTTGGTCAGCTGTTTATTTCTCTTAGTTTTTTCGTGCTTTTTGCCGCCATTTTGCTGAGTTTTATCCTATTCCGACTGTTTCTGAATTTCCGAAAAACAGAAATTGGAACACTTTCTGCCATGGGCTTTTCAATTCCGGCCATTCGAAGACTTTACCTGACAGAGTCCTCTATTTATGTTCTTCTGGGAATTGTTATTGGTATACCCCTCGGAATATTTTATAATTATCTGATCGTATATGCCATAAATACCATTTGGGTAGATATTGTTCAAACATCAGTGATTCAGATGCATATCAGTATCAGAACCATGCTTCTTGGTAGCATGGTTATCGGAATAGTCTCCTTATTAACGATATGGTTTGTCCTGAAGAATTTTTTGAAAAAGCAATTGGTCACACTGCAAAGAAAGTCAGTTTCAGAAAAGCAAAGTTCAGGGAAGCGTTCATTTTGGATCGGTTCTTCTATCCTATTGGTATCCTTTATGTTGTTGATATTAAATGGTTTTAGGAATGGGGAAATCAGTCCGGAATATTTTTTTATCAGCGGATTCGGTTTTCTGCCGGGATTGGTTCTGCTGGCGAATTTTTTGTTATGCAGGCTGGCCTCAGACGGGATGGGTACCTCTTTCACCTGGCAGAAATTCTTTTTGCTTCGTTTGGCTGGAGAGCGTCATCGCAACATTTTGATTGTTAGTTTTTTAGCTGTCGGAGTTTTTTTGGTGGTATCGACCGGATTGAACCGCAAAGATCTGACAAAGAATGCAGACATGCATGCATCCGGCACAGGAGGATTTAATTATTATCTGCAGACTACTATTCCGGTTCTTACTAATCCGGATACACCAAAGGGCAGGGATGAGTTTAACCTCTCTTCAGATACTGAAATTGTCCCTTTCCAGGTTCGCAAGGGCGATGATGCAAGTTGCCTGAATCTGAACAGGATCATGAAGCCTGAAATAATTGCCTGTGATCCGGCCGTTTTGGATAAACGGGCCTCGTTTTCTTTTGTAAGTAACACGGTGGAGGCAGATCCGGATCATCCCTGGCTTGCATTGAATAAATTGCTGAAAGATGGTGTGATACCGGCTTTTGCAGACCAGACAGTTATTCAGTGGGGTGTAGGGAAAAGCGTTGGAGACACGCTCATATACTCCAATGAGGCGGGAAAAATTTTAAGGTTAAAATTGATTGGAGGATTGGCAAACTCGGTTTTTCAGGGGAAAGTGATCATTGCCGAAGAATATTTCGCCAGAGAGTTTCCCTCCATAAGCGGTTCGTCCCTCTTTTTGATTGATATACCTGAAAAACCAATAAATCAGGATGAACTGAGAAGCAACTGGCATGCTTTTGGTCCCGAAGTTGAAAAGACCATTGATCGTTTACTCACCTTCTATCAGGTTGAAAGTACCTATCTCAATATCTTTCTGATGCTTGGAGCGTTGGCTCTGTTAATCGGAACCATTGGGCTCGGGATTCTGTTATACAGGATTACCCTGGAACAGATTCCTGAATATTCCCTGTTGATATCCATAGGATTTCAGAAACCGGCCATTTTTAAACTGGTTTTGCTGGAGAGGCTGTTCATGATATTTATTGCAGTACTAACCGGAATCATGCCGGCTGTGGTGAGTGCAATCCCCTCCTTAAGCTCCTCCTTGTATGCCGGATTATGGATTTGGCTGCCGGTAATTTCAATTTTGGTTTTATTGAGCGGCATCACCGGCAGTTACCTGGCAATCCGCATGGCCTTCAGACAAAATCTTGTCCAGGCAATGCGAAATGAATGAAATTATTGAATTCAATGAGTTAGGTTTTAGTTTTTGCTAATCATTCTATTGCCTTTAACTGTCTCAGAATATTTCTTGTAATCTCTTTTCTGCAGCTGCTGAAGTTTGGATTGACTTCGCTTCGTTTTTTGCTGATCCGGGTAGCAAAGAACCAGACATTGTCACTCCTTTCCACATAACCGACCCACCAGCCGGAATCTATGCTGTTTTCCCTCGTCCAGCCAGTCTTTGACCGAAGGATGTACCGGTCATTTTGCTCTGA
>JANYKW010000106.1 GCA_025358025.1 Bacteroidia bacterium | reverse complement strand
TCTTTCTATTTGTTTAATTTCATTGTAATTCAGCATGTTCTATTTTTTGAGGCAGCATTGGAATTTGCTTTTATTCCCTTTTCTGATAAGTAATACAATTATGGGGGTACAATCTCATACCAAAACGGTGATTTTTTTTGTACCCTGCATCTTTATACAATGTTGTTCGTTTTGAAAAATATTGTTCTCTCCTTGAAACTAATTATTTAACCTTGTGTTCCCATCCTGACATTCAGTGCCAATCTAAGATGTATGATTAAGATCGGGATTTTCTGTGATGCGCTTCCCGTCTTTCGAAAATGCATCAATGTAGAGCCAAATTCTATCCTTCGCCAGGTTAAGGTCCATGTTATTCAGATTGATATTGAGCAGATCAATGAACCAGGGCAATTTTGCTTTATTGTTTATGTATGCAACAACGATCTCCCTTGATATGGGCAAAGTGGTGTCTTTTGAAGAATCAAAAACATCCCTGTTATTTGCTTTTAGCAGTTTTCCATATTCTTCTTCCAGAAGAGTTTCAAACACTGTCAACGAAAAAGTATCACCTGCTTTTACCCCGGTTTCGGGATCATCTTCAGTAAGTATGGCCTGTTTATGCACCCATTCCCAAAGAATACTCAATCTTATTTCTCCTGTAGCCATATCCTCCATCAGGTACAATATGTTGTCATCGCCAAAGAAGTCTGCCGGTTTCAAAGCTGCTGCCTGCATTCCCTGCCCAAAAGCATTCCCATACTGTAAGGCAACACTAAGCAGGTTTCGGGCTCCCCTGACAGTTGTCGGAGCGTTTTCGATCAGCAACAGGCCATCTGCATCATTTTGTGAATAGGTAAGCGCGGGAAATCTCCTGCCCAACTGGTTTGCATCTCCTGCTTTTTCCCAAACCGGTCTGATAATGTTAACCATCTTCCAATGCGCCACCCATTTACCGCTTGCCCCTTCCCGCTGTTCACGCTCTGCTCCTGCAAGAGCCCTCTTCATGCTGGCTGTTACACCTTCCTTTGTACCTACCGGGATATTGGGTTCCATTCCACCTTGCCATAGGGCAAAATTGCCATTGATATCCGGGGTATTGACGGCACAGCGAACCCGGTTCTCATAATTCCTCATATATCCATAGGTCATGACAACCGCTTCAATATTCGGATTGATAAAACCTCTTTCCCAACACATTGCATCAGCAACACTGTTGATATAATCCCATCTTCCGGTATTAAATCCGACAAAATGCTTCCCAAGTACTGCCCTGATTTCCATTAACTGGAAAGTTGCTTCGAGTTGTTCCACCAATAAGTAGACTTTTATTGTTCCAATGGTCAGACCCAATTCATTTTCAAGAGCTGTTATCATTTCATTCCACAACGCAGCCTCACCTGCTGTCTGGATCTTTGGCAGGTACAAAACAACAGATGAACCTGCCTTACGCAACTCATCGTAATTGTTCACAACGTACAAAACCATATCTACAATTGAAGCTGCCATCGCCTTTCCATTCTTGTCACATATATGACGATCAACAAGATGCAATCCTCTTGCACGGAAAATTTTCGTGGTAAAATTGAGTTGCTCTTCCCAGTTGGTGATAATATCCTTACCAAAAAAATTCCGGGACCAGTGGTTCATTTCATCAGCCACCTTTTCAGCTACTTTCAGGAACAAGGGATCTTTAGCGATAGCAAGCTTCAGATTTCGCTGGTTATCGAGCGACATGCTATTGATTTGTCCAAGAGCGTCCTCGCCGTCAAACATCCAGCCATCTGCCCCTGAAAGCAATGCATAGGCAACATTGCGGATGCTGCTTTCCAGGCTGGCATTGGGTTTGGAAGCAGGCCCCGTGCCTTGAATCCACTGGCGTTGCAAATCAGGAGGAATGATAGCACCTTCGAACTTGCCATCCCTGGCATCTTGTACCTTCATGTTGGTTCGTGGGATGAAACTCTTTGGATCAGAAAATGTAATCCTCATTTGGGATTGTTCTCTCGTTGCCCTTCTTTCTATTCTGGCAGCCATCATCTCTTCAATTTGCCCGTTGAATGGCGCTAAGGTTGAAAGTGCAGCCAGTGCTTCAGGGGAATATACATCACCATAAGTTTCCTTAAGCTTGTCCTGGATAAAAATATTGTTGTAGATCATAAACTGTAATATATTTGATTGATTTGAACTGAAAAAAGACTGGTGCTTTTTAAAATTGTCCAACTTACTGCTTTCTATTTTTTTCTGTTGCGCCAAAATACGGTCAGCATGAATATCACCAGGATCAAAACCAGACTGAGCAGATAGATATAACCATTTGAAACATCCGGACCTTGAATTGTGGCAATCGTTTCATTGAG
>JANYKW010000182.1 GCA_025358025.1 Bacteroidia bacterium | reverse complement strand
CGAAAAATCATCGTAGTAATAGATCCTGAGAAGCGCCCGCTCTTCGGGTTCGAGTCTTTCGAGTCCGATCCCAAGATATTTTTGTCTGTCATCTCTGCTCAACTGCCCTATGGTGTTTATATTAACCAGGAAGTAGTCCACCTTTCAGTCGAAAAGTATACCACTTAGTCATAATAAAATGAGATAAAAACCTCATTTTTAAAACATGATAAGTATGTATACAAAACAAGAGATCATCATCCGTAGCCACCGTGAAGGAAAGAGTCAGCGACGAATATCACATGAGCTACAAATAAGTCGCAAGACGATTAGAAAGTATATTGAGGATTACGAGAATCTTCAAAAGGGATCAATGAAGCCGGAAACGGTTCTTTCGACGTATCTGTCAAGTCCTCCTGTTTACAATGTTGGGATAAGGAGCAAAGTTCGTTTGACAAAAGAAATTCAGTCTGTTATAGACATACTACTTGAAGAAAACGACAAGAAGGTACAACAGGGTATGCGAAAGCAAATCCTGAAGAAAATAGATATTTTGCAATTACTTCATGAACAAGGCCTGGAGATAGGCTATACCACTGTTTGCAATTATATCTGCGAAAAGCGAGGAAAATCAGTTGTGAGCAAGGAGACATTTATCCGGCAGCAGTACCAACCTGGATCATCCTGTGAGTTTGACTGGGGCGAGATTAAACTAAACATAGGGGGACAAGTGAGCCGTTTTCAACTTGCCGTTTTTACCTCTTCTTACAGCAATTATCGTTATGCTGTCATATTCAAGCGTCAGGATACCCTGGCTTTTATGGAGTCACATGTTTCATTTTTTGAGCACATAGGGGGTGTTTACCACCAGATGGTTTATGACAATATGCGCGTTGCTGTTGCCAAATTTATTGGTAAACATGAGAAAGAACCTACCCAGGCTTTGCTTCAAATGAAGGGACATTATCAGTTTAGCCACCGTTTTTGCAATGTCTACAGCGGTAATGAAAAAGGGCATGTAGAACGCAGTGTGGAATACATCAGAAGAAAAGCCTTTGGTTTTAAAAGCGACTTTGCCAACATTGAAGAAGCCGGAAAATATCTTGAATCAATTATTATCCGTATAAATCAAGCCAAACAGCAATTAACCGGCCGCACAGCAATGGAGATGTTTGCTGATGAGAAAAAGCTATTATGGCAATACAAAGAACCACTGGCATGTTCCGATACGGTACAATTGAGGGTAGATAAATACGCAACAATCAGTTACTGCACAAACCGTTATTCAGTATCTGATAAACTGGTTGGGTGTTTTGTTGATGTTAAAGTATTTAGCGATACACTTGAAGCATACAACCAAAATAAGCTCGTAGGATCGCATCAGCGTGATTACGGTAAACATCAGTGGATCATCTCCATTGAACACTATTTGGATACTCTGAGGCAAAAGCCCGGGGCATTGTACGGAAGTGTTGCCCTTACATGCAGCCCATATCTGAAAAAACTATATCTGCAATATTATACCGAAACGCCCCGTGACTTTATCGACTTGCTTCATTATTGTCGCCAGAATAAAATCAGTGCCGAAAATCTGGAGACTACTGTTTCACGGCTGGTTGAGCTTTGCACCAAAGGCATCACCACAGAGAAGCTAATGGCTCTTCTGGGTAATAAACCCAGAGAAGTGGTTAAACAGATGGCCGTAATTAATCAGACGGTTTATATGGCTCAGGAACAACTCAAACAGATCACAGCATTAATGAATTAAAACAACCGAAGAAATGAAGTTACAAAGTGAAATAAAAGCACAAATTACAAGGTACAGTAAAGAACTCAGACTGCCTGTTTTCCGCAACGAGTTTGAACAAATTGCCCAGCAGGCGGCCAAAGACCAGGCTGATTATGAGACATTTCTTTTACGGATAATGGAACGGGAATATGATACCCGGTTAGAAAACAGAAAGAAGGCACAGATCAGGCTGGCTGGTTTTCCAGCCAAACTATATCTCCATGATTTAAAGCGTGATTTGCTCCCTGTTGATGCAGCAGGAAAACTCACGATGC
>JANYKW010000122.1 GCA_025358025.1 Bacteroidia bacterium | reverse complement strand
GCTGCTGATTTAGGTGCAAGTCCGTAACTCTTGAAACGAAAATCTTCTCCCATCGCTTCTGTTGGCTCCCATCGATAGCTGAAAGGTGGATTGGCCACAACGGCATCAAATTCCAATTTCTTGGCAGGATTCATTTCGTTTAAAATATCCCAATCATTGACAAGGGTGTCGCCGTGATGGATTTCAAACTCTGTGTCCTTAACTCCATGCAAAAGCATATTCATCCGAGCTAAGTTGTAAGTTGTGATATTTTTTTCCTGTCCGAATATTTTGCCGATTGTGCCTCCTGCATCATTCATCTTTTTTCGTACGTTGAGCAACAACGAACCCGAGCCACAGGCAAAGTCCAAAACCCGTTCTATCTTTTTCTTTTCGCCTTTGCTTGGGTCTTGGCTGTCGAGCGTTACAATGCCAGAAAGAATATCGGATATTCTTTGGGGTGTATAAAATTCACCCGCCTTTTGCCCAGAACCTGCTGCAAATTTACCGATAAGAAATTCATATGCATCGCCTAAATAGTCTATGTTTTTATCAAAGCTATTGATGCCTTCTGCAATTTTCTGAATTATGTTGCAGAGCTTTTTATTGCGTTCTTCGTAATTCTTGCCAAGTTTATCCGAATCTAAATTGATTTCGGAAAACAAACCCTGAAAAGTGCTTTCAAACGATTGGTTTTCGATGTATTTAAAACCTTGTTGCAAAGTGCTTAGTAATTCTTTGCTTTGAATTTTAGCCAAATGCGCTATGCTGTTCCATAAATGAGATGGTTCAATTACATAGTGAACCTTTCTACGCATTTGTTTTTCAAACTCCGTAACATCGGCAGGATTTTGTTCATACCAAATGGATAAAGGCGTATGCTGAGCCCGTCGAAGCATGCCTCCATTGCCATTTAATACAGGATAATCTTTTCCTAATTCTTTTTTTGCTGCTGCTTCGTAATTGTCGCTTAAATAGCGCAAGAAAAGAAACGAAAGCATATAATCCCGGAATTGGTCAGCATTCATTGCTCCACGCAATTCGTCTGCGATTTTCCAAAGGGTATTACCTAATTGTGTCTGGCTATTTTCTGTCATACTATTTCTGTTGCTATTGTTTTTTCAAGTAAATCCTCATTGAATTTGTAATTCAATAAAAAGTTCTTGAAGATTTGTTTGAAATATTTCTTATTTTCTTCTCCCATTTCTCTTGGCTCAAACATGGAGTAACCACCATGATTTAAGTTATTGACCATGCGAGTAAAAAGTTTTTTTTCATCGTCATCATCATCAACAATTACGCAATTCTCAAACCCATTAAAACCGTGAAAATTTGCGGCTTTTTCAAGTATTGTTCTTAGATAGTAGAAATGGTAAGTGAAAATTTCGTTTGAATTAATTGCCTTTTGTAAATCTTGAATCATGGCTACATGATAAAAGAATGGGCTGTCTGTAGTATCTTTTAATGAATAACCTGCTTCTGTTTTACTTAAAAAAAGTCGAGGAGCCTTATTGCCAAGCTCATTGCAAACAACATTGAAGAAAAGAGAATGGTGTGTTGAAATAATAGATTTCACATCGCCATTGCCAACTTTGAGCATGCTGCCTAAATGATGTGCAATAGCAATGGTATTATTATCATCAAGCGAAGAAACTGGGTCGTCAATATAAATGTATTTAACCCAATTATAATTTGGGTGTCTATCAACCGCTAATTGGGCAACCGCTAAAAAGAAGCACCAAATAAACAGGTTTTCCTCACCTCTTGAAACTTTTACAAACTCAATATTTTCAGGCGTGCCATTTATAATTTCTTCTCTAATAAAATTAACTGCCCAAAATTCCTTTCCTTCTTTGTCTTTGTATTCGTAATCAATTAGGAAATTAAAATTAGAATAACGATGGATAAGCGGACGAATTCTATTATCCATATCTAAAGAGCGAACCCCTGAAACAAATGCAGAGAATTTATTTATAAGCAATCGTCTTTCTGTATCGCCATCTAAATCATTATCCCAAGAAAATAAGTCTTCGGTAAAAGCATTGAAATATAAGGTGTCTCTTTCGGTTACATTTCCATCTGCATCGAATGACTTACCTGCTTGTCTAAAATCCATTGACAAACGGGTTTTGCCTGTTCCATTGTATGCAAACAGCAAAATGTATTTCTTGTTTAAGGAACGTAGATGCGTTGCCAAAGCCGCCAAATCTGGATATATTGTAGTTGCTATACTCATTCTGTTATTTCATTTATATTCGGAAACAACCCCTGTAATAAACCTTTTTTATGATGTTTCAGGGCTTCTATTTTTTGGCTTTGGACGTTTATTAATTCATCTAATGAAGTAAGGCAGGAAGCGATTTTTTTCTGCTCTTCAATGGATGGCATTTTAACTACAAAGCTGCTCAATACGTCCTTGGTTATGGTTTTGATTATACCGCCGGGTGCTTTCTGTTTCTCAATTTCAAAAAGTAGGAAGATTGTGTAAGCGAAAAAGTTTAAATCAATCTCTATGTGAAATTCTTCAAATAGCAGAAGAGTTCTATCAATGTATGCGTCATATTGAGTAATCGCCACACGACCAATTGAACCTTGAAGAGTAATGATAAGTGTTCCTTTTGGAATGAATACACTTTGTTTTGCAGCAAGCTCACTTATTCTGCTTTTAGTAGTCGGCTTTAAACAAAAATCTTCACCTACATCAAATACTTGAATAAAAGGCATTCCATTTTCATCGTCATACCACTTTGGAAGACCATAAGGTTGCGGAAAACTTCCCCTGCGAAAACTTGCAATGTTTAGTAATGTGTCTTCAGACCATTCATCTCTATTTTGAAATTCTTCAAATCGAAATTTCGGGATTGTTTCAGCACCAACTGGTAAAAGGCATTGCAATAAACCTCTTTTGTGTTCTTTCAGCACCTCAAGCTCTTGGCTTTCGGCTATGATAACTTCATCTAATGAGGAAAGGAATGCAGCAATTTTATTTTGTTCATCAGGATTTTCAGGAACTAAAAATTCATACTTTAAAAAATTACTAGCATTTATTGAATTAATGGTAGCTCCTAAATCACATGCAACTTTCGTTGCGTATGCTTTAGTTTGAAATAGCTGAAAAACAAATTTTGATTTGTCTGACCTAAAAACTGTCATAAACGCACCATGTGTACACAATGCCATTCCTGTTGGAATCAGTGCATTTTTTCCAATTAAAGCTTTTGAGCCATTACGAACACATATCAAAATGTCATTCGTTTCAGAAAGGTTTGCTCCTTTTACATCAGACCGAACATAAACATTGTCATCCAAAACAATTATGCCATTTTGTATGTTTGATGACCTTAGCACTAACAATCCTTCGTCCTTAACATCATCAGGGCTATACGTTAATCCATTAACTAATTTACCTAATTTATTCAATGCTTTTTTTTTCCACTCTCCATCATTCTGAAACTCAGGAAAGCGGAGTTTAGGTAATAACATATTTCCGTTGTTTTTATTCATACGCTTTTAATCCTGATATTTCCCGCCCTTCTGCTTGTTTTTTTAATAGTGGTGTCAAATCTTCCATCAATGCCAGTTCCCGTTTGGTGCGTTCTTTCCAGCCCAGGTCTAAGGGGGCAAAAAGTTCACTCAATTTTTCACCATCAAAAATCATTCGGCTTATTATGCTTTCTGTAAATTCTTGTAGAGCCTTAGTTTCCAAACCATTTCTTTTTGCAATGTTGTTTAGCTCTTTTGCAATTTTTTCTGCTTTGAATTGATGGTAGCCGTCTCGTATCTCCTGTTCATTTAATCCCTTGCCAACTTCCAGTGTTTTGATGTAATCAATAATTTCTTCCCGTTCTTCCATCAGGTTGGCACTCGAACTTAGTACACCAATCAACTGCTCACGGCTCATTTTTTGTTTGTTTGGTATATTTTGCGTGTATTTGGAAATTAATCCCATGATGTAGTCATAGTCCACCAAAGCAGAGGCAAATAACACAAATTCAAATTCAAGTTGCAGAATGTTTTCGGGGGCTTTGTCGCCTTCTTTTTGCTGAATTTCTTTGAGTTGCTTGGCAATTTCCAAATACGAACTGCGAAACGAACGCAAATGCTCTTCAGGTATCAATTGCTCAATCTTTGCCTTTTGTTCTTCGTTCAGGTCAGTATATTGGTCAAGTTGTGTTTTCAGTCGTTGTACTTCTTTAAATCGGTTGATAAACTCTACACGGGCTGCATCACCTTTTATATTGTAAACCTCCTGAGGCTCGGCGACCAAGTTTTTAGATTCCATCCATTTTGACATGGCTTTTACTGCCTCCTCGTATTTCTCCATCACTTTCGGAGCAGGGTCGACCAACCAAATTTCTTTGGCTCGTTCCGTATCTTCGCCAGAAAACAAGGCAATGGCTCTGTCAACTTCATCTTGCTGTTGCCTGAAATCAAGAATGTTTCCGTAAGGTTTGGTATCATTCAAAATACGGTTGGTGCGGCTGAAGGCCTGAATGAGGCCATGATATTTCAGGTTCTTGTCAACATACAATGTATTCAGGTATTTGGAATCAAAACCCGTAAGCAGCATATCCACTACAATCACCAAATCAATTTTGCTTTTGTGCGGAAAATCCGTATTGCTGAATTTTTGAAATTTAATGCGCTGCTGCACATCCTGATAATAGAGGTCAAACTCAGAGATGCTGTGATTGCTTCCGTAAAATTTATTGTAGTCGCCAACAATTGCTTGCAAAGCTTTCTTCTTTTCTTCGGGTGCTATCTTGTTGTCCTCTTTTTCTTGTCGCAGATCTTCCTGCAACTGTTGAACGTCTTTATTTCCATCGGCAGGTGGTGAAAACACACAAGCAATGTTCAAAGGGATATAACTCTCATCCGATTCAACTTTTTTGGACTGTAATTTTTTGAATAGTGCATAATATTCAATAGCGTCATTGATAGAAGCCGTCGCAAGCAAAGCATTAAAACGCTTGAAGTGTGTGGCTGCATCATGCTTTTTGATGATAGCATTTGCAACTGCTGTTTTATGTTGCGTGCTGCCTAGGATAATATTTTGTTCAGGCTTGAAATAGTCAATATGAAAACGCAAAACATTTCTATCTTCAATAGCGTGAGTGATGGTATAGGCGTGCAATTGCTGTTGAAAAATGTCCCTGGTTGTCACATAGGAGCCAACCGTTCCGTCAATTTGCTGATAGGTGGCGTTATCCTCAAAAATTGGTGTCCCGGTAAAACCGAATAACTGAGCGTTCGGAAAAAATTCCTTGATGGCTTTATGGTTATCGCCAAACTGCGAACGGTGGCACTCATCAAAAATGAAAACAACACGTTTATTGCTCAAGGGCAGCAAACGTTCTTTGTAGAGATTGTTAGGGTCTAATGCGAGGCCTAATTTCTGAATTGTGGTTACAATAACTTTATTCGCATAGTCGTCTGAAAGCATTCGCCTTACCAGCGTTTCCGTGTTGGTATTTTCTTCAACGCAGCCTTCCTGAAATTTATTAAATTCCTCACGGGTTTGTCTGTCAAGGTCTTTGCGGTCAACTACAAACAAACATTTTTCAATATCCGGATTGTCTTTGAGTAAGGTAGACGCTTTGAATGATGTAAGTGTTTTACCGCTTCCGGTGGTATGCCAAATGTAGCCATTGCCTCTGTTTTGGTGTATGCAGTCCACAATGGCTTTAACTGCATAAATTTGGTAAGGTCGCATTACCAACAATTTTTGTTCGCTTGCCACCAAAACCATGTATCTGCTAATCATTTGCCCTAATGTGCATTTGCTCAAAAACTTGTCGGAAAAGTCATCTAAGTGAGTAATTTTTTTATTGTCCTCACTTGCCAATTGGTAAATAGGCAAAAATTGTTCATCCGCATTGAAGCTAAAATGGGTATTATTGTTATTTGCAAAGTAATAAGTTGTGGCTCGATTACTCACGATAAACAACTGCATGAAACAAAGCAATGAATTGGTATAGCCATTGCCTGGGTCAGTTTTATAATCCACAATTTGCTGCATTGCTCTGCGTGGACTTACCTCTAAACCTTTCAATTCAATTTGCACAACAGGAATTCCATTAATCAGCAAAATCACATCATAGCGATGGTGGCTGTTTTGGGTGTTAATCCGAAGTTGATTGATAACTTCAAATTCATTCTTACACCAGTCTTTGATATTCACCAATGTGTAATGCAAAGGTGTTCCATCCTCACGCATAAAAGTATTGATTTCCCTTAAGCGTTTTGATGAAACAAATACGTCTGCACTAATAATGTCGTCCCGAAGTCGTGCAAATTCGGAATCAGTTAAATTAACACGGTTAAGAACTTGGAATTTTTCACGGAAGTTTTTCTCTAGGGTATTCCTGTCTCGTATATCCGACCTGTATGAATATTTAAGGTCAGATAACTTGGCTACTAAACTTTCTTCAATTTGTGCTTCCTTAATCATTCAATTTTTAATTCAAATTTACTCTTTTATTGTTGTTAATCAGTCTGTGATTTAGCAAAATGAAGGCTCTTTTGGCTTCAATGCGATCGCCCATGCGTTGGGAACTCTATCTCTTGTTTTATAACTCCATCCTTCCCGGAAGATTGATTCCCTGAATTTTCAACACCGGCTGATCGCCTTCCAGGTCTTTCAAATGGTAGCGAATGATAACTTTCTTCGTCTCACCGGGAAGAAGAGAGATATAATTATCACTCAAGAACTGTGGCAATACCGGAGCACCTGCTTCCTTTTTCTCCAATACAATTTCAGTAAAAAAGGAGATCTCCTTTGCAGGATTCTTTATCGTCAAAGTGATCACCCCCTCTTCCCCATCGATGGTTTCAACCTTTGTTACCACAGGTTTTACCTGCGTCATCCCATTGATTTTTGTAAAATCAGCGTACGTTTTTTGAGGGGTATAAAACCAGACCGTTTTTTTCCAGTCCATCTGATCGGGACTTGTTGCCAGCCAGTAGAAATTGTCTGACACGACTTCTCCGTTAAGATTTTTCAGTTTCAAATCCAGAAAATAAACTTCATGATATCCCTTTAAATCAGGCAGTTCACTTATTAATTCTGATTTGTTTTCTGGGGTTGAAACCTTCACTGACTTTTCAAATATCTTTTCTGACTTCAGGTTATAAACAGAGATGACCGCTTCAAAATTATCCAGAGATCCGACAGCATCATTGCTGATGTATATCTTTTTATCGAAGTAATTGTAAATCAGGTTCAAAGGAGCACATGCCTTTTTGGTACCATAGAGGGCACCTGTCGGCATCAGCGAATAATCGTACAACTGCCAGTAAAACTCTGGCCAGGGCGAATTGAGCATCCACTGAACCACTCCGGTGGTGGCTGGCCTGTTCACCACGAAAGCCTCAAACATCGGCCGGATCGCCTCGTAATTCATCAATTGGGCCTTCAATGCCAGCTCCTCCAGATTTTTGGGCTCTCCATATCTGTTGTTCAACGCGGTAAGGTAGAATTTTACCGAATTGAAATCCTTTCTGCCGGAATGCCAGTCCCAATGATCGTTCATCGGAGGCCACAGTTTATCGGCCGGCATCATCTGCTTAATACACCAAATGGGCGGAATTTGCGGACCGGGGCCCGTCTCGGAATTGAAACCAAACGCTCCGCCAAATTTCCTGTCTTCGTACCAGTACACCGGAGGTACATATTCGTAGGGTCCGTTCATCTTCATCCCCGAAGGACCGGAAATTTCGCTTTTGAAACTGCCCGACGAAATCAGCAATGGCCGGGTCTGGTCATATTTCTTTAAGACTTCATTGTATTTGGCTTCATGTTCCGTTTTTGGATAGGCATCGCTACCAGTGGCCCAAGTCAGGATGGAGGGGTGGTTCCTTAGCCAGATGACCTGATCTTTCAGGTATAGTGCCAGAAGATCTTCCTCTTTGGGATTCAGTTTGACACCGTTCATTTCCAATCCTGCTGCGATGGAGAGATTGGCATCGTCAGGATTTACCTTCATCTCCAGACCAAGGTAGTCGGGCCACTCCCATTGGCAGCTCCAGCCGATCAGCATCAGGATTCCGTTTTCATCGCACAGGTCGTAGATATGGTGATTGTTTCCCCAAACCCCCTCGAAACGGATGGAGTTCATGTTCATCTCCCTGACCATCCGGATCTGAGCGGCGTCTTTTTCGGGCATGTAGCGAAGGAAAAGATCGTCGACCCAGCCACCACTCTTGATCAGCAACTCACGACCGTTCACCTTGTAACCGCGGACAGTGTCTTTGGTCAGATAGGTTTCTATTTTGCGGATACCAAATCGTGTATTTTGCTGGTCGGCCAAATGAAAGCCATCTTTCAGTTCCAATTTCATTTCGTACATCTCTGCTTTGCCCAATCCATTAGGCCACCAGAGCCGCGGATTATCAACCTTGAGATCAAATTTTACCGGTTTTGTTTCACCCGGATTAAGCGGAAAATCTGATTTAAACGAAATGTTCTCTATTTTTCCACTTATTTCTACCTGCTTCTTTTCATCCGAGTAGTTGGTAACCTCCGCGGAAACAGCCAGCGTAGAACTCTTCAGTGTTTTCACATCCACATCCGGGGCGACAAATATCCGATCCATAGAAACCATGCCTGTTCTTTTGATGTAAACTTCCCGGAAAATACCCATGTAGTTGTCGGGAGGTGTTGGGGCCCAATCTACAAATCCCATGTAAAAATCACGGGGCCTGGGCGGGAAGATCTCTATGGCAAGTATGTTGCCTTTGGCTTTGACAAATTTTGAAATATTAAGGTCAAACCGACGAAAAGTACCGTATACAGAGTCCTGCGAGGCAACCTTTGTTCCGTTGATCCAGATATTTGCCCTGTAGTTGATCCCATCCAGTATCAAACGGGCAACTTCATTGTCCGGGTTGAACCCATTCAGATCAAAAGTAGTACGGAACCACCAGGAGTCCTGAAAATCAGTTTTTGGAATATTCTCCAAATTCTTCCCGAAAAAGGGATCTTTGATGACTCCGGCCTCTACCAAAGCTCCCATCACAGTAGTTGGCACTTTTGTTTTTACCCATTTCGAAACATCAAAATCTTTGGAGCGGGTAAGCGCAGCCCCGTCCAAATCCGTCATTTTGGAAGAGATAATGGACCAGTTATCCGAAAGTAGTTTATCTTCCAACCTGACAGATTTCAGGCAAGAAGATGCCGTGAATAATAAAAGTGCAGTAAAATAAGGGACGAGATTCTTCATTGCAATAGTGTGTAGTAATTGACTCGGTTCAAAGGTAAGGATAATCAAAAATCTATTGACCAGACTGTATTTAAAAGTGAAGAAAAAAACTACTTTTGAAGATCTAATAACTTGCTACTTCAATTTGTATGGATTTTCGTGCTGAATCCATACCGAATGGCCTCTAAAGAATTTACTATGATGGAATCAAACGCTAGCCAATTTTACATCGGTCTCGATATCGGCGGAACAAAATGCAGTGTAGTCATTGGTAACGAGAACTTTACAATTCTTCGAAAAATCTTTTTTGAGACCCGGACAGAACGCGGATGGGAAAAAATTATTGCGGAATTTAAGACGCACATCGACTCGCTTTTGTTGGAATTTCCGCAAAACAGACTTAAAAGAATAGGAATTAGTTGCGGAGGACCGCTTGATTCTGTCAAGGGGGAAATCTATTCACCACCCAATCTTCCCGGTTGGGACAACGTGCCAATCGTCAAAATCTTTGAAGAGGCCTATGGAGTTCCTGCAGCCATTCAAAATGATGCAAACGCGTGTGCTCTGGCCGAATGGCTCATGGGTGCAGGCAAAGGAACCCGCAACATGATCTTCCTTACTTTCGGTACAGGGATGGGATCGGGGCTCATCTTAAACGGCAACCTCTATGCCGGAACCAACGATCTGGGAGGCGAAGTGGGCCACATGAGGCTTGCCGACTCCGGGCCCATCGGATTTGGAAAAGCGGGCTCTTTCGAAGGATTCTGCTCGGGTGGTGGAATTGCCCAGCTGGCGAAAGCAGTGGTGCTTGAAAGTCTGGCGAAAAACATCCCTGTAGGTTTTTGTCCAACTGTGGCTTTGGCCGAAAATATCGATGCAAAGGCAGTGGCCATCGCAGCGCAGCAAGGGGATGAAACCGCGCTCGAAATCATCCGCATCTCGGGCGAATACCTGGGTCGCGGACTGGCCATTCTGGTTGACGTACTCAATCCCCAGTGTATTGTGATCGGCAGTATCTATTCAAGGAACGAAAATCTCTTCCGCCCACACATCGACCGGATTTTGGAGCAGGAAGCCATTCCACTTTCTATGAAAGTTTGCAGGATTGTACCGGCAACCCTTGGTGATACTATCGGCGATTATGCAGCTTTGTGTGTTGCGATCTATGAGAACAAATTTTAATATCTTACCATGATGGATCAAACAGCATTAATTGATCAGCTTTGTGAAAGATATCCTTCTCTGGATGTGGTAAGACCTTCCATCGAAGATGCCTGCACCCGGCTGATTGCCTGTTACGAACAGGGAGGCAAAATTCTCGTTTGCGGTAATGGCGGAAGCTGTTCAGATTCTGAACATGTTGTGGGTGAACTGATGAAAAGCTTTGAGTTGAAAAGGCCTATAAAGCACATTGTTCAGGAAAAACTTGCCGCAATCTCCCCCGAACGGGGAAGCTATCTGGCTCAACATCTCCAGCAGGGATTGCCGGCCATCTCTTTGACGGCTCATTCAGCGCTGATTACTGCGGTCGCCAACGACATCGATGGAGACATTATATTCGCCCAGCAGGTGGTAGGATATGGCAAGAAAGACGATATTTTACTCGGAATCAGCAGCTCCGGCAATTCGCAGAACGTTCTGGATGCATGCATTGTCGCCAAGGCTATGGACCTGAAAGTGATCGGTCTGACCGGTGAAACGGGTGGCAAAATGAAGGCATTTTGCGATACCCTGATCAACGTACCCGGAAGGCGCACCTTCATGGTACAGGAGCTTCATTTGCCTGTATATCATGTACTTTGCCTTGCGGTGGAGCACCATTTCTTCGGGAAAATGGAAATAAAAGGATATAAGGGAATATGAAATCAAAGTAAAAATCAACAGACAGAGTTCAGATTACACACCCATCTATTTCAAACTATTTTAAACTATTTCAAACTAAAAAAATTAGATCATGACTAGTAAAAACATCGGCCTTCAAAAATTACTTCCTGTATTCCTCTCCTTTATGGTGATGGGATTTATTGACATAATTGGTACTGCCACAGGATATATCAAACAAGACTTTGGATTGACAGACTTTATTGTGCAGTTTCTTCCGATGATGGTATTGCTTTGGTTCTTTGTTTTATCGGTTCCGATCGGAGTCTTGCAGGACAAATATGGTAAAAGGAATATGCTGAACATTGGGATGGTTATTCAGGCTGTTGGACTAGGTTTGCCATTTGTGCATTATTCGTTCGGAATGATGTTTGCCTCCTTCATTCTTCTCGGAATTGGAAATACTGTGATTCAGGTTTCCGCCAATCCTTTGCTGCAGGATGTTTCCCCTGAAGAAAAACTTGCCAGTTACATGAGTACTTCGCAATTTGTAAAGGCAATCATCTCTTTTTCGGGTCCGATCATAGCTTCCTTTATGGCATTGCATTTTGGAAACTGGAAGCTGGTTTTTGCTATTTATGGACTAACCTCCTTATTGGCGGCATTGTGGCTTTCGATGACTCCGATCAAAGAGTCGAAACCGGATCGTAAACCTGCCTCCTTTGCCTCCTGCTTTGGATTGCTGAAAAACCGGTTTGTCGCTTTCATGGCGCTCTCCATATTCCTGATTGTTGGAGCTGAAGTTGCTATCAACACCAATATTGCAAATGTTTTGATTGCCAAATATGGATTAACGCTCGACAAGGCTGTAATCGGAATAAGCTGGTTTTTCGCCGGCGAAACCATTTCCCGTTTTTTGGGTGCTATCATTCTTAACTGGATCAAACCCCGTGTATTTCTGTTACTAACCACGCTTTTAGCACTTTTGGGAGTTCTGGGGGTATTCCTCGCGCCAAATAATACCGTTGCATTTGTATCCATCATGGTAATTGGTCTGGGTGCAGGCAATCTGTTTCCGATCATTTTCACCATGGCGCTGGCTAAAATGCCTGATCGTGCCAATGAGATCTCCGGATTGCTGATTATGGCCGTTTCAGGAGGTGCATTCGTTCCTTTGGCCATGGGTTATGTAAGTACTGTGTTTGGTCCTATGGCAAGTCTGTTTGTAATCGGAGGTTGTATGCTTTACCTTCTCTGGGTATCCTTTTATGTGCGTAAGAGCCAGTAATCAGAGAGGTTAGAATAAATCCTTATGGTTAAATTAAGCGTATATCTGGTTGTTCTGACATTTTCGTTCGTCCAGATTATCAATGCTCAGATTCGTCCTTTGCCAAAATCCGGTTTTGAGCAAAGGATCGTAAAATCTGTGAATGCCATACGATTAATAGATACGCATGAACATATCATGAGCGAAAATGAGGCGCTCGCCAGTGCCACTGACTTTAGCTGCTTGTTTACCAACTACCAGGCCTCAGACCTCATCTCATCCGGCGTGCTGTCAGACAAAATCTATACTATTTTGAAAGGCAAAGATGTTAGCCTGGAAGAGAAATGGTATGCAGTCAGGGATGGTTGGTCGAACATGAGAGCCACTGCATATGGCAGATCCATCCTGATTTCGGCCAAAGATCTTTATGGTATCGACGATCTAAATGAGCAAACATACCTTGAACTGTCTAAAAGAATCAAAGAAGCTCACAAAGCCGGGTACTATGAAAAGATCCTGAAGGAAAAATCGAAGATCGATGCCTGCCTGATCATGGAGTACAACACCACAAATCCAAGGGATGTCGAGAAAGAGGGGAATTGTAATTTCAGAAGGTTTTTTGTATACGACAAGTATATCAGCTTCTTCGGTTACAACAAGATGAAGACCAGATTAAGCTTTTATGGCAGGGAATTTTCGACGCTCCCTGAACTCGAATTACTTATCGACAGTGTGTTTGATCAGGATATTAAGAAAGGCATCCAGGGAGCAAAGTTTGGTGTTGCCTACTACCGCACGCTCAAGTTTGATGATGTTTCGAGGGAAACTGCCACTGCTGTTTTTGATAAGATGAAGGCAAATCCGGATCGCCTGTTCCCTTTTGAAGAGGCCAAGCCATTGCAGGATTTCCTCTTCTTTAAACTTTTAAGCCTCTGCGAGAAGTATAAACTTCCTGTTCAAATTCACACCGGACTCCAGACAGGCAGCGGCAACGAAATAACAAACGCTGATCCTACCGGTCTTACCAAAGCATTTTTTAAATTTCCGGCTTTGAAATTTTGCATACTCCATGCAAGCTATCCTTTTGGAGGAGAGATGGCTACCCTGGCGAAGAATTTTCCAAATGTGTACATCGACATGGCATGGTCTGCACTAATTTCTCCTGCATTTACCCGACGTTATCTGCAGGAGTATATTGAAACTGTACCATCGAATAAGATTATGGCCTATGGAGGTGACAGCCAGACGGTTGAAGGAGCTTACGGAGCATCTGTTCTGGCAAGGGAAACTGTTTCCATGACGCTGATTCAGATGGTTAAGGAGGGGTATCTAACCGAGGATGAAGCAATGGATATTACAAAAAAGATTCTCCGGACGAATGCGATCAGTATATATAATCTTAAAATTATACCAGAATAAGGATGAAAAAATATGGTACGATCCTGCTGATATTGCTTCTTTTCACCGGAAATACCTATTCCCAGGAAAAATTAAATTCAGATGGTCAGATTCCCATTCTCGCCTGGTACAGTATTCCTTCATCTGAAACATCTGTAGAACGGTATCAGGAGATGAAGGATGCCGGAATAACTCATTCGCTGAGCTTCTTCCCAAATCTGGATGCATTACAAAAGGCTTTGGATGCTGCAGCAAAAGTGGGTGCAAAGATGGTGGTATCCTGTCCTGAACTAAAATCTGATCCTGAAAAAACTGTAAGACTGCTGATGAACCATCCCGCAGTTGCTGGTTACCACTTGATTGATGAACCGGGCATAGCTCAGTTTAAAGAATTGGGAGACTGGGGAAAACGGATTCAGACTGTCGACAGCAAACATTTTTGTTACGTAAACCTGTTTCCAAATTTTGCTGATTCAGTGAAGCAGCTTGGTACCGGTGACTACCGAAAATATGTGCGTGAATGTGCATCAATGATTCCCTTGCAATTTCTCTCTTTCGACTACTATCCGGTGCTGAAGGATCGTCTTTCCAAAACCTGGTACGAAAATCTCGAACAGTTTTCTTCCGAAGCAAAAAAAGCAAATAAACCATTTTGGGCC
The DNA here is from genome assembly GCA_025358025.1 of Bacteroidia bacterium. Lineage (GTDB taxonomy): Bacteria > Bacteroidota > Bacteroidia > Bacteroidales > Prolixibacteraceae > CAINVV01. The sequence continues at coordinate 27,527 of JANYKW010000122.1, read as the reverse complement.
TTCGCGCTGACAACCAATTACGACGATGGACATCTGACCCCTCAGACACTGGCTTCCATACGATTACAGGTTTACAGCGACCTGGCTTACGGAGCACAGGGAATCCAGTATTTCACGTATTGGTCGGCCACTTCCGTCAATGCAGCTTCATCTGAAGATCAGCGAGGCGCTCCGATCAGCGCTTCAGGTAAGAGGAGCGTGGTGTATGACAGGGTCAAACAGATGAGCGAAGAGATCAAAACGCTGTCGGGTGTTTTTCTGGGGGCCAAAATGGTGTGGGTAAGGCATGCAGCAAAAGGGATGATTCCTTCCGGGACAATTCGCCTGACCACCCTTCCTGAAGCCATCAAAGTACTGGACAGCAATGGAGCACCGATTTTGGTTTCGCTGCTGGAAAAGGATGAAAATAATTATCTGGTAGTTGTAAACAAAGACTTTCTGAACAGCATCAACCTTGTGTTATATGGAGATGAATCCGTCAGGAAAATACTGAAAGACGGCTCCATAGTTCCGGCAGGTGCCTATGAATCCGCTATGGAACTTGATCCGGGTGACGCAGCAATCTACCTGTTTCCAAAAGAAAAAACAACAAAAAAATAATATTTTTACGCCAAGTAACTCTGTTTTTCTCCTTGTGACTCTGTGTAATTTTTAACTTAATAAATAGCAATCAACCAAATGGAAAAGAAACAACTACAAAAAATACTATCGGATATCAGCGCCGTTAAAATTGCCGTTTTGGGCGACTTTTGCTGCGATGCCTACTGGTTCATCGATGAAGCGATGAGTGAGATCTCTGTCGAAACAAACCAGGCTACCAGACCTGTTCGACAGCAGCGATACTCACTCGGAGGTGCAGGGAATGTTACCAACAACCTGGCAGCCATAGGAATCAAAGAGATCCACGCTTTCGGAGTAATTGGCACCGATCCTTTCGGTGCGGAAATGAAGCGAATCATGACTGCCACAGGTATAGATCCAACCAACTTGCTGGTGCAGGAAGAGGAGTGGTACACCCACACCTATGCCAAACCATATATCGATGATTTCGAGCTCGGCCGCGTCGACTTTGGCAACTACAACATTTTGTCACAAGCTACTGCTGACCGCCTGATTGAAAGCCTGGTACGTGAAATACCCCAAGTAGATCTGGTGATCATTAACCAGCAAGTGCCTTCCGGTATTCATACCGAATATTTCAGGAAACGGCTTGTCGAGGTGATCCAAAACTTTCCAAGAAAGAATTTTATCGTCGACAGCCGCAACTTCAACGACTTTTATGACGGTTCCATCCGGAAGATGAATGACACTGAAGCTGCACGTCTTTGCGGCCTTAACAAGAAGCCGGATGAAGTAGTTCTCTATTCTGAAGTCGTCTCTTCAGCAAAGCAACTTTATGGAAAATTTGGCAAACCCCTTTTTGTGACCAGGGGAAGCAAGGGATCACTCACAATTGATTCGACGGGTATATCTGAAGTGCCCGGACTGATGATCATGTCAAAAGTTGATACCGTAGGTGCAGGAGACAGCTATCTGGCCGGTGCGGCGGGCGCCTTGGCAGCAGGCTATTCGATGCAGGAGGCTGCAGAATTGGGTGCCCTGGTGGCTGGTGTAACGGTTCAAAAGCTTTTCCAGTGCGGTACGGCTACTCCGGAGGAGATTTTGTACATCGGAGAGAATTGCGATTTTATTTACCACCATGAACTGGCAGAGGAGATCCGTATGGCTAAATACCTTGGAGAAAGCGATATTGAGATCGTTGATCAATCTCTGCTGCAAAAAGATATTTGTCCGAAATATGCGATTTTTGACCACGACGGAACCATCTCAACGCTGCGCGAAGGCTGGGAAGAGATCATGAACCCGATGATGATCAAAGCCATTCTGGGCAAAAATTACAAAGATGCGGATGATGCTCTCTACCACAAAGTGAAAACGCGCGTCGCCGAGTTTATTGACAAAACAACAGGCATACAGACCCTCGTCCAGATGCAGGGATTGATTGCACTGGTCAGGGAGTTTGGCTGTATTCCTGAAAATGAAATTCTGGATATCTTCGGATACAAAAAAATCTACAACGACGAATTGCTGCTGATGGTCAGGGAGCGGGAGAAAAAACTCCAGCGGGCTGAACTCTCCCTCGAAGATTTCACACTGAAAAATGCAGTTCCTTTTCTTACAAGACTATACCAGTCGGGGGTCAAACTTTATCTCGCAAGCGGTACTGACGAAGAGGATGTGAAGAGTGAAGCCAGAGCTCTTGGGTATGACTATCTTTTCGAAGGCAGAATTTTTGGGGCAGTGGGCGATATCAACAAGGAAGCGAAAAAGATCGTCCTGGATAAAATTCTTGATTCAATCGGCACCACCGAATCCGGACAGATCATTACTTTTGGCGATGGTCCGGTAGAGATCCGCGAGACCCACAAACGCAACGGCATCACCGTCGGACTAGCCAGCAACGAACAGCGCCGCTATGGCCTGAATGCCCACAAACGCACCCGCTTGATCAAAGCCGGAGCAGACATCATCATTTCAGACTTTTCGCAGATGGAGCAGTTGCTGGAGTTGTTGGGGATTAGTTAATGGCAGTTAGCTGTTAGCCATTGGCTTTGGGTATTTCCGCGTACCGGAAAATTTATTGCTTTGCAGAAAACACAAATATTTTTCATGAAATCATGAAGTTATCTCTCTTCATTCTATTCATCCTGGTAAGTTTCAATTCATCCGCGCAGGATAAAAAAAACGCTGCCATTTCAGGAAATCCCCTCTTTCCGGGTTGGTATGCAGATCCTGAAGGGATCATTTTTGGAGACACCTACTGGATTTATCCTACCTATTCGGATGAGTCCGGAGTGGTAGAGCCGCCAACAGCTTTCAGCGATTACCAGCTTAAAATACGCAGAAACACCATAAATCCGCAATACTTGAAACAGACCTTTCTGGATGCCTTCTCCTCGAAAGATTTGATTAACTGGATAAAACACCCGCATGTACTCGATGTGAAGAATATTTCCTGGGCGGGTTATGCGATCTGGGCGCCCTCGATCATCAAAAAGGGAGATAAATATTTTCTCTTCTTTGGAGCCAACGATATCCAAAACAACGACCAGCCGGGCGGAATCGGAGTAGCCGTGGCTGATCGTCCGGAAGGGCCTTTTGCGGACCATCTTGGGAAACCATTGGTCAATCAGTTCTACCATGGTGCACAGCCCATCGATCAATTCGCTTTCCGCGATACCGACGGACAATATTACCTGATCTACGGAGGCTGGAGACATTGCAATATCGGCAAGATGAACGATGATTTCACCGGATTTGTGCCCTTTGAGGATGGCACAATCTTCAAATCAATCACTCCGGAAAAATATGTGGAAGGACCTTTCATGCTCGTCAGAAAGGGGAAATATTACCTGATGTGGTCGGAAGGAGGCTGGACGGGCCCCGACTACAGCGTGGCCTATGCCATCGGGGATTCGCCATTTGGACCGTTCAAACGGATCGGAAAGATCCTGCAGCAGGATCCTGCCATTGCCACCGGGGCGGGCCACCATTCTGTGATCAACATTCCGGGTACCGATGAATGGTTCATAGTCTACCACCGCCGCCCCTTAACAACCAAAAACGGCAACCACCGCGAAACCTGCATGGACAGGATGTATTTTGATGAAAACGGTCTGATTTTGCCTGTGAAGATCACGAAGGAGGGTGTAGGAAAAAGGGTACTGAAATAGGCACCTAACTTGAAAAGTACGTCTCCAGACTCTTGTGCCTGTAAGCAAATATATCCTTCACCTTATTGTGTACAAACACTTTGCCGGCTATCCAGCCAATGAAGGATTTACCAATATCATAATGAAGCAAATCTGTCATCAATCCTTCATACATTTTATCGGGTAGTTCGGAGGTTATTTCAAAAACCATATCGTCCGGCGTTACCTCGTTCAGATTTCTGGGTGTGGCAAAGAAATCCCACGCCTGGTCTAAGCTGATGGGTAGAAATTGTTCTTGTTTTAATTTGTGCATAATTAGCTAAAACCAGTATTAAGAGAACATACCTATTTATCGTAATGATACCTGCAACTGTAAATTAATATTTGATCATCCCGGTATTGATATACCAGCCTGTGTTCCGTATCGATTCTTCGGGACCAAAACCCTGCCAAATCATATTTTAATGGTTCCGGTTTACCAATGCCTTCATATGGAGTCCGTTGAATATCCCTTATCAATTCGTTGATCTTTCCGACTATCTTTTTGTCCTCTTTTTGCCATGAAAGATAGTCCTCCCAGGCATTTTTGGAGAAGGTAATTTTATTCATTATTCAATTGCATCCAGTGAAACAGTTTTTCCCTCCTTCATTTGACCAATCGACTCATATAACCGGTCAGAATTTATTTTGGAACTTAACAAATGAACTGTTTCCATGATTGAGTTGTACTCATCCAGCGATATCATTACAGTTCCTTTGCCTGTTTTCCTCTTGACAATCAAGGTCTCATTGTCATCTTCGACATAATCAAGGTATTTTTTTAACTGTGTCCTAAACTCCGAAAAATTAGCTGCAATCATTGAGATAGTCAAATAAGTTATTAATTATGTACAAATATAGGTACTTTTATATTATAATGCAATAAAACGGCAGCAACTATTGCCCAATATTTGTGATTCCTATTATTGTGTAAATTTCTACCTTTAGATCAAACTATTTAACCAAACTTTTATGCCTCTTCTAGTTGTCGGAATCGGATTCCTGATCCTGTTGATTTTGATCGGCAAATTTAAATTCCATGCTTTTCTGGCGCTTCTGATCACCTCATTTGTTGTTGGTCTGCTTAGCAGCATGAACCTGATTGATATTCTCGATTCTGTCTTAAAAGGGGTGGGCGACACCATGGGTAAAGTATTGCTGATTCTTGCTTTCGGCGCGATGCTCGGCAAGATTCTGGAAGAGAGTGGCGCTGCCCATACCATCGCCTTCCGTATGATTGACCTGATGGGATTGAAAAATATTCAGTACGCTTTGCTGATAACAGGTTTTTTTGTCGGCCTGCCGATGATGTACAATGCCAGTTTCCTGGTGCTGATCCCACTCATTTTCACATTTGCTGTCATAACCAGGCTACCGCTCTTGTGGTTGGCGTTACCCCTCTTGTCCTCCTTGTCCGTTACGCATTGTTTTTTACCTCCCCATCCCGCACCTACCTATGTATCATTTATTTATGAGGCCGATGTCAATAAAGTCCTTCTCTACGGACTAATCCCTATGGTTCCCTGCTGCCTGATCGGAGGTGTATGGTTTTCCCGCTTCTTCAAGGAGATGAAACTTTCCCCACCGGAAGAACTTTTCAAAGAGAGGCATTTTGAGAAAAGTGAACTCCCCGGTATGGGAATCAGCATTTTATGCGCAGTCACACCCATCATTTTGATGTTGCTGGGTGCCCTGACAGATCTGTTTGTTGGCACTCCGCCGGTCAAAGCAGTACTGACCAAACTGGGTGTAGAAAATATCGCAGGATTCTATTCTCAGCTACTCACACAACATGGATTAAGCAGTTCTGCTTCCAATATTTTTGCGATGCTGCTCACCTTTTTCAAATTTTTGAGTGACGCCAATGTGGCCCTTTTTACTGCTGTACTGGTAGCCATTTTTACCCTTGGACTCAGAAAAGGCAAATCGATGGATGATGTGATGACCATCGCGACCAAATCAATCGGGGCTATTTCTATGATCATGCTGATTATTGCTGCAGGAGGAGGTTTCTCCCAGGTTTTGAAAGACAGTAATGTAATTGAATATATCAGATCTGTCTCTGACAGCTTTCACATGAATCCCTATCTGATGGCTTTCCTTGTTGCTTCCATTTTCAGGCTGGCGATTGGATCCGCTACGGTTGCCACACTTACTACCGCTCCCATCATGTTCCCCATCGTCCAGCAAACAGGTGCTTCCCCCGAATTAATGGTACTTGCAACCGGTGCAGGGAGTGTGATGTGGTCTCATTTCAACGATTCGGGATTCTGGATGTTCAAGGAATTCTTCGGACTGAGTGTCAAACAAACCTTTCAAACCTGGTCTCTGATGGAATCAACCATTGGTGTGGTTGGTATTTTAACGGTTTGGGGGATGAGTTGGTTTATTTAAATATTTTTTTATCCTATCAGTATGAAAACTACACGATTAATTCTGTCAATCTTATCGCTTTTGCTGATCATCAGCATGCAGCTTCAAGCCAAATCCGAAAAGGCCTTTCCCGCAAAACTCAAAACCGGCCTGAATGCATACTCGTTTAACAAACCTTTAATGAGTGGAGAAATGAATCCCGATCAACTGATTGAGTATTGCGCCCTTCATCAGATTGATGCCGTAGATCTGACTGCCTATTATTTCCCCGGTTACCCGGAAGTTCCATCCGATGAATATTTGTACCATATCAAACAAAAAGCCTTTTTGCTGGGTGTTGAAATCAGCGGAACCGGGGTGCGCAACGATTTTACAGATCCAGACTCCAAAAAACTGCTGGCCAGCGTAGAATTGGTCAAAAAATGGATCATCGCGGCTGAAAAATTAGGGGCACCTGTCGTCCGTGTGTTTGCAGGTGTTGCTGAGCCCAAAGGGTTATCCAGGGCAGAAGCATTGGATCAGTTGGTTAAAACAATGAAAGAGTGCGTGGCATTCGGGAAGTCTCATGGCGTGATAGTAGCCATCCAGAACCACAATGACTTCATTAAAACAGCCGACCAGGCAATAGAAATCCTGAATCTTATAAATTCCGAATGGTGCGGACTAATACTGGATACCGGAAGCTATCGTACAGGAGATCCCTACAAAGAGATCGCACAATCTATTCCTTATGCAGTGAACTGGCAACTAAAGGAAACTTTGTTTGTGAATGGCAAAGAGGAGAAAACGGATCTTGACAAGCTGATGACTATCATTAAGGATTCCGGCTATCGCGGATACCTTCCTTTGGAAACGCTTGGTGAAGGAGATCCGAAAGTAAAAGTACCCATCTTCCTGAAGGAGATCAAAGATGCTCTCAAAAAAATTGGGCAGTAAACTGGATCCACTGCAAAAAAAAGGTGGCACTCAGACTTTCAAACCACTATTCATTAAATTTTGTTAAAACTGATCAAATGCAGGTAACCTTTTCCATTAATAGCAATCTAAAAGACAGTTTTAGTAAAGCGTTGTGAAACATATTTAAATTGTAAATGTCATGAGAACAAAAATTTTAATGGCTATCATGCTGATGAGTATTTCTTCGGTATTATTTGCACAAACAGAAGAAGTGGTTGTAAAAAAGATGTACAACAGACAGCAAATGGGTCCACAGAAAGACAAAATGAGAGAAGCAGTACAACGACTCAACCTGACAGATGTTCAAAAAGAGTCTTTTAAGGCGGGGATGATTGCTACGCAAAAAAAACTTCAACCCCTGAAAAATGAACTTGGTGAAGCTGAAGCTCATCAAAAGACCCTTGTTACTTCAGAAAAATCTGATTTGGCAGCGATTAACAAAAATATCGAGCAAATTGGTGCATTGCGCATTGAGATTGCCAAGATCCAGATCAAAAACCGCATGGAAATGCGCGCGCAACTTAATGATGAGCAACGCCTGAAATTTGATAATTTCAACCCGAAGATGCGGGATGGAAAAGGTCCAAAAGGGCCAAAAGGGATGAAGTAATGCATAAGCTGAAGGGGCGACTAAGCATGGCCCCTTCAGTTTATATCAAATTCAACAAACAAAAGAGAATCTTTGTATTTTTAGGTCCGGATAAAAAATCAGAATTATGAAGAAATTCCTCGCATTATCGCTCCTCTTGATTTCAACCCTATTTTTCACTCCCCTCAATGCCGAGGCAAAAACACAGATCAGGATACTCGTTGTCACCGGCGGCCATAGTTATGATAAACCCTCTTTCAATGAAATGCTGAATAGCCTGGGGCAAGACATTACCAGCGAGGTGGTGGAATTCCCCGCAGCCTTTGACCAGTTTCTGCCTGAAAACAGGAGCAAATATGATGTGCTGGTTTTCTACCATATGTGGCAAAAAAGTACACCGGAACAGGAGAAAATAGTTGCAGACTGCATAAGGGAAGGGAAGCCGTTGGTTGTACTGCACCACAGCATCTGCGCCTTCGACGAATGGCCGGAATACTGGAATATTATCGGTGGAAAATACTTTCACAAACCCACTGTCGTGGATGGGAAAGAGTACGACAAATGCTCCTATATTCATGATATTCGTTTCACAGTTCAGATCGCGGATAAAAAGCATCCTGTCACAAAAGGAGTAAAAGATTTTGAAATCTTCGATGAGACCTACAAAGGCTATTATATTGCACCTGGGACTGAACCGCTATTAACAACCACTGAAAAATCAAGCAATTCCGTTATAGGCTGGACGTGGAAATATGGTAAGGCAAGGGTTGTGACACTGCAAAGCGGACATGACACCCCCACCTTTCAGAATGAAAACTTCAGAAAATTGCTCAGGCAGTCGATCGTATGGAGCTATGCCGGAATTAAATAAAAATGGATAAAAAATTGATTTCTGAGGTTATTAACCACTCAAAATCAATTGATAATAGTATCTACCAAAAATCTGTTCTGAATGGTGAAGCAGGTAATCCGGTTTTACTGTAAAGATTTACCTTCGGATTGGCATTCCATCCATAGCGCACTGCCTGAGGATTTACCACTGCCGGACTCGAAACCAAAATGGTATTTCCATCGATTCTGGCATCCGCAGATACAAAGTTCTTATCTGCTCCTGCGATAGCAAATCCGCTCAGAATACCATCTTTTGCCAGCATCCCGTTGCCTGTCTCCCCAAAACAAAGCCTGATTTTATCACCTTCTATCAGGTAGTGACTATACAAAGGACCAGTATAGCCGATATTCTCTCCATACACCTTTCCAAAAGCTGCCAAGGCCAGTCGACGGCCAATCTCCTGTTTATTTTTGGGATGGATATTCCCCATATCCAGTGGATCAGCATTGTCGATTGCTACAGCCATGGCAGTATTGTGAACTGAAAGATTTTGCAGTTGTGCTTCCCTCACAAGAGTCAAACCTTTGCCTGCAGCAGCTTCTGTATCAAAGGTTTTTGCATAATTGGCCAATTGTACATATAGAAAAGGAAATTCACCCTGACCCCATACAGATCGCCAGTCGGCAATCAGGGTCTCCATGAGTTCACGGTAGACTTGCTGGGAGTTCTGGTTCGATTCGCCCTGGTACCAGATGGCACCCCGGATTGCATAAGGCACCAGCGGAGCAACCATTCCATTAAACAAAACAGAAGGATTATGCTGATCCACTCTGGGATCCTTGTTCTTTGGCGCCCTTAGCTCATCTTTTCCTTCTGTTTTAGCCTTGGCTGCGTCAGTTTTCCATTTGTCGACCTCAGCCTGATAAGTCAGCAAATCCTGCAAGGAGGGGAGGTATTCTGATTTTTTCTTCAGATAATTATCCAATAAAAATTTAAAATTGGCGTGCGACTCCAGAGATGGCTTGCTAATCCACGCTTCTGCAGTGCTTGCACCGTATGCGGTGGTAATCAGTCCGATAGGTACCTTATATTTCTGATATAGTTCCCGGGCGAAGAAATAAGCGGCAGCAGAGAAATGGCCTACTGTTGAAGGCAGAACAGGCTCCCATTTCCCTTCTACCTTGTCCTGAAGATCATCTGAAGGTGTAAATGCAGTATCATAAACCCTAATCTCCGGATAATTGGCATTTGCAACTTCATCCTTTTCATTGAACACACCGCACCAGTAGCGGTCTTCGCGGGCAACCGTCATATCCATGTTGGACTGTCCCGAGCATAACCAAACTTCTCCAATATACACGTCATTCAGCACGATGGTATTCTCTCCTTTGGCTGTCATCCGGTATGGACCACCTGCCTTGATTGGGCTCAAACGGACCATCCATTTTCCATCTTTCCCCGCTATGGCAGATTGTTCCTGTGCACCAATTGACACGGTAACCGACTCTCCCGGATTTGCCTTTCCCCAAACGGGCATCATGCTCTCCCGCTGCAAAACCATGTGGTCCTGAAAGGGACTTGCCATCGAAACAACAGCAAATAGCGGTTCAGAAAAACAGAAAATAAAAGCAAATACAATCGAAAATTGGCCCAACCCTTCAATATTAAACTTCTTCATTCCGGGATACTATTTAAGTTTATAAACTTCACTTCCTGCCAGCAGAAAACAACCTAGTCCATAATCTTCGAAATCCGGCTTACTGGTATTAGTAACCGGCTGACTATCTGACGGTTGCTTACCGGTACCCTGCGTGTATCCTAAAAATCCGTCGGGATGAACGGCTTCGTTCGCCATGGCATTCCACCCTTTGGTTATGGCAGGCATGTATTTTTTGGTACTCAGCAGACCATGGTTCACTCCCCAGGCCATTCCGTAAACGAACAGTGCGGTTCCGGTAGTCTCCTTCCCTCCAAAATTGGACGGATCGTGCAAACTGACATTCCAGAATCCATCTTCCCGCTGAATTGATAACAAAGCCTTCATCATTTCCATATAAGTTTTTTTGTATTCCTTGTAATGAGGGTCATCTGGTAAAATTTCCATCACCCTGACCAGCGCAGCTACCACCCAGCCGTTTCCACGCGACCAGTAACAACTTTCGCCATTTGGTTCTTTGTATGGGGGCAAAAAATCCTTATCCCGCCACCAAAGCTTCTCTTTTTTATTGTATAATCCCTGCTTGACTTTGCTATCACAGTACATACTGAACATGCGTTCAGAATACCTGCTATCACCAGTAATCTTTTGCAGTTTGGCAAAAACCGGCATGCCCATTTGCAATGCATCGATCCAGTTCCAGTCGTTGATACGATCGCTGTTCAGCATCAATTCAACAGATGCCTGGATATCCTTTATCCGTTCAGGCTTCTTGTCGATTTCATAGAGATCGAGATAGGTTTGTCCACAGCACTGGTTATCGGCATTGCGGGTTTTGATACCATCGCGAAGACCCCATTTGTGAGCCTCTCCCCACGAAACGGAATAATCATAGTAAGCTTTATCCGGATTCAAAGTATATAGTGCCATCAGCCCTTCATAATAAACGGCACGGGTCCAGATGTTACTGGGTCTTTCGCGGTTGGTGATAATACTTTTCCCGGTATCCGGCCATTTGTTCATGAAATATGCATTGGCGAGCACCATTTTGTCCATGATCTCTTTTTTGGAAGGAGAATTTTGGGCTTTTAATAGGCCTGCCAGAAGGAGAATCGTTACCAAAAAGAGTAAATTTCTAAGGTTCTTCATATGGTGTGTGATGTTAATTTTCTTGACTTTGCGCCCAATTGAACTATTTCCCTTTTTCATATAACTGTACTGCACTATCGTTGATCTCAATTTTATGTTTTTTCACCATTTCTATCATTTCTGCTCCTGCCAGTAAAACAGGTCCATAACCATGTGCGGCGTACACATTTATTGGACGATAGTAATAAAAAGCAGGATCAAATCCCATTCCTGTACCAACACACGTTCCTTCAACCTGTCCCAGATCATTCACTTTACTTGCTACAGCATTCCATGCGAGGCAAACCATCGGACCGTAAACCTTCGGATCTATATACCCACGGTTTATAGCCCGTGCTATTGAATAATTATAAATTGCTGTCGCTGAAGTCTCCAGATAAGAATCATTTCGGTCGATCAATTGGTGCCAAAACCCTTTTGGCGACTGGTAATTAGCCAATCCGCGAATGTGCTTGCATAATAAATCCAGTACCTTAGCGCGACCTTCATGATTTTCGGGCAATACTTCCAAAAGTTCAACCATGGTCATGACAGCCCAACCATTTGCACGAGCCCAGTGATACTGAGGATGTTCAGTCATTCCAAGTATCCAGCCATGCATAAAGAGTCCTTTTTCTTTATTAAACATACGATCAGAAAACTGTAAAACTTGTTTTACCGCATCATCAAAGTATTTTTTCTCTCCGGTATATTTACCCATTTGCGCCAGGGCCGGGACAGCCATAAACAGATCATCCAACCAAAGAGCGTTGGGCTGCGGGCGGTTTCTGGCCAGAGTCCCGTCGGGAAAACGAAACTCTTTGTTGCTGATATAATCAATATGTGACTGGATCAGGGGTTTCAGATCCGCGTCAAATCCCAGGAGTTGAGCTTTAATCATTGATGCGCAGATGGCTCCGCAATCATCCAGTGCCCCGGGATGAAGCGTGCGGTACATGGCGTGCTTCAGGTTTGGCTGTTTCTCTTCAAGTTGGATAAAGAATGGGCGGATCTGAGAAAGAAACCGGAGTCTTTTTTCGGTATATTCCGCATATTTGGGATCACCTGTTATCTGGGTAGCCAGCAGCATTCCGGCATAGGTGACACCCCACTCGTAACTGACCAGACGAAAATCTCCCGGTTTGAAGATGGTATTTCCGTCAATTTTGGAATAATCGGACACTTCAGCCTTCGTCTCCCTGTTGATCAGCGCCATGGGAGTGGTCTGATCCAGATAATTGTAAATTTTATCCAACACAGCGGTGATCTGCTGAACCTCCGGTTTTCCATACGGAGTATCATAATCAGGTTTCATCAAATGGAGTGGTGAAGTTGAATCATTGACTTTTTGTGCCTGCACCCCAAGGCAGGTCAATACAATTAGCAGGATTGCCGGTGTTGATCTCATCAGAAAATAATTTGAATTAAGCTATTTAAATTGTCTAATTTTCAGATCCGGTTTAACCGGTTTATTCATCTCATCACCAATGTAATAACCCGGATGAGGAGGCTGATTGTACGCCACATTTTGCCAGGCTATACTCAAACGGTAAATCGGGTCCTGCATGAGGGTTACCAGACGATGTTTCGTCGGTATTGTTGTGGTAAATATCCGCAGGGATTTGTTATCTGTGGTTCGCAGGATGACCTCTTCGCGCCAGTCGCCAAACAAATCAGCGCTGAGAGCCGGGGTAGACTTGGTTCCGTTGTTGCTCGTGCATTCATTAGCCACAAGCAACGGGACAACCTTTTCAGTATTCCAGTCCCATTTCATTATCCGATTTTTATCGAGCAATTCGCGCAACAGATCACCATCCCACCACACGGCAAAATTGCATGTAGCAGGAGTCGTCTCAGAAATTTTTTTGCCCTGAGCGTTCCACATCCCTTTCATCTGGGCACCGAAAGCCCAGCATTCATTGCCAGTATAGCGGGGATCCACGTTAAACGATACCCCGCGACCAGGCCCTTCACCCTTATCACCACCAGATTCATCGGCTTTAACAGATGCCACACGCCAAAGAATTTCGCCGGTTTTGGCATCGCGAAAGTTCATCCCGGCATCACTAAAACGTTCCTGGATATTGAACACTTCCAATCCGGGATGGGAAGGATCAAGATCTGAAAAATGCATCGCATCGGCATGTCCTAACCCGGTTGAATAAAGCCCCTTGCCATTGTTGTCAATAACAGCAGCACCATAAATTATCTCATCACAACCATCTCCATCCACATCACCAACGCTTAAACTGTGGTTCCCCTGTCCGCGATAGTCACTGTTTCCGGGAGTATTGTCATCACTATCAAACAACCAACGTTGCGAAAGTTTGCCGTCACGCCAGTCGTAAGCCGCAAGCGTTGACCGGGTATAATAGCCTCTGCACATGATCATGGAAGGATGAACACCATCCAGATAAGCAACACAGGCCAAATATCGTTCAGAGCGGTTCGCATTGCCATCACCCCAAATTTCTTTCAATTCTGTTGGTGTCGGATTTTCTTTTGCAGGATGCCGGGATGGCCAATAGTTGACAGTAGTCAGGGCCGCCCCGGTCAATCCGTCGAACACCGTCAAAAACTCAGGACCGCGGACAATATGACCATCCGCATTGCGATGATCTGCAGTTGCATCGCCGATCACTTTCCCGGTGCCATCCATCGTACCATCAGCAGTCTTCATCACAACCTCTGCCCGACCGTCACCATCAAAATCGTAGACCAAAAACTGTGTATAATGCGCGCCTTCCCGAATATTTTTGCCCAAATCGATTCTCCACAAAAGGGTTCCGTCCAATTTGTAAGCATGAAAAATGGGTGCATCCGTCATCCCCTTTTGGCTATTGTCACGACCGACTCCGGTCATGTGCACCACCAGTTCATAATCGCCATCCCCATCCAGATCACCTGGGGAGATATCACCGGGAGAATACTTTTCAGGGGTTTGCAATGGAATTGTAAACCAAGATTGCCCATCCTGCTTCTTATCCAGCACAAAAAATCCTTCCGCACCACCCTTTACAGGTTTTACCAGATAGGTGTAACTGCCATCCGGAAGCGGGGATGTGTCCATCATAGATGTCGCTTCGGCCAAAGGTTTTAAGTTCAACTTCACAGGTTTTGCATTTTGAGCCTGCCGATAAACATTAAATGCAATATTTTCCTTATCTGAATAAAGGAGTCTCCAGCTTACAAACACACTGTCACGACCTGCCTGAACAGCAACCAATCCGCGGGTCAGGTATTCCATCTGCCGCTGTGCCTGAGCAGCCACACTAGAAATAATCAGAAAAAAAATAACTATTTGTCTCATTTTAAATATCTTATTGATATAGGGCGCTGTTTGCCAGTAATGAATCACCAATAATATAAACAACAGACTTTTGCTGTGCAGTTGCCTTGTTCTGAAAAATCAATCCAAACAAGAAAATAATGATTAAGATTCGAAACATACTTTATTTATTATTTGATTCATTCCGGCAATTGTGTATTAATTGCTGTATCCAAAATAGCTTATTTTTGGTTCTGACCAGCGTATTCCGTCATCAGATTCGAGAATGATACCGACTTGATGGTCAAAACGTCCCATGTCCCTGGCCAGCATATAAAACCTTTGATCCTCCATAAACACATTACCATCTTCCAACTGTCTGTTATTCCCCAACTTAGAATAGTCAATGATAGGATTTCCTGAATATCTGACATAAGGCCCTTCCGGTCTATCGGCTATCGCATGTGCAATCTCGGAGCCGTTTATCCAGCCCCCCATCCCCTTCTTTGCATCCCACCGTGAGAAAAACAGATGAATTTTCCCATCAGGGGCTACAATCGGACTGGTTCCCCAAACAAAATATCCCTCAAGTTCCAGGATCCGGCCAAGAGGTTTCAGCCGTTTGGCGAAACTGGAAATGTCTTCGTCACTATAGCTTTGATCCTGTGCAAAAGTTCTGCTCATCAATCCGGATGCCATGAATACACCCATGGATAAACTGCTTTGACTGATAAATTTTCGTCTGCTTGTCATTTTGATCAATTTAACAATCCAAAATAAAAATACAGCGTCCGCCGAACCGGTTTTTCCATTTTGTTCAGCACCCCGGCAGGTCCAAGATTCCAGGTATCGTTGCTGATGCCCATAGCCAGTTTGGTTCCAACAGGTGGAATCCCATCCAAAAAGGAGATATCCCCTTTGGGTAATGCCGGATAATTTTTAGGGCCGGATAAACCCCAAAAATTAAACAGCCTGACAAACAGATCATCTTCCCTGGCCACTACTGTAAATTTTCCATCCACAGTATTGAATTCCATCCATGTCACATCGGCATAATAACCTTTAAACTGAGGAAGGCCCCAACTATTATCTCCGGGCACCTTATTGTTGTACATACGTTGAAAAACATCAGTTAAACCTCCCTGCAACCGGTTTTTCCATACATGTTCAGAACCTTTACCAAGCCATTTGACTCCGATGATGTCTGACTCCGGAAAATCAAAACTTACACCTGTAAAAAGTTGCTCTCCAGGAACCTTGTATTCGTATTCCATTGACAACCAGCCACTTTGATACATGGTCCAACGTACTGATTTTAAATCCCCCGAGTAGCTCATTTCCAACACTTCAGAATTTTTTTCAGTATAATGTGCCAGGTTAGTCAAGGCCGCATCGCCGCTCACCAGAACCGGACCGTTACTAAAAGGCAGTGGCAATCCAAGGTCATTGTTCACTTTAATAATTTTGCCATCATGTTTACCAAATATCACGGAAATACCGGAGGCTTTCAACGTATATAAACTATCGTTTTCGATTACTTCAACTTTGCTGTTCTCCCGCGTCTGATCTGCAACCTGGCGTGTAATAGGCAGAATATTATCCTCCTCAATCCCCGTCAACCTGAGCTTTGCACGCTTTTGCTTCTCCATTTCACTGGAATCAAAGCTGACCAACTGTGTTACGGATTTCTTGTTGCCATCCGTTTTCCAGCTCCAACAAAATATCTCTTCTGCGTTTCTGTCAAAGGCTTTTAAATACAAGGCGTCATATTTTGCATAATCAGCCGGAAGTTCAAGTTTCAATACTCCTGTTTTCAAAGGGGCAAGGTCAGGACCGGCAACAATTCCGCTTTTCATCACCTGGTGAGACGTCTGGCGATCAGTAACTGAACTGAAATTTACCAGTTGCCATTCAAAACGGCAATTCTTAAGGTTCGTAAAATGATAGCGGTTTTCAATTGAAAGATTCCCATCAAAAGGGACCGGAAGTTTCACAAGACTAATTCTTACAGGACAATAAATTTCCCGTATTGCAAAATAGCTGCCTTCTTTTTCCCTATGCGGGCCAACGATTCCATCCGGAGCATTCACCCTGTTAGCATCTATATAACCGTTAAGATCGGTGCGTACTACTCCTTCGTCCAGCAAAGCCCATATAAATCCTCCTCCGGCATTGGGTGTATTCCAGAACAGCTCCCAGAAGTCAGAAAGTCCGGCAGCTCCGCCACCATCGTCCTGAGCATGCAAAAACTCTGTCGGCATGTAAATCTTCCCTTCTGCAAATATCTTTTTGGCGCTGTAATAATTTTCATAGTGGTTACAGTCAATGCCATTGAAGTCGTTGCCCGGTTTATGGTACGGATGAATTACAGATCGCTTTGATTTATCCCACAAGGTAAAATCGTCATCCAGTTCCTTGTTGGTACCTCCCTCATTTCCATTTGCCCAGAAGATGACAGATGGATGATTTTGATCCCTCATTACCATCTCTTTAACCAATTTTTCGCCAGGCGCGGTTGCATAACCATTTTGCCATCCTGCCAGTTCATCCAAAACATAAAGACCCAATGAATCACAATAATCCAGAAATACCTGATCCGGAGGATAGTGCGAGCAACGAACAGCATTCATGTTCATTGATTTGATCAGTTTAACATCATCGAGATTGATCTGATCGCTGAGACATCTGCCGGTTTCTGGCCAAAAGGCATGCCGGTTGATTCCCTTCATTTTTATTTTGGTATTATTCAGATATATACCATCTCCCGGACGAATTTCAACCGTACGAAAAGCGAATTTCTGGGTACAGTTATACAACACATTCTTACCTGCACTAAGCTTTATCTTTGCTGAATAAATTTCCGGTGTTTCTGCTGTCCAAAGTTTAGCATTGGCAACCTTTGCATGAAGTTTGATGATTGAATCATTTTTGACAGCAGCAGCGTTGCAGGAAGTAATAATCCTGTTGTTTTTATCCATCAGGTCTGCAGATACGATCCTGCTGCCTTTCAGATTTCTGACAAAAACATCCATGTCAAATGAACCATCTGCCCTTGCATCAATGGCAACGCCTTCAATGTGCTCTGCAGAAAATGATTCCAGGTAGACCGGACGGAAAATCCCGCCAAACACCCAGTAATCGGCAAAGCGTTCAGCCCGGTTCACAGAGGGCTCTGCCGACATTTTACTAACGGTCACCTCCAGCAGGTTGGTTTGACCGTACTTCAGCAGACCTGATACCTGATACCGGAACCTGTAAAACGCTCCCTGGTGAACTGCTCCTGCCGGAATTCCATTGATCTTTACTTCAGTGTCTGTCATCGAACCTTCAAAGACAATGAAAATCTCTCTCCCTTTCCAGTCTGCTGGTACTGAAAATACATGTTTATACATTCCCTTTTCATCGGAGAATTTGAACTTTTTGCCGTAGGTTCTGTAGTCCCGGCCATAATCATATTCCCCAAATCCCTGTTGCTCCCAGTGCGAGGGTACTTCGATTTTACTCCACTTTCCACTATTCCGGCCTGCAGTGCAAAAAAAGTCCCATGTCACGGTATGAATGTTGTCTCTCCCGGAGAGAAACTGTATCGCTTTTTGGGTTGGAGAAGCCGTGGAGGAAAATACCAACCCAAGAAAAAACAGACAGGCGAAAGTCAGTTTGATCGATTTCATTTTATATTTTTTTCATACGTGAAAAATTTTAAAAACCTGACACTCGTGGTTCAATTTACCTTCCACTGGGTGATGGTTACAGGTCCCAATAGCCCGGACGGCATTGGATTCCAATCAGAAGCATCAAATGGTTTGTAATCAATATTTACGAAATTAATCTCATGATAATTGCGCCATGGAACCTTCTGCTGGTCCATTTGTCTGATCCTGTTGGCCATCAGGTTGGCTACCTCAATTTCGATCCTATTAATGCCTGGAAAGAGAAAACTACCTATTTTAGCAATAAAAGGAATGCTCCAGAGAATTCCGGCATCCTTGCCATTCACCCACACATGAGCACTTTCACAAACTTTGCCGAGATCAAGCAAAAATTCGCCATCCATATTGCCAGTCACCTCAAAATCTGCCTGATACCTGGCTGATCCTGAGAAATTTTTCGCATTTGGATCAGAAAGGTCAGTCCACGATACCAACTGTTTAAGCTCAGTCTTTGCCGGAATAGTTTCCCCGCCAGAAATAAATTCAAGTTTCCATGGTCCGGGAACAGCAATCTGTCGTTGCGACTTCTCCAGGTATTGCCATTTTTGAGATATCAGATTATTCCCGGAAACCAGCACAAACATGGCTTCACCAGGTTTTATTTGTAAACGTACCTTCATCTGATCTTTCTCTGTAACCATCTGTGCCACACCACTTAATCCTGATTGCGGATCCAGTATCAGGCTACTCTTACCATGCTCATTTAAAGGCAAATATCCATCAAAGGACACTGCCGAATGGTTGACCAAATAGTAGTATACACCCTGATCACCTTTTCTCCGTATATATTGAATGCCTAAATCATTCATAGTTTCTCTCCGGATATTTTTCCATTCCAACGCTTCCCTGACCTGATTGGCCAGTACGACTTCACCTTTGCCAATTCTGGCTGATTTAATATTTTTCGAAATATTCTTAAACCGGATCGAATCCAACAGCTCTTTTTGCTGAAGCCTGTTGGCTTCCATTTTAGTCATTCCCGGAATATCTTCTGGTAGTTGCTGAAAAATAATTTCTGCACCTTGAGCTGCCATCTCCAGGATTCGCCGGATCGTTGATACAGGCATGTAATGACTGGATGGGACTACCAGTGCCCGGTAGGTACTGCCCGATCTGGTGGTTATCAAATCATTATTTACAGAAAGACCATCAAGAAGTTTGTCTGAAACATAATCCAGGGAATACCCTTTTTGCATCAACTCCTTGACATCCTTACAAAAAGGAGTGGGATATAGCCACTTGTCGATAGAATGTATTGTAAGCATCATATCAGCACTCCCGGGATCCATCCAGACATCGTAAACCGGCCAATAGACAAGCAAGTCATTGTGGGAAACTCCATTTTGGAGGATGGTCTGGCAACGTGTAATGTACTCATTCAACCCGTTGATGTGGGGCCAGAAACTGTTGGATGGAGAAAAATTGACCGAAGCGTAAAACAACCAGCCTGGCCAGCCGGCTTTGGCCGGAGAATAGGCTGTTCCATGATAGAAAACATGATTCACGCCTGCCAGAAAAGCTTGTTCCACTTCCGGTTTGCATTGCGATAGTGATACCCTGAAATGTTCAGCCAGCCAGGTAAAAGTTTCGCAAGAGGTCAGATTCTTACCCGAAACATTGGCAGCAGAGGAGGCAAATTTCATCATCGCGGGATCAGGATCCACATTCCGGATATCGGCACTATCGCGGCGAAGATCAGGAATGTCAAATTTACTGCTTCCAAATGTTTCGCATTCAGGAATATCCACTGCAGCATACAAATCGAGTAAATTTCCAGGCGAACCATGTGCCTGGTTTCTGGTAAGACTGCCCTTATTGTTGGCCCATTTTGTCCATGGCCTGGTAAAATTCTCCAGCAGCATATCCGATATCGTTTCACGATAATCACTCTGCACTCTGCGGGACAATTCTGTCAGAGGGATCCTTTCAGCAATTTCCCGCAGATATGGCTTTAATGAATAACCTCTCCGCGTCAGAAATTCATCAAAAACCGATTCACTCCAATTTGTTCCGTATACTTCATAACTATCATTAAAAAATGTCCGCACACCGTGGTTGTCCTGGTGAAAAGATGAATCAAAACGTGAAAGATACAGCATGAGTGCCTCTTTGGAAAAATGATCGAAAGTCAGTCCTTCCCCGCCAGGTGCCGCTCTCTTCACTTTCTGGAGTGTCTTTCCGCAAAAGGCAGCATAAATCTCCCAATCGCTATTTTCTGCCTGCCACTGCAACATTCCGTTGGCATCAACCAAGTGGGTTAAATCCAATACTTTGCCGTCAGGGCTATAAGCTGTTACAATCTGAAGATGAGCCCCTCCTTCCAATTGACGTGGATCAGAAGGAATCAATTTCTCCCGGAGACTTTCTCCCTTGTGTACTTTATATTTTTGGAGGATCAATTTAGCTGCTGCGGTTTGTTTGGTAATGTGCGGTCCGCCGAAAGGCCAGCCGGTACCGGTATTCATGTCTATCCCCATATTATTTTTACCTGCTTCCCTGACTGAAACATCCAGCATCTTCATCCAGCCGGGAGACAGGAAGGGAAGATAGGATTGCTCATACCCTACTGCACCATAGATAGGAGTGATTTCAAGTCCGCCGAAACCTGCTTTATTATATTTGGCAATCAGATCTATGAGATTAACCTCATCAACAGCACTACCCATCCACCACCAGCGGCTCCAGGGTTTGGATTCCCTGGTAATTTCGGGCCAGTCAGATTTGCTGAATTTCTGTTGACTTTGGCAGGGTATAACCAGCAATAGCAGAATTGCCAGCATCATCCCTGAGAAGAAAAGATTTCTTAAATTTTTGATCATGGTTAGTCTGAATTTTTTCATAATCCTATTTTGATTTGATTCAACCAAATTAGTAATAGAATTTGACTCTTTTGCTCAAAAATCAGGAGATTAAGGCCAAAAATAATTTACTTTCCACAGGTTGTCTTATAAATGTGGGGAAATAAAAGATGGGCTAAAACCGGCCCACCTTTTCAGCAGCTGGGATGACTAATTTACCGGTAATGACAGCAGGTTCGATGATTACCAGCGCATCTGAGCGAGTTTCCCCCGCATGATATGCAGCCCGTTTACGTATCGGCTATTATAAGTTTGCGTTGGCTCATATTGTGCAGAAAGAATTATCTCCTTGCTTTTGTCACGGGTATAGTCGCCAGTTGCATTTTTTCAGAATGTTGCAAAGTCAGGTTCCAATTCTCCTTGTGCTGAATAACCTTTCATCTGATCGATCACCATGGTTGCAAAATAATTGGCTGAATCAAGGTCGGTAGATACATTGCCTTTGAAAAGCATTTTCAGGTGTGTTTCAGCACCCGACCATTTGGCAGCCTGAGCCCTGTACCATCTCTTCTGCAATTTTACTGTCATGGAGATAGTGAAGTGACAGATGGTACATCAATCCATAAAAGTCTTTGTAAACTTCCAGATAGGCAGGTTTCTCTCCTTTACGGAGCAAAAGTATCAGTTTTCTTTGTTTGGCAGGATCCATCCCAGATTAAAAGTACCGTAAAATTATCATAAAAAATAATCACGGATAGGGCCACAAGTACCAAAATGCGAGATAATCAACCTCCTGTTATCCGCAAAAAAAATCCCCCCCGAAGGTTTATTCAGGAGGGATTTTTTTTATGAACAAATCTATTAGCTTAACCAGAGATAAATAGACAAAGTTATCAATGCAAGAATGCTCCAATGAAGTCGCCAGTCAGTAATCCCTTCAAATTTAGCCACTCCTTTGGAATAATTTATCGTAGTCTTCTCAAGTTTCTCCGGTGCTGTTTTTTCGGTAAAGGCAGAGACTGCAAATAATACTCCTGTAATTAAAATTTCTGCCCAGAGACCCCGGAATCCGAAATTCAATGTCATCTTGTGATGCAGTACAGGGAAAATCTGTTTCCCTAAATCTGCACCTATAATTTGATCCACGACAAAGATAGTCGCCAGAATTACCCCAACAACAACAGATGCTATTGCTCCCTTCATCGTCACTTTTTTACTGACAATTCCAAAGAAAATGGCCGGAAATACGGGAACCACCAGATATGCAGAGATAGTTTGGAGATACTTGTACAATCCTTCATCGTTTTTATAGACCAGATAGGCAGCCCCCAAACCCAGCATAGTGACAAAAACAATAACATAACGTCCCAGGGTCACCTGTCTCTTTTCAGAAATATCAGGTTTGAACTCCAAAACAAAGTCCCTGACTACCAGAGTTGAAACAGAATTCAGTACGGCAATCAGTGAATTAATGAGTGCTGCAGCCAGTGATGCGAGCAGAAGACCCCTTACTCCTGTTGGTAATAGCTTATTTAACAGTAAAACAAAAGTTTGCTTGGTACCCTCGCCCTGTAATTCGTTGGGGAAAAGAGCAAATGCAATGACACCGGGAAGTGCAAAAATAAAAATCGGCAATAATTTCAACGTGGTTGCAAGCATTGCACCCCATCGTGCATGGTGCAAATCCTTTGCTGAAAGCGCACGTTGTACGTTGACCTGATCAATACCCCAATAGAATATTCCAGCATAAAATGCTGTGGCAAAAATGCCCCAGAAGGGGTAGACCGGATCATCTATCGGTTTTGATATCTTCATCATCTCGGGAACTTTCTCCATAAGCCCATGCCATCCGCCAACCTTTTCCATTCCAAAAAATAACATGGTAGAGGCACCAATGAGGATCACAAAAACCTGAATCGTATCTGTATAAGCAACAGCAGTAAAGCCCCCAATTATCGTAAAAGTTGCAACTGCAATTCCTATAATAAAAATTGTAGTCATAATATTCCACCCAAGAATGCTGTTGAGTACCAGTGCTCCGGCAAACAAGGTAAAAGCAAGCTTAGTCATTACACTGATTACCAGCATCAGACCGGAGAAAAATGTTCTGGCACGCCGATCATATCTCAGCTCCAGAAATTCAGGGATTGTAAAAATTTTATTCTTGATGTAATAGGGGAAAAGAATAGCACATGCAAATCCCAGGGTAATGGCAGTAGTTAACTCAACGGATCCGGCACTTAAACCATACCGGTAAGAATCGCCCGAAAGTCCAACCAAATGTTCTGCACCAATATTGGTAGCAAAAATAGATGCTCCAACTATTGGCCATTTTAATCTTCTTCCTCCCAGAAAGAAGTTTGCACTGTTTTTGCCTGCATTCTTTCTGTATGCCATTATCAGGCCAAAAGATAGACTTCCGACTATGACTACTGTAAATACCAACCAGTCGAGCGAGGTTAATGTTAAATTCATAAGCAGTAAATTTAGTTTTTAATGGTTCTATGGAACAGGCATGTAGTTGATTTTTTTTATTCCGGTTGTTAACAACCTAATCAAACCTATTGCAAAACCGTAAGTTTAGTTATTGGAAAAGAGGTGACTAAAGTGATTAATACTTAAAGTAGTTTAATTAATTGCTGATAAAGATATGGAATCGTTTGTATCTGGTTCCCTTCAATGTAGAATCCTTTTCCACCGTAAGCCTGAGGTATCCTGGCTACAATGCTCTTTTGGTCTCTGAAATAATAGCCAATTGTCGATTCATTGGTGGCCGTTTCAGGCTTGTAATGTCTCAGATCAAAATTTGCAGTCAAAATATCGTTCGGTATCTGTTGGACATTCCCAACCATTGAAGCTGCTTTCAAGAATACTTCAGGACCGGTCACTGCGCTTCCGATATTAAGAATAACTCCACCGTGCATCAATTTGGAAACCTCCTGCGTATAGATCAGGAAATCCCTGCCTGAACACCCGCCTTTGGCGCATCCATCGAACCAGTAATGCTGATCAAGAACATCCGTTCCAATTCCAACATGCACTGTAAATGGTATTTTTTCTTCATAGCAGGCAACTGCAATGCTCAATTCGGGATGGGTAAATTCAATTTTATCTGCATCGATTCCAAGGTATTTGGCTACCTTTTTT
Source organism: Bacteroidia bacterium (assembly GCA_025358025.1). Taxonomy (GTDB): domain Bacteria; phylum Bacteroidota; class Bacteroidia; order Bacteroidales; family Prolixibacteraceae; genus CAINVV01. The sequence goes on along the minus strand of JANYKW010000122.1, from coordinate 3,316 downwards.
CGGAAAGATTTTTTACAGATCATCTTTCCGACTGATTCGCCGTAACCCAGACGCTTCTTATTTCCAACACTTAGCGCTGCATTGATAAAATTGAATTCGTAGGCCATACCAAACTCTCCTCTTTCCAGAGCCTGTGGAACATATTCGCTTGTCTCACCCATCAATGCCAGTTCGAAATCATGAATGGAGGTAGCCCCGTTACCTGAGATGATCGTGAAAAGTCTTTTGTGGATCAAATCAACCAACAATCGGTTCAATCCATTTTTTACGAGGTGACCGCCTGTGAAAAGGAGAATGGGCTGACCCTTTGCGCGACGCCCGATGATCTCCCGGGCCAATGCTTCTATGTTTTGCTTTACCTCTTCCGGAAGATCAGTAACACTATTTAATACCTCATTAATCTCCCTGAGATCACAATATTTTACTTTATTGTTCCTTCCTTTTACCGGGTAGGTTTTGATCTGTGCCGGATCAAATACCTCGTACCTGCCTTTGTATTGCATTTCCTGGATTTAATCTGTTATAATTTAAGCTAGCAGCTCTCTTTTAGCTCAGCAGTTTATTCATTCTATTGATGCTCTGTATAGCTGCCCGGACAGTATGGTAATTGATCTTCCATGAATGCCCCATATGCGTCCAAATTGGATCTCCCTTTCTTGAAAGAAGGGGATACCATTCGCCAACTCCTTTGTTGACGACCTTGTCGTAAACAAACCGGTGTACATTTTTATAAGCATCCCAGTATTTTTCAGTGCCAAAAAGAATCACTGCATCAAGCAAACCAATCAATACCTCTGCCTGTTGCCAAAACTCCTTCTCCTTGTCATAGACCCCTCCAGAATGAGGCCCTTCAACAAAAACACCACCATATTCAGTGTCAATTCCGTTGTCGACTGTATGATCGTAAATGATTTTGAATAACTCCTTGTAATCGTTGGGATCTGCTTTCAATATTTCTAGGGAATGAAGTAAAAGCCAGGCGAACTCAGCATTGTGGCCAAAACAGGTGTTATCTGTAGCATTTCCCTTCTGACCCTCCTCCGAAAAGCGGTCCCAGCCCCAAATAATATCGAATTTGATCTGTGGGGCAACTGTCCAGTCTTTGAAAAACTGGGGAATGCCTGTTTTGTAAATCGGATGTATGATCTTATTGATCAATAAATCAATATCTTCCAGCAATTTTCTGCGATGCACTTCCAACCCTGTACACTCATACAAAGTGGTAAATGCTTCCATCAGGTGCATGTGTACATCCAGTGTCTTGCGGTCGCCCCCCTGGCTGCCCGGTCCGCACAGGGTCCAGTCGCGATGAAACATCTCCCAGTAACCTCCATAACGGGTGTCTGCGCAATATTTCTGAAGAAGGTCAAAAACCTTTTCGGCATATTCCCTGCCGCGTTGATCACCTGTTGCCAGTGTATATTCACTCAGACAATAGATAGCAAAGCTGTGACCATAAATGATTTTCTGATCAATTTTCACATCACCCTTGCGGTTCATCATCCAATAAAAACCACCGTATTGTTTGTCCCACATTTTATCAATTAGAAAATCAACACCATGTTTTGCCAATGCTGCTAGTTTCCCTTCTCCATACCCGGCTCTGTGAGCAGATGCAATGGTATAAATACAGCGGGTCTGTGCAATCAGTGATTTTTCATCTTCACCGGTATCCTTGCCGTCCTTATCGAAATGGGTCAGAAATCCGCCATTAACATCATCTTTCATCCTGTTGGTCCAGAATGGAAGCAGTTCATTTAACAGATGGTTTTCTGCTTCTTTCCTTAAAACTGAAATTTCTGCTTTGTTCATTGAATGTAGTTGTTAAAAGATTCGTATGTAAAGATAGTTTTTAACTGAATTTTTCCATCGTCCAGAACTCATTTTTTCGTATTTTTTGTTGAATCTAAAATAATTATCTTGTTGAAGATTTTATATATAAATACAATTCCGATCGGGGAAAATGCAGGAAGACAAAGAAGTATCATTAAAATACCTTTTTATCACATTCTTTAAAATTGGAGCCATCTCCTGGGGAGGTTTTATGGCTTTGATTGCAGTTGTGCAAAAACAATTAATTGACAAGGACAAAATTATCAGGGAAGAACTCATTTTGGATGGTATTTCTCTGGCATCCGTTTTGCCTGGTGCCGTAGCTATCAATGTGATAACTTATATTGGCTATCATCTGAGGGGATTTAAAGGAGCCTTTATAAGCATGGGGGCTACCATTCTCCCCGGAGTCGTGATGATAACCGGATTAGGATATATATACACTACCTATGGGGAACAACCAGTTTTAAACAAGTTTTTCCTGGGTGTTCTTCCTGCCATTTCTGCAGTCATACTCAGCGTTGCAATATCAATGGCTCAAAAACAGGTTAAAGATTACAAGCAAGTTGCAATATGTGTGTTGGCTGCAACCTGTTTGCTAACAGTTCATTCTTTTATTGCAACACTTATCACGATCATTTCGAGTGCCATTGCAGGATATTTCCTATATAAGGTTCCTGAAGTAAAAAAAGAAATTATAGAAACCAGGAAAAATTCCGCGTACAAAAATACACGATCCATTTACGTAATAATATCTCTATTAGTCATTCTATTGAGTGGATTGCTGATATTTACTACCGGATTGAATAATTATGATTGGTTCAAAATAAACCGGACAATTTTTCTCACTTTCTCGGGCATGAGTCTGACGCTCTTCGGGGGTGGTTATGTGATTGTCCCCGCCATGCAGCAGGTCATTGTGGATGGATTTCACTGGTTGACCACCAAGGAGTTTTCGGATGCGATTGCCATGGGACAGATTACCCCCGGACCGGTCATTCTCACTGCAACCTTTATTGGATACAAAGTTGCAGGATTACTGGGAGCCTTTGTAGCAACAGTGGCCATTTTTTTACCGCCAACCTTTGTGATGCTGATATTTTCAAAATTTCTAAAAAGGATCAAAGAATCCAATATGGTTGCTGCAATTTTCAAGGGAATGAGACCTGCCATTATCGGAATGATCTTTTCTGCAGCTTTTACGGTAGGGAAGGGAGCAGAATTGGTTTGGCCTTCAGCTGCAATCTTTCTGACAGTACTTATATTGCTCGTGAGATACAAGCTCGACGTTATCTACATGATCCCCATTTCCGGACTTGCCGGGATATTGTTCCTTTAAACCAAGGATAAAGGATAAAGGATAAAGTACGCCACAATCCGGATTTTGCGATTCACTCAATTCTCCGAGTCTGCTGCGCTAGTCCCGGGAGTCCCATCCTTTATCCTTTATCCTTTATTTTTTATCCTTTATCCTTTCCCCTTT
>JANYKW010000116.1 GCA_025358025.1 Bacteroidia bacterium | reverse complement strand
TCTGCTGCATCTACAGTTGTTCCGATTTCTTTATCAGCGACTCAGACGCAATCCGGAACCAACAACAACCACATCGGGGCATTGGATTTTACTGTGGCAAGTGCAACAGTCTCTCCCGGAACATCCGGGCAACCGGTGGATATTAACCTGAGTTTCAGGCATGTATTTACTATGTTGGAGTTTAATCTTCAATTGGCATCCGGTTCTTCCACAGATTTATCAAGTATAGAACTCTACTCAACTGATAGCAATCTTTCGTTGACCTCAGGAACAATTGATCTAACACAGGCTACTCCCGCAGGAGATAATAGCTATACCCTTGTAAGTCCTGTTGGAACTAAAAAAGTAACCTTGAATACTTCCGGCTGTACCCTTTCGACTGGATCTGCTATTTCTGCTTTCATGATGATCCTGCCTGGTGATCAGGTTGGATCAACTTCCAGCGACATGACCATTAAAGTTACTTCTGTTGCAGGAGTAACGGTTGTCGTAAAAAGTGGGATAAATTTTGCGAGAGGCAAACGGTACACGATTGATTTAACCGGGCTCGTTTTCGAACCGGCACTTTCTGATGCTGATGATAACATCTATCGAACTGTAAAAATAGGCACTCAGGTATGGATGGCCGAGAATCTGAAAACCACAAAATACAATGATGGTTCATCAATACCGAATGTGACTGATGGTACTGCTTGGGCTGGTCTATCAACAGGAGCCTACAGCTGGTATAATAACGATGCAGCTAACAAGGCAGCTTATGGCGCTTTATACAACTGGTATGCTGTTGACAATAATCTTGCTTCAAAAGCGGCCAGTAACGGAAGTAAAGATATCGCCCCCGCCGGCTGGCGTGTCGCCACCTTTGACGACTGGAACACCCTGGGAACGTATTTGGGAGGTCAACTTGTAGCCGGAGGCAAACTAAAAGAGACAGGCTATACCCATTGGAATACTCCTAATACAGAAGCAGACAACACCAGCGGCTTTACAGCCCTTGGTGGTGGCTACCGTTTATATGATGGTGCATTTTCCTCCATTGGGTCACAAACCTTTTGGTGGAATTCTACTGACTTCAATCTCGGTTTTGCGAAGAACTCGTCAGCGTCCAACAGTGACAGCAAGTTAATGTATAACATCTGGGCTAAGCAATATGGGGGTTATGTACGTTGCATCAAAAAATAACTTGTCTGGATTTGGTATTGTTGAGATTAATGGCCGTCCGGATCGACAAACATTTAGCATACCCTTCTCGCAACCGCCAGCAACCACCTTCTCAATGGTTTTAGCAGCATCCATACCCAGGTTTTGTAACGCGAAAGCAGGCAATTTGAATCAATTCTTTTACCGTTGGGACAAATATTTGCCCGCACGATACCAACTACCTGATCGGTCGTGATTCGTTCGGTATAAATTAACACCCCATCTCCCATGGTGATCAAATAGGAACCTTCGCGCCGGATGATTCTGTGCAAAAGAAAACTACCCCGAAATCTGAACAAAACAACCGCTCCGGGCAACAACTCCCTGTCATTTGCTTTGGCTAATTCGACCATATCCTTCCCATCCCGCAAGAATGGCATCATACTGTTCCCTTTAATTTTTAAACGTAGGACTTTCCCCTCCAGGATCAACTCGTCCAGCAAGTCAATCATCACGACATTGGGCATAGAAATTGATCGGTCCATTTTTTAATTACGAATTGGGTTCCAGTATTGTTTTATAAACCAGAAAAGCAGCATCGCTATCGGGAAGGCAATCCAGCGAAAAAACAGGCACCTTTTGAATGATGGCAGAAAGCGTATGACAAACGTGATCGGTGAGCATTGGATCAGCGGCAAAGGAAGGTGGACAAGAGGGATAAAGGGCGCCGAAAGCAGCAATTTTACTGAGCTTTTCGATCCGGTTGAACTGCGCTTGCCGCAACCGGACGATGGCTGCAATAGGATAGGATTCGTTCAGATAACAGGGTGTTTTCCCGCTCCAGGGAGAACCGTGGCAAACAAGAGCCCTATTTTCAATCCTTACAATCGGACTGTCGTCATTCAACAATTTGCATTCCGGAATTTGGTCGAGCCATAGCCGTGTGTGGGTGCTTTTACCGGTTCCCGATTCACCCAAAAACAGTATTGCTTTGCGCTGATGAACTACCACCGAAGCATGAATTGCAACTGTTGAATGAGGTGCCGCCGCCACCCCAAAGGCCATCCATAGCAGAAACCTAAATTCACTGATTCTATCTTTTGACGGATGCAGATTGGTTGTAAATACATTTTTCACGAACGGGATCTGCAAAATCGCTGAATCTTGAATCGCTTTCAATTCAAGCGGTTTCATTCTAAATTCATGTGCTTCTTCCCCTGTAGTAAATTCACAACTCAAATCCTCAAACTGAAACGTATGCAGCACAGGCGCGTCGCTAAAGGACATCTGTGCACCAGTTTCTAGCGTGAAAAGAGGTAACTGATTGGTGACTTGATCACTTTTAAATGGAGCAAATCCTCCGGGAAAGGCAGTCCTGCTCTCTAATCCTGCGCCTTTGATCACAATGGTGTGTCCGGCAATTGTGAATGCTATTTCCCAAAAGTGTGTCATTATTCCTTACAATTCAATGATTCTATCACAATAGTTTAAGGAGCTCTCCCGATGGGCAATCACCAAAATTGTCAATTCCTTTTGATCTCTAAAAAGTTGTGCAATTGACTCATTGATTTCAAGCTCAGTTTTTGTATCAACCGATGAGGTCGCCTCATCGAAGAAGAGAACCTCTGCATCTTTGTATAGGGCTCGTGCAATTCCGATTCGCTGTCGCTCACCTCCTGACACTTTGCACCCTCCATCGCCCAACATGCTTTCTAATCCTTCGGGAAGTGCAGTTAGAAATTTTCCGAGACCTGCTTTCTGTAAAACCAATATTACCTTTTCCCGATTAAATTCTGCCAGTTCAACACCCAATGCCACATTCTGAGCCAGTGTTGCATCCAGAATAAAGACATCCTGCGAGACATAGCCAACCATGCGGTGCCACGATTTCAGAAAGGCCGGTGTCAGCTTTACTCCATCGATCAGGATGGAACCTTTGGTGGGAGGATAGAGTCCGAGCAACAGATTGAAAAGGGTGCTTTTACCCGATCCCGACAATCCTTTGATGCCCACTTTTTCCCCTTTGCTTATAGACAACGAAAGATCTTTGAAAATTTCCTTCCCCTTTTCAAAATTGAAAAAAAGATGTTGTACGTCAATTTGATTTGCAAATAAAATTGTTTTCTGTTGCTCCGATTGATCCCTGATCTGCTCATTTCCAACGAAGACCTCTTCGATAATCTCCCAAACGAAATGGTTGGTTTTGACTTGGGTAAGGTTGGCAATAATATTTTTGACTGAAGGCAAGAGCCGCAACAAAGAAATAGTTAAAAGAGCGAAAAGTACCCTGAAAGAACTATTTTCTCCTACCAGAAAAAAATTGATTAAAAGGATGACCAAAATACCCAAAATTGCCCCCAATTCCAGTATTCTTTCCCATGAATTTCTAATCTTTTCACTTTCCAGTCGACAGTCAGAAAGCATCTGTTGTTCTTTCTCATAATTTTTAAGCAATAATGGAAAAGCATCATTGATCTCAACCTCAGAATATCCTTTAAATGCCTCGTGTACGATTCTGGTTTGTCTTTTACGGGATATGTTCTCCCTATTGCCAATTTCGACCAATCGCCCCTTGATCATTCTACTGTAAAAGTAAATAGCCGGCAGGAAAAGAGCTGCCAACAACAGAAAAACCTTCATGTTCAGGATGGCGATTGTCACAGACAACAGAAGCAACAGCATACCTTCTGAAGCAATTTTAATCAGTGCCGAAAGAATACTAAAGACGAAAGTGTAACTGATGAAATTGACATGATAGGTAAGATTGTTGGCGTTGTTACTTTTGAAAAAGAGGGCACCTTTTCGAAAGTAGGAGGTGAAGAGGTTAAGCGCGTAATATCGATAGAGCCTCAATAAATAGTTGGTTTGAAAAATTGTCAGGCGATAGGTCAGTACGTTTTTCAAAACGATTAACAGCAAGATCAGGGCGCTGAAAAACAGAATAAACTGACTTGGTTGCGTGAATCCAAGATATCCATAGAGCCAGTGAATGGTATAGTTGCTTTGCAGACTATTTTGGTCAAACAGCAGAAAAATCAATGGGACAAACAGCGCCAAACCGGCAAACTCAAGCAGCGCTTTGAGTAACATGGAGAGAATGGCCAGAAGACCATGTCTTTTCTCCTGATGCGGAACGAGCAGAATAATTTTTTTAAACATGATTTGACGGCTTTTTCTTGAACAAAATGTTGGCATTGTTGACAATTCGCATCCGATACTCACTCTTCCATAAATTCTTATTGATGACACTATATTTCCATCGGTTTTGATATAAAAAACGGGCCGAATTCAGTTTCCCCAATATCGTTTGAATCAGATTTCGCTTTATTACCTCATGATTAATTCTTTGTTGTTTTAAAATGGCCATCCACACTTTTTGGGTGAGGAAATGATCAGTGGTGGTAAGATTCTTCGTTTGTGACAATCCCAACATATCCAAAGCAAGTGTATTAATGATGCCGGCATATTTATCGAGTTGATGTTGACGAATGGTTTCGTAAAAGATCTGGTATTCACTTTCCGTACATTGCTGAAGTAACAAGGCCCAATCGCACAGATGTCGTAGTACAATCCCGGAGGCAAGAAAATGATTGACAGCGTGTTTGAACAAAAAGAGCAGGCTGAAGGAGATGGGAGGTATGAATGTTTTGCTGTCACACAGTGTAAGTAGCTTATCTTTTTCAAGAAGTTGGCGAAGGATTGGTTCCAGCATTGCATCTGATCCTCCATTTTTAATATTGAGAAAGCTTTGATGATTCTCTACGGGTGTCCCTTCGAAGAAAAAATTAGAATGCTTTTCACTGTCATAGCTGACTTCGATTCCACTCTCTTCCATTAGTCGGTTGCCTTTATCATAGTCACCGAAAAGCCAAATGTCAAGATCCCCACACTCTCTGTGTTTAGGTATCGGATAGAGCTTACTGATACCGATACCTTTCAGAATCATGCACTTTATGCCGTTTTCATATAAGATTCCTGTTAATAATCGAAGTCTTTCTTTTTGACGATCGTAGCGGACTTCTATCTTGCTAACTCCTAATTCCCATTGTATCAGAATTTCTCTTGGGGGTCGATACATTTCAGACAAACCGGACAGGCCATCATAAACCAAAGCAAATACGCCCTGAATGGCTGAAAATTCCAGAATCTCACTCCAATCATAAGGTTTTACATCCTGGAATATAGATTCATCCATTGAAGTACCGCACAGGCTTTTTTTCAGCAGCACTATTACTCTTTGCTGATTTTGGGTAAGTTGCAGGGCTGAAGTATGCATCTTATTCAAGGATGGCAAATTTAGAAAGTTGATCCAACCACTTTTTCGCATCTTTGTTTGCAGTTGATTCATCCAAATTAAACTTTGAATGTAACAAACTCACGACCTTTTCAATTTCAAAATCACTCCCAATTAGCTGATTCCAAAGCCATTCAGATGTGGAATTAAATACCATAACTTGTGTGAAATCAATTGGAATTCCAGCTTGAAGGATAACCAGCTTCTCTCCTGCTACTTCCCGTATTTTGTGATTCTCTTTGATTCTCATAATGATTTTTTCTTTCAACTAAGAAAAATAAATTATCTCGCTCTTCACCTACCGATAAATTAAAATCCTAACCGTTGGTTTACCAATATACTCCGCACGATTGTTTGCTATTGTGGAAGGGCATTATCAAGATTATATTTATTTAAAAGTATAAGTCTACCTGATGAACACAATAGAAAAGATATTGAATTATTTCTTCAAAAAGCGCTCTAAACCTTCCCCCCTTCTCATTATTAAACAGGATTCAACTGATGTTAATGTGAAGGAGTACAAATCAATTGAAGAGGCAGTTGCTGACCTGGAAAGCGACCCCAATGTTTCCTTAGATAAAATTGAAAAATTAAAATTATCTCTTAAACATTTGAAGAACAAAACACTAATCACAATCAGAAATGGTGAAATCCTTTTTTGAATGACTCTTTTTTGTAAAAACTGCCGAACAAAATACCACGCAATGAACAAAGTCCTGATAGCATTATTGATGACCATTGTCATTCCGGGTTATTCTCAAAATTATCCCGTAACCAGTATCAACATTTCATTATCATCCTTCCCCGATGCCAATACGGTGAACTGGGGAAAAGGTTCATCCATGCTGACAATCACCGCCAGCACACAAGCCATGTACGGGCGCGTGGATGCAACTATCGACGAAAGCAAGCTATTGGTGGTAATCAAAAAAAACGGTGCAAAAGTCGGCGGAATCTACACAAGTAACAATGCCCCTGCTTCCAACTTCAACACCCTAACGAAAGTATGGAGCGGAAGCAATGCAGTCTCCTACTTGGGAAATGATGTTCAGTTGGCTCCAGGCGATTACGAACTTTGTGCCCAATTTTTCGGATATGGTCCCAAAGGTACAGCTCCCATCAGCGAAGAGAAATGCAAATCCTTTACCATCAAGGGTAATGATAAGTTAACGTACCAATCTCCACAAACCATCTCACCTGCTGATGCCAGTGTGTTAAGTAAACAGGCATTGAATAGTCCGCTCAACTTCCGCTGGACACCGGTAATACCACGACCAGAAAGTCAGGTTACCTATGTTTTAAAGGTGTGGCAACTGATGCAGGGTCAAACCGGCACACAGGCAACCCATAACGGACAGCCGATCTTCACGAAAGAGGTTGACAACCTTACCAGCACCGTAGTGCAAAATATGCTGTCTGCTCCCTGCGTCCCTCCGTATACCTGCAACTTTGTCTGGACAGTGCAGGCATTGGACAGTGAGAGAAAAACCATCGGGGATAACAACGGGACCAGTAGTACTGCTCAATTCAGTGGTAATGCAATTCAAACCAATCCACCAAATACCGCTTCCTCAAACGCCGGATGTCCGACCATTTCTGCCAAACATTTCACGACCGGAGATGTCATTGCCCTATCCGGAAATTTCAAAATGAAACTTACCTCCGTCCCAACCGGTACGAATGACTCCTTGTCCGGCAAAGGGACTGTCAGAGTGAAATGGCTCGGATTGTTGAATGTCAGGTTCAAAGGAATCAAAATAAATGGACAGGATCAGCTGTGCAGCGGAGTTGTTTATACCAATACAGATTCGACGCAGGCATATCCAACCCAATGGGCAATCAATGTAATGAACAACAATACTCTCGGTGCCTGGAATATCAATAAAATCAAGGGAGTTAGCGCCTGGATCAAGTCGAACAAATACCTTAAGCCACTGGTGAAGGCGACCAACCAGGTGGATACCATGATTAATGTGGCTCCTCTGAATATGCCACTTGGTTATTTTAAGGCAAATGATACAACTACTTGCATCGGGTTTACGGAGATGGTCTTTAAAGCAGACCATGCAGAATTTGAGGTGGTTGCCTCTCTTCCTACCAAAGGAATTTTCAAGGATGCGTACAACAATGGGACGGAAATAATCGCTCTGCATGGTGATGGTCTGACCTTTACTGATACGGGTCTCAAAGGAATTACAGGTTCCATCAAATTACTTCAACCCATCACTTTTCTATACGCCAACACTGGCACTGAAAGTCTGAAACTCACTTTCAACGCGGCTGGAAATGATCATTTGGGCAATGGAATTACTTTCAGTAGTACTGACAATGAGTTTTGGAAGTATGATCTGGATGCCGATGTTGGATTGCCCAGGGAATGCTCATTCCTGTGGATACCACTAAAAGCAATGTCTCCATTAACTTCCAGATGGAGATGGCCAACTGGGATGATTTTATACTTCAGGGAAGTTTGCCGGCCTGTATCATTCCCTACTCAAACGGAATCGGCATCGAGGCAGGAGCAATCACCTATGATCACTCCACGGTCAGCAACGCTCCATCAATGATATTTCCGGATGGATATGCCGGTGATACGAATTCTTTTTTTACGGGATTTTACCTTAAAAATTTCACGCTGACTCTACCGGATCAACTCAGGAGCTATGCCGATACCAGCAAAACTGTCAACCTTTCGGCAGAAAACCTCATCATCGACAAAAATGGAATATCCGGGAAAATATTAGCCAGCAATGTACTGAACTATCCCAAAGCCAACATAGGCAACCTTGGCGCCAGCATCGATACTGTCAGAATCAGCCTGGTAAGCAGTACGCTGACAGAAGCTGAGATGCTTGGAAAAATAACGCTTCCCCTCAGCTCTTCCGATGACAATGGGAATGCCATTAACTATTCCGCACTATTTCAGTCGGCTTCAAAGGACTCTTCCTCCATCACCTTCGCCCTCAAACCAGGCCAGGATATCAAATCCAAATTCTTTGGCGAAGGAAAGATCCAGATCGACCAAACCTCCTCATTGAACTTCATCCTGTCAAAAACAGGTGCAAAAAAGAGGAAGATCCAACTGGACATTGACCTCAACGGAAGACTTTACTACCCTACCGGGAATATCATTGATCCGGGAAGCAACCTTCCGCTCGACCTGGATCTCTCCTGCAATTTTGAACACCTGGGGTTATCGTATACCAAAAGTGAGCGGGATACTTTTGAACTGAACACCGGCCATTGGTCTTTTGCCAGTCCGCAGAAGAAACTGGCGGGATTTGCCTTCACCATTACGGATGTTAAGCCAAAAATTGATCCTATAAGTGCCGGATCCGAAAAACAATATCTTTTCAAAGGAGGTGTCGAATTTGTAGTCAAAATAAATATCGGCAGTGAAAATTCAAAGATTGCGATCAGCGGAGATACCAAGATTGCTTTAAGAGGCGCAGTTGAATCTTCCCAGTATACACCTCCCGGAACTTCATCTTCCGGCGCCTCCGGCTCAAACCTGAGTACAATTACTTCACAAAGCCAACTGCTCAAAGGCGGCACGACCAACATCAGTACCACGTTAGCCGGCGCAAAACAAGATTATGGTTTTCTTACACAATTGAAACCCAAATACCTGGGGGTCTATGTGGAAAGTATCCACATCGACACCCATATGCCGGCGCTGACCATCAAGGGGAGTGTCGATTTTTATAAGCACGACCCGGTGTATGGAAATGGTTTCAAGGGAGACCTAACCGCCAAATTCACCACCCTTGAACTGGCGGTTCAGGCGGGCGCCATCTTCGGCAACACCAAATATATCCCCAACAATACCGCTCCCGGATTCAAGTACTGGATGGTCCAGGCTCAGGTCAATCTGCCTCCTCCGGGGATCGTATTTATGACAGGCATTGCCTTCCGGGGATTCGGTGCAGGCGTTTATAGTCGCATGGACATGACCCCGCCTTCCTCTTTCGATCCTGTTGCTGCCAACGGCAGTACTTTCGGCGGAGCCACTTTCACGCCAAACAGTACCATTAGCTTGGGGTTTAAGGTAAAAGCCATCGTAGCTACGACGCCCAAAGAGGAGACTTTTAACGGTAGTGTGGCCCTGGGTGCGCAGTTCAATACAAACGGGGGTATGAATTATATTCAGATTGATGGCCTTTTCAATTGCGGGGCCAAAATTGGATTGGAATCAAATGCCTTTGCAAACGGAGCACTCTCTATTACCTATGATTTTCCCTATAAAAAATTCAGCACAAATTTACTCGTCAACATCAATAAGGATCCAATCGCCACGCCTTACGGACCCATCCAGTCCCACTTCTACATCGATGGGATGAAGAATGAATGGGCCTTTACCTGTGGTACTCCGCCAACCATACAGAATCCCAATTCCCTGAACACGGTAAGGTTGTTCAATACGGTAAATGTCAGTGAATACCTGATGTTTGGAAATAAAATCATTGTACCGACTGGATTCATGCCTGCAACCGTGGCAGGTTTCGCTGGTATCGGTAAAACTCTTCCTTCCTTTTCACAGACTTCGATCAGCAGTGAATCCAAAACGGCAAAGGGATTTGCCTTCGGGATTGGTGTTTTTGCAAGCGAATCTCATACAAAGCAGATTGTCAGCATCAAACATGTTGGTGATGGAGGCATAAAATACAATTACAATATCGGGAGTGAGATCAACGCCTCGCTAATGCAGTACCAAAATTGCCCAGGCTTTGGGCAAGGGTGGCGCATCAAGGCAGGCATTGCAATCTTTGCTTCGATGAGCGGATCAGGTTATGCCAATGCTTTTGGCAACTATTATGAGGTACCACTTTTATCCCTCGGATTTGGTACCTATGCCTATGCCGAGTTTCCAAAGCCTTTCTATGCCGAAGGGAGCGTAAGTGGCTATGTCAAAGTGCTTGGCGCCGTCAAATTCAATTTTGATGCTGAATTCAAAACTGGTGAACGTTGCGAGGGGACAAGCGTTGATGCCCCAACAGCACAGGTTTATGCCCAGGAGGATGCGGAGGATAACCTGAACAGCACCTTGATCAACAGCATTGTTAATCCGGGAAGTCCGGCCGGAGTTTCAAGAACAACATCCTTTGCAGTTTTGCTAAATTATCCGGATGGAGAAGCGTTCGATATTCAGGAACAGCAGTCATCAGGAGAAATGAAGGTGCGAACTTTCCGTGCAGTATATCAACCCTCTCTGATTCAGGATTCCATTAACAACAACAATACCACTCCGATGTTAAACCTCGCTGCATCCACTAAATCAATGGCCTCTTCAGCGGGGTCCTCTGCAAGTCAAACACCAACAAGTAACGGATCGGCAGTGAATATCACCAATGCAGGAGTAGTATCCCTGCAGGCAAATACGGTAAGTCATAACTTAAATGATGTTGCCACAGGATCTGTGACACTGGTTCCTGCCGGTTATGACGCTTTGGGCGCCCGACTATACCATCTCACCAAGACAGGAATCTCCTACAATCCTCTGAAGCCAAACATGAGCTATAAATTCACCGTTCATGCAAAGCTGGAGGAAAAAATAAACAACAACTGGCAGACCGTGACGAATCCTGTTTCACACTTACCCATCGTGCGCACGAAGCAACTGTATTTCAAGACAAATTCAGAAGCGGTCGGTACCGGAACAAGCGCCACTCAAAAAACTACCATTGCGACCCATCTTTAATCATTTAACGCTTCATCAATATAAAATGAACAAATTGATACTGATAATCATACCTTTTCTCCTTAGCTTCTCTGCCGGGGCACAACAGACAACTCCGACCAATGCAGAGATGGAGATCAGTGCCCGCAGTTATCTGGATCACATTCAACTGCGCTTTGCTCCCACAACACCCATTCTGATGTCGCAGGCGAACAGAACAGGATACATTCTGGAAAGAGCCGATTTTGTTCAGGGAATACCCTTCTCCGGATTAAACTATGCACCCGTTAAGGGCTCTCCGTTCAAACGTTGGGATGAGGCACATTGGAGACAGGCACTTACAGACGCAAATCAGAAAGACACCACCTTATCCAAATTGATCGTACTGGCCATGACCTATTCCGACTCTGCAATGGAGAACGGGGACCTGCTTAAAAGTGGGCTTAATTCGTTGAAGGAGCAAAAGAACAATGCAGATATGCGCTTTGGATTTTCGCTGATCGCGGCGAACAGAAGTCAGACAGCCGCCACCGGATTGGCTTTGGGTACAAGCGATTCAGAAGTCATTCCCGGGAAATCCTATGTATACCGGGTACACATCAACAAGCCGGTAACGGCCTCTGCAAACGCGATGGCTTACGTCAAGATTACCTGCGAAAACTTCAATGAAAAATACCTCAGGAACGACAAGGCTGTTTCAGTCGATGAAGGAGACAAAAGGATCACTTTCTCTTTTCCGGAATCTACCGAATACTATGCCTTCATTGCAGAAAGATCGGATGATGAAGGTATTTCCTACAAACGAATCATCCAGACACCAATTCTAAATCTGAATCCGGCCGGTTTTGAGGGTAGCTCTGATTTTGCCTACCGGGATACCACAGTAACGAACTATAAAAAATACCGTTACAGAGTGATGGTCTCAACAATTTTTGGAGACGACCTGCTGTTGTCGGAATTTACTGCCATGCCAAGAGACAAAACCCCGCCACCCGCACCCTTTTTGCAATCGGCGACTCACATCAAACCCGGCCAGGTGGAATTGCGCTGGAGTATGAGCAGTGCACCCGTCCCGGACTTGAAAGGATTTGTCGTAAAAAGAGGCACTCAGGAAAACGGAACCTATCTTACCATTTCAAAAAATATCCTGTCGGGAATTACCAGGAGTTACCTGGATGATGAGTTCGACAAAGAGGGCCCCAATTATTATATTGTTGAAGCCTTGGATACGGCAGGCAACAGCAGCCGGTCATTTCCAGCCTACGTTACCCTGATCGATACCATTCCGCCAGCCATTCCTGAAATATCTTCAGCAAAGATTGACTCAACCGGGAAGATCACCATCAAGATTAAGCCCAACCTCGAAAAAGACTTTATGGGATACCAGCTGTTGAAGGCAAACTCCAGGGAACACGAATTCTCAGTTATTCTCGAAACTTACAAGGATACACTGGGCCGTCATACTTTTATCCTGAATGACTCGACTACCCTCAATACCTTGACCAAACGCATTTTTTACAAGGTAATCGCCTTCGATACCCATTTTAACCAGTCGGATCCCTCCAAAATCGTAGAATTGACAAAAAGAGACACCATTCCTCCTGTGAGTCCACTCATTACGGGATATTCGGTCAAAGACAGTTCGGTTATCCTAACTTTTGCGAACTCTTCAAGTGAGGATGCAATACAAAATATCCTGTTAAGAAGAGAAGCAGGCAAGGCAAAATTTGATACCATATTTTCAAACAGCAACATTTTGGTAATCACATATACAGATAAAAAATTCACTGGTGGACTGCAATACGAATACGCTATGGTGGCTAAAGACGATGGCGGATTATATTCGAAAGTTTCAAAAGGCATATTGATCAGAACATTGCGTAACAACAGAATCCCAACACCTCTGTTGCAGGGAAGTTACGATGCAAAATCGAAGAAAATCAACCTGACGTTTCAGGCAGATGAAAAACTAAACCATAAAACACTACAGGTTGAAATATTTAAAAGATCAGATACCAAATCAATGTGGGTTAGCTTCAACGTTGTGAATTATGAAAAAGGGAAACCATTTCAAGACGAGCCAAGTCCTGGTCAGACTGAGATGATTTATGCCATCCGGCTTACCGATGAGAATCATAATACTTCGAATCTCAGCAAAGAGCTCGTGATTAAATTCTAAACCAGAGATTGAACAAAAGAAATGACCCAGTCTAATAAAATTATATAGAAATGACTCATGTAAGATTAATAGCCACATTCCTAATCCTTTTCATGGTCCTTCAAGCAAATGCCACCGATAAAAAGGATTCACTCTCTATCAAAGGAGACATGGGCATTTGGTATGAAGGTTATGGCCTTGACAAGACTCCTGATTCATCCATTCCTGATTTTTACAAGGCAAGACGACCATGGAATCTATTCCGGTACTCCTTTAATCCCATTCTCTCCTATGGGAAATGGGAAATCCCATTCAATCTCAATTTCAGTCCGATGCTCACAAATTTCACCTCCATGGTGGGTAAAAATCAGACAATCTGGCAATTCCTGACCAACCCCGTCAATAGTTTTGGACTTCGTCCCAAGATTGGCACTACGGAGTTCCTGCTGGGTACGCAGTTTCTTAAATACAGCGACCTTAGTACCGGAGACCTGGGAGTTTTTGGATATGGGATCAACCTTTCACCCGGTAAATTCAGGGTCAAACTGTTCAATGGAGTGTCACAAAGTCCGGTGAATTACCTGGCACCGACCCTCATTCCACCCTCGAACGGGATCGTAGGGGCATACCAACGCAACCAGTGGATGGCACAACTGGGACTCGAAAAAGAGGGGAAATACTTTGCCGGATTTAACTTTGTAAAATCTGTCGATAGAACGGGTTCAGTGACCTCGCCGCCGCTCCTGCCGATCACTCCGCAGGACAATATGGTGGTCAGTTTCTTAGCCCATGTTACAACTGAGAAGGGATGGAAGTACAACATTGAATTGGGTCAGAGTTTTTTCACCCGGGATTTAACTGCTCCGCTCTCTCCCTCCCCTATCGTGGACTTTAAGCCATTCATTACCTCCCACACTTCGACAGGGAAAGACAATGCCCTGATGCTAGGTATCACAAAAAAAGGAAAGGATTGGGAGATTGGAACAAAATTCAATTATTTCGGCGCCGGATATTACACTGCAGGGTTCCAGTACATGAACAACGACAGGATGGAATACCTGGTCAATAGCCGATTCAATACCTGGGAAAAGAAGATGAATGTTGTGGCCAGTCTGGGAGAACGTTTCGGGAATCTGAGCCATGTTTCCGGCCCCGACCTAACCAAACAGATCATTGCAAATGTCAATGTTTTCACGCAATTTAGTAACAATTTCAGTCTCAATACCAGTTTCAATAATTTTGGATTTAACTCACCGGGAATTTCCGGATACAAAAGTGTCAGCAATGAGCTTAGTGTAAACCCGGCCTACACCTGGAACAACAATACCATGAGCAACTTGTTGAGTGGCACCTACACCTGGAGCAAGTACGACGAAACCATTCTGAATGTCACCACCGCTAACAATACCCAAACTGCCTTGATTCTGTATGTTCCTACCTTTTTTACCAGGAAGATCAGTCCTGATTTCAGTCTCATGTGGTTCAAAAATTCTACTCCCCTGGTCGATCTCACCCTGCTTACGGCAACCGGCGGGATGGGTTGGAAGCTAAATAAAGCTTTCAAATTGAAGGGGCAGATGCAATACAGCCTGAGTACCATGGCTCCTTTCACAGCGAATAAAAATTTATTGGCGACGGGTAGTTTTGATTGGAATCTATGGAAAAAGCTGACCTGGCAATTCGCAGCAACAATCAACCTATTCCATTATGGAACTGAACTTCCCGGTAATTCTCTCACGCCTCCCTATGCGGGAAACCCAAGCTATTACGAAAGCACTCTTAGGACAGGATTGCAATACAAGTTTTAAATAGAAAATATATTCAGTTGAGATGAAAAAAATTAAGGTGATGCTAATTATGGGATTTTTCCTGATTAACTCGGTAGTTCAGGCTCAAATTACCCTGAACCTTGCGCTGAACAGCAGACCTCAACCCTACCTTTCTGATTGGAGCTACCCGGTCAATGGAATGATGATCATCTCCTTTCAATCCGGTACGGTGGTGAGTGATCCCAATATAAAAATAAGGACCACGTTGCTTGATCAAAGCGGGAGTATCATCGGCACCTCAAATATTAACGCTGCACGGATTTATACCCTGAGACCGGGCGTGAACCAGTTCACCATGGCCGATGCGCTGCAACTGCAAAATTTGGGACTGCCCGGAAATGTGCAGATCCTGCTTCAGCGCACAGGACGCCTGACCGCGGGTCAGTATCAGTTGAAGGTCGAAGTAGTGAATACGTCCGGAGATATTGTTCTGGCCAAACAAACCCGTCCGTTTTCTATGGTATCCTACCAGCTGCCTGTTCTGATGCAACCAGCCAACGAAGCCAGGCTGGATGCCCGCATCGCTCAAAATATCATCACCTTTCGCTGGACAAGCATCATTCCGGCATCCGCAGAGCTTACCTTTTACCGGATACAGGTTTACGAAATTCTGCCGGGTCAGCAACCGATGCAGGCTTTCCGGGGCAATAGACCTTTGTTGGACGAACCCGTATCAAGAGGCATCACTCAATATCTTTGGAGATCTAATCTGCCG
>JANYKW010000082.1 GCA_025358025.1 Bacteroidia bacterium | reverse complement strand
AGAATGTAACAGATTCTCTAAACGAACAAAGGCCGCTAAGCGGCCTTTGTTCGTTTAGAGAATCATCCCTGCACCAACCACATTATTGGTTGATTCATCTATCAGAATAAGACTACCTGTCTCTCTGTTGCGTTTATATGAATCAAAGAAAATGGGTCGCGTAGTTTTAATGGTAATTTTAGCAATCTCGTTTAAACCAATAACGGTATCATCATGCAACTCCTCTAATGTATTGATATTAACCTTATAAGCTACATCAGTAACCACACACTTCAGTTCATTGGAGTTGTGCTTTAATAAATATTTCCCCCGGTGCTGGAGCGGCTTGCTGTTTAGCCAACAAACCATCAGGTCAATTTCCTGACTTTGTGCGGGCTGATTTACAGCATCTACAATCATTGAACCACGGCTTATATCAATTTCATGTGCCAGACGTAACGTCACAGATTGTGGGGGAAAAGCAAGCTCAAGACTTTCTTTGCCAAAATCTATTCCTTCAATGGTAGTTTTTTGTCCGCCCGGAAGCGCTACAACCTCCTGCCCTACCCTGAAGATGCCACCGGCCACACGACCCGAATAACCCCTGTAGTCGTGATATTGATCCGACTGCGGACGAATAACATATTGGACAGGGAATCGCGGATCTTTAAAATTATGGTCTCCTCCAACAGGGATTGTCTCCATCAAACCAATGAAGGTGGGTCCTGAATACCAATCCATTTGCATAGAGCGATCCACTACATTGTCTCCCAATTTTGCACTGATAGGAAGAAAATGGACATCGTTGTTTCCGAGTTTGTGGGCTACTTCAGTAAAATCCTTTTTTATTGCTTCGAAAACATCCTGAGAAAAATCTACAAGATCCATTTTATTTACACAAACCACCACATGAGGAATCTGCAAAAGTGCAGCGATATAGGCATGTCTGCGCGTTTGTTCAATTACTCCGTTCCGTGCATCGATTAAGATGACAGCAGCATTTGCGGTAGAGGCACCTGTTACCATATTCCGTGTATATTGAATATGTCCGGGAGTATCTGCAATGATGAATTTCCTTTTGGGAGTAGCAAAATAACGATAGGCTACATCAATTGTGATTCCTTGCTCGCGTTCAGCACGTAACCCATCCGTAAGCAACGCCAGATTTACCTCTTCGCCTCCCCTGCTGATGCTGGCTCTTTCAATGGCTTCCATCTGATCTTCAAAAATGGCCTTGCTGTCGTATAACAATCTGCCTATCAGCGTACTCTTACCATCATCTACGCTTCCAGCCGTGGTAAACCTTAGAAGCTCCATATCTAAATATCCGATCTCTTTCCCGGATAATGTTGCTGTTTTGTTATCTGTCATGTTAACTATAAATCATTTCAACTATTTTAAAAAAGCTGTTAGCAGTTAGCCGTTAGCTCTTAGCTTTTAGCAAGAATTCAGATTAAACTAATAGCTAATTGCTAACAGCTAATAGCCAATCACTCTTTTTCAAAAATACCCTTCCTTTTTACGGTCTTCCATGGCTGCCTCAGAACGCTTGTCGTCGGCACGACCACCTCGCTCCGTAACACGACTGGAAGCCACCTCCTGGATAATCTCTTCAAGGGTGTTGGCTTCGGAAAGGGTAACACCCGTGCAGGTAATATCACCGATTGTCCTGCATCGTATTCTCCTAAGCTCAGACTTCTCTCCGGATTTTAATTGCATAAAGGGAGCTGCGGCCAGCCAAACTCCATCCCGCAAGAAAACTTCCCGCTCATGTGTGAAATAGAGACTGGGCATTGGTATCTTTTCCATCAGGATGTACTGCCAAACATCCATTTCTGTCCAGTTGCTGATAGGAAAAACCCGAAAGTGTTCACCAATGTGTTTTTTCCCGTTAAAGAGATTCCATAGTTCCGGACGCTGGTTTTTGGGATCCCACTGTCCAAACTCATCACGGTGAGAGAAGAACCGCTCCTTTGCACGAGCTTTCTCTTCATCCCGCCTGCCTCCACCCATCGCGCAATCAAACTTCATCTCCTCAATGGCATCGAGGAGCGTCACAGTCTGTAACACATTTCGACTGGCATTAACTCCCTTTTCTTCAACAGCCCTTCCTTTGTTGATAGAATCCTGAACATATTTAACTATCATCTTCGTACCGGTTTCATCGGCAAGCCTGTCGCGGTATATGATGGTCTCCCCGAAGTTATGACCGGTATCGATGTGCATCAATGGAAAAGGAATTTTGGAGGGATAAAAAGCCTTCCTGGCAAGGAAAAACATCACGATCGAATCTTTTCCTCCTGAAAAAAGCATCACGGGATTCTCAAATTGAGCAGCCACTTCACGAAGCACGAAGATTGATTCTGCTTCTAATTCCCGAAGATGGTTAATGGTATGTAACTCCATAAATACTTATTCAACTATTAATTTATCGTCTTTTTTCATCTGAAAATCTATGAGATATTTTATCCCCGGCCTTAGAAAACGCGATTACAATTTATTCACACCGGAGATAAAAATGCTAATTCCAGATTTATTTATCAAAACAGACGGAATTACCAACTGAATCGACGAGCCACAAAAATAATCAATAAGATGAGAAATCCACAAAAGATGTCAATTTGGGGGAAACTATAATGGATCTCAATTTGTAAAATATGAATTTACCTCGAATCATAAATCTATAAACCTATTCCTAAAAATTCAAAAATGTAATACAGTAATGCGGCAATAATCATGGAGACTGGAATTGTCACAATCCAGGCATAAAGTAAATTGATGGTTATACCCCACCTTACTGCAGTGATCCGCTTAGTTAAACCTACTCCCATGATGGCACCGGTAATCGTATGTGTTGTGCTTACCGGGATTCCAAAAGAATCAGTTCCAAAAAGTAAAATTGCACCAGATGTTTCGGCTACAACCCCTTCAAAAGAGGTGATTTTGGTGATTTTTGTCCCCATTGTCTTAACAATTTTCCACCCTCCTGAAATTGTACCCAGGCTGATGGAAAGATAACAGCCAAAAACCACCCACATGGGGATGGAATGTATCTTGCCTTCAACCATTTCTATATGAGCCCAATCAGGGATACCGGAAGGATCAACTCCCTGAAAACAGACGATAAGTGTTGCTGCTATAATACCCATTACTTTCTGGGCATCGTTTCCCCCATGTCCCAGACTAAATAAAGCAGAAGATACCAATTGAAGGTTCCTAAAATATTTTTCCAATACATGCGGTTTACCATTTCTTAATAGATTCAACAACAGAACGGAAATAAAATAGGATAACAGCATTCCAATGAATGGTGCCAAAAAGATAAATGAGGCTATTTTAATAATTTTATCAGAGTGGACGACAGCCCAGCCCGCATGGGCAATAGCAGCACCCGCAAATCCTCCCACAAGCGTATGAGAAGAACTGGATGGAATTCCAAGATACCATGTGAATAAGTTCCAGATAATTGCAGCACAGATTCCGGCAAGGATGACCTGAAGGGTTATAGCGCTGGTATCAACTATTTTAGCTATTGTATCAGCGATGTTAAGTTCAAAAATGGCATAAGCAAGCAGATTGAAGAAGGCCGCCCATAATACTGCCTGCAATGGCGACAAAACCTTGGTCGATACTACTGTTGCAATAGAATTGGCTGCATCATGAAATCCATTGATGTAATCAAATATGAAAGCCAGAATGATGATGACAATCAATAATGTTGAGTTCATTTTGGTTGAGCATCAATAAAATGTGTGAATATAAAGGTCTAATTAAGATGTTTCAATTCTGTTACATTTCGGTTACATTTCCCGATGACATAGATTTTTTTACATCCGGATATCCGGGAACAAAGCACAAATTGACAGTAAACCTTTGTAAAAAGCATGAATGATTTTAGCTCATTTATAATTTTCAATTACGTATTAAGTTTAACCACACTGTATTTCATTTGAAACATTACTGTAATAAGCGCAGCCTACTTTTGTGTTAAGTACTGGAAAAATATAAACATGAATGTTAAAAACAAATAAGCAATTACAAATTTTCGTGTTTGTTCCATGTTGACATAACAATAAAATCATACAATGAAATGAAAAATAATTTGAAATTTTTTTTATTAGTAGTTCAATTCGTGTGCTTTACGATTTCTGGAGTGATCGCACAACAGACCAGCGCCACTCTTTCGGGTAAGATTTTTGACGAATTGAAATTACCCATGCCAGGGGTAAACGTTCAGATTACCTATTTGCCTTTGAAAAAGACCAGTGCAACTGTAACCAATGAAAAAGGATCATTCTATGTCCCTAACCTGTCACCAGGTGGTCCTTACAGTATAAAAATTTCCTTTATTGGTTACAAGGCTGAAAGCAGGGACATTCCATCACTCAGCCTTGGTGCCAACACCGAAATATCAGTGCAAATGCAAACTGAAGACACTGAAATTAAAGCTGTTGAGGTTGTTGGAAGATCCAGGGTAAGAAATGAGGGAACCATCATTAAAAGCACCCAATTGCAGTTACTGCCTTCAACCTCCCATAGTCTTCAGGATTTTACCAGGATGACTCCCGAATCTAACAACAATGCATATGCAGGAACAAACTTCCGTTACAATAATGTGACCCTTGATGGTGCAGTGAACAATGATGCAGTCGGTTTCAGTAATTCTGCCGGTGGTGTCAGTGGTGGCGGTCAGTCAGGTACTGCCGGTTCGGGTAGCCGTTCAAATCCTTACAGCATCGACTATATTGAACAGGTACAGGTGCAGATTTCTCCCTTTGATATCAAACAGGGTAATTTTACCGGGGGAAGTATCAATGCCGTCACCAAGAGTGGAACCAATGATTTCAAAGGGGATTTGTACACATTTACCAAACAAAACTGGATGGTAGGGAAAGATCCGGTCACAGGGAAGAAAATGCCAGACTCTTTTTATGACAGAATGCTTGGATTCAGTATTAGCGGAGCAATTAAGCAAAACAAACTGTTTTACTTTTTGAATGCTGAACAGACACGAAAGCAGGATCCATCTTTTTATAGTGCAGGTGATCCGGGATCTCCCTTAAGTGTTGCCGATGCCCAGGCCATTACAAACCAGATGAAAACAAAATATAACTACGATCCGGGTTCCTACACAGAATATAATTTACAATCTAACAGCAATAAATTATTCGGTCGTTTTGACTATGTGATCAATGAAAGAAATTCCCTGATGGTAAGGGCGATTTATACCCATGGCTGGGGAGGAAACCTTGAAAGAAGCTCTACCAACTTCCAGTTCGGTTCTTCAGATTTTACCCAGCATACCAAAAACCTGAGTATCATTGCCCAGTTGAAATCAACTTTTGCCAACAATTTGTACAATGATATGATGTTAAGTTCTATCAATGTTCATGATTACCGTGATTTTCCACAGCCAATTGCCCCATTTATTGACATCGCAAGTGGCAAAATTTACCTTGGAACCTGGCGCGAGGCATCCGTTTACACGACCAGGCAAAAGACTTTTGAATTTACGGATAATCTTACCTGCATCAAAGGATTCAATACCTTCACACTCGGAACCCATAACGAATTTTATAAAATTGATTACGGTTTCCTGAACTCTTACAATGGACGCTGGGAGTATTCAAGTATCTCCAACTTCCTGGCCGACAAGCCAAACAGGATCAGAAGCACCTATGCGCTGGACAACAGCATGAATAATGTAAGTTATTTAAATGCTCATCCCGATCAGATCGCCTCCTTCAATGTAAACTTCACGAGTCTCTACTTGCAGGATGAAATCAACCTCGACAAGCTGAAACTATCACCAGGCATCAGATTTGATTACCAGTTTGTTGGCAAGCAACCGGGGCTTGATCCTGCTATTAACCAGATCAGGGATGTTCATTCAGGGAACACCTATACAAACACACCCTTCAAGGATCTAAAAAATCAGGTTTTCGGTAATTTGGTCATTTCTCCGCGAATTGGTTTCAGTTACGACCTGAATGGCGACAAATCAATTATCGTGAGAGGTGGAACAGGTATTTTTGCAGGCAGGATTCCCATGGCCTGGGTGGGTTATGCCTATACCTTCCCTGGAACAAAATTTGCGAACATCGATGTGAAGCCATCCGGAACAAAAGCTGTCGTGCCTTTGGTAATGGATCCAAATCAGTTAAAAAGTACGATCGAAGGAACATTCGGTTCTTCATCTTCCAACACCCGTGAAGTAGATGTTGTTGACAATAATTTCAAAATGCCACAGGTATGGAGAAGCAATCTGGCAGTTGATATAAATTTTCATCACGGTTACAAACTGACCCTGGAAGGATTGTACACCAAAGTAATCGATGATGTCATGTTCCAGAATATCAACGTAAAAGACAGCGCCGTAACCTATCTCCCCTCGGGGCCGACACTTTCACCGATATATAAAGGTGGAAAAAACAGCACTGCCTATTCAAATATCTATATGCTGACCAATACGCATGAAGGCTATCGTTACAACTATACAATTAAATTTTCAAAAGCCTTCGAGAAGAGAGGTAAGTTCTCAGGATTTTTCAATTTAGCATACACTTATGGAATGTCAAAGGATGTTTCCAACGGTATCCGTAACTCATGGCAGTCAAACTTTGAAGTGAATCCAGCCATTACTCCGAACAATCCTGAAGTAGCCTATTCAAATTTCGACTTGCGAAACCGAATTGTAACGTCTTGGTTTCTAAATATAGACTGGAATGAGAAACAAAAAACTTCTGTGGGTATATTTCACTCATCACAATCAGGAAGTCCTTATACTGCTACCTACTCCACGAGTCCGAACCCTTACGGAAATTCATCAAATGCCAACCTGATTTATATTCCCAAGAATGCAAGCGAATTGATTTTTGCAGATTTGACAACCTCGACCGGAGCAATCTACACCGCGACAGCACAATCCAAAGATTTCAATGATTTCGTTGATAATGATAAATATCTGAGCACACGCAGAGGCCAATATGCAGAAAGAAATGGCTTGAGAACACCCTGGAACCATTTTATGGACATGCAAATCACACACGAAATCAAATTCCAAATCGGGCAAAGAAAACAAAGTGTTCAGTTGATAGCCACCATGTTCAATGTTCTTAACCTGTTGAGTAATGACTGGGGCAAAGTTCGTTTTGTGACCAATGTGAACAATTACAATGTTCCGATGCTTGGTTTTGCTGCTGACGCGAACAAGGTTGCACCAGGTGGAACAGGCTACATTCCTACTTACAACTTTATGAAGTACCCTGACAACAACAACAGCCAATATTATACGGTTGACCCAATCAACTCCCGGTGGCAGTTGCAGTTTGGATTAAAGTACAATTTCTGATTCTGTTTTAACCTATAAACACAGCGCTTCAATCCTGGATTCAGGCAACAAGGATGTCTCAGTAATGAGGCATCCTCTCTTTTTATGAAGAGGTGAAAACGTAATTTGAATGTCATGTGGCTGTAACCGTTTTGTAATATCAGAGCAATATTTTTGTTCCTGAAAGGAATGCATCAGGAGCAAACGTTGGATAATTTGAGTTTCTGATTTTTATAATTCATATTCATCTCGTATGAAAAACAATTTCACCAGAATATTTCTCTTACTCATTGTATTAATTGTTTCGGCAAATATTCTGAAAGCCCAGCAAACCAGTTCATTTCTTTCGGGAAAGGTGTTGGATGAGAAGAACATTCCTTTACCGGGAGTTACAGTTCAAATTACCTATGTTCCCTGGAACAAGACCAGAGATGCTCTCACCAACAAGAAGGGGTATTTCTGTGTCGCCAATTTGCCTCCGGGTGGACCCTATACCGTAAAATTTTCGCGCAACGGTTATGAAATACAATCAAGGGAGGTATTATCGCTGGACCTGGGAAACAGCAATGATTTGTCATTGCATATGCGCCGGGATAGTAAGGAAGCTCAAAGTAATGAAGCAGAGTGATTTTTGATTTGGATATCCGTTTCTTCCAATATTATGCGGATACAAACTATATATTGATTATTTTGTATGCATTGATCAAGGCTTATTGCCTGATGTAAATTACAACATCCCAGGTTGTATCTTTGATGGTTACTTTTTTTAATTAAAAAGATGCAATGCATGACAGAGAAAATACCCGAAATTTGCAAATCAACAAAATTGAAACAGCGATGATTTATCCATCGCTAACCGATATAAATATTATTCTCGTGGCTATTCCATCTGCCAACTGGCGGATGAAAAACAAATTATTATCAAATGAAAGAAAATTTCAGGATTTTGGTTGCCGAGGATGAAGAGGATATTTGCGAAATTCTTCAGTTCAATCTTGAGAGTGAAGGATACCAGGTCGATGTGGTTCATTCTGCGGAAGATGCATTGAAAAAGAAACTTTCTGTGTATGATTTGTTTTTACTGGATGTTATGATGGGAAAAATGTCTGGTTTTGCTCTTTCACAAAAAATGAGAAAAGAGCTTGACATCAACGCTCCTATCATTTTCCTGACAGCCAGAAGCAATGAAAATGATCTTTTAACCGGTTTCTCTGTCGGTGCTGATGACTACATTTCCAAACCTTTCTCCATCCGGGAACTTCAGGCCAGGGTGAAAACAATACTTAAAAGAACCTATCAACAAATCAAAACGGAGGAATCTTCCATATTACTTTTGGGGAACATCGGACTTGACAATAAAACCAAACGACTGATCCTGGATGGCAAGAAAGTTGAACTAACCAGAAAAGAATTTGAGATCATACTATTATTGGCAAAAAACCAGGGACGAATTTTTTCGAGAGAGGAAATACTGGACAGAATATGGGCCGATGATGTCATTGTCACCGACAGAACCGTGGATGTAAATATGACTCGCTTACGAAAAAAGATGGAAGGTTACAGTACGTATATTCGCAACAAAGCCGGGTACGGCTATTACTTTGAAATATGATTTTTCCCAAAAACAAAATGGAAATCAGATACAAATCGATCAAATGGAAATTGTTTACAAACTATTTTCTGCTCTTCGTTGTTTTTCTGCTTTCTGTATTGATTTACCAAAGTAAACATGAAAAACAGTTCAGGATATCACTTTTAGAAAGCCGTCTGGAAGGTTATACTGAACTTGCCAACAAATTTATCCTGCACCAAAATCTAACAACTCCGGTAAAGTTGTCTCAGCTTGATTCACTTAAAAAGCTGGTTCCGGCTTCGCTCACAAGAATTACTATATTTGATTTAAAGGGAGACGTACTTTACGACAATTTAGTGGCCAGCTACCTGAAAATGGAGAACCATTTCGAAAGACCTGAATTGCAACAAGCACTTAAATCAGGATCAGGGTTCAATATCAGACATTCCACGACTACAGAACAGGAATATTTCTATTATGCAAAAATCTATAGTAATTTAATTATTCGATCTGCAGTTGTTTATGATACTGAGACCCGCAATTATTTGAATATAGACCGTGCATTTATACTCTATTTCTTATTTTTATTTATACTTTTCGGAGTCGTATTAAGACTGATTACCAATCACCTGAGCGACTCTGTCGCCAAATTGAAAGATTTTGCAATACGGGTCAGAAACGGACAGGATATGGATGAGGATTTGCAATTCTCCAATGACGAAATAGGAGTAATAAGCAACGAAATCAGCAGTCTGTTTGAACAATCAAGGATCGCGAAATCTGATCTGTTGCAGGAAAAGGAAAAGTTGATCAGCCACCTTTTTGTCCTAAAAGAGGGAGTGGCATTCTTCTCACCTCAAAAGACAATAATACTGAACAACAGCCACTTTATATTCTATATCAACATCATTTCGGAAGAATCAACAATTACGGTTGAGAAAATTTTTGAGTTAAATGAGTTCAACGCGATCAATGCTTTTGTGGACAAGGCGATGGCCGACAACACCTCGTACGCACTGAATGAATTACCCAGGCTGGAATATTCTGTACAGCGGGATGGTGCACATTTTCAAATTCAATGCATTATTTTTCAGGACAAGAGTTTTGAGATTTTGATCACCGATATCACGCAGTTGATGAAAAGAAGCATGATGAAGCAACAAATTACTTCGAATATCTCCCATGAGTTAAAAACTCCGATCGCAACAGTGAAGGGATATCTTGAAACCCTTCTGAACAATCCTGATCTGGATCCCAAAAGACAACACTATTTTATCAACAAAGCACATAATCAATCTGAGAGACTCACCCAGCTGGTTAATGATATTGCACTACTTAATAAAATTGAAGAATCTTCTGAACTCTATCCAAAAGGTAGAATTGATGTAAAAAAGCTGGTTGACGAGGTAGTAGAAAGTTTCAATGATCTTATTCAGCAAAAATCGGGAACTGTTGACACAAATATCAATCACCGGGTTTTTGTCAACGCCAATTACTCTCTGCTTTTCTCCGTATTTAGAAACCTGATGGAAAATTCGCTCCACTATGGCGGTGAAGGCATAAGTATACACATTTCTAATTACCATGAAGACAATAACCACCAGTATTTCTCTTTTGCTGACGATGGCCCGGGTGTATCAGAAGAACATCTTCCGCGCATTTTCGAACGATTTTATCGGGTTGATAATGGTCGATCCCGCAAGCAAGGTGGTACCGGGCTTGGACTGGCAATTGTAAAAAATGCAATCATTAGTTGCAAAGGGGAAATTTCAGCAAGAACACACAAAGGAGGAGGATTGGAGTTTATATTCTCACTACCAAAATAAGTCCCGGCCGTAATTATTTATTTTATTCACTACCTAATAATATTCAATCATTCAGCATTATACATCATTATAAATTGAAGATTGTCAATTCCTAATAACCGGATTCCTTCCATAATTAAAAATAAATCGGTTATTTTAGCCTTCCAACCATTAATGAGATCAATTTCATGCGAGACAAAATAGCTTCTCTGAATCAACAGCTTGCATCTGCAGATGCAACTGAGTTACTTTCTTATTTTTTACATGAATACAGGGGGCGTATTGCACTCTCCAGCAGTCTTGGTCTGGAAGATCAGGTTCTGACAGAAATGGTCTGTTCAATCGACAAAAGCACAAAGATCTTCACCCTCGATACTGGCAGGTTATTCCCCGAAGCCTACGATCTGATTCACCGCACAAATCAAATATATGGCATTCAAATGCAGGTTTACTTTCCTGAAGCATCTCATGTGGAAGAGATGGTTTTTTCAAAAGGCGTCAACCTGTTTTATAACTCCGTTGAGGATCGAAAAACCTGCTGCCGAATCCGGAAAATAGAACCCCTTAAAAGAGCTTTTTCCGGATTGGATGTTTGGATTTGCGGATTAAGGAGGGATCAATCGATCACACGATCAGAGATGCAACCCATCGAATGGGATGAAAATAACGGACTTATCAAGCTTAATCCACTGATAGACTGGAGTGAAAATCAAGTCCGCGCATATATCAAAGAACGGAAAATTCCCTATAACCCACTTCACGATCGTGATTATCCAAGTATCGGATGTCAACCTTGCACCAGAGCAATTTTTCCTGGTGAAGATCTGCGGGCCGGCCGTTGGTGGTGGGAAAATCCGGATACCAAAGAGTGCGGTTTGCATAAAAGTTAGGAAATATAGCATTCCCCGGTCTCCAGGTACATAGGTCTGACAGTCAGTATTTTTAATTTTAATTAATCTACCATTTATGACAGCCTTCAACCGTCGCTCATTTATCAAAACTGCCGGAATCGGAAGTACTTTCATGGGACTGGCCGGTAATGTTCATGCCATGGGATTTTCACCTTCCAACAAAAACAAAAACATACTTCCACGTTGGCGTGGCTTTAATTTGCTGGATTTTTACACTTCGAAGCCACTGGTATTCCCTCGTCAGAACAAAATGAACCAGTCGACAGAAGATGATTTTAGGTGGATGTCTGAATGGGGGTTTGATTTCGTTCGAATTCCTGTTCAATATCCATGTTACATCAATTTTGATGCAGGCAATGACCAAAACAAACGGATATCGCCTGATGAGGTAGTAGATTTTAACGAACAAGCCATAGAGGAAATTGAGAAATTAGTTTACCTGGCTAACAAATATGGTCTGCATGCGAGCCTTAACCTGCATAGAGTTCCCGGTTTTTGTATCAACGCGGGTTTCAATGAGCCATATAACCTTTGGAAAGATAATGAGGCTCAGCAGGCACTTTATGCACATTGGGACATGTGGGCCAGGCGGTTTAAAAATGTTTCAGGAAAAAATCTCAGCTTTGATCTGATCAATGAACCCTGTTTCAGAGAAGATATGAATGACCAGTTTGGCAAAAGATTGGCAATAGATGGTGAACTTTACAGAAAAATTGTTCGGGGTTGTCAGGAAGTAATACTAAAACAGAATGCCGACCGTTTGGTACTGGCTGATGGAAACAACGGAGGCGGAACAGTTACCCCGGAACTCAGGGATTTAAAGGTAGCACAAAGCTGTAGAGGCTACTACCCGGGAGATGTATCACATTATAAGGCACCTTGGGTGTGGAAGAACCCGGAAGACGCACCGGTGCCCGTATGGCCGGGAATGATCAATGGAAAAAATTACAGCCGAAATAACCTGGAGGAGTTTTATCGTCCATGGATTGAACTCGTTGAACAAGGAATCGGAGTCCACTGTGGAGAATGCGGTTGTTATAAAGAGACCCCACACGAAGTCTTTATCTCCTGGATGACCGATGTGCTTGGGATATTAACAGAAAACAATATTGGATGGGCATTCTGGAATTTCAGGGGAGACTTTGGCGTGATCGATTCAGGAAGAAAAGATATAGAATATGAAGATTGGAATGGACACAAACTGGATCGGAAAATGCTTGAGATGCTGCGGAAGCACTGATAGGTTAGCTAATTAGCTATTAGCTGTTAGCTGTTGGCTGTTAGGTATTAGAATCGCTGTTGAAAGTCGAAAGCTAACTGCCAATCGCTAAAAGCTAATGGCTAATAGCTAATTGCTTTTATTCTTGTACCTTTGCGGCTAATCAATATCAAATAAAATACATGTTATTCCGGTCATTAAACATCATAGAACCCATATTAAAAGCAGTTGACGAAGAAGGGTACACCATACCGACACCAATACAAGCTGAAGCTATTCCAATCATTTTACAAGGCACCGACCTGCTTGGATGTGCACAAACAGGAACCGGCAAAACTGCTGCCTTTGCCATTCCTATCCTTCAACTCCTTAGCACCAATAAAATTTTTGGGAAAACCAGGAAAATTCGTAGTCTGATAGTTACACCTACAAGGGAACTCGCCATACAGATTGAAGAAAGTTTCAAAGCATATGGTCGTCATACAGGTTTAAGATCTACAGTTCTCTTCGGAGGAGTAAATCAAAATCCACAAACAGCAGCATTACGAAGCGGTGTAGATATCCTGATTGCAACCCCAGGCAGGCTGTTGGATTTGATGAATCAGGGGTTTTTAACCTTACGCGATGTGGAGATTTTCGTTTTGGATGAAGCCGATCGTATGCTCGACATGGGATTTATCCACGATGTAAAAAGATTATTGACAGTACTCCCAAAAGCCAGGCAATCTCTGTTTTTTTCAGCTACCATGCCACCGGATATTGTAAAATTAGCCAACACAATACTGCATAATCCGATAAAAATCTCTGTTACTCCAGACTCATCTACGGTAGATATTATCCGACAATCCGTATTTTTTGTCGATAAAGGGAATAAAAGCGCTTTGTTACTTGAATTATTAAAGGATGTGAATATCAAAACAGCTCTTGTATTTACCCGCACCAAGCATGGCGCAAATACCGTCGTCAAAATACTGTTAAAGCACAACATCTCAGCGGAAGCCATTCATGGCAATAAGGCACAAACCGCACGACAGCGTGCCCTGGCAAATTTCAAGGATCAGACCACCAGGATACTGGTTGCTACTGATATTGCAGCACGTGGAATAGATGTCGACGACCTGGAATATGTGATCAATTATGAAATTCCGAACATTCCCGAAACTTATGTTCACCGCATTGGAAGAACTGGAAGAGCCGGTGCCGAAGGAACAGCCTATTCATTCTGTGATGCAGAAGAAAAGGAATATCTCAGGGACATTGAAAAGCTGATTTCCAAGAAAATTCCTTTGGCAGAGAATCCGTTTTTCCCGCTGATGGATCATAATCCGGTGAAAGCACCCGTACAGCAGCAAGGCAGAGGAAGATCAGGGCATGCCAGACCAAAACAACAGGTCGT
The DNA here is from genome assembly GCA_025358025.1 of Bacteroidia bacterium. GTDB lineage: Bacteria > Bacteroidota > Bacteroidia > Bacteroidales > Prolixibacteraceae > CAINVV01. The sequence goes on along the minus strand of JANYKW010000082.1, from coordinate 1,322 downwards.
TCACAAGAATCCTGTTGTTGCCAATAAAAATCCCAGGATACTTTTCAGCAGGCAAAGATCCTGAACAGCTTTTAGCCATTAGCTGTTAGCTGCTAGTAAAAGTCTAAGCATAAAATTTTTAGCACTTAGCTAAAGGCTAATAGCTAATAGCTAACAGCTTCTTAGTCGTAAATGTGATTTGGATCCACCTCTTCATCACAGTTGCCTCTGTTGTACTGCTCCATCGCTCTCAGGCTCATCCCCATGGAAGAGAATCCTCCGTCATGAAAAAGATTTTGCATTGTAACTTTTTTTGTCAGATCAGAAAACATCACAATACAATAATCGGCACACTCATCAGCAGTGGCATTTCCCAGCGGAGACATTCTTTCTGAGAAATCGAGCAGACTTTCAAACATCTTGATACCGTTTCCTGCCGTTGTCGGTGTGGGAGACTGAGAAATGGTGTTTATCCTGACATTTCTTTCACGGCCATAGATGTATCCAAAACTGCGGGCAATAGATTCGAGCAATGATTTGGCATCAGCCATATCATTGTACCCATAAAAGGTGCGTTGTGCAGCAACATAGGAAAGTGCCAGTACGGACGACCACTGATTCAGCGCATCAAGTTTACGGGCCGTTTGCAGTAGTTTATGAAAAGATATTGCTGAAACATCCAGTGTTTTAGCCAGGAAATCGTAATCAAGGTCACTGTAATGCCTTCCTTTGCGCACGTTGGGCGACATTCCGATAGAATGGAGGATAAAATCCAGTTTACCTCCCAGAACTTCCATGGATCTTGAAATAAGATGCTCGAGATCTTCCAGGTTAACAGCATCAGCAGGAATAACTTCTGTATTGCATTTTTCAGCAAGAAGTTGTGTTTCTCCCATTCGCAATGCAATAGGCACATTGGTTAATGTAAAGATTGCACCCTCTTCATAGGCTCTTTCCGCTACTTTCCAGGCAATTGAATGTTCGTTCAAAGCACCAAAAATGATACCTCTTTTCCCTTTTAACAAATTGTACGACATGATTATAGTTATAAATTATTCTATTATGTGAATGAGTATATTATTAAGCCGGATGCTACCGGGAGATTGGAACACAAGTGAACTAAAGTGGCTAAAATGACTAAAGTACTTAAAGTTAATGAAGACTGGGTGTCTTTTTCCAATTGCAATATCACACATCTATTTTCCGGAAATTTGCCATTAATTAAATCATACGTGATTTTGGAAGTTTCGGTTTCAAAATCCAGCCTTCCTTAACAAAACATCCTCCTTTCACTTGAAGTAATTGAAGTATTTGAAGTACTCTAAGTACTCTAAGTACTTCTA
>JANYKW010000068.1 GCA_025358025.1 Bacteroidia bacterium | reverse complement strand
CAGTGGTATCGGACCGCTTACAATGGCACCAGTAGATTTAACCGTCTTTACAATCTTCTCAGCTGATTTGTCAACCAGATTGTGATCGTACGATTTCAGTTTAATTCTGATTTTTTGACTCATGATAAGAACGTATTTAGTTATAATAACTCTGTTTTTCCTTTAACACTTTCAAGAACTGCAATGGCAATATTCCTGGGAACTTCTGCATAATGGGAAAACTCCATCGTAGAGGTAGCACGGCCTGAAGAGAGGGTTCGCAAGGTTGTTACGTAACCAAACTGCTCAGAGAGCGGAACCAGCGCTTTGATCACCCGGGCACCAAATTTGGCATCCATGCTTTCAACGTGACCACGACGTCGGTTAAGGTCGCCAACAATATCCCCCATGTAATCGTCGGGTGTTACAACTTCTACCTTCATAATAGGCTCGAGCAAATTTGGTTTCGCTTTGGAGGCTGCATTTCTGAAGGCTTGCTTGGCACACAACTCAAAGGAGAGTGCATCGGAGTCAACAGGATGGAAGGATCCGTCGACCAAAACAACCTTGACATTTTCAATCTTATATCCTGCCAAAGGACCATTGTTCATGGCCTCTTTGAATCCTTTTTCAATAGAAGGAATGTATTCTCGCGGAATAGTACCCCCTTTGATCTGATCAACAAACTGAAGACCTGTTTTGCCCTCGTCAACCGGACCAATGTGAACAGAAATGTCAGCGAATTTACCGCGACCACCAGTCTGCTTTTTGAATACTTCACGCAGGTTTACCTCTTTGGTAATGGTCTCTTTATAGGAAACCTGCGGAGCACCCTGGTTACATTCTACTTTGAATTCACGTTTCAGACGATCCACAATAATTTCAAGGTGAAGCTCGCCCATTCCACGAATAATGGTCTGTCCGCTATCCTGATCGGTATTAACCTGGAAGGTAGGATCCTCTTCAGAAAGTTTTATCAGACCATTGGACAATTTATCCAAATCCTTTTGGGTTTTAGGCTCAATAGCGATCCCAATCACCGGTTCCGGGAAAGTCATAGACTCAAGAACGATTGGATGATCCAAAGAACAAAGGGTATCTCCGGTGCGGATGTCTTTGAAACCTACGGCGGCACAGATGTCACCTGCTTCAATCACATCGCGGGGTTGTTGTTTGTTGGAGTGCATCTGGAAGAGACGGGAAATCCGCTCCTTCTTGCCCGTACGGGTATTTAATACGTATGATCCGGCATCAATTTTTCCTGAGTAGACACGAATAAAACACAAACGGCCTACATATGGGTCTGTAGCAATTTTGAACGCGAGCGCTGCAAGCGGCTCATTGACATCAGGTTTCCTTTCAATTTCTTCGTCCGTATCAGGATCTTTTCCTACGATTGAAGCAACATCAAGCGGATTCGGCAAAAAAGCACAAACTGCATCCAAAAGAGTCTGAACTCCTTTGTTTTTGAAGGCTGAACCACACAGCATCGGAATAATGACACCTGAGAGGGTCGCTTTACGAATTACATGCTTCAATTCATCTTCTGTAATGCTGTAGGGATCTTCGAAGAATTTCTCCATCAAAGTCTCATCCTGCTCAGCAACCGACTCAACCAGTTTTTCGCGCCATTCGATGGCAAGTTCCATCATGTCGGCCGGAATTTCTTCCACTGAATAATCAGCCCCCATGGTCTCATCGTGCCATACCACCGATTTCATGGCAACCAGGTCAATGATTCCTTTAAAGCGTTCTTCGGCACCAATCGGAATTTGAATCGGAACCGGATTGGCTCCCAGCTTCTCTTTGATATCGTTGTAAACATTGAAAAAGTCGGCACCGGCACGATCCATCTTGTTGATGAATGCAATTTTCGGTACTCCGTATTTTTCTGCCTGACGCCAAACTGTCTCAGATTGCGCTTCCACACCTCCAACGGCACAAAAGGTTGCAACCGCTCCGTCAAGAACTCTTAACGAACGTTCCACCTCAACTGTAAAGTCGACGTGACCCGGAGTATCAATGATATTTATCTGATGTACAATATCCTGATATGTCCACTCAGTAAATGTCGCAGCAGAAGTAATGGTTATTCCACGCTCCTGCTCCTGTTCCATCCAGTCCATCGTTGCTGCACCATCGTGAACTTCACCGATACGGTGAACTTTCCCCGTGTAAAACAAAATCCGCTCTGAGGTGGTTGTTTTACCGGCATCGATGTGAGCCATAATCCCGATGTTTCTGGTATTTGTAAGGTCCCTTTTCGCCATTATTAATTTGTCGTACAATAATCTAAACTAAAAATCTGAATATTCCGGTTAGAACCGGAAATGCGCAAACGCGCGGTTTGCTTCTGCCATTCTGTGTGTATCCTCTTTCTTCTTGAATGCTCCACCCTCTTCATTGTATGCAGCCAAGGTCTCGGCAGCCAACTTTTCTGCCATGGAGTGACCGGAACGCTTTTTGGAAAAGATGATGAGGTTACGCATGGAGATAGCCACTTTTCTTTCCGGACGGATTTCCATCGGAACCTGAAAGTTGGCACCACCCACTCGCCTACTTTTAACCTCAACCTGGGGAGTAATGTTAATCAATGCCTTCTTCCATACGTCAAGAGAAGACAACTCATTGTCTTTCAATTTCTTCTCGACAATATCAAGTGCATCGTAAATAATTTTGAACGCGATGGATTTTTTCCCATCAAACATGAGACTGTTCACGAAGCGAGTTACGAGAACATCATTAAATTTCGGATCGGGAAGAATGATCCGCTTTTTTGGTTTTGTCTTTCTCATCTTAGTTACAAATTGTTTGTGTTATTCGAATCGGTTGTTGTTTAGCCTTCAGTTATACAGCCTGTTCAAGACAAGCCCTTACTCAACCAAACCTCCAAACTAATAACTAATGTTTCTTTTACTTATTACTTTTTCTTCTTTGTTGCTGCAGCTACTTGTCCTGGTTTTGGGCGTTTTGCACCATACTTGGAACGACGTTGCTTGCGGCCCTCAACACCTGCGGTATCGAGCGCACCACGAATTAAATGGTAACGAACACCTGGCAGGTCCTTTACACGACCACCACGAACAAGAACTATAGAGTGCTCCTGTAAATTGTGTCCTTCTCCCGGAATATAGGCATTCACCTCTTTGCCATTGGTTAGCCTGACCCTGGCAACCTTCCGCATGGCGGAATTCGGTTTCTTGGGCGTCGTAGTGTATACACGTACACACACGCCCCGACGCTGCGGACAAGAATTCAATGCCGGAGACTTGCTTTTGTCTTCGATATTAACTCTTCCTTTACGTACTAACTGTTGAATAGTAGGCATAAACGTTTTTTAAATTTGAATAAAAAATACACACATAATTCTTACGGAGAAATCTCGCAATTCTCCGTAAGCCCTGCAATTGACACTATAATCCCTTGCAAAACTCCTCCAAAATGGACTGCAAAAGTACACATTTCTTTGGAAAATACACTACTTCCTTAAAAAAAATTGATTTTCAGGAGCATTAGCCTGCCAGAGGATTATTGCAAGCCCTAAAAAAAATCAAGCCTTTAGCTTTTAGCAGTTAGCACTTAGTCTATTACTAACTTAAATCTCAATGGCAGTAAATATACCCGACTAATTACATAAAACATCTCTGCTGAAAAAACAATGAAATCATCATGTTTAGTCTACCAACAGCTAAATGGTAATAGCCAAATGCTATTTTTCAAATCTTTCACTGAATATTGCCCTGACCGGATGGAGAATCCGGTTGAATAACCTTTGATCTTCTGTAATAATTTCGGCTGTCCCCTGCAATTCCTGCTGAAATTCAAATCTTTTCCCATAGGTTGAGATCAGCTGATCCGGGAGATCTACTTCCAGCGCGTAATAGTCGTTGGTTGGTACTCCGGAAATTCTGGATACTGCTCCTTTGACCAATCCATATTCCAGATAAGGATAGTTGGCAAATTTTAGGTTGACACTTTGTCCTACCTTAACCTTTCCTGCGCCGCTCATCTTAAGCTGAACTTTCCCGGTTAATACATTGGTGCCTTCCGGAACAACAGTAAACACAGTTTCCCCTTTGGAAACATTTTGATTGCTACTCCAAAATTTGGAGAAATTCACCTCACCGCCGACGGGAGATTTGATCAGATAATTCAATTCCCAAACATCTATTGCACCAAGCAAAACCACATAAGCCTCTTTAAACGCCAGTTGAAGAGAGGTAACCTGCAACCCGGAAAGATTTTTAGCTTCTGCAACCATTTGTCCGGCCTGCTCCATGGATAACGCAGTGGAAGATAAGGTGGAAAGAACTTCTGCATACTGAAGCTGCTTTTGGAGCAGCTCCCTTTTTGATTTCTCCAGTTCTTCTGATGCCAATACCCCTTTTTTGTTTAAAACTGAGTCACGCTGATATTTTTTCCGGATAATTTGAAGCTCTTCTTCCAATACTTTTTTCTTGGTTAGCTGTGACTTATATCCCGATTTCGACAAAGTAAGCTGCTTCTGTTGGGATTTGATTTTACCAGGATAGTAATTTCGATCAATAAATTGCAGATAATCGCGATATTTCCTGGAAAAATCAGCGAACTGAGGCTGGATATCACCGAGCAAATAGTTTCGCTGAAAAGAAATCATCTGATTGGCCTTAAACTCATCCACAAAAGGGGCAAGCAAAACCAGCCGCTCTTTCAGATCGGTCAGGTCATCATAATTTAATGAGCTTTCCAGCATTGCCAACAATTCACCTTGTTTAACTTTCTCCTTGTCATGAATCCGCACAGATGTCAACTTCCCGTCAACACGGGCCAGGAGATGAACCGGAGGATTGTCCGAAGTGACCACAACAGATGCCGTAATGATATCAGGGTATTTAAAGAACCAGCTTCCGGCAATCAGCACCATGAGGATGAAGATAACCAAAAGGATCCCGTTTCTTGTGATCCAGGAAGGTACCCTGCCCAGAAGATCCTGGACCTCTTCACTGCGCGTCTCTATATCATTCAAATTTTTCGACATAATCAATTAGAAGTGACTAAAATCAGGTGCCCAGTTCGAGTTGGTTTCTGACTAAATTGAAATAGTTGCCTTTCAGGTCTATCAGATGCTGATGGGTGCCTTGCTCAACGATCTCGCCTTTGTCCAGAACGATGATCTGGTCCGCATTCCGGACCGTACTCAAGCGATGGGCTACCACAATTACTGTACGACCTTTGTAAAATCGATCCATATTCTCCAAAATCACCTTTTCATTGTTGGCATCCAGCGCGTTTGTAGCCTCATCAAAGAAAAGAAAATCCGGATTTTTATATATCGCCCTGGCTATCAGGATACGTTGTTTCTGCCCCTGGCTGAGACCAACTCCTTCTTGCCCTATTTTGGTTTGGTACCCAAGAGGCAGAGATTCAATATATTCCTGTATATTAGACATCTTAACTGCATCAAGCAGCCTGTTTCTGTCGATATTGTCATCTCCGATCGCGATGTTATTCAGGATGGAATCTGAAAAAATAAATCCATCCTGCATCACAACCCCACATTTATCACGCCATAACTGTGCAGAGAAATGGGATAAACTAATTTCCCCCAGGTGCACTGTACCGGACACAGGGGGATAGAATCCCAGCATCAGTTTGATCAGGGTGGTTTTTCCACTTCCGCTCATTCCAACGATGGCAGTGGTTTTGTTGGCAGGGATATGTAGTGAGATATTCTTCAATACCATGGGTGATCTCGGCCCTTCATACTGAAAATGAACCTCTTTCAGGATTATCTCCCGAAGTTCAGGGAACAGGGTAATTTTATTTTCTGCATGTTCTTCCTCATTGGGTTTGGAATGAATCTCATTCAATCTCTCCAGGGAGATCTTGGCATCCTGCGTTGTCTGGATGAACTCCATCAAACTGTTTAGCGGACTGTTCATCTGACCAATGATATAGGAGACTGCAACCATGGCACCTAAGGTAATTTGCCCGTCGATCACCAGCCTTGCAGCGATAAAACTGATCAGGATATTTTTCAACTGGTTGATGAAAGTTGATCCGATGGTTTGTGTTTGCGTCAGCGATAACCTTTTAATATTCACTTGAAAAAGGCGCGCCTGAATCCTTTCCCACTCCCACCTCTTCTGTTTCTCACAATTGTTGAGTTTGATCTCCTGCATTCCACTCATCAATTCGATCAATTTGGCTTGATTTTCAGATAATTGAGTAAATCTCCTATAATCCAGTTCCCTTCTCTTCTTTAAAAATAGAAGAATCCACAACACATATAATAGACTACCCACCAGAAATACTGTCAGAATAATCCAACTGTAGAGGGCCAGAACAATAGAGAAGATAACCAGATTCACCATTGAAAAGAGAACGTTCAATGACTGATTGGTTAGAAAGTGTTCAATACGGGAATGATCACTGATGCGCTGCAGAATATCTCCAACCATCTTGGTATCAAAAAAGCTTATGGGAAGACGCATCAGTTTGATCAGAAAATCGGAAATCAACGCGATGTTTAGACGCGTAGTAAGGTGAAGCAGAATCCAGCTTCTAATCAGCTCAACAGAAGTTTGTGAGACAAACAGAATCAGTTGTGCAACCAGGATCAGTGTTACAAAACCTATGTCGTTGTTGTTGATTCCCACATCAACCATTGATTGGGTGAGCAACGGAAAAATCAGCTGAAAAAGACTTCCCAGTATAAGACCTGTAAAGAGCTGCCACAGAAACTTCTTCTGGTTGCGCAGATAAGTAAATAGGTAAGACAATGAGGATTTGTCAATCTTCTCATCAGCATGGCTGTAAAAATCAGGGGTTGGTTCGAGGATAAGGCATAATCCTTTGGCTTTGTCCCGATCTGAGAGACCGCACCACCCTTTCAAAAATTCATCCTCCTTGTAAGTTATTAAACCGAAGGCAGGATCGGCAACATATACTTTTCCCTTTTTGATGGCATAAACCACAACAAAATGCTCTTCTTTCCAATGAACGATAGCAGGTAGCGGAACTTGTTCAGCCAATTGTTTGTAGCCAACCCTGGCACCGACTGACCTCATTCCGATGGATTCTGCTGCATCTGACATACCCAGGAAAGAGACGCCTTCCCGTGTCAGGTAGCTCCTTTCACGAATTGTTTGCAACGAAAAATTTTTGCCGTAAAATTTTGCGATCATCCTCAAACAGGAAGGACCGCAATCCATGGCATCCAGTTGTTTAAAAAATGGAAATCGTTGCATCGGGTAATGGTAAGTACTGGTTAAATGCAAATATGCAAAATTTATCAGGATCTTACTTATTTAACTTCCTGATAAATCAAAAAATCGAATTTATCCATCAGGAACAATAAAAAGAAATAACATGTTTAGTAACATAAAAATCCGGTAAAAGATACTTCCTGTTGAAGCGCACAACCCTGATATTAGGATATTTGCAAATTCCTCGAAAATCAAAAATCGAAAATCAAAAATCGAAAATTCCACATTTGGTCGGATCATTTTAAATAATTTCTATTTTTGAAGGAATTGAAAATATGTTTTCTAAACAACCGGATAATTTTATTTAAATTTTTTACGATGAAAGTATATCAAACCAATGAAATCAGGAACATTACAGTGCTCGGAAACTCGGGCGCCGGGAAAACCACCCTTGTAGAAGCCATGCTCTTCGAGGGTGGGATTATCAACCGCAGGGGGGATGTCAAAAGCAAGAATACGGCATCTGATTACAACCTCGTCGAGCAAGAGTATGGCAACTCGGTTCATGAAACTGTTCTCTATACAGAATTTGAAGGTTGCAAAATTAACATCATCGATACCCCGGGGATGGATGATTTTGTAGGTGGAGTAATTCCTGCCCTAAGTGTTGCCGCAACCGGTTTACTGGTCATTAATGCTGTTAACGGTGTTGAAGTTGGGACTGAGATCGCCAACCGCAATGCAGAGAAATTTCATAAACCGCTTATTTTTGTAATCAACCATCTCGATCACGAAAACAGCAACTGGGAGAATTCTATCGAGATGGCCAAAACAACCTTTGGCAACAAACTGGCCATCGTACAGTATCCTGTAAATCCCGGATTGGGATACAACAAAGCCATTGATGTACTGAAAATGCAAATGCTTCAATGGGGTCCCCAGGGTGGCAAACCTGAATTGCTCGAGATCCCTGCCTCCGAAATGGGAAAAGCAGAAGAATATCACAACATGCTCGTTGAGATGGCGGCAGAAAATGATGAAGCATTGATGGAACTCTTTTTCGAGCAAGGCTCCCTAAACGAGGACGAGATGAAAAAAGGACTGAAACTTGGAATGCTTTCCAGGGGATTATATCCTGTTTTCTGTACCTCTGCTGCCAAAGACATGGGTATTCGCCGTCTGATGGACTTCATCGTCAATGTAGCTCCCCACCCGGGAGAACTTGCACCTGTCGAAACTGTCGACGGGAAATTAATTCCGATAAGCGTCAAGGGTCCAACATCGATTTACGTTTTCAAAACCTCTCTCGAACAACACGTTGGAGAAGTAACTTATTTCAAGGTAATTTCCGGTACACTGAAGGAAGGAATGGATTTAACCAATATGGCAAAAAATTCCAAGGAAAGAATCTCCTCGATATTTGCCGTTGCCGGAAAAACCAGAACCAAAGTACCCGAAATGGTAGCCGGAGATATCGGTGCGACAGTCAAACTAAAAGATGTCAAATACAACCAGACACTTTGTGACAAAGACTCAGAGATCGAATTCCCGCCAATCCCGTTCCCCAATCCAAGGTACACCACAGCCGTCAAGGCAGTGAGCGAATCGGATGAAGAAAAAATGGGTGAATACCTGCATCGCTTACACGATGAGGATCCAACCTACATCATAGAGTACTCCAAAGAGCTAAAACAAATCCTGATTCATGGACAGGGTGAGTACCATATTAATACCCTGAAATGGTATTTTGACAATGTATTTAAGATTGATATCCAGTTTATAAACCCCAAAATTCCATACCGTGAAACAATCACCAAAATAGCCCAGGCCGACTATCGTCACCGCAAGCAAAGTGGTGGATCAGGACAGTTTGGGGAAGTACACATGGTGATCGAGCCATTTGAAGAAGGAATGCCGGCTCCGACAATGTTTGTCATCAATGGCAAAGAAATGAAGGTGAGTCTCCGCGGAACTGAAGTCACAGAGCTCCCATGGGGTGGAAAACTTGTTTTCTGCAACTGTATTGTGGGTGGCTCTATCGACGCCCGTTTCCACCCTGCCATCCTGAAAGGAATCATGGAAAAAATGGAGGAAGGACCATTGACTGGTTCCTATGCCCGCGACATCCGCGTTTGTATCTATGAAGGAAAGATGCATCCGGTCGACTCCAACGAAATCTCATTCCGCCTTGCAGGCAGAAATGCGTTCAGCCAGGCCTTTAAAAACGCCGGAGCCAAAATTCTGGAACCAATCTATGATGTGGAAGTACTTGTTCCGGGTGACCGCATGGGTGATGTAATGGGCGACCTGCAAAACCGCAGGGCCCTGATCATGGGGATGACTTCCGAAAAAGGTTTTGAAAAAATTGTCGCCAAAGTTCCTCTGAAGGAGATGAACAAATATTCAACTACCTTAAGCTCTGTAACCCAGGGACGTGCCATGTTCAAAATGAAATTTGCAAGCTACGAAAAAGTACCGGCCGAGGTTCAGGACGAACTGCTCAAGGCATACGCTGCAACCCAAAACGAAGAATAGATATTAAATGGATTTTTCACTTATTAAAAAGTGCCTTTCAAATTGGAAGGCACTTTTTTTTAATCAATAGTGAAGCCAAAATTAAATTTCAACCCTATTGCCTGGTCGCTTTTTGAATGACGATCCTTTTGTCCGGACAGGCTGACAAATCTGACAATTGCCAATCAATTCTTACCGTAACCGGAAATTTTTCATTTTGCAGCTCAATCTTTGAATCAGCCGGCAAAGTATCGAATGCATAATTAATGCCATCAATCAGGATGTACCATCCACCGCAACAGGCACACATTCTTAAATCCGGACCAGTAATAATGCCAATCGAATTCAAAATCTTTAAATTTTCAATGAAATGTTGATCTTTATCCACTCGTTTTACATACATTATCCGGTCAGTATACCCTATCCATATCTCTGACAGATCATTCAAGGGATAAACGTAAATATGTATTCCACTTCCGGCATCTTTTGAAGGATTCCCAAAGATTGAAACAATGGAATTATAATTCATATCCATTTTCAACCTATTCTGAAATTCAGAATAGGTCAGTTCGCCTTTATCCAAATTTTTGTTTTCCGAGCAAGAAAAGGTGACCACCAAGACAAGTATCAATAAATAAGTTAAGAAACGCATAGCACAAAAATAATCATTTAATCAAACGAACAATTTCAAAAAATTTTTCCGGATTGCAATTGGTGAAAAATCACGCTTTTTTAGAAAGGATCATTATATTTCTCTAACTTTAGAAAAATTACAAATCTTCATTGCAATGAAAATAAAATTTATTGGTGCATCTCGCGAAGTGACAGGCAGTAAGCATCTGCTCACGCTTGAAAGCGGGAAAAAAATTCTGCTGGATTGCGGTATGTTTCAAGGGAAAGGAATGGAGACTGACTCCTCCAATCGAAATCTGGGTTTTGATCCAAAGGAAATTGATCATATCATATTGACACATGCTCATATAGACCATTCCGGATTGATTCCCTATGTTTATAAACTTGGTTTCAGGGGATCTGTAATTTGCACAAATGCAACCCGGGACCTTTGTGCTATTATGCTTGCCGACAGCGGACATATCCAGGAACTTGACGTGAAATGGTACAACAAAAAGCTGATTAAGCATGGTTTGGAACCGATCGAACCCATTTATACATCTGACATAGCCAAAGAATGTATGGAACTGTTCATCGGAGTTGCTTTCAACCGTAAGTTCTATTTAGATGACAATATTAAAGTCCGGTTTACCAACAACGGCCACCTGCTCGGGGCTGGGACTGCGTCTCTCGAAATTACAGAGAACAGTAAAACAGTAAAGATTGCCTATACAGGTGATATAGGCCGCCCGGTCAGCAGGATATTGAAAGCTCCTGAAGCATTCAGACAATGTGACTACCTAATTGCCGAATCGACTTACGGGAACAGAATGCACGAAAAATTCAGTCTTGCAGAAGAAGAACTGCTGAAGGTTGTCACCGATACCTGTGTCATAAAACAGGGTAAACTGATTATCCCTTCTTTTGCCATAGGCAGAACCCAGGATATTGTCTTTACGCTTAACAACTTTTACAATGCCGGATTATTGCCTAAAATTCAGATTTACGTGGATAGTCCCCTTGCTGTGAACGCAACAACGATCTTCAGACTGCATACAGAATGTTTTAATGAAGATGTTTTGAAAGTCATGGAAACAGACGATGATCCTTTTGGATTCAACTCTCTTCATTATATCACATCAACTGACGATTCGAAAAAACTAAACTTATTTAAAAAACCCTGCATCATAATCTCCGCTTCGGGAATGATGGAAGCGGGAAGGATCAAGCACCATCTCGCCAATAACATCTCCGATCCGAAAAATACCATCCTTGTCGTTGGATATTGTGCTCCCCGTACTTTGGGTGCAAGATTGGTAAACGGTGAGAAGATCGTTTCCATTTTTGGCACCAAATATCAGGTAAATGCCGAAATTGCACGCATTGAAGCATTCAGTGGTCATGGTGATTACAAAGAAATGCTCTCGTTTCTCGATTGTCAGGATCAATCAGCCATCAAAAAGGTATTCCTGGTACACGGCGATTACGATACACAACTATTCTACAAAGGTCAGCTGGAAGCTGCCGGGTTCAGCAATATTGAGATACCATTGCCTATGTCTGAATTCACTATTTAATTAATCCATAGCAGCTCTGTTATGCTGTTTTTTGCCAAAAGGGACCGCTAGTCTATAGCCAGGTAAATGTATAAAAAGTAGGATATTACTATAAAAATTGTACTTTTGCCCCGCTATAATTAAAAAGAAACCTGTTAATATATGGCCTTAAAAGAGGAATTTGAAGATCAGGGGAACTGGCTTTTCAAACACAGAAGCTTCCTGCCACTATTTATTTTGGTTATTGGAACACTATTATTTGTTCGGAATAAACTTTATCCCGAATCCTTTATCCTGGAACGTAGTCCCTATCTTGTTTATTATGAATATTTTTGTCTGTCCATAAGCCTTTTAGGACTGGCAATCAGGATATATACGGTAGGTCACACACCCCAAAATACATCAGGCAGAAATACCGAAGGACAATTAGCCGAATCGCTAAATACTACAGGAATCTATTCAACTGTAAGGCATCCTTTATACCTGGGTAATTTCTTCATGTGGATGGGACCTGCACTCTTAACCGGTCAATTTTGGTTTATGGTTGCCTTGATACTATTTTACTGGGTTTATTATGAGCGGATTATGTATGCTGAAGAACAGTTTTTAACCAGGAGTTTTGGGCAGGCCTACCTGGATTGGGCCAAAAAACGGCCGGCGTTTATTCCAAATCTTAAGAACTTTGTAAAACCATCACTCCCTTTTAGCTGGAAAAAAGTATTAAAAAAGGAAAAAAACGGCCTTGCAGCAGTCTTTATCATTTTCATGGTATTCGACATCCTGGGGAAAATCCTCAGACATGAAACAGATTACAATAAATTTTACATCGGGGCCTGTGCTGTAACTGTTGTCATGTACCTGATCTTAAAATACCTAAAAAAACGCACGACTGTTTTGAATGAAGAGGGTCGATAGTTCGGTTCTGACTTTAAAACAATACCTTAATAAATTGAAAAACCAACTCATCAATACGGTTTGCCTGGGTGGTTTTTCAATGCCTGCCTGACCCGGTTTTAATCTTTTGGCGGCTTTCCATCGAAGCAGGTTCTTTGTGATGTAGCCGTTGGTCTTAAGACGTCAGTCCTTAAACTTTAGCTCTTTCCTGTCAGAGAATAAAAGAATCACAAAAAACACCAATCCAATTCCGAAGAAAATTGTGATAGCAAGCACCGAATAACGCATGCTGCCTGTCAGGACTTCGATGATTCCAAAGCTGAAAGTCCCGGCTACTGTAGCTAACTTTTCGTTCACATCATAGAAACTGAAGAAGGAGGTGTGGTCGGTTGTTTCGGGAAGCATCTTGGAATAGGTTGACCGTGCAAGCGATTGAGATCCTCCCATGACGAATCCAACGATGGAAGCAACTACAATAAAACCGAAGGCATGTTTAATCGTGTAAGCATAAAAACAGATGCTGATCCAGATAATTACGGACAGGATCATCGCCCTGATGTTGCCAATTTTACCCGAAAGCTTTGCAAAAAACCACGCCCCGAAAATGGCAATTAACTGTATCCCCATCACTGTGGGAATGAGCACGTCCTCTTTCAAACCCAACTCTTTTCCACCGAAATTTGCAGCCATAAACATGGTTGTCAGGATACCCATCAAGACAAAAAAGATTCCCAGCAAATAAATGCTTAACTGGAAGGAACCACGAATCTGATTGAACACCACGATTAACTCCTTGTATCCATTCAGGATGACATTTTCCCGATGCAGACGTTTGCCAAAGGTGTACTTGGGAAGCTTCCTGAAAGTAAGGGTTGAAAATCCAATCCACCAGATACATACAGTCAGAAAGGATATTCTTGCAGGCTGGGTTGAATCGGCTGAAAAACCAAAAAGTCCGGGCTTCATGATCATCAGCAAATTGAAAAGTAAGAGTATCACGCCGCCGAGATAACCCATCATATACCCTCTGGCACTGATTCTATCCTGATCTTTCCGCTCAGCGATAACAGGCAGAAAAGAGTTGTAGAAGACAATGCTCCCTCCGTAGCCAACTGTCCCCAGGGAAAAAGCAATAACACCAAACTCAATATGCTGCGGATCAAAAAAATAAAGCGCCCCGCAAGAAATAGCGCCGATCAGCGTGAAGGCGCGCATAAAACCTTTTCTTCGTCCTGTATAGTCAGCCATAGAAGAGAAAAGTGGTGATCCGGCAGCAACTAACAGGTAGGCTGCAGCAATAGCCCAGGAATAAAGAACCGTATTAATCACATGCCAGCCAAAGAAAGAAACCATAAAATCATCGCCGTGACGGGTGACTGCATTATAATATATGGGAAATATGGTTGAGGTAATAGTGAGTTGATACACAGAATTGGACCAATCATACATGACCCATGCATTCACCAATTTGGGATCGCCTTTGATAATCGGATTGGAATTGTCCTTTCTGCTCATATCGAAAATATATTTAAATTTTACTCTTCCCGGAAAGTTTAATTATCTTCTTTGGTGGAACAATAACAGAACTTTGCGGTTTCTCCATTGGCCCGCGGAGATGTATAATCAGACCGTTCAGAAAATTCCTCAGCAATTGATCTCCACACTCCTTGTAATTGGGATGGTCTTCTTTACGGAATATCGCGCCCAATTCTGTTGTGGTAATTCTGAAATCAACCAATGAGAGTATTTTAACGATGTCTTCATCCTTCAGTTGAAGGGCAACTCTCAGCTTCTTCAAAATATCATTGTTTGTCATGATTCAAAGATACAATTTTCACAGAATATCATTTTACTCTATACCATAAGCGAAAAAACTCTATCAGGTACCAGAATGCAATTATTTTTTCCTATTCTCCCCCACCCTTTGATTTCTTCCCTTACCTTTGCAATCGAAATACCCAGGAGCAATTATTCACACCAGCCGATCATAATTATGTGGGTATTTCATCCGCCAGCTGGCGGATGAAAATCAAATTATTATCAAATGAATGAGTTAGTTTAGCAAAAAAAATCCACTATTTGCTCAATGATGGAAGAGTATTTCAGAAAATTCAGAGAAAACATTATCGGGATAGATCAGCAGTTTAATTCACCCTATGGTGTCAAGAATATTATATATGGGGACTGGATTGCCAGTGGCAGACTTTATCGCCCCATCGAGGAGAGCCTGACAAATCAGTTTGGACCCTTTGTAGGTAATACCCACACCGAGGCCAGCGAAACCGGCACATTAATGACCAAGGCGTATCATTATGCCCAGCATATCATCAAGGACCATGTTCATGCTGGCCCAAGTGATGTGATTATCAACGCCGGTTCAGGGATGACTACGGTCATCAATAAATTGCAGCGCATTCTGGGAATCAGATCCATGACAAAGTTTTCAAGCAAAATTACCATTGCCCGGGAAGATCGTCCTGTAGTCTTCATCACCCACATGGAGCACCACTCCAACCACACCTCCTGGTTGGAAACCATTGCAGATGTGGTCCAGTTGATGCCTGATAAAGATTTGCTGGTCGATTTAAATCAACTTCGCATAGAATTGGCAAAATACCAGGACAGGAAAATGAAGATCGGCTCTTTTACCGCCTGTTCAAACGTAACCGGAATCTCTACTCCTTTCCACGAAATGGCCAGGATAATGCATGAAAATGGTGGACTGTGTTTTATTGATTTTGCTGCTTCTGCACCTTATACCAAAATCGATATGCATCCCGATGATCCCCTGGAAGCACTGGATGCCATCTTCTTTTCTCCACATAAATTCCTTGGAGGCCCCGGAAGCTCAGGAGTAATGGTTTTTAACTCTGCTATATATACATGTCAGGTTCCTGACAATCCGGGAGGAGGCACTGTCGACTGGACCAATCCATGGGGAGAATTTAAATATGTCGATGATATTGAAGCCAGAGAAGATGGTGGGACTCCGGCATTCCTTCAAACCATCAAGGCTGCGCTAAGTATTAAATTAAAAGTTCAGATGGGTATTGAACAGATGAAAATCCGTGAGAAGCAATTGGTTGGAATCGTTTTTGAGGAGATGAAAAAGATTCCTCAATTGCATATTCTTGCTGATAATATGAAGAACCGGTTGGGGATATTCTCCTTTTACCTGGAGAATGTTCATTTCAACCTGGTTGTTAAGTTGCTGAACGATCGGTTTGGAGTACAGGTTCGTGGCGGATGTGCCTGTGCCGGTACTTACGGCCATTTTTTACTGGATGTCTCCCACGATCAATCCAGGCAAATTACGGATCGCATCAATTTTGGCGACCTTTCCCAGAAACCCGGCTGGATCAGACTCTCACTCCATCCAACCATGACAAATAAAGAACTTTTCTTCATTCTGGATGCAATTAAGCAGGTGCAACAATACCACGAGACCTGGCGGAATGACTATGTTTACAATAACAAAACCAATGAGTTCAGGCATATTTCAGAAATGAAAGACAAAACTGAAATTGTTAAGATATGGTTTGAGCTGAATCCAAAATGAAAAAACTACCAATTATTGCATTTCTACTTTTAGCATTCATTTTGCTGAAAGCCCAGGTGGAGGTACGAGAACTTCCCCGAATAGGTTATGAGCAACGGATTCGAGCATACCTCGATACGATGGAAATCGTTGATAATCAAGAGCATTTGGTTAGTCAGAATGGAATTGCCAGTAGCACCATGTGTGATTTTATGCTGTTGTTGCAAGGGTATTATGTGCAAAAGTCAAAGACGGATATTTCAGTGAAAAGGAGGCCCTCCAAATTGCTAAGATGATTCTTCACGATAATGCAGTAAATCTGTATCATTTAAAGTGATTGTCCCAACCAAAATCCAAATATAAAAAAACGCCCCATTCCTGAGGCGTTTTTCTATTCTATGTCTATTGAATGATTAACCCAATCTTGCTTCGAGTTGTTCAACCTGAAGTTTCAGTGCTTTTGGATACCTCTCGCCAAGCGAAGCCTGTTGCTCTTTGATCAGTTCAAGTTCCTCATTCCAGAGTGCCTTGTCCACATTTACCAGCTCTGCGATATCTTCTTTGGTGACTTCCAGGCCACTGATGTCGATACCGTCAATGGTGGGAACAAATCCGATGGCAGTTTCGGTTGCTGCTGCTGTACCTTCACATCTACCGAAAATCCATGCAAGTACGCGCATATTTTCTCCGTAGCCCGGCCACAACCATTTGCCATTCTGGTCTTTGCGGAACCAGTTTACATTGAAAATCTTTGGCAGTGCCTCAGGCTTCGGTGCATTTTCCCCGATCGTAAGCCAGTGTCCGAAATAGTCAGCCATGTTGTAGCCGATAAATGGAAGCATCGCAAACGGATCGCGGCGAACTCCCGCTTTCAGGCCAATTGCTGCTGCTGTTACCTCTGAGCCGACTACAGAACCCATGAAGGTGCCATGTGCCCAGCTCATGGCCTGGTATACGAGCGGGACAGTATTCGGGCGGCGTCCGCCAAATAGAATAGCTGAAATCGGAACCCCTTTCGGATCTTCCCATGCAGGGTCAATGCAGGGACACTGGAATGCAGGAGCCGTAAAGCGTGCATTCGGGTGTGCTGCCGGTTTGCCTGATGCTTTGTCATATACCTCATTGGTCCAGGTGATGGTTCCGGCAGGACATTCAGATCCAATACCTTCCCACCAGATGTCGCCATCAGGTGTTAAGCCCGTGTTGGTAAAAATAGTACCTGACTGAGCCGATAACATGGCATTCGGATTGGTATCCATGGAGGTGCCGGGAGCAACGCCAAAGAAACCTGCTTCGGGATTGATGGCATACAACTGTCCGTCTTTGCCAAATTTCATCCAGGCGATGTCATCACCAACGGTCTCTACCTTCCATCCCGGAATAGTCGGGATTAGCATAGCGAGGTTGGTTTTGCCACAGGCACTCGGGAAAGCTGCCGCGATGTATTTTTTTACACCCTTTGGATTGGTGATACCCATGATAAGCATATGTTCAGCCAACCATCCCTCTTCTTTGGCCATCGCGGAGGCGATGCGAAGAGCAAAACATTTTTTGCCCAGCAGCGCGTTACCGCCATAACCGCTTCCAAAAGCGATAATCTCTTTCGTTTCGGGGAAATGTGTGATGTATTTCTGGTCAATCGGTGCACAAGGCCATTTGACATCTTTTTGTCCCGGCTGGAGTGGAGCACCTACAGAGTGAACACAGGGAACAAATTCCCCGTTGCCAAGAACATCCAGAACTGCTTTACCCATGCGGGTCATTACTTTCATGTTGACGACCACATAGGGTGAGTCGGTAATTTCAATCCCGATGTGTGCAATGTCTGAGCCGAGCGGTCCCATACTGAAAGGAATAACGTACATGGTACGTCCTTTCATGGCACCTTTCAACAGCCCTTTGAGCGTGGCTTTCATCTCGGCCGGAGCTGCCCAGTTGTTCGTCGGGCCGGCGTCCTCCTGCTTCTCAGAGCAGATATAGGTTCTGTTTTCAACACGTGCTACGTCACTTGGGTCAGACTGGAAATAATAACTATTTGGACGCTTCTTTTCATCCAGCTTAACGGCCATGCCGGAAGCTACCATTTCTGCCATCAGGAGATCATTCTCCTTTTCTGAACCATCACACCAATATACTTTCTCGGGCTGACAAAGTTCTGCCCATTCGTTAACCCAACTAATTAATTTTTGATTGTTTGTCATGAATCTGAGTTTGTTTATAAATCTAATCTATCTGTCGATTTCAGTTAATCTGAAAAATTGTTATCGCCCTAAATAATCCTGACATGCTGAATGAATGTTTTCAATCAGCTGATCAATCTTCGCCTCAGGAACAGCTGAAAAAGCAATTCGAAGGAGATTCCCAAATACAATAACACCGGTACTGTATTTCTCAAGAAGGATTTTCCGAACCTCTTCTGCTTTCAAGCCGTCTTTCAGCTCAATGCACATAAAGTAACCAGAGTTAAATGGCAAGGCTGAAAAATAGCGGTTGAATTTTGGATTCTCCAAAACCTGCCTGATCTTTTCGTATCTGGAATGAAGAATATTGAATTTCTCCATTTTGCTTTTATCGTAATTTTCAGAAGCATATACTTTTTGCAAAAGAGATTGAGAAAGGTGACTGATATTTGAAATATTTCCTCTCACAGCTCCTGCCGTTTTATTTTCCAATGCTTCATAAAGTGCTGCTGATCCATTTTTTACACCGTAGGTTATAAACCCAACCCGAAAACCCCATACATAATCTTCTTTGGTAGCACCATCCAATTTCACGGCGAGAACATTTTCGCTGAGTGTCGCTAACCTTGTAAATATTGACTCCGTAAAGACATTGTTTTCATAGACAAGTCCAAAGTAGGCATCATCAATCATGACGACAACATTTTTTCCCTTTTTAGCCTGTAAATCAACAAGATTAACGATACCATCAATCTCACTCTTCAGTGGAGTATATCCCGATGGATTATTGGGAAAATTGAGCACAAGGATAATCTTTCCTGCAGATTGATCCATTTTCTTCTCAAGTGCCGAAAGGTTGAAGCCACCGTTATAAAAAAGAGGGAAATTGTCAATCTTTCCCAAATAGCTATTTTCGAAAATCAGCGCATAATTTTCCCAGTACAAATCAGGAACAATTACTGTATCACCTTCATTTACAAAAAGATAAGATGAAATACTTAGACCGTGAGTGATCCCGTTTGTTGCAATAGGAAGGCTGATTGTTGTATCTCCCAGTGAGGGATTTTTTTTGTAAATAAATGCTTTCCAACTATTTCGTAAATCAGGTTTTCCAAAACTTGGAGCATAAGGAAAAATAGCCGAATCGGGCAGATTGATCAATTGGCCCAACTCCGCAAGGTGCATCGGATGACCATCATCTTCAACTGCTTCACCAATTGTCGCATTTATTTCTTTGCCCTTTGCTTGTGCGGACTGAGCCAGTATCCCTAATTTTGGAAAAAAAATATTCTTTCCTCTGTCGGAGAGTAGTTCAAAGATTGAGGGATTAATCTTTTGAATTATCTCATTCAATGTAATAGCTTGCTGATCCACTTCTGTGAAGTTTAATTTATTTAGTATGAACTCGATTGCAAAGTTATTTAAAAAAGGGAATGGAATTTCTGAACTCAGGTCTTCCATCTAAAACTTAACGATGAATTAATGTTTTTTGAAATTCTCATACAAAAAAAAGGGCCTTGATTTATCAACGCCCCTCCACCATCCATTAAAAGAAAATCTGCCTGATCAGGCTCTTGGGTGATATCTGTTCACAGTTTCTTTCAGAAATTCTTTATCCAGATGCGTATATATTTCAGTTGTCAGAATCGACTCGTGGCCAAGCATTTCCTGAACTGCCCTAAGATCTGCACCTCCCTGAACCAGTGCTGATGCGAATGAGTGCCTGAATGTATGCGGACTGATACTTTTTTCCAGCTTATTCTTCTCTGCCAGATTCTTGATAATCGTAAATATCATTACCCTGCTTAATCTCTTTCCTCTGCGGTTTAGGAAAAGGATATTTTCGCTTGACTTGTCAATTTTTAACTTTCTACGATAGCCAAACAGGTATTTCCTGATCTCTTCAATAGCCCGCTTGCTAATGGGAACCAACCTTTCCTTCTCTCCTTTGCCTGAAATTTTGAGGAATTCCTGCTCAAAATGGAGGTTTGATAATCGAAGGCTGACAAGTTCTGATACTCTCAGCCCGCAACTGTAAAGAGTTTCAAGTATGGCTTTATTCCGCAATCCTTCCGGTTTTGATAAATCAACAGAATCAATTAATAGGTTAATTTCCTCATCAGTCAAAACGTCTGGCAATTTTCGCCCAATTTTCGGTGATTCAAGAAGTGTCGTTGGATCATTCTCAACTACCTCTTCAATTAAAAGAAATTTATAAAATGATTTGATCCCGGAGATAGTTCTTGCCTGCGTTCTCGGACTAACACCCTTTTCACTCATCCATTCGACAAATTTTCTCAATTGAAACAATTTTATCGTTTCAGGAGACAAACCCGGAAAATCCACCTCGACGAACGAGATAAGTTTGTTAATATCATTCACATAGGCACTAACTGAGTTCTGAGAAAGAGATTTTTCCAGTCTCAAAAAAGTTTCATAACCCTTTTTACTTTCTGTCCAATTCATATCTTAATTTTCTATGAGAACAATCAAACAATGATAATGTTCGATATAATTACAAAAAAATGAATTTATAACTTCACTTGATCACTTTTTTTATTCTTAGTCAATTATTTTTCCGATTTTAGTTGAGTTTTTTAACCAGGAAGTATCTCCAACTACAGATCAATAAAAATCAAATACCTATGAAGATTAGTATTGTTAACGGACCAAATCTAAATTTACTGGGGAAAAGAGAAAAAGGAATTTATGGCAGCAGGTCATTCGAAGCGTGGTTCGAAAAGATCAAGCCTATGTTTCCCCAGATTGAATTCGACTATTTTCAGTCAAATATTGAGGGAGAGATCGTCACTTTCCTTCAAAAAACGGGCTTCTCTGCAGATGGTATTGTACTTAATGCAGGAGCATATACCCATACTTCTGTCGCCATCCGCGACGCTATTGCAGCCATTACAGCTCCTGTCGTTGAAGTACATATATCCAACATCCTCACCCGGGAGTCATTCAGGCATGAATCAATCATCGGTCCTGTATGCTTGGGTAGCATCATGGGTTTTTCCCTCGACTCTTATCGGCTGGGAATTGAAAGTTTTTTAAAACCTGACTTAGATTGATACCTGAAATTATGCACATTACACCCGGGAGAAATGTGATCAATCGTTCAAAATTAATCCTTTCAAAATGAAGAGAATCAAACACACCAAAATTGTTGCCACAATCTCTGATAAAAACTGTCAGCCTGATTTTTTACGCGCACTTCTGGATGCAGGTATGAATGTCGTCAGGATCAACACAGCACACCAGACTACAGATTCAGCAATGCAAATCATCAACAATGTAAGATCTGTTTGTGACAGTCTTGCTATTCTGGTTGATACCAAAGGACCCGAAATCCGGACAAAAAACATCGGAGAACCGATAAAAATTTCAAAAGGGGAAAAGATTACCATTAAGTGTGGCGATGATCAGTCTGGCGAGGGTATGCTGGTGGTTGACTATTCTAATTTTGTCCGCGATATTCCGGTCGGCAGTTCTGTCTTAATCGATGATGGAGAACTGGAAATGACTATTGTAGAAAAAATCGGTGACCGGCTCATCGCTCTGGTAGGAAACGACGGTTTCATCAAAAACAAAAAAAGCATCAATGTTCCCGGGATTTCTTTGCATCTCCCCTCTCTAACCGAAAAAGACCGTCAATTTATCATGTGGGCAGCTGCCAATGATCTCGATTTTATTGCACATTCCTTTGTGAGGAACAAAGAAGATGTACTCGCTGTTCAGGAAATTCTCGATGAGGAAAACAGTAAAATCAAAATAATCGCAAAAATTGAGAATACCGACGGGGTTAAAAATATCGACGAGATTCTGGATTATGCATATGGGATCATGGTTGCCAGAGGAGACCTGGGAATTGAAATTGCTGCTGAGAAGATCCCGGCGATCCAGCGCAAGCTCATAAGAAAATGTGTGGAAAGAAAAAAACCTGTCATCATTGCCACCCAGATGCTTCATACAATGATCAGCAATCCCCGGCCTACCCGTGCCGAGGTCAGCGATGTTGCTACTGCCATCTATGATCGTACCGATGCTGTAATGTTATCAGGAGAAACCGCATACGGTCAATATCCGGTGGAGGCAGTTCAGCTGATGTCGCGTGTTGCCATCGAAGTTGAATCAAGCAAAGACAAAAGAAATGATCTGCCTGTACCAAGGCTTGAAAATGAAGTGTCTGCTTTTCTTGCAGAAGCCGCTGTAATGTCTGCAAATGAACTGAAAGTCGCGGCCATCATTACAGATACCCTGACAGGTAAAATCGCTCGTTATATCTCCGCGTTCCGAAGTCCCCGCCCTGTCTTCGCGAAATGCCATACGGGCAGGGTAAAAAGGGAACTTGCATTGTCATACGGAGTCTTTGCCAGTGAAATAAAGGCAAAAAAGAACAAATATAAACTGGTCGAAACCTCTTTGCTTGATTTGGTTGAAAGAGGATTTATTAATGAGGATGAGACAGTTGTCTATGTTGGAGGCAATTTCGGTGTTGGAGGAGGCACTTCCTTCATAGAAATAGCCTCCGTAGCTCAAATGATGCACCAGAAAAAGGAGAAGAGCGGAAAATAATTAATGGAGGAATAATTTC
>JANYKW010000200.1 GCA_025358025.1 Bacteroidia bacterium | reverse complement strand
TGCTTCTGTTAGTTTGAGGTCACAAATTGTGACCTCAATCTAGTCAGGGCTAAAAAAGGAGTAGAATCAATTCAAACATAAATAAAATGGAACTACAGTTAATTCGGAAAAGAATAAAGAATAGTAAAGAAAAAATCCCTTCAGCTCTTAACCTGAAGGGATTATAAAATTTGAGATTGACCGCGACATTGAGTTATCTCATCTCTTATCTCTCATGTCTCATGTCTTAAGTAATGTTTATCTTATTTTCCGAAAGCTGCCTTGATCTTGTCGACATAATCCAATTTTTCCCAGGTAAACAATTCGACCTCCATTTCCCTGTTACCGAAATAGGCTGATTCGAATTTTTTGGTTACCGTGCGCGGAGTGCGGCCCATATGGCCATAGGAGGCAGTCTCTTCGTAAATGGGATAGCGCAATTTCAGCCGTTGCTCAATAGCGTATGGACGAAGATCGAACAAGGCGGCGATTTTGTCGGCGATTTCGTTGTCATGCAGTGCCACTTTAGCAGATCCATAAGTATTGACATAAATATTTACAGGTTGAGCCACACCAATGGCATAGGCAAGCTGCACAAGTATTTCCCCGGCGATACCCGCTGCGACCATATTCTTGGCAATGTGCCGCGCTGCATATGCTGCCGAGCGGTCAACCTTTGAAGGATCTTTTCCTGAAAAAGCGCCGCCTCCGTGCGCTCCGCGACCACCATAGGTATCGACAATGATTTTGCGCCCGGTAAGTCCGCTGTCGCCATGGGGTCCGCCGATTACGAATTTCCCGGTAGGGTTGACGTGAAGAATGTATCCCGGTTCGAAAAGTTTCTGAATGCGTAGTGGAAGCACCGCCTTGGTTGCGGGGATCAGAATATGCTGAACATCATCCTTGATTTTGGCCAGCATTCTGACATCATCGGTGTCAAATTCGTCGTGCTGGGTTGATATGACAATGGTGTGGACTTTCACAGCCTGGTTGTTGTCGTCATATTCAATGGTTACCTGCGACTTGGCATCGGGACGGAGATAGGTCATGACCTTGCCGGATTTACGGATTTTGGCCAGTTCCTTGAGCAAGGCATGTGCCATTTCGAGTGGAAGTGGCATGAAATTGTCGGTTTCGCCACAGGCATATCCAAACATCATACCCTGATCACCGGCACCCTGATTTTCAAGGTCTTCACGTTCAACACCCCTGTTGATATCTGGCGACTGCTCATGAAGTGCCGTCAATACTCCGCAGGAGTCACCATCGAACTGATACTCAGCCTTGGTATAACCGATCTTGTTGATAACATTTCTGGCTACTTCGCGGACATCAACATAGGTCTCTGATTTAATTTCTCCGGCCATAATCACTTGTCCGGTAGTCACCATCGTTTCGCATGCTACTTTTGATTTTGGATCATATGCAAGGAACTCATCCAATACTGCATCTGAAATTTGATCCGCGACTTTGTCAGGATGACCTTCTGATACTGATTCTGAGGTAAATAAATATCCCATAGTTAAAATAGTTGTGTCACTTCTTTAAGGTGACGGATGAATAAACTAAGTGGGATGGCGCTGATTGAAGGGGAATGTCAATACACTTTGTGTTTTAGCATTTTTTTCCGTGGTTGCAATCAATCAAATCCGTCCACGGCACAAAAATAGAATATTTCAATTTAAAAAACAAGTGACTAAAGTAACTAAAGTGATCTAAAGTACTTAAAACCTCAGTGCGGCTGGAAATATTCAATTATTTTTAGTTAATTCAAAATACTTCTGAAATACAACAAATCACTAACTTTAGTCACTCGAGTTCACTTTAGTCACTTCATCAATGAACATAAACATTTCTACTACCCCTTCCCAGCTTGGGAAAAATGCAGCTGAGCTGGCTGCAACAAGATTGAACGGGGCGATCCGCGAAAAAGGGGAAGCCAGGTTGCTGGTTTCTACAGGAAGTTCTCAGTTTGAGACACTGGCTGCCTTGTCGGAGTGCGCTGTCGACTGGTCGCGTGTGGAAGTTTTCCACCTCGACGAATACATCGGACCCGATGTAACCCACCCGGCAAGCTTCAGGAAATATCTTTACGAAAGATTCATAAGCAAGATCAATGTGAAGGCGTTTTATCCTGTCGACGGTAGTGACAATATTTCCGAGCAAATTGGCCAATTGTCTGAAGAAATCCTGAAAAAACCCATCGATGTCGGATTGATTGGCATAGGGGAAAACGGACACATCGCCTTCAATGATCCGCCGGCAGATTTTGACACGCATAAACCATATATCGTCGTATATCTGGATGATCGTTGCAAGATGCAGCAAGTCAACGAAGGCTGGTTTCCCTCTATGAAAGAAGTGCCTGCGACGGCCATCTCAATGAGCGTGCATCAAATCATGCAGTGCAAAATGATCATCTCCTCTGTGCCTCATTTGGTCAAAGCGGAAGCTGTTGCCTTGACGATGCAAAACGAACTGTCCAACCTGGTTCCCGCTACCATGCTGAAACAACATCCTGACTGGCACCTGTACCTGGATCAGAATTCAGCCTCGAAAATCATCACGCATCACTCCTGACTCATGTCTCATATCTCCTGTCTCATATCTTCTCCTGGCCGGTCACTTTCGCTGAAAGCGCTTCATTATGAAACACTGCAACCTGTCAGGATTGATGTTGTGGATGGAGTGATCTCAGCTGTAGTTGCATTGGAAAATGTTGAATCCGATTCTGCCCTTTTTATTGTTGCACCGGGATTAATTGATAACCAGGTAAATGGATATGCAGGTGTCGATTTTTCGGGGGATCAACTGTTGGCTGAGGATATTGTAAAAGCGACAGTGTCGCTCTGGAAAACTGGTATCACTACCTATTTGCCCACCCTGGTTACCAATACTCCCCAAAATCTGATTCGCAACTTCCGGATTCTTTCCGCATCACTGTCTCATGAGGCGGTTCAAAGTTCGGTACCCGGATTTCATCTGGAAGGACCCTGGCTATCCAAATTGGAGGGATTCAGGGGATGCCACCCGGAAGACCAACTTTCTCTTCCTGATCTGAATCTTTTGAAGAGTTTTCAGGAAGCAGCCTGCGGGAGGATTGTTCAGCTTACCCTGGCTCCGGAATTATCAGGTGCAATGGAGTTGATAAGCTATTGCAAAGATCATGGAATAGTCTCAGCAATAGGACATTCCAATGCCGGTAGCAGGGAGATTCAGGATGCGTGCGTTCGGGGGACTACCCTTTCTACCCATTTAGGCAATGGTTGCGCAAATTTGATTCATCGTCATCACAATCCAATCTGGTCGCAATTGGCCCACGACCAGCTGATACCTACAGTCATTGCTGATGGCCATCATCTTACACCGGAAGAGCTGAGGGTATTTTTGAAAGCGAAGGGGAGTGACCGTTTGATTCTAACTTCCGACATCACTTTCCTGGCAGGGATGCCTGCCGGAAGATACCGTTTCGCCGGGGCAGAGGTTGTTCTGACTGAAGACGGAATGCTCAAAAGTGCTGACCAGGAATGTCTTGCCGGTGCATCTCTCCCTTTGTTGAAAGGGGTTGAGAACATGATGCGGTTCACCAACTGTAGCTTGGGTGAAGCAATCAATCTGGCATCAAAAAATGTAGCTGCTGTTTATGGATGGAAAGACCGTGGATCAATTCTTCCCGGCATGCGTGCAGATCTGCTGATTTTAGAAAATAACGATGGAAAATTGAAAGTAAAAAAAACAATAATTAAAGGAAAGATTGTTTTTAAAACAGAAGCTAACGAATAGAATCACAGAGGAATATTCTCCGGAATTCTCCTCGTTCAACCAACCAAATTTATGGCAATAATTGATTTCGTAGTATTGTTCGGCTATTTATTGATGATAACCCTTTTTGGTCTATGGATGTCACGTAGGATTAAAACAAGTGACAGCTATTTCAGGGGTGAACGGAAATTTAGCTGGTGGGTCATGATGGGACAGGCCTTTGGAACAGGTACCCATGCCGAAATGCCTGTGGCTCAGGCAGGAGCCGTATTTTCACATGGTTTTGCCACAATCTGGTACCAGTGGAAGAATATGCTGATCACGCCTTTTTACTGGCTGATCGCTCCTTTTTATCGGCGAAGTGAAAGAACTACGGTAGGCGAAATCATTGAAGACCGTTATGGGCGTAATCTGGGATTGATCTACTCTGTCTTCGCAGTCGCATTCTTTGTTTTTAACATGGGTGCCATGTTGCAGGGTGCTGCCAAGGTGATCTCCATCGCCAGTGGCGATCTGATTTCGCCCAATGGCGTTGTATTGGCAATGACGGTAGCTTTTATGGTTTACAGTTTTGCCGGAGGATTGGTGGCAGCTGCCTACACCGATCTGATCCAGTCAGTTTTAATCATCCTGCTTTCCATGATGCTGATTCCTTTGGGATTGAAAGAGGTAAACGGATTTGCCGGTATGAAGGAAGTTCTACCGGAACATTTTTTTGAACTTTTTAACAGCGACAGCGGAATCACCGTATTTACCCTTGCCATGCTCACTCTCAACGGAATTGTGGGTATCACGGCACAGCCTCATATGATCTCGATGTGCGCGACAGGAAATACAGAGCGGTCAGGAAGAATTGGTCAGACTTTTGGATCCATGGTGAAAAGGATTGTTACCATTGGCTGGGCTTTGACCGGTTTGGTGGTTGCCGCACTGGTGATCAAAAACAAGGCTACCCTGACGGATCCTGAGATGGCTTTTGGCTATGGAAGCCGGATGCTGCTGGGTCCCGGACTTACCGGATTGATGCTTTCTGCCATTGTTGCTGCCAACATGTCGGCCTGCTCCAATTTCATGGTAAATATCGGAGCATTGTTCACACAGAATTTTTACAAAAGATATGTTAATCCCAAGGCAGCAGACAAGAAATTACTTAAAATGGGCCGCAGGTCCGGACTGATGTTGTCATTGCTGGCAGTGCTATTTGCGTTGAGCATTAAAAATGTACTTCATGCATTCCTCTTTACTGAAACTTTTGCAGCATTTATGGGGATTATGTTTTTGGGCGGCATCATCTGGAAAAGAGCAAACCGTTATGGAGCATTTGCCTCCATTCTTATCTCTATAACAACTTACTATACTGTAAATATCCTTCAAACCGGATCATTATCACTGGTATACAAATGGACGCCAACACCTTTTGCCTGGTCTATGGGTTTGGGTTTTTCATTGTTCTTCCTGGTAAGTAAACTGACAACGCCTGAAAAGCAGGAAAAGATGGATCAATTTTTCGACAACATGCGCCGGAAATCGGATGCCCTTGCATTGGGTGCTGATGGAAAGAAACCTTTGGCCGAATTGACGGGCGATGATCTTCTGCTACTCGACCTGCCCGATTGGGCTAAGAAGTCCCGTTGGAACAACTTTTTTTCCCGCTACCGCGAAGATCTGATTGGCTTTGCATTAAGCTGGATTACCGTCGGGCTGTTGATTTTACTAGCCTGGGGTATCCTTCAAATAAGTTAGAAAGTGTGAACTAAAGTGACTTTAGCTCACTCTCTTATCCTGGGATATCTTGCATTGCCTTTGGCTGCAAACCAGAGGATTCTGTTGAAAAGATCCTCATTGCCGTCGTCAATGCCGTCAAACTGAGGTTCCATGCTCCGTTTGGCATAGTGCAGGGCTTTGCCATTCAGGCTTCTAAGTTCAGGATTCATCTCATCCAGGGGGATTTCATTTTTTAGCGGTTGGTATGGAGTGAGATCTGCCTCCGAACTGAAGCAATCAAACATCGGCATGGCAGTTGCATCCATTACATTCATTGGAGGAAGTCCCAGAATCTGTTCAATGGTTCTCACCATGGAAACCTGGTTGTAGTTGGTATGCACCACGCGTGCAGTTTTAGTATATGGACTGATAATCATCCCAACCGTACGGTAGGCTGAAACATGGTCCCACCCGTCCTGTGAGTCATCTTCCGTGACAAAAATCGCGGTGTTTTTCCAGAATTTGCTTTTGGATATGGCCTCAACGATCTGTGCCAGAGCAAGATCATTATCAGCAACCATGGCTCGCGGAGTTGGCAATCCTGGCCTGGTTCCCGCGGTATGGTCGTTTGAAAGTGCCATGACCATCAGTTCCGGCAACTGATCCCCATCCTGCTTTTCGTATTCCTGCAACTCTTTGATAAAAATATCTGCTCTTTGTACATCAGTAACAAGATGGTTGTCTGAAGACGGAAAACTTTGACTTAATATAGCTTCTACCGGTTTGATTGTTGTAATATTTTTGAATTCCAGTTTTTCGTTGTTTAGAAAACCCTTGTAAATGGAACTCCAGGATTGTTTGGTGGCAAATTCACACTCGCAGGCTTCCCCGTAAATGCGGACTTTCTTACCATGAGCCAATGCATTGTCCCAAATGAAACCGGTTGGAGAGTATACCAATGCATCGTACTGCACATGCGGATAACTGCGAATCCAGGCCCTGACCGATTTCTCGACATAATCTGTTACGATGGCTGCGTCGGTCCACTGGTGGCCTTCAGCAGAGCACTTTCCGGAGGCATAAAAGTTATCAAACAACAGATACTGATCACTGAGCTGATGGGTGTTGGGTGTGACTTTTCTGTCATAGACGGCGAGACCAGGATCTCCGTCTCCTTTTTTCATATCTCCCAGTACCTGATCATATGTCCTGTTTTCTTTGATAACATAGAGCACATGTTTAAAAATTGATGGCTCTCCCACTCTTTCAGGAACCGGAACAGCTTCAACTTTTTCTCTGGGCAGTTTGGCTGTAAGATCTATCCTGAAAAGCATGTTGGACGCTACAACTCTTTCTGTATATGCTTTCAGCTCTTTGTTATCCGGGATCTGAATGACGGACACGGATGCCAGTTCTTTGTGGGAGTTATATTTGGGATTGGACGATCCTTCTGTATAAAAGGGAATACCTGCCCCCGCGGCTTCTATATTTGCAACGTATATAATACCCTCTTTTGATATTGCGGCACCACCCGGATAGGCACCTGTAGGGATAAAGCCTTTGACCTGGCTTGTTCTTTCTGCAGCACCTGTGGCAGATTGTTGTCCCAGTTCTACTACAGCCAAAGCATTGTCCATCCCATTGCATACATAAAGCGTACGATTGTTCGCAGAAAGCGCCAGTCCGTTGGGAGAGTCTCCCCAGTATGGATTCTTTTCACCGTTTAGCCTGACGGAAATGGTTTCGGTAACCTGGTCTGTTGAGGTTGAAATAACGCTGATATGGTCGCTGTTGGCATTGGAAACATAGACAAATTTCTCCTCAGAATCTGTAATAAGATCATTGGGATGCAAACCTGTCTGAATCTCTTTCAAAACTGCACCTGTTGCCGGATCCAGAACCGAAACCGTTCCCTCCCGGGTAGCACCGTTGATATCATTAACCTTGGCATTTCCCCAGGGTACGCCGGCAACATTTGTATCACCGGCTTCGGGTTGGCTGCCTGCCCAGTTGGTAACATAAATCTTACCGTTGGCTTTTGTTATTCCGAATGGAGCAACTCCGACCTGCGTAGACCAGATAATTAATTTGGAGTCCGGATCAATCCTTGCTACTTTGTTGTTGCCGTTTAGCACAACATAGAGCGCAGGCTGACCGGATTCGTTCTTATAGATCATTTCATTGACGAGGGAGGTCGCAGCAGGGGCTTCTTTGGGGAAGGGCAAAAAATCTGAATCGGTAAATTTCCCGTTTCCCCAGGTTGCTTTGACAACACCTGACATCTCTCTGCCAACTGCTCCCCAGAAAATTTGGGTTAGAGCTCCCTCTTGTCTCCAGCAGATTCCCGAAAAGGTGTTCATGCGGACCTGACCGTTGAAATAGTCGGTCACCTGAAAAGTTGAGACAATTTTATGGGAAATGGCCGAGACAACCAAAACTTCATACCGGCCTTCCACTGCAAGCCATTTGCCATCCGGAGAGAGTGCTACATCCATGGCATGGTTCTCGAGGTCTTTGCTGCCAAAGGTTATTTGCGTGCCTGCCGGGTCTATCCAACGGTTAAAGGGAAGCAGTACGGGAGTTTGTGCAGGATCAAGGGTTTTACTTTCATAATTGCTCCGATAACTCTTTTGATCTTTGGTCTCTTTTGTCTTCTGGGCACTCAATGATAAGGAGGCTGTCAGAAGGGGGAGCAGGAAAATTAGTGTTGAATATTTCATGGTAAAGAAGTGAACTAAAGTGAACTAAAATATTTATGGGGGTAAAGTTAAAATAAAAGCGATTGTCGAAGGCTGGCAGGTGTAAATAGAAAAATGGAATCACCATTTTATCATTGTTTACCCACAAGTTCCAGAAAGCCTTTTTCCATGGTTGTTTCCTGCTCATGCAGCGTGAGAAGGATTAAATGATTGTCGACCGCCATCTTGAAAAGGGCCGGTCTGAGATCCTCCTCCGCGCCGGAAATCAGATATTTTGAACTGGAGAGTTTTTCTGTTCTAATCACTCCTTCAATGGATTCAAAGACTTTAACAGGAACAGGCTTACTGAATTCGACCAGAATCTTCCTGACTTTTATGTAGGAAAGTTTCTTAATTATTTCGGGCGTTTCAAATGCAGCTACACTCCCCTGATTCAGGATTAACACCTTGTCGCAGATAGCTTCTGCTTCCTGCATGATATGGGTTGAGAACAAGACAGTTTTGTTGGTGCTGATGTTTCGGATTAACTGCCTTATTTCCACCAGTTGCGCCGGATCTAGACCGGATGTGGGTTCGTCAAGAATCAGCAAAGCCGGGTCATGTATGAGTGCCTGAGCCAATCCAACTCTTTGACGGTATCCTTTCGATAATGCTCCGATTTTTTTAAACGCTTCAGAATCTAATCCTGTCATCTCAATGATCTCATCGATTCTTGAATTCCGGTTTGGGATCTTGTACAATCCTGCAACAAAATGGAGGTATTCTCTCACATACAGATCTGTATATAGCGGATTGTTCTCCGGCAGGTAGCCAATCATCCTTTTGATTTCCAAACTGTTGGAGTCAATTTTCAGATCATTGATTTTCACTGATCCGGAAGATGGAGGGAGATATCCGGTGATGATTTTTAAAAGGGTAGATTTTCCTGCACCATTGGGACCAAGTATGCCTAGTACGCTGCCTGAATTGACAGAAAAGGAAATATTATTGAGAGCCAGCTGATTCCCATAGATTTTAGAAATGCCTTCAACAAGAACTGACATATGGTTATATTTTGGGATCAAATTTATTCAAAATAAAAGGATAAATTTGTCTTGTAATTTGGAAAGATTTGTACGGAATGATGAACCAAAATTTTAACTACATCGCAAATTTGTTGCAGTATAAACGCCAGGAAACTTCTCTGGTTAAGATTGGTTCTGTTTACATGGGCTCCGGGCACCCAATCCTCATTCAATCGATGACTGACACCGACTCAAACGACACAAAATCAACTGTAAATCAAATTATTAGAATTATTGACGCTGGAGCCGATCTTGTGAGGGTCACCGTTCAGGGTATCCGGGAAGCAGAGAATCTCAAAAATATACGTAATGAGCTCGATATCAGAGGATATCATCAGCCGATTTGTGCAGACATACATTTTAATCCTTCAGCAGCTGAAATTGCCATCCAAAACGTTGAAAAAGTTAGAATTAATCCTGGGAATTTTTATGATAAGCGGGCCGTTTTTATCAAGGTAAATTATACCGATGAGGAGTACAGGCTCGAGCTAAAGAAAATTGAAGAGCGTTTTGTTCCTTTCATCCGTAGTTGTAAAGAGCGTGGAATTGCGTTGAGAATTGGTGCCAACCAGGGGTCTCTGTCTGATCGGATCATGAGCAGATATGGTGATACACCTGCTGGTATTGTTGAGTCGGTAATGGAATTTCTTAGAATTTGCCTGGCTGAAGATTATCACAATATTGTTATTTCCATTAAGTCGAGCAATACCCGTACGATGGTTTATACTGTCAGGTTGATGAATCACCGGATGAGACTTGACCAGATGAATTATCCTTTCCACATCGGTGTAACAGAGGCAGGCGAAGGAGAAGATGGCCGTATCAAGTCGGCCGTTGGATCAGGTGCATTGCTGGCCGATGGAATTGGCGATACCATTCGCGTATCCCTGACTGAAGATCCTGCAGACGAGATTCCATTTGCCCGTAAACTGGTTGCGGTTTTTAATGGCAGGGAATCCCACACATCCATTACTGCCCCGCTGATAGCCCAGACAAATCCCTTCGAATACGAACGGAGATCGAACCGTCCTGTTCATGATATTGGTGGGAAAAACCCCGTTGTCGTCATTGCCAATCTGAATAATTATCGTCTGGATGAAATAAAGACCATCAGCTCCGGAACAGAACCCGAATATTTCTACGATGGGAAGCAGATTCTTGATCGTACCGGGAAAGAGTATCCGGTCATTACCTTGCAGGAATATCTCTACAATGATTTTTATTCCAGTCAGTTGCGATTTGTTCGTGTAAACAAGGCAGAATATGACATTTTCAAGGAGCAAAATCCTGAAACCCTTGAGAAATTAAAGCGGGAACGTAAAATGGTCATGATCATGGAGAGCAACAACCTGAATAGTTTTGCTGAACTGCGAGCTTTTTTCATGGAGATGGATGCCCATATCTGCAAAATTCCCGTCATTCTGCATCGTTTCTACAAGAAAAATAGTTACGAGGATCTGCTGGTTGCCGCATGTACTGACCTTGGCGGATTATTTATTGATGGATACGGAGATGGCATCATGATTTCTAATGAGGGGAACATCGGATACAATGAATTGAAAAATCTTTCCTTTGGAATCCTTCAAGCCAGTAGAATGAGGGTGACCAAAACTGAATTTATCTCTTGCCCGGGTTGTGGCCGTACCCTTTTTGACTTGCGTGAAACGGTTGCCGAAATAAAAAGAAATTTCAGCCACCTCAAAAACCTCAAGATTGGGGTGATGGGATGTGTCGTGAATGGTCCCGGCGAAATGGGAGACGTTGATTATGGATATGTAGGGGCAGGCAAAGGAACCATCAATCTTTACAAAGGACAGAAATTAATTCAGCGTCATGTTGATGCCGAGCATGCCGTCGGGGAGCTGAAAAAGCTGATCAAAGAGAGCGGGGAGTGGAAAGAGCCAAAAAAGTAAGATAATCAGGTAGGCGCTCCAGCAAAGTTCCAGCCTCTATGTGTAACGTCATCATGCCCAGGCTTGCAGCTGTGTCCGTGTTATTTTTCAGATCATCCACAAAAAGCGTTTTGCCAGGATCAAGGGAAGCATCTTTCAGAACCGCGATAAATGCTTCAGGATTAGGCTTTCTGAAACCTATCTCATGAGAGAAATAACATTTCTCAAAAAGCCTGAAGATTGAATATCCATAACATTTCTCAAAAATCTCACTGAATCTTTGAACATGCAATTCGTTGGTGTTACTTAACAGGTAAAGCTTGTATCTGCTTCTTAGTAAAATCAGGTAATCAACGATTTCTGATGGAAAATTAATAAGCATGGCGTTCCATGCATTGTCAATTTCAAAGTCCGCAGGGTTGGATGGAAGAATTCTTCTGACCTCTTCCCTGAATTGAGCAGGTGAATCCAGGCCAGTTTCAAGTTTTTCAAATATACCGTAACCATTTGAGCCAACTCCCTTCCAGTTTTCTTCTTTCCATCCGAGCTGAGCAAATGCAGATATGGTTTTCCCCATATCTATATGAAGGAGAACGCCTCCAAGGTCAAAAAGAATATTTTCCAGCATAAATTTATTGGTTCATCAGTGCCCGCAGCGCCTTTTCATTTTCGGAAGACCAGTATTTGCAGTCGAGCTGGATGAAAACCGACGAATATGGTATGGTCTCTTCAGTCTTCAGAACAATCACTTTAAACAATTTGGAAGCCTGATCAATTTTCACAAAGACAGAATCGTGCAACAAAGTCTGTGGTTCAATCCCCCTGAGCGTTTTTTGCAGATCTTTTTTGTATTTATCAACGAGCGGTACAAGTTGAGTTGTCAGGAATTCCAGCTCCTTGTCTGTGTATAAAATGGGTCTTACATGCATGGAGCGATCAATCTTTTGCAATGTTATCTGTAATACATCCTGCAATGATTCTCCCGTATTGATCACTTTGATTCCTGTTGCAGTCTGGGCCGGAAATGCTTTATCTACTACCAGTATCCAGTTCCTGTGACCCAGAAGCGGAAGTTCATCACCCAGTTGTTCCGTCCAGGTTTTCTTGGGAGGGGTTGTATTTCCTGGTACGAAAAAATCACAGGAACTGAATAACAGCGCAAAAAGAATGAAAAAAGGACTAAATTTTTTCATTTCCATCACAATTTAGTTTTGAGAAATAATACTGAAAGGTTCGAAAAGTCCGTAGTCAGGCAGGAAATACTGGTCCGGGGAGGGAAGCGTGGCAGGAGCAACATCCCAGTCGCCGGGACCGATAATCCATCTGTTCTCACTACTTTTATAGAAAAATCCAAAGCTATTTTTCAAACTTCCGACGACTTCAACTCCCACTGTATTTTCTCCGGACTGAAGATTTGCAGGGAGTTCCAGTTCATAAGGAGGAGTCGTTATCAGACCGGTTTTCACACCATTCACGAATACGACAGCCATGGTACCATTCCAGCGGTTCAATTGGATCTTATAGGATTTTCCGGCTTGCAAAGTCTTGTATTTCTGTGTGTAAAGTACATTTTGGCTATAGAAGGGATAACCCTGTGATTTCCACGAACCCAAGGAGGCCAGGGATCCGTTTGTTACTTCAAAACCCTGCTTCAGCGGATTTAGTTTGAAACGGCCAACAAGGTATGCTGGCATAATTTCTGCATGAACCGACATTTTTCCTGCTTTCAGGGTGAGGGAATTGGCTCCTTTCCGGAGATTATCCCCTACCGGGAAGCGGAAGAATTCGCGGTCGATCCACCATTTGTCTGATTTTGATAGTTTTACGCCATTGAGGCTAAGATCCCATATTTCAGGACGTTCTATGACCAGATCAAGCGTAGCCAACGCTTTCAGATCTGCTGTTGCAGACACATTGAAATGATAGGTCACTTCAAAGCCGGAACCCGCTTTAAAGGTATCAAGAGCCATGTAATCTTGTTTGTACTGTATTTTATGCTGCCAGGGATTGCCCATTTTGAATCCGCTGCTGTCGTAAAGCAGGCGCATGGCTTTCATGAAATAAGTTTCTTTCAGATCCATTTTTTTACCTTTTAAATCAACAAAGTCTATTACCAGCACATTGTCTGCTTTCTGCGTAACTCCTGTTTCTACTGTTTCATTTAATGGGTTCTCTATGGTAACGACATTGTCTGCAGCTTCAGGTGATGCAGATGATGCAGCCGATGCTGAAAGCGCCGCAACATTCGTATTTGTCAGAAAATAGAGGGAACTTCCTATCGGGGGAAGTTCCAGATCAAAAGTGATCTGACCATTCTCTGACTTGACCGGCACCAAAGTACTGCTCCCGTTTTCGAGATCCAGTTTTAGCAAACTCTTGCCGTTGCCTGTTATACTTGCAGACACAGTCCGGGCAGTGTCTGTGTTGACAAAAAAGAGAAGTTCTCCGTCCCTGAGGATTCTTCGCTGGTGGTATAATTCGCCCTGAAGCGGCAATGACTCGGTTATATCAAAATCAGGATCAGCCAGTGCAGCTTTGGCAGTTTCATCTTCAGTTGTATTGGCAAAAGCCCACTGCTTGTTAAAGGCGGTCATCAATTCCTTGTTAAGATTGGTTTCAGCGCCATCCAGTCGTGGAATATCTTTTGTAAAGGAGAGGATTCTACCCCCCTGAAGTAAATACTCTTTAAGTAGTTTGTAGGTAGACTGGTCCAGATTTTCCATGGTGGCCGGAATAACTACCAACCCATAAGTCCGCTTGCCGACAATCAATTTTCCGTTCTTAATTGATCCAATAGTGCGCAGAACTAGTTCAGAGCCAAGATCATACTCGTAGTGATCTCTTTCGAGTTGAAATACAAACCTCTTGAAATGATTCTGTATCGTGTCGGGGACAGCATTTTTTACAACGCGGGAGAAGTAGCTCCAGGCTGTTGTATTTGGTTGGAGTACCAGGGTTTTATTGATCTGTTCGCCGGCAGACATAGCCATGGAAATGCGCCCGATGTAGTCGCCCATTGGTTTGTAGTTTTCCCACCATGGTTCATGATAGGAAAAGCTTGGAGGATAGTCAAATTTGCGCACTCCTTTGATGGTGAAATAGGAAAGGTGCTGGTTCACAAAATTGACCCCCAGTACCACTTCCCAGTCGACCAGCCGTTTTAGATTGGCAAAATTGATCTCCCATCCTGCACCACCGTATGTTTCGCTCAGCATCCTGTTATGGCCTCCCTGGTTGGCTGCACTATGCAGTTCCCGGATAGCCCTGGTATTCCCGAATTGACCACCCAAACCTCCCGGGGTGTAAGTGTTTCCCAGCATATCAACACCTGGCTGCTGGTGATAGATGTAAAAGGCAGATTCGTCAGATCCGTCAGTAGGTTTTGGCCAGCCGTGTTCCCAATAGTGGCCGGTCCATAAAAGGTTGTTTTCTTCACAATATTTATTCCAGGGTTTGGCCCATCGATCTATAAACATTTCGAGGAGTGTTGTATAGTAATCGTGTCTGACTTTTTTCCAGTTTCCTGTCTCATCCGCAAGGGCGGGAAGATTGATTCTTAAATCATAGCCCCAACGTTTTTGAAATTCATTGAAAAGATCAGGTGTCCATCTGTAAGAAGTTCTTGTTCCAAGAGCCGCTTCCAGATTGGGCTCGTCGGTAAAGATTCCCGGCAGGGTATTACCAAAATCGGCTTTGTTGTACTTCTCGTATCCCTTCATGGTAATTTCCATGAATTTCTCAGTCACCCCTTTGTAAAGGAGGTCCACGTATGGGTAGTTGCCCATCCAGTATGCTCTTTTGCTGAAGGTTTTGGTGAAAAGGTAATATTTTCCCGGATGGCCCTGTTCCTCCCGGAGGCTGGAAGTTATATCCCTGAACTGATTGTTCTCCAGTTTAACAACCACTTCAAAGCGGGTAGTGTCCGTTTTAAGTGTGTCCTGAATGATACAACTTAATCCGGTTCCATGGCTGTATGAATCAGGCATCTCGGCAGGAACATGTCCACCGGCGAACCCGCTGGGATAGCTGTTCTCATCATAGATCCACACTTTCATGCCAAGTTCCTTGCCCTTCCTGACGGTATAATCAAAAAGATGATGCCAGTCTTCGGAGATATATTCTGTAATCAAGCCCGGCCGTGGATGAACAAATACTCCTCCCAGTCCGCCCTCTTTGAACTTCTTCATCTGAAAATCAATCCCTTCCTCGGTGATTTTGTCGTTCCAGTCCCAAAGTGGAGCACTGCGGTACTCGGAAGGAGGATCCTGCAGTTTACTCTCAAGGGATGCAAAGTCATTGATAGAGCTGACCTCTTTTTTTTGTTCCGGATTGCATCCGAAAAAGAGAAACAAGGCCAATCCGGGAAGCAGCCAATAGCTGTTTTGCAGTAAATTTCTCCGGGTCATATCGTTGGTTGTTTGATGGATTAAGAGTTCATTTGTTAACAATTTGGTTTTTAATTGCCAAATGGAATAGCCATGAGGATTATTATCATATCAGTCGGTGATTGACAAGTCATGGCGATTTCAACTATTTTTTCTCTCCCGAGAAAGAGTATGGAAGATCTTCCTCTTTAGTACCTCTTGATTTATTGGGTGTTGCCCCCATTTTGATCTTTAGGCTAGCTCCTTTCATTATTTCAGAGTGACTGATCCAATTTTTGGTGTATGGCTTGCCATTGACCGTCATTTCCTGGATATACCTGTTTTCAGCAGAGTTTTCCGGAGCCTCAATAACAACTTTGTTCCCGTTTTCGAGATTCAAAGTGACTTTTTTAAACAGGGGAGCACCCAGAATATACTGGTCAGATCCCGGACAAACGTCATAGAATCCGAGGGCGCTAAAGATATACCATGCAGAGGTTTGTCCATTGTCTTCATCGCCGCAATAACCATCCGGAGCAGAAGTATACATTCTGTTCATCGTCTCTCTCACCCAGTATTGTGTTTTCCAGGGTACACCAGCATAGTTGTACAGATAAATCATATGTTGAATCGGCTGATTGCCGTGTGCATAATTACCCATATTGGCAATCTGCATCTCCCTGATTTCGTGAAT
The DNA here is from genome assembly GCA_025358025.1 of Bacteroidia bacterium. Classification (GTDB taxonomy): domain Bacteria; phylum Bacteroidota; class Bacteroidia; order Bacteroidales; family Prolixibacteraceae; genus CAINVV01. Next base: position 9,581 of record JANYKW010000200.1, on the reverse strand, counting down.
GACTTGTCTATAATAGGAGGCATCAAAGACCGGTGGGACGACAAATACAGAATCGAGCATCCTTGCAAATTCTTTTCGGCCACCCATCAGGTCAGCCAATCCCTGGATATCATGAAATACCGACCATGTATAGTGCCAACTGTTCCCTTCAGTAAAAGCATCTCCCCATTTGAAAGGGTTGAATGGTTTTTGAAAAGTCCCATCTTCATTTTTCCCTCTCATCAGTTTGGTCTCCTTGTCGAAAAGATTCCGGTAGTTTTGGCATCTTTTGGTGAACAGATCGATCTCCTGCTGAGGTCTTTTCAATGCCTTCGCCAATTGAAGAATAGCCCAGTCATCGTATGCATATTCGAGCGTACGCGCTGCACTCTCATTAATTTTTACATCGTAGGGAATATATCCCAGACGGTTGTAATAGTCTACTCCTTTTCTTCCAACAGAATTTAAAGGTCCTGCTTGCTCACTATTCTTGAGAACTGCTTCATAAAGCTTATTGATATCGTAGCCTCGAGCACCTTTCAGGTAGGCATCTGCAATAATGGAAGCTGAGTTGGAGCCAACCATGCAATCGCGGTGTCCGGGACTGGCCCATTCGGGCAACCAGCCACTCTCGTTGAAAGTGTTCACCATGCCTTCCTGAATCTTTGCATTAAGAGAGGGATGGAGCAGATTAAAGAGGGGAAACACCGCCCTGAATGTGTCCCAGTAGCCATTGTCAGTGTAAAGATATCCCGGAAGGATTTTGCCTTCGTATGGGCTGTAATGAAGGATTTTTCCTGTGGCGTCTACCTCGAAAAATTTTCTCGGGAAAAGCATCGTGCGGTAGAGACATGAATAAAATGTCTTTAACTGGTCGTCGGTACCACCTTCTACTTCAATGGAAGAGAGTCCCTTGTTCCAGATCGCCTTTCCCTTCTGACATACCTGGTCGAATGTGTCGTTGCCCAGCTCTTTCAGATTGAGTTCTGCCTGTTCGATGCTGATGAATGAGGATGCTACCCTGGCATGAACTACTTCTCCTCTTTTCGTTTCAAAACGCAAAGCTGCACCTACATGGCCGGCTTGTAATTCAGTAATATTACTGACAACAGACGAATCTTTCCAGATCTGTCCTTCGGCAAACGGCTTATCAAGCTTTACGACAAAGAAATTTTTGAAATTGGAAGCAACTCCGCCACTGTTTCTGGTTGAATAGCCTACAATTTTATTCTCACCCGGTATGATTTTGATGTAAGATCCCTTGTTAAAAGCATCGATTAAAAGCCAGGAATTTTTATTCTCAGGGAAAGTAAAACGGAAGATCGAAGCACGTTCGGTTGGAGTTATCTCGGCAGTTACATCATAATCAGCCAGGTAGACACTGTAATAATGTGGTTTCGATATTTCAGACTTATGAGAAAACCAGCTGGCCCGTTTTTCTCCGTCAATTATCAATTTGCCTGTCAGTGCAAAGAGGGAAAATTGGCCATAATCATTGATCCAGGGACTTGGCTGGTGGGTTTGTTTGATTCCCTGTATTTTGGTGGCATCATAGGCATAGACCCACCCGTCTCCCATTTTGGCTGTCTGAGGGGTCCAGAAATTCATGCCCCATGGTAATGCTATGGCCGGATAGGTGTTTCCGTTTGAAAGAGAAAAATTTGAGTCACTGCCTATCAGCGGATTTACCAGGTCCACAGGTGAAGAGTTGGAGTTTTGTGCCCCGACAGTGACAGCTGTCAGCAGAAAGGCGAGAAGAAGACCATGTATTTTCATAATTGGGTAAGATGGATTGATATGTAAGTAATTACTATGTTATTAATTACAGGCACAAACCTGGCTGTAACTACATTGACTGAGATCGATGATAACAAATATAGTTGCATTTTTTTACATAATAGTCCTGTAAAAAAGGCAGAATACGAAGTTTTTTAAAACACCAAATCCCGTTGGAAACGGGATTTAAGTGGGTCACAGGCCTAAGGAACTAATCTTATAATGACAAGATTTATGCTTCGAGCATGGCTGTATATTGTTCTGCTGTGAGAAGCCTGTTCAATTGAGCAGCATCTTTGAGTGCAATTTTAATGAGCCACCCTTTCCCGTAAGGATCAGAGTTTACCAGCTCGGGGTGTTCTTCAAGCAATGGATTAACCTCAAGAACCTTTCCGGATACAGGCATAAATAAGTCGGAGACAGTTTTGACTGCTTCGATGGTGCCAAAAACTTCTTCGATCTCCAGAGATTCTCCGCATGTTTCAATTTCGAGGAAAACAATATCTCCAAGTTCACCCTGAGCGAAATCCGTAACCCCTACAAATGCGGCGTCTCCTTCAACGCGAATCCATTCATGTTCTTTGGTGTATTTTAAATCTGATGGAATGTTCATGGTTCAAATATTTATATATAATTTTCAAATTTAAGATAAAAATGATTGACAAAAGCTGATTTTAATCAAAAATATTTGATTAAAATTGAAGTAGCAAAGGGGAAAGCTGTTAGCAGTTAGCTTTTAGCTGTTAGTAAAAAAGCAGTAAATGTTTGGAGTCCCCCAAAAGCTAACAGCTAACGGCCAATAGCTAATAGCTTGTTCTCTTAAAATTAACCAATGATGTTCAAAGCAGAGATCAGCTCATTGAATGAAATAAATCAGGTAGCAGAAAAATTTATTGAGGCACATCCTGCCGACAGGCTCTTTGCTTTTTATGGTAAGATGGGTTCAGGGAAAACTACTTTCATCAAGGCGCTATGCGAGAAATTGAAGGTCATTGATTATGTTACTTCTCCAACCTTTGCATTAATCAATGTGTACGGGACCGAAAATGCCAGGGAAATTTATCACTTTGATTTTTACAGGATCAAGAGCCTGGAAGAGCTTTTTGATTTGGGGTATGAGGAATATTTTTTCAGTGACCAATATTGTTTTATTGAGTGGCCCGAATTGATAGAATCACTGCTTCCGCCAAATACCGTGAAGATTACCATCACGGAGACAGAGCCGGGAAGCAGGATCATTGAATCAAACTAAACAAATCATGAACCATCGAAAAGAAGAGATTCTCTCTGTTTGGACCAAGGAAAAGCTTATTCCAAAAGAGGAGCTTTACAAGTGGGGCAAGAAAAATGTTAAATTGAGTATCGGTTTTCCTGATAAGGGCAATGTGGTGGAATACCGGGTGCCATTAACGCCGCAGTCTGTGGAGGTGCTGGTATCACAAGGGCATAATGTCTTTGTGGAGAAAGGTGCGGGAATAGAGGCTAATTATTCAGACCGGGCATATGCAGAGGCCGGTGCAGTGATCTGCCAGAATGCTGCAGAGATCTTTCAGTGCGATATCGTGCTGAAAATGTCTCCTTTTACCTGCGATGAAACTGAGCTGATGAAGGGCAACCAGTTGTTGTTTTCGCCGGTCTATCTTTCACTGATGACCAGTGAGTTTGTGCGGAAACTGATGAGAAAAAAAGTTACTGCCGTTGGTTTCGAATACCTGAAAGATGAACATGGGATCTCTCCCCTTGTAAAAATCAGCAGTGAAATTCTCGGAAATATTTCCATGGTAGTGGCCAGTGAATTACTTAGTTCAATAAACGGGAAAGGAGTGATTCTCGGCGAAGTTACAGGTGTAGCACCTTCTGAGGTTGTTATACTGGGTTCTGGGACTGTCGCTGAACAGGCTGCCCGTACTGCAATATCCCTTGGGGCTGAGGTTCGGATCTTTGATGACTCTATTTATAAGTTGATGAACCTCAAGGCAAGGCTTGGGCAGCATATTTCCACCTCGGTCTTCCATCCAAAAGCACTCCGGAAAGCATTGAAAACAGCGGAGGTAGTTCTCGGGGCAATGCCGATGAATGAGTTTCCCAACCTGATAGTTCCTGAAGATATGGTAGAGGGGATGAAGGAAAATTCCGTGATTATCGATCTAAATATTAATCAAGGAGGCTGTTTTGAAACCTCCAGAATCACGACCCTGAAAAATCCAACCTATAAGGTGCACGGAGTGATCCATTGTTGTGTCCCCAACCTTGAATCAAGGGTTGCCAGAACTGCCTCCATTGCTGCCAGCAATATTTTTACCCCTATTTTACTGGGGATCGGACAGTCGGGAGGTGTTACTGAATACATCAAAGGAAACCGTGGCTTTTGCGAAGGAGTTTATCTTTTAAACGGAATCCTGACAAACCGGGATATTGCAAAAACACTCTCTATTTCAGATACGGATATCAATTTGTTGCTGGGAGCATTCTAAGAAAATACGAATTACACGAATTGTAAACGAATTTCACGAACGCCGCTTTATATTATTTGCTCTTCCGCCAGAATCATCATGGAGGTTGGGTGCAAACGTACCTTGTTTGTTTTGACGTGGCCCATGCCAAAAGGATGCAGTTCCCCGTTTTGCGCAACGATCAGCCATCTCTTCTCCTGAATCTCATATTCGACAGAATAGTTGTTTCCATTAAATAAAAGGAGGATGGTCTTCCAGATATCTCCGTTGGCATGTTCTCTTAATTCATAACCAATCACTCCGGGAATATATTTTTGGAAAAAAAAGAGCTTTTCGCATACCATTTCACTGTCATCCATTCTGAAGGCAGGATGTTGTTTGCGAAGTTCAATACAATTTTTCGTAAAATGGAATAGCTCCAGAGATTCTGATTTCTTTCCCCACATGATCTGATTGACATCGTCAGGCGAACGGTAAGAGTCGTGATGTCCTCTCTTGGAGCGGTGCATCTCCATTCCGGAATGTAAAAATGGTACCCCTTGAGAAGTAAGGATAATGCCAATAGCCAGTTTGGTCATCCCTTCAATCTCCCTCATGGATGCCTCCGGACAAGCGTATTGCAGTTTGTCGAACAGGGTGTAGTTATCGTGACAGGAGACATAATTGACACATTGCGCCGGGCTCATGGCCCAGGGTTGTCGGGAAGAATCGACGTAATCGTAAAATATCTGCGGATGGTCGATCGCTCCGGTGATGGCAAATTTGATATTCTCCTCCCGCAAGGTCAATCCGCTGATAAAACCATGACTAAAACGATTAAACGGAGATCCTTTAAGACCATCGCGCATGTCGTCGCAAAAAGAAGCAATTCGGTCCAGCTTGATGGTATTTAGTTTGGTGGCACGAAGATTCTCGGCCAGGGGTGATTCGGCTGCAATCCATCCTTCGCCGTAAATAAATATATTGGGATCGATCTGATCAAGACGGCTGCGAATCTGGTTCATTGTTTCAATATCCAGAATACCCATCAGATCAAACCTGAAACCATCCATGTGGTATTCTTCAGCCCAGTATGCCACTGATTCAACAATGAATTTCCTTACCATTGCCCGTTCTGAAGCAAGTTCATTGCCGCAGCCACTTGCGTCAGACAGGGTCCCGTCTTCTCTCTGCCGGTAATAATACCCTGGAACGAACTGGTTAAACCACGAATCGAAAATTAAACCGGAATGGTTATATACAACATCCATGACAACTCCCAGTCCTTGCTCATGAAGCGTCTGGACCACTTTTTTCACCTCTCTGATCCGGGTATATCCATCGTAAGGATTTGAAGCGTACCAACCCTCAGGCGTATTGAAGTTAAGTGGATCATACCCCCAGTTGTATTGTGGGGTTGATGAAGTTTCATCTATGGTATAAAAATCGGCAATCGGTAAAAGATGAACGTGCGTAATGCCGAGTTCCTTCAGGTGATTAAGCCCTGTTGTTTGCCCGTCAGGGGTTGTGGTACCAGTTTCGGTGAGTCCGAGATATTTTCCCTTGTGCACGATACCGGAATCCGGAGAAATAGAAAAATCGCGGATATGTAACTCATAAAGTATCATATCAGTGGGCTGGATGATGGCACAGCGCATGTCGCTGCCCCACTTATCAGGATGCGTCAGTGCAGGGTTCAGAATCATCCCTCTCATCCCATTTACTCCGGTGGCTTTTGCACCTATATCGGGGCATTCATTAAGCCACCCTTTTTCGTCCCGAACCTGAAAAGTATATAGAAAACCTGCAAAGTCTCCGGCCAGCGAAGCAAACCAGGTGCCTGACACCGATTTGTTTAGCAGGACGATCTTTTCAGACAAAATTGATTCAGCCGCATGATACAACCTGAAAATCACCTCCAATGCTGTTGGAGCCCATATCCTGACAGTCAATTGATCCTTCGACCAGATTACACCCAGATCAGTCCCGTTGTAAGCGGGAAACCCGTTGAAGTCAGCATTTTTAAAAGTCCAGTTTCTCATGCTTATATCAGTTTAATTCTGATGGTTGGGCTCATAAATTTTTTCCCGGAGACCTCCCTGATTTCTGCACTTAACCTGCAGGCTCTGCGCAAAGCCGGGATACGATCATAAAACTGATTCAGCGAAATTTGATAGGTGGCTTCATAACCGGGTTCCAGCCACATCGGGAAATCGTCCACACCACCGAAGGAGTTGATCCTGAATTTGCGTTCGCTGTTCCATCTTTTAAAAATAAGATGGGGCGCATGCAGATCGACTGGCCGGATTCCATAATTCCTGAGAGACATCGTCACGTAGTCGGGTCGTCTTCTCTTGTCGCCGGCGATGACAATTTGAACCATCCTTCGGCTCACCCGCTCCTTCAGCGTAAGTTTTCTTCCTTTTGTCGGGGAAGTCTTCATCCTTTTTACCAGGCTGATCAAACCCCACAAAACGAAAGAAAATGACACAAAAATGCCAATCCACAAGAGATATGGATTGATATTCGCCAGGAGATCCGAAAATATGTTGTCTTTGATAAACATGAATTGCTTGCAAAGTGCCCTGATGCAAAAGAATAGAATTCTGCCAACATTTTAAAATAAAAAAACCGGTTCTGTCCGGTCTTTTTTTTCTCAGGTTTTACAAACCATCCGTATCGTTAGTAAGAAACTGTTTCAGAGTCAGATAACCTGACTTGCTAATTTTCAATTTTGCACCTTGTTTGGTCAAAAGTATCCACGACTCTTTTCCGTATTGTTGAATTTCTGCCAGTTGTAAAGTGTTTACGATACAAGATCGGTGTATGCGGATGAATTTTTTTGGGTCCAGGTGATTCTCAAAATATTTCATTGTTTTCTGCTTCAGGAAGCGACCATCTCTGCAATAGATCATCACAAAATCATCCTCCGATTCGAGATAGTCGATCGTTTCGACCGGAATGATCCTGATTTTCGATCCTGATTTTATGACAATTCTGGTGAGCAGACCGCTGCTCTCTTCGTGTGTATGGCTTAAATTTTCAAGTTCTTCCCGGTTTCCGGTACCGGACTGAATGCGTTTTAATGCTTTTTCTAAAGCTATTTGAACCCTTTCGAGCGGATAGGGCTTTAATAAATAGTCAACAGCATTCGCTTCAAAAGCCCGGATGGCAAACTCTTCGTATGCCGTGGAAAAAATAATTACGGGTGGTTCATTCAGAAGTTCAAGCATCTCAAATCCTGTGATCTTCGGCATCTGGATATCCAGAAATACCAGATCAGGTTTTAGCTCCTGTATGGCCAGTACCCCTTCAAATCCATTGCTGCATTCACCTGCGATTTCAAACCTCGGGTCTTTCGCAAGATAATTTTTCAGAAGATCTCTGGCGAGTTGTTCATCATCAATGATAAGTACTTTAATCTTGTTCATTTATAATTGCCTGAAATTAATCTCATATCTCATATCTCATATCTCATGTCTCATATCTCATATCTCATGTCTCATATCTCAAGTCTCTTTTTCGCATGGCAGATAAACTGTTACTACGAATTTTCCATCCTCATCTTTAATCTGCATCAGATTGTTGCTGTTGTAAACCAATCGCAACCGTTCCTGAACGTTTTTCAGACCGATTCCTTCTCCCCTTACCGGAGCTGCTTCCTTGTCGAAGTTGTTGGCAAGGGTCAGCACAATATGGTCTTTCTCTTTGCTTGCTTTCAGCGAAATTTCCACCGTTTCCGATGCTTCATAAACACCATATTTTACCGCGTTTTCAAAAAGAGGTTGTAGTAAAAGGGTTGGAATCTGACAATTAAGACACTCGGGTGTAACCTGAAAAGAATAAACCATTTTATCTCCAAAACGAATTTTCTCAATCTGGAGATAGAGGCCAATGTGGTTGATCTCCTCTTCAAGTACAACCATTTCGCTGTGTTGTTTACGAAGGGAATAACGCATAAAATCAGAAAGAGCAATCACCATTTCATGCGCCTTTTCCGGATTTGAGAGGGTAAGAGAGGCGATAGAATTCAGACTGTTGAAAAGAAAATGGGGATTGATCTGCGACTTCAGCGCGCTTAGTACGGCTTCCCTTACCTCTTGCTTTAACTCGTTCTCCCGATCAATTTTCTCCCGATTTTTGCGGTAGAATATGTAGAGGTAAAAGACCGTGGCCATGAGGATGTAAAAAACGAACCCTGCAAAGATCCTGTTAGGGAGGTTATTGTCCAGGTAAACAAGGTATTCCGGAGCCGGCAGTAAGGTTCGTGTTATAAATGATGCGCTGTAAACCCAGGCAAGTGATAGAATGGCAGCCGAAGCAAGATGGGTCGACAGCAACTGGGCAAAAGGTTTTCCATCCGGACTGTTGTATCTCACAACAAACCATACTGCCATGCCGAATGCGCCCAGGAGGAAGCCAAAGATAGCTCCGTCTACCAACGAAATCCCCCATGGGAGGATTTCGAAATAAAGATTAAAACTTGCTTGTAAGACCCCCAGCAAGACTGGGACCGTCCAATAAGATAACAGGGAATATCTGCTTAATGCATTGGTCTGCTCCATCTTCTACAATTATGGCATCGAAGTAATCTCACCGCCACCAAAGATCGCAACTCCTTTTATGACAACTACTTTTGACTGATCTACCCTCGAAATAACAGAGTTTCCGCGCTTGTCCTCAAAGCCTCCGAAGATAGAAACTACTTCAGTTTTCACATTCCAGTTTTCTGGAACAATGATTTTAGTCCCTCCGAAGATTGTTGCAACATCGATGACACATCCATCTACCGGTTTGCAATAGAGCAGGTTGATTTTTGATCCGCCAAAGATAGAGGTGATCTTGCCACCTTTAAATTGTTCAGAAACCAGCGACATATTCCGTCCGCCAAAGATGGCGGTCTCATCCAGGATGTCTCTGTTATCTGTTGTTGAGCTGAAAGGTGCCAAACCAGGCTTTCTTTTCCATTGAAGTATAAAAATGATACCAATAACTACAAGAATGGCTGGCCAAAAATTGCGGAAGAAGTGATCCGGAACGTCAAATATTCTTGGCAGTAAAAAAAAGGTGCCGATTCCAATTAAGATGAATCCGGCCGAACCTGCTTTGCGGTTCAGGTTGAAGATTCCAATTACGATCAGCAACATCGGCCAGCTGATCAGAATATGAGAGAGGTCGTATGAGAGCAAATCAAGATTCTCAAGTATCAGCAGCGCACCGATGGCAACAAAAAGTACACCAAGGAAAACTCTTGAGTCAGAACCATGGTGTCTTTTCACTCTTCCTTCGAAGACCGGTTCATTTGGATCATGGATGATATTCATAATTTTAAGTATTAGGTGAGACAAATATTAATTATGACTCAAATGTAGTCTCACTGTCAAAAATTCGGAA